>DATIGN010000211.1:0-2186 GCA_035454685.1 Burkholderiales bacterium | reverse complement strand
AGTCATCGTCACCGCGGCGATGCCGAAGGACCGATCGGGCACCTGCGCCGAGCCCTTCCTGCGCGAGTCCGACGTCTGGGTCGCCCGCTTCGACGCCGCCCGCCCCCTCGCTGAGCTCTTGCGCTCGGCGCTCGTCGAGCTGCACAAGCAGCGCCAGGCGAACGCGGGCCGGAGCGAGAAAATGGAGCTCCTCTACAACTACATCTGCAGCCCGCAGTTCGCGCAGCGCCTGAAGACCGTCTACGACGGCTTCGTCACCATGCGCGAGGAGCTCGAGGCCGAGAAAGCCGCGCTAGCGCGCATCTGGAAAAAGCGCGAAGCGCAGCTCACCCGTATGCAGGACGGTCTTCTGAGCGTTGTGGGGGACCTGCAAGGCATCGGTGAAGAGGCGCTTCCCGCGCTCGACTCTGTCGCAGCGCTGCCGGCGGCCGAGGAGATCGAGGTGTGAGAGCTACGCTTCGGGTGGGTGCTAAGGCGGAAGCTCGCGGTAAACACCCGGTTGAGTGGACTCAAGCTCCTCAGCGATTCGGCCAGTGATCGCCTGCAAGCGCGGCCAGCTTGTCGTCGGAAGCACGAGGATCGCGATGCGACGCCCGGCCAGGTTCTGCTGGTGCCGCAGGTTGCGGTCCGTCGTTACGAGCACGTCGAACTCTGCCTCGGCCCTCGCGAGCAGCTCGCCATTATCGAGCTCCGACCAGCCGCGCTCGAAAGTGGTCTGCACTTCATGGTCCGGCAGGTGCTCGCGCAGCGGTGCGGGAACGCCTTGATCGAAAAGAACGCGCACCGAGGCGCGGGTTCAGGCCGCCTGCGCGCTACGCGCGGCGTGCTCCAGCACTGCGTCCACCTGCGAACGGACAACGCCGGGAAACCACGCCAGGAACTGCTCGACCGTAGCACCGCCTTCGAGGTTCTCGAACAGTGCGCTCACGGGAACCCGCGTGCCGCGGAATACCCAGGCACCGCTGACTTTCGCGGAATCGCGTTCCACGGCAGAGCACGTCGACCAGTCAAGCATTGCTTGATTCTACGCTCATGGTGACGAGCCACCCCAGGGTCACCGCCTGAGCCAGCGGGATCTTGTGTTCTTCGACAGGCGAACCCGCGCCCGGCTGGCGGTCGATCACCGCTATCGGCGCATCCCGCGCGGGCGCTGAGTTTTCGTAAGGTTTTGTTGACGCGTGTCTCCATACCGGCGTGCGCCTATTGAGCGGCGACAGAGGTTGGGGGTATAGAGGAGCTGGGGCGAGATCATGCAGAACCATATGGGGAGCGTGCTCTTTTCGGCCGGCGACCACGTCGACCGTCCGTGGAGTCAGGGCCGGAATTTGAAAAGCGGAGCGTGACTCTGGGTTCGGCCCTGACCCCGAATTTGCTGCTCACCCCGACGCAGCTTTCGACGCACCTCGCCTGCGCGCATTACACCCAGCTCGAGCGCAAGCGCCGAGCCGGCGAGCTGGAGATCGAGTTCATGCCCGACCTGCGGCTTGAAGCGATGCGCAGCCGCGGCGAGCAGCACGAGCGCGCCTACATCGAGCGCCTGCGCCTCGCCGGCTCGAGCATCGTCGACCTTGGGGAGAGCAGGGACCCGCACGCCACGCTCGCTGCCATGCGCGAGGGTGCGCAGGTCATCGTGCAGGCGCCGCTCGGCAACGAACACCTCTTCGGCATCGCCGATGTGCTTCTTCGAGTCGGTGAGTCCTACGAGCCGGTAGACACCAAGCTCGCGCGCGAGACCCGCGCGGGCACGATCCTCCAGCTCTGCACCTACTGCGAGATGCTCGCCGCCATGCAGGGCGCGCAGCCCGATCGCTTTCACGTCGTAACGCCGGAGAAGGAGGAGGCCTACCGCACCGCCGACTTCGCCGCCTACTTTCGGCTCATCCGCTGTCGCCTCCTCGCTGCCGTCGTCCCCGCGCATGCGGGGACCCCATTTCCTTCAACCTACCCCGACCCCGTCCCCCACTGCGACATCTGCAACTACTGGAAGCACTGCGACGATCAGCGCCGCCGCGACGACCATCCCTCGCTGATTGCGGACATCCGCACCGCCCACACCCGCGAGTTCCAGCGCCAGGAGGCTTCTTTTCGCACGAGCCAGTGATCGTCCTTAAGCAGGCGAAAGGCAAGCACATCGTTCTCGAAGGGAATCGCCGGCTCGCCACGCTGATGATTCTTCATCACGCTCC
>DATIGN010000210.1:0-3563 GCA_035454685.1 Burkholderiales bacterium | reverse complement strand
GTGGCGGAAACGCCGTTTCCGGAAATTCGAATGTGCTCCGGGCGGATGCCGGCGGTCAGGCCAGCGGCGGCGCCCGGTTGTATGTTGTGCAAAGGAACCAAATTCATCGCCGGCGTGCCGATGAAGCGCGCGGCGAAGGTGCTCGCCGGGCGCGAATAGAGCTCGGCGGGCGTGCCCTCCTGCTCGATGCGCCCCTCGCGCAGGAGCACCACATGGTCGGCCATGCTCATCGCCTCGACCTGGTCGTGGGTCACGTAGACCACGGTCATGCCCAGGCGCCGCTGCAGTGCGCGGATCTCGACCCGCATGTCGTGGCGGAGCTGGGCGTCGAGGTTGGAGAGCGGCTCGTCCATCAGGCAGATCGGGTTCTGCGACACGATCGCGCGCGCGAGCGCGACGCGCTGGCGTTGACCGCCGGAAAGCTGTTGCGGCTTGTGGTGGAGCCTTTCGGCGAGACCGACGAGCTCGGCGACCCAGGAAAGCCGTTCCTGCCTTTCCTTCGGAGAGGTTCTTCGGACTTTCAAACCGAAGACGATGTTCTCGGCGACCGTGAGGTGCGGGAAGAGCGCGTAGGACTGGAACACCATCGAGATGCGGCGCTTCGTCGGGTCGAGGCGCGTAACGTTCCGGCCTTCGATAAGGATTCTTCCCTCTGAAACTTCCTCCAAGCCGGCGATGAGGCGAAGGAGGGTTGACTTGCCGCAGCCCGAGGGGCCCAGCAGCACGACGAACTTCCCTTTCTCGGCGCGAAAGCCCACGCGCTCGACCGCGGTCACCGCGCCGAAGCGCTTCGTCACACCCTCGAGGACGATCATGGACGGAGATAATAAGCTTGTGCTTGGCAACAAGGACTTCCTCGCCGGGCTCGTGTTCCTCGCCTTCGGCCTCGCGGCGATGCACATTGCGGACCGCGACTACCCGATGGGGACGCTGGTGCGCATGGGGCCGGGGGATTTTCCGGCGGCGCTGGGGCTGATACTTGCGCTCTTCGGCGTCTATCTCGCGGCGCGAGGCCTGGGCTGGCCGAGGAAGGACGAGGCGCCGGTGGCGTGGGACTGGCGGCCGGTCGGCTGCATCGTGGCGTCGATGTTCCTCTTCGGGTTCCTGCTGCCGCGGCTCGGCCTGATGAGCGCGCTCGCCGCGATGTTCGTGGTCGCGGCGCTCGGCGGGCGGGAGTTCCGCTGGCGCGAGGTGCTCGCGCTCACGGCGGTGATGACGGCGTTCGCGGTGGGCGTGTTCGTCTATCTCCTCAAGCTCCCGTTCCAGCTCGCGCCCGGGATCTGGCTTGTTTGAGAATCTCGCCCTGGGGTTCGTGGTCGCGTTCTCGGCCGAGAACCTTGTGTACTGTCTCGGCGGCGTCGCTCTCGGCACGCTGATCGGGGTGCTGCCCGGGATCACGCCGCTAGTGGCGATCGGGATGCTTTTCCCGTTGACGTTCACGCTGCCGCCGATTCCCTCGCTCATCATGCTCGCCGGCATCTACTACGGCGCGCAGTACGGCGGCTCGACCACCTCGATTCTCGTCAATCTGCCGGGCGAGACCGGGGCCGCGGTGACCTGCATCGACGGCTACCAGATGGCGCGCCAGGGAAGGGCGGGGCCGGCGCTGGCCGTGGCCGCGCTCGCTTCCTTTTTCGCCGGTTGCATCGGGACCTTGCTGATCGCGCTGCTCGGGCCGCCGCTCGGCGAGTGGGCGCTCAAGTTCGGCCCCTGGGAGTACTGCGCGCTGATGCTCATGGGCCTGGTCGCCTCCGCGGTGCTCGCGCAAGGCGACGCGGTGAAGGGCCTCGCGATGGTGGCGCTCGGGCTCTTCTTCGGCACGGTCGGCACCGACGTCAACTCGGGCTGGCAGCGCTACACCTTCGACGTGCCCGAGCTGTACGACGGCATCGGCTTCACGGCGATCGCGGTGGGCTTCTTCGCGGTGGCGGAGATCGCGGCGAACCTCGAGTCGCGCGCGCCGCGCGAGGTGTTCACGGGCGCGATCCCGCGTCTCATGCCGAGCCGCCGCGATCTCGGCGACTCGGCCTGGCCGGCGGTGCGCGGCACCGCGGTGGGCGCGGCGCTCGGCGTGCTGCCCGGCACCGGGCCGGCGCTCTCTTCGTTCGCCGCCTACATGCTCGAGAAGAAGCTCGCGCGCGAGCCGGAGCGCTTCGGCCGCGGCGCGATTCCGGCGGACGTGTACCTGTGCGCGGCGCTCGGGGCGCTCGGCTACGTGCTCGGGCCGCTCTTCGAGGAGCACCTGCGCCGCGCGATGCTGCTCGCGCGCGGCGACGCGACCGAGTTCCTCGCCCGGCCGATCAGCCTCGCGTTCATCCTCGGCACGGCGCTGGTGCTCGCCTCGATGCTGTGGCCGGCGCTGCGGCGCCGGCGCCAGGCGGGCGCCGGCTAGTTCAGCTTGATGGGCTGCGCTAGCATAACCGCAGCGAAGGTCGAGGAAGCTCCGCGAGGAGGCTCGATGACGCGCCATCACCTGAGACGGTAACTACCCATCGCCCTGAAACGCCCCAAAGGCTCCGCCGGCACCCTGGTCGTAGTGGAGCACACGTCGCAGATCCTCAAGGGAAACCCGCTCGGCGATCCGCACGTGCGCAAGCTCGCGGTCTGGCTGCCGCCGCAATATGACGGGTTCCGTGGCAGGCGACGCTTCCCGGTGCTCTACGACCTGGTCGGCTTCACCGGCTCGGGTCTCGCACACGCCAACTGGAAGCCCTTCGGCGACAACGTCCCGGAGCGCGCGGCGCGGCTCATCCGCGAGCAGAAGATGGGACCCGCGATCATCGTGTTCCCGGACTGCTTCACTGCGCTCGGCGGCAACCAGTACGTGAATTCCTCCGCGATCGGCAACTATGCGGACTACCTCACGCGCGAGATCATTCCGTTCGTCGAGCGCGAGTTCCCCACCCTCGCGGGCAGGGAGCACCGCGGCTGCTTCGGCAAGTCCTCCGGCGGCTACGGCGCGATCCTCCACGGCATGAAGTACGCAAGCTACTGGGGCGCGGTAGCCAGCCATTCGGGCGACGCCTACTTCGACTTCGTCTACTGGCACGACTGGCCGAACACCCTCAACGAGCTCGCCAAGTACCGCGCGCCCAAGCGCAAGCCCGGCCTCTACGACGCGCGCCAAGAGGCGAAGCGCAATGGCATCGCCAAAGGAATGGACGACGGCCGCATCAAGCGCTTCCTCGCGCACGTGTGGAAGAAGGAGAAGCTCTCGGGGAAGGAAGGCCACGCCATCATGAACCTCTGCATGGCCGCGACCTACGACCCCGACCCGCGCGCGCCGCTCGGCTTCCGCATCCCCTTCAACGCCGAATCGGGCGAAGTGATCGAAGAGCGCTGGCGCAACTGGCGCCGCCACGACCCCATCCATCTTGTTTCAAAATACAAGAATAATCTGAAGTCGTTGCGCGGCATCTACCTCGACTGCGGCTGGCGCGACCAGTACCACATCCATTTCGGCTCGCGCATCCTGTCGAAGCGCCTGGCCGAGGCGGGCGTCGATCACCGCTACGAGGAATTCGACGACGACCACTCCGACATCGACTACCGGATGGACGTCA
>DATIGN010000209.1:0-3172 GCA_035454685.1 Burkholderiales bacterium | reverse complement strand
AGGGGCAGGGTGGGCCGCTCCAAGGTGAGAGCCTATGCCTATTTCACCATCCCCGCCGACGCGCGGCTGACACCCGCCGCCGAGAAGCGACTCAAAGTGCTGCAATCGCTGGATACGCTCGGCGCCGGCTTCGTACTGGCGAGCCACGATCTCGACATCCGAGGGGCGGGCAATCTGCTCGGCGAAGAGCAATCCGGCCACATCCGGGAAGTCGGCTTCGAGCTTTACCAATCGATGCTGGAGGAGGCCGTTGCCGCGCTCAAGGGCGGCGAGGGGGCGGTGCTCGAGGATCAATGGTCGCCGCGCATCAATCTCGGTGCCGCGGTGCTGATTCCCGAGGACTATGTGCCGGACCTGCAGCTGCGTCTCGGGCTTTACCGTCGCCTCTCGGGCGTGGAGGGCCACGACGCCATCGAGGCCTACGCCGCCGAGCTGATCGACCGCTTCGGTCCGCTGCCCGAGGAAGTGCGCCACCTACTCGACGTGGTCGAGATCAAGGGCCTCTGCCGCCAGGCCGGCATCGAGCAGATCGACGCCGGGCCGAAAGGCGCGGTGATCGCTTTCCGCAACAAGAGCTTTGCCAATCCCGAAGGCTTGATCGAATTCATCCGCGACGAGGGCCACCGGGTGAAGCTCCAGCCCGACCATCGGCTGATCTACTATGCCAATTGGGAGACGCCGGAAAGGCGGCTTGCTGGCGCCCGCGACTTGCTCCAGCGCCTGGTCAAAATCGCCCAAGCCGTGAAGCAGGCAGCTTAGGCCTAGACCTGCCGCAAGATCTCGTCGCGCAGCACACGGCCATCGGCGTCGCGCGGGATTTCGCGCACCACGAGCAGCTTGTCTGGGAACTTGTAAGGCGCCACGCCACGCTCTGCGAGGAAGCGGACGAGATCTTCCGGCGAGGAAGGCTCTGCTGGCCGCGGCATGATGGCGGCAAACACGCGGTCGCCCACGATCGGGTCGGGCAGCATGAAGCAGGCGGCGTCGAGAAAACCGGGAAAGCTCCGATAGAGCTCGTCCAGCTCGCTGACGGCAAGCGCGATGCCGCCGTGGCGGCGGAGCTCGGCATCGCTCTTGATCTGCAAGCTCGCGCGATCGTCGCTGCCCGGCGCGGCACGTAAGCCCGTGGCGACGAAGCCGTCGCGGTCGGGTGCGAGCGGTCCCGCGTCAGCCAGCGCCACCACCGGGCCGCGCAACAGAAGCTCGGTATAGCCTTCACGATCATGCTGCTCGTCGAATGCCGTCTCGACGAACACGGCGTCGTCGCCGTCCTGTTCCAGCCGGATCGGCCCAAGCGGAATCGGCTGGGGCACGCGCCTCACCTCGCGCCGCAGCACGACGCCCGCCAGATCGCCGAGTGGATAAAGATCGAACAGGAGCGGCGCGGCGTCGTCGAATGCGGGCGGCGGATCGGCGATCTCGGCCCTGGGCCAGACCGCCCCGAGTCGCCGCAGCCGGCAAGCGGGCCGTCGCAGCACCTCATCCCTGGCTAACTCGGCAAGCACCGGGGCGGGCAACGCCGTGACTGTCGCGCCGGTGGCAAGCAGTTGCGCGATGAAGGCGGCATAGTCGAAGGGATGGTGCTGGGCGAGCGCGCCGCCGCTGATTAGCTAGGGCATCAACCCGAGCGAAAGCCCGATCGGGCCGGCGAGAGGATCGGGATTGAGGATCACGTCCTTGCGCTCGAGCGCGAGTGCGAGCACCGTCATCGCCCCTTGCGCCAAAAGCTGCTCTTCGCTACGAATGAGAGGCACGAGAGGCAGCCCGGCGCGCGCCGTGACACTGATCATCGCCGGCCCGCGTCCGGTGTCCAAAGCTTGTTCTAGGTTTGGCACCGGCTCGCTCGCCGCAAGCACTTCGTCGAGACACCCGACACCGTCCGGCAGTACCTCGCCGAAGCCAAGCACGAAGCGCACTGAGAGCTGCTCCGCTGCGATGCCGCAAAGTCTCTCGGCACAGAGCTCGCCGTCGCCATGCGCAATCAGCGCCTTCGGCCTGACCGCCTCGCAAGCCATGCCGATCTCGTGCTCCCGCCAAAGCGTCGGCAACATCGTCACGCTGAGCCCGGCGCGCCACGCGCCGAGCAAGGTGAGGGGCGTTACCGCCAGATTTGGTAGCTGCACGGCGATCGTGTCGCCCGGCACGAGTCCAAGCTCGACGAACAACGATGCCAGCCGGTCGACCACCGCATCGGCCTCCCGATAGGTGAAAGTGCGCGGCGTTCCCCAACCGAGAGCGGCAAGGTTAGGCGGATCGGCGAGTGCGTTGGCCCCGGGCCAACGCTGGGCGCGACGCCTGAGCAAACCCTCCGAGGTGAGCAGGGCGGTCTCCGCGTAGCTCTCGAACGTCTCGACCGGAAGCGTGCTCATGACGGTATCAATTCTCGCGCGGACTTTCGGTTTCCGCCCTGGCGCCGGAAGGTTCGATCCACCAAGTGTCGATCTGAAAGCCGTAAAGCGGTGTCTTGTGCGGCCGCTTCAGATCGCTCCAATGCGCCACCCATTGGCGCGGCAGATAGAACAGTGGAATGACGTAATCGCCGGAGAGCAGCAAGCGGTCGAGCGCGCGCACCGCCGATACGAATTCATCGCGGCTCTCGGCCTTGAGCAGCGCCTCGATCATGGCGTCGACGCCTGGGCTCTTGATGCCCGGATAGTTGAACGAGCCTTCGGTCACCGCAGCTTGGCTCCCCCAGCGAAACGACTGCTCATTGCCCGGCGACAGCGACGCCGGCCAGAAGAACTGGATCATGTCGAAATCGTAAGTCTGCTTGCGGCGCTGATATTGGGCGGAATCAACTTGCCGGATTCGCGCGTCGATTCCCACCTGTTTCAGGGCGCGCGCATAAGTGAGCAGGAGCCGCTCCTGGGCGCGGGTCGCGGCGAGAATCTCGAATTTGAACGGTTCCCCGGTCTCCGCGTTGATCAGCCTGCCGCCGGTGAGCCGATAGCCTGCCGCCTCGAGCAGCTCGAGCGCTTCGCGCCGCCCGTCGCGGTTCTCACCCGAACCGTCGCTGACCGGAAAGACGAAACTGCCGTCCATGATCGTCGCCTTGACCTCGTCCGCGTAAGGCGCGAGCAGCTCCCGCTCGGCCTTGTCCGCCGGCCGCCCGTGCGACGACAAATCCGAACGCGCGAAATAGCTTTCCGTGCGCGAATATTGTCCGTGATAG
>DATIGN010000208.1:0-72624 GCA_035454685.1 Burkholderiales bacterium | reverse complement strand
CCGCCCTCGGTACGGTGGAGCACCGCGATCAGCGGCACCGCCACCGCGGCGACGCCAAGCGAGACGACGTAGCGAACCGACAGCACGCGCGCGCGATACTCGTCGGCGACATACTTGCCGACGATCACGTCGTTCAGCGGGATCTGGCCGAACACCGCGAGCATCATCGCAAGCGCGGCTGCGAGCATCGCCCATCCTTCCAGGTTGGCCGCCACGGCGAGCAGCGGGATCTGGATGAGCGCGATGCCGATCATGAGCTTGCGCAGCTCGAAGCGGTCGATCAGGGAGCCCATCGCGAGCTGCGCGAGCGCGGCGAGCGAATACACGAACGCGACCAGGGCGCCAATGCCGAAGCTGGTTTGTGTGAGGCTCGCGAGGCGCTCGTCGAACACCTTCGGCATCGCGACCGTCGTGGAATTGAAGATCACCCCGCCACAGGCGGTGGCGATCAGCAGGATGGCGAACACGCGCGCCATGGTGGCGCGGTCGATGTGCAACCCGATCGTCTTGGACTTCTTCTGCACCGGCCCCGGGTCGGGCACCAGCGCGAGAAAGGCGATGCCTGCCACCAGGCAAACCGCGCCCGGGATGAAGAAAGCCGCGCGCCAGCCCCACAGGTCCATGAACGCGCCCGCGACCAGCGCTGCGGCGGCGAGCCCGAGATTGCCCCAGAGTCCGTTCCAGCCGAGCGCACGGCCCATCTTCTCCGGCGACGCGACCAACATCGCGATCCCGACCGGGTGGTAGATGGCGGCGAATACCCCGATCAGCGTCAGCCCGAGCCCGATCTGCCAGAGCGACTGGGCGAAGCCCGTAACGAGCATCGAGCCGCCGACGCCGAAAAAGAACACCGCCATCATCTTGTAGCGGCTCCAATGGTCGGCAAGCCAGCCCGCCGGCAGCGCGAACGCGCCGAATGCAATGAAGCCCCCGAGGGCCAGGGGCAGGAGTTCCGAGTACGGTCGGCCCCACTCGCGGCCGAGCGCGACCACGACCGTGGGAAAGACCAGCATCACAAGATGGTCGAGGAAATGCCCGAGGTTGATGAAGGGGACGAGGCTGCGCCGTTCGCTCATCTGCCAAAGCTTACAGAATAAAATCCTGCGCGATGAGCGCCGTTTCGGGAATCGTGCTCGCGGGCGGCCAGGGCCGACGCATGGGTGGCGTGGACAAAGGGCTCCAGCCTCTGCGCGGCCGGCCGATGATCGAATGGGTACTCGAGCGCCTCGCGCCCCAGGTCTCGCAGGTGATCGTCAACGCCAACCAGAACCTCGAGCGCTACGAAAAGTACGGCCATCGGGTGGTGCGCGACGAGATCGGCGGCTTCGCCGGGCCCCTCGCCGGCCTGCACGCCGGCCTCAAGGCCGCAGCGCATCCGCTCGTCGTCACGGTGCCTTGCGATTCGCCGTTTCTGCCAGACGATCTAGTGAAACGCCTGAGCGCAGCTTTGACAAGCCACCACCTGGCTGTCGCCAAGACCGGCGAGCAGCCGCATCCCGTCTTCGCGCTCATGAAGCGCGATGTGCGGGAAAGCCTGGAAGCGTTTCTCGCCCAGGGCGGTCGCAAGATCGACGCCTGGTACGCCGCGCTGAAGGTCGTGGAAGTGAGCTTTGACGACGAAGCCGACGCCTTTCGCAACATCAACACGCTGGACGAGCTAGACCGCGAATGAGCATCGCGCAAACCGTCAGCTGCCTCGACGGCTACGACCCCGACGCGCTGCGCGTCGACAAGGCGTGCGAAGCCATTAAGAGCTGCTTGATTCAGATTCAGCAAATCGAACGTGTGAAGATCCGCGAGGCACTCGGCCGCGTTCTGGCCGAGGACATCGTCCCGCAGATCAACGTCCCGGCGCACGACAACTCGGCGATGGACGGCTATGCGGTGCGCTTCTCCGACCTGGAGAAGAGCACTTCATTGAAGGAGATTGGAACTGCGCTTGCCGGAAAGCCCTACGCGGGAAAGCTCGGCGCCGGCGAGTGCGTGCGCATCATGACCGGCGCGGTGATGCCCGCGGGCGCCGACACCGTCGTGATCCAGGAGCTCGTCAAGAAGGGAGGCGATCGCATCACGATCCCGCCCGGGCAGAGGAAGGCGCAGAACGTGCGCTACGCCGGGGAGGATCTCAAGATCGGCATACCGGTTCTCAGAGCGGGAAAACTCCTGACGCCGGCGGACATAGGCCTGATTGCCTCGCTCGGCATAGGCGAAGCCAAGGTGAAGCGCAAGCTGCGCGTAGCATTCTTCGCTACCGGCGACGAGCTCGCTTCGATCGGCAAGCCGCTCAAAGAAGGCGAGATCTACGACTCCAACCGCTACACGCTGCACGGCATGCTGTCCCGGCTCGGCATGGAGCTCATCGACATGGGCGTGGTGCGTGATGCGCCCGACCTGCTCGAGCGGGCGTTTCGCCAAGCCTCGGGACAAGCCGACGCAGTGATAACGACCGGAGGAGTCTCCGTAGGGGAAGCAGACTTCGTTCGCCAGCTCATGAGCAGGCTTGGCGAGGTGCTGTTCTGGAAGATCGCCATGCGCCCCGGCCGGCCGATGGCCTTTGGCAAGATCGGGAATGCATTTCTTTTCGGGCTGCCGGGAAACCCGGTCGCGGTGATGGTCACCTTCTACCAGTTCGTGCGCGACGCGCTGGTGTTCATGTCCGGCCGGGATGCGGCAGCGCTGCCGTTGTTGAAAGTCCCGTGCGCAGAGAATCTCCGGAAAGTGCCGGGGCGGACGGAATATCAGCGCGGAATCCTGTTCCAGGAACAGGGCGGGTGGAAGGTGCGCACCACCGGCCAGCAGGGCTCGGGGGTGCTGCGCTCGATGTCGGAGGCGAACTGCTTCATCGTGCTCGAGCACGAGCGCGGAGCCGTGAAGGCGGGCGAGCCGGTGAGCGTGCAGCTCTTCGAAGGGCTCGCTTGAGCCTCGTCGTCCTTAGCTCCCTTGCGCTGAAAGGCGTGCTGGAGAAGTCGAGGCGGGAGTTCGAGCGATCGCTCGGGACGCGGCTCGAGCTTCACTTCGACGCCACCCAGGCGATCGTGCCTCGGCTCGCCGCCGGGTTCCGCGCCGACCTCGTGGTCCTCACCGCGGAGGCAATGGAAGAGCTCGCCAAAGCCGGGCACGTCACGCACGTTCGCGCGCTTGGAAGCTCGGGCGTCGGCATTGCGGTGCGCGCCGGCGCGCGCAAACCGGACATCGGCTCGGTCGAGGCTCTGAAGCGCTCGCTCGTCTCGGCGCGCTCGGTCGCGCATTCGAAGATCGGCGCAAGCGGCATATATTTCGTGGAGCTGCTGGAGAACCTCGGTATCGCGAGCCAGGTGAAGCGCGCGGTGGTGGAGAAAGGCCCGGTCGGGTCGGTCGTCGCCGCCGGCGATGCGGAGCTCGGCGTGCAGCAGCTTTGCGAGCTCGAGCCGGTGCCGGGCATCGACATCGTCGGGCCGCTGCCCGCTCCGGTGCAGAGAATCACCCATTTCTCAGCGGGAATCCCGGCGCACGCGGCGAATGCGGAACGCGCGACCGCGTTGATAGAACTGCTGCTCTCGGCCGCGCAATTAAGCCGGCCTTAAGGCGAGGGCGGGGAAGACGATCGCGCGTAAGCGGCGCTTAAGCATCAGCGAAGCACGATGGGCGTCATCCACAAGGAGGACGGCATGAAAACCCTCTACCAGCGCTGGCAGAGCTACCAGCCAAGCAAGGAGCAGACGGTGTGGTTCGCCATCGCCTGCGTGGTCGCCACGCTCATCATCGGCTTCGGCTTCGGCGGCTGGGTGACCGGCGGCACGGCGCAGAAGGTGGCCAACGAGGCCGCCGCGGGCTCGCACAACCAGCTCGCCGCGGCGATTTGCGCCGAGCAATTCATGCGCGCGGCCGACGCGCGCACGCGGCTCGCGAAGCTCCAGGCGCTGGAATGGTGGGAGCGCGACGATCTCGTCGCCGCCGGCGGCTGGGCGACCATGCCCGGCGAGAAGGAGGCGAACAGCGCCGTGGCGCAGATGTGCGCCACACGCCTCGCCGAGGAGGCGAAAGTCTAGACGGGTGGCGGCAGCGGCCGCACCGGCGGCGGAAAGTCGCGCATGAGCGCGATGTCGGCGGCGCGGTAGTAGGCGAGCAGCTCCAGGCGCGAGAGGCTTCGGTATTCGTGCCATATCGGCACCCAGCCGCCGGGCCGAGCGAACTTGCCGTTGATTCGCCCGACGAGCTGCTCGATCTCGGTTTTTATGCGGTGGTACTGCGGGATGTCCTCGCGGCTCGGCACTATCGCCTGGGCGAGCGACACGCGCCCGCGTATCTCGGCGTGACGCTCGAGCAGCTCTTTGAACGCGCGCACTCGCAGCGCGATGCCCTTGGTGTAATCGAGGCGGTCGATGCCGAGCACGAGCTTCCACTTGGGCAGCAGCCGGTGCAGCTCGCGTGCCTTCGCCGCGACGGTTAAGCCGCTCTTAAGTGGCGCATTCTTAACATGCAGCAATGGCAAAAGCGACGACCACCCGTGCTGGCGATCGCCAGCGCAGAGGCGTGGGGGCTGATGCGCGAAGCCCTCGACAAACTGGTCGCCGTCTCCACGGCATCGATCTCGGGCGCCTGCGACGCGACTACGGCGCGGAGGTAGCGAGCGAGGTCCTGCGGCAACTCGTGAGCGTCGAATTGCGCCTTCCTCAGGGGCGCACAGCCAGACGCAAAAGCAGGTAGCCGCCGAGCTCCAGCCCGAAGAGAAAGAAGAACAGCGGCCTCAACCCGTCGTTGGTAACCCGGCCCTAAGGACCGCGCTGCTTTACTCGGCCATAGTCTCGGCGCGCCTGGGAGCCCTGCTCGTCCTGGCCGGAACGGTGCTCGCGGCCGCCGCCGACGAGGTCGTGCTACGCAACGGCGACCGCATCCGTGGCGAGATCACCTCGCTCGCGGACGGGAAGCTCCTGCTGCGCACCGACTATGCCGGCGAGATCGCGCTTCGCTGGCGAGAGGTCGCCGCGCTTTCGACCACAGGGCCGGTGACGGTAATGCGTGCGGGCGCGCGCACTCCGCTGCACGGCACGCTGCAGGCGCTTTACGGCGGCCGCTTGCTGCTCGTCGCGCCCGACGGTGCAGCGCACGAGCTCTCGCTGGACGAGATCACGCATCTGAATCCGCCGCCGTGGGAGAGCGGCATCGGCGCCGCGTACGCGGGGCGAATCACCTTGGCAGCTGCCTTCACCCGCGGCAACACCGAGGACGAACGCATTGATGCCGACGGCGAATTCACCGCTCGCGCCCGCGACTACCGCTACGCGCTCTCCGCCCGGGTCGAGCGCGACGACGAGCCGCAGATCGGGGTGAGCACGGCCTGGCTCGCGAACACCAATTACGACCGCTTTCTGGAAACCGACCGCTTCGCGTACGTGCGCGGCTCGCTCGAGCACGACCGCGCGAAGGACATCGCACAGCGCGCCTCGGCCGGCGCCGGCTACGGCGCCGAACTTGCCGCCGGCCACGCCAGCCTGACGGTGAGGGGTGGCGTCGACTACGTCACCGTGGATCGCTACGCCGCTGCAAACGAGCGCTACCCGGCGCTCGGCTGGGGCGTGAAAGCCGGCTATCCGCCGTGGTTCCACGAGCACGAAGGATTCTGGAACCTCGAGGACACCGATGCGGTGTTCGTGCGCTCGAAGACCGGGCTGCGCCTGCCGCTCCTGAAGGGACTCGGCGTCAGCGCACAGCTCAACCTCGACTGGGAGCGCAGGCCCGCGCCGGGCAGGAAGTCGACCGACTCGACTTTGCTCATAGGCATTGACTACGCTTGGTAGGGGTGCCGCCCTTGATGGCGATCCGGCTCGTCGCCATCGTGCTGCTCTACCTCCTTCGGCCTCTGGCTTGCCGCCAAGCTCTACGGCTGAGCCTCGCGCCGGATGATCCTTAGCCGCGCGAAAGTTTGCGCTTCGCCGCTTCTCGCAGCCGGCCGCCGGCGCTGACCGCGCGATCCCAAGCTTGCGTGCCGCCTCTTCCGGCCTTGACGCCCGCCGCACGTGCGGCGACCGCCGCCGTCCGCGCCGCGCGGCGGGCGCTCGCGCGCAGCGCACGCGCTTCGCGCGAACTGCCGAAGGTGCGGGCATGACTGCCGCTCGTGCGCCACGCCGCCCGTACCAGCGCGCCGGCCGCCGAAGCCGCCTTGGCGAGCGCGTTAAGCGCCGCCCGCGCACGAACAAGTGCGCGTTTTGCTTCCACGCTCTGGGCGATCTCCGAAGCCGCGCCGCGGATCTCGCGCGCCGCGCGCCGCGTCGCCGCGTTTGTCTGGCGCGCCGCTCCGCGATTACTACCCGTTTTCGATTTGCGCTGCATGGAGCCTCCTTTGGGAAGCAGAAGTCCTATTTCTCTCGCCGGCGTGCTGCCGTTCATCACGTGCCGCTCTACCTCTTTCCGCAGATCGGCGCAAGAGCTTCGGGTTGTAGCGGTTCTCGGGGCCGAGACCCGTGCAGCTTTCCGCTCACCGGCTCGCTTTCACCGTGGCGCGGATCTCGCGCGTATCGAAGCCGAGGCGCGCGGCGTGCTGCCGCTGCAGCCGGCCGCCATGGCGATGAACGAGGATGATGCTGCGGGCCGCCCGAGGAAGAAGCGTCGGCATCGGCCTCACGCCGCACCTCCTTTTTAAAGCGTGCTCTTATTGTGCTACGGCAACGCTTAAACGAGCCTTAAGGCCTGCGCGCCTCGATCGACCTTCTTGGTGAGGCGCTCACTCGCTCCGGCGCGCGCGCAGGCAGTCGGCGTCGGAGTCCGCGGCGCACACCAGCCGCTCAAGCTCCTCGAGCAACTCGCGGCTGCCGAGCACCGACGCGTGCGCGGCGACGATGGCGAGGGTGTCGAGGATGTCGCCCTGCATCCTCGCCGTAGGGGTCGACGATCTCGCCGGCGTAACCGAAGCGGCTGGCCTCGAAGCTGTTGTGGCTGTTGACGCTTCACAGGCCGCGCGCCGCACGGTAAGCGGCGTGTAGCAGAAGTCTCTTATGCTCTCGACGATGCCGAAGTCGCGCATCCGGCGGAAGTAGTCGACGAACTCGGCCCAGTCGAGCACGAAGGGGATGTGCCCGGCGAGCAGGAACGCGCTCACTGCGGTGAGGCGCGAGGACTGGAAGCGGTGTCCTCGCCACGTACGCGAGCACGGTATTTGCCGCGGTCAACAGCAGCATCCGCTCGGTCACCTGGCCCCCCAAGCGCAGCTCGCTCGGCACCAGCATCACGACCGCGGGCGAAGTCGCGGTGCCGATCGCCGCCGCGGTCGCCGGTCTGCCAAAACGGCGGCCGGAATGCCGGGCGAGCGCCCGCGCCTCCTACTAAATTGCCATCACGCGCGCGAGCTCGAGCAGGCTCGCGTCCGCGGGACGCGTGCGCCCGTCGATCTCGGAGAGCGGCGTGGTGACGATGTCGCCGCGCACGATGCCGACCAGCACGCCATGGCCTCCGGCGGCGAGCGTATCGGTCGCGGCGGCGCCAAGGCGCGTGGCGAGCACGCGGTCGGCGGCGCTCGGCGTACCGCCGCGCACAACGTGGCCGAGGCGCGTCACGCGAAGGTCGAACCCGATGAGGGCGCGGTTTGTCTTGTAATACTCCATCAGCTCATGCACGCCGCAGCGCGCTTTCTCGGCGATCACGGCGAGCGCGTGCGTCTTACCGCGGCGGTAGGCGGCGCGCAGACGCTCGGCGATCACGGCCGGGGTGATGTCCACCTCGGGCAGCGCGATGACTTCCGCGCCGCCCGCGATGCCCGACATGAGCGCGATATAGCCGCAATCGCGGCCCATCGTCTCCACCGCGAAAGCGCGCTGGTGCGAGGACGCCGTGGTGCGCAGGCGGTCGATCGCCTCCAGCGTGATGTTGATCGCGGTGTCGCAGCCGATGCTCACGTCGTTGCCGTAAAGGTCGTTGTCGATGGTGGAGGGAACGCCGAGCACCGTGAAGCCCTCGCGTGCCAAGCTGGCCGACCCCGACTGCGAACCGTTGCCGCCGATGACGACGAGTGCTTCTATCTTGCGTTTCTCCAGATTGAGAAGCGCCTGCCTGCGGCCTGCGGCCTCGGCGAACTCGGGGCAGCGGGCGCTGCCGAGCACGGTGCCGCCTGACTGCATGATGCCGCCGACGTCGCGCGCGGCCAGCGGCTCGAAATGGTCGCCGAGCAGCCCGGCGTAGCCGTTGCGCACGCCGAACACCTGCCATCCGTGCGCGAGCGCCCCCCGCGTCACGGCGCGGATCGCCGCGTTCATGCCCGGGGCGTCTCCGCCGCTCGTCAACACTGCAATCTTTTTCAAGCCGGGCATTCTAAGAGGCTATGGCGAAATCGTTGCACGAGCTGCGCGACGAAGCCCGCAGCTGCCAAGATTGCCCGCTCTGGGCGAACGCGACACAAACTGTGTTCGGCGCCGGGGACCCGCATGCGCGCGTGATGCTGGTCGGCGAGCAGCCAGGCGACGAGGAAGACAAGAAGGGACTGCCGTTCGTGGGTCCGGCGGGCCGGCTGCTCGACCGCGCGCTCGAAGCGGCGGGCGTGGAGCGCGCCCACCTGTACGTGACCAACGCGGTCAAGCATTTCAAATGGCAGCTGCGCGGCAAGCGGCGCCTGCACAAGACCCCGGCGCAGCGCGAGATCGACGCCTGCCATCAGTGGCTGGAAGGCGAAATACAGGCCGTAAGGCCCCATGTGATCGTCGCTCTGGGTGCAACCGCGGCCAAGGCGCTGATCGGGCCGCAGTTCAAGGTCTCGGTCGACCGCGGCCGATTCGTAGAAAGCCCGCTCGCGCGGCATGTGTTCGCGACCTTTCACCCGTCGGCGCTTCTGCGGCTGAGGGAAGGGGAAGAAAAGGAGGCCGCGTTGGAGCAGCTCGTCAAGGATCTCAAGCTCATCAACAAGGCGCTAGAGCGGCCATAACATGGCCGCGCCGCGCACGCCGCTTGCGTCGCCGTGCGCGGCACGCACGATGGGGGTGCGCGGGTCTTTCCAGTACACGTACCTTTTCAGGAGCGGCGGCACGTTGGCGTAGAGCCGCTCGTGCTTCGACAGCCCGCCGCCGACCACGATCACGTCCGGGTCGAGTACGTTGATGATGGTGGAGAACGCGCGCGCAAGGCGATCCTCGTAGCGCGCCATGGCGCCGTCCTCGCCCATTGCGTCGCGCTCCCGGTTCTTTGCCGGCCCGGAAAGGAACTGCTCGATGCAGCCGAGCCGGCCGCAGTTGCAGCGCGGGCCGGGATACTCCTCTTTCGTCATCCATGGCAGGGGGGTGTGGCCCCACTCGCCGGCGATGCCATGGCGGCCTTCGAGGATGCGCTCGCCGACCACGACGCCTCCGCCGACGCCGGTGCCGAGGATCGCGCCGAACACCACGCGCGCACCGCGGGCCGCGCCGTCGATCGCCTCCGACAGCGCAAAGCAGTTAGCGTCGTTGGCGAAGCGCACCTCTCTGCGAAGTTCGCTTTCGAGATCCCTCTTCAGGAACGCCTTGTTGAAAGGCGTGTTGTAGGCGTTCTCGACCACGCCGGTCTGCGGATCGATCAGCCCCGGCATGCCGACGCCGATCGTGCACCGCTCGCCGGCGTCGGTCTCCGCAGCCCTGATCGTCTCGAGAAGCAGCGCAAGCGCGGCATCGTATTGGCGACGCGTGTAGAACACGCGCCGGCGAAGCCGCTCGGCGCCGTTGGCGTCGAGCACCGCGACCGCGATTTTGGTCCCGCCTACGTCGACGCCGAGCCGCATTTCTCCAGCCAGCCGGTGAGCCATTTGCGCGTCGCAGCCGGGTTCTCCAGGCGCCAGCGCGCTGCGCTCTCGCCTTCGCCGACCTTTACCGAGTGGCCGCCGAGACGGTTGACGACGCGAAAGCCGTATTCGTCGGTCACGTCGTCGCCCAAAAACACCGGAACGCGCCCGGCGAACGGCGGCTCCTGCATGAACGCTTCGATCGCACGGCCTTTGTCGCAGCCCGCGGGCTTCAGTTCGACCACCATCTTGCCGCCCTGCACCTCAACCGCATCGCCGAGCGACTCGGCCGCCTCCCGCATCGCCTCGTAGGCCGCGGCGGCGAGCTCGGGCGCCAACCGGTAGTGCAGGGCGACGCTCGCGCCCTTATCTTCGAACACCAGCCCCCGGTGCCGGGCGGCGAAGCTGCGGATGCCGCCAGCGACCGGGCGCAGCGCGTTCACGGGAAAGCGGTAGCGGTGGCGCCGCCCCTGGGCATCGCGGCGTTCGGCGCCGTGCTGGCCGGCGGCCGGCAGCACGAGCGGCTTGAAGAGCTCGTCCATGCGCGCGATCGAGCGCCCGCTGATGAGCGCGACGGCGCCCTGGGTCGCCTGCATCAAACCGGCAAGAAGAGCGATCTCGGCTGGGGTGGCGTCGACGGCTTCCGGAGTAGCCGCGATATCGATCAGCGTGCCGTCGAAATCGAGGAAGAAGGCCCAGTTACGCTGAACAGGGGGCAAAACGGCAGACGGCATTCCTTACGCGAGTGCGCTAGAGCGACGGCGGGCGGCGCGGGCGCGGGCCATCACGCGGCTACGGTGGCGCATGCGTGCGGCGTCGAGCAGCATGCGCCCGGCCCAGCGGTAGACGTTGAACTCCTGGACGAGGTTGCGCATGCTGCGCATGCGTGCGCGCTGCTCCTCGGGCGACATGGTGAGCGCGAGGTGCATCGCCGCCGCGCTCTGCTCAATGTCGTAGGGATTGACGATGAGCGCTTCTGCGAGGTCCCTCGCCGCGCCGGTGAACTGCGAAAGCAGCAGCACGCCCCGTTCGTCGTCGCGTGCGGCGACGAACTCTTTCGCCACCAGGTTCATGCCGTCGTGGAGGCTCGACACGTAGCAAAGGTCCGCGGCGCGGTACATCTCGTATACCTGTGCCGCGTCGTGGTGCTCGATCCTGAGCACGATTGGCAGGCAGCCGGGGCGGCCAAAGCGGTCGTTGATGCGCGCTGCGACCGAGCGCACGCGCGCCTCCAGGTTCTGGTACTCGTCGATCGAGATGCGCGACGGGGCCGCAGCCTGGATGAAGGAGAACTGGCCTATCCAGCGTGGCTCGAGCTCGAACAGGCGCTCGATCGCGGCGAAACGCTCAAGGATCCCTTTCGTGTAGTCCAGCCGGTCGACGCCCACGCCGAGACGCACATCCGGGTGCAGGCCGAGGCGCTCGCTCACCCGCAGACGGCACTCGGCCACCGGCGGCTGGAGGGCAAGCGCCGAGGGCGGCCATTCGATCGAGATCGGATACCTGCGCACCTCGGTCGGATCGCCGCCGTAGGAGATGGTAAACGTCTCGCGGTCGACGCGCGCCTCGAGAAAGCGGTCGACGGTATCGAAGAAGTTGTTGCAGTGAAACTGGGTGTGAAAGCCCAGGATCGAGGACCCAAGCATGCCTTCAAGCACCTCCTCGCGCCAGGGACAGATGCCGAACGCCTCGGGATTGGGCCACGGGATGTGCCAGAAGGTGATGATCGTGGCGCGCGGCAGGCGCTCGCGCACCATGCGCGGCAGCAGCGCGAAGTGGTAGTCCTGCACGAGCACGATGGGGTCGTCGGTGCGCGCTTCGTCCGCGACCACGTCGGCGAAGCGTCGGTTTACGGTCTGGTAGTGCTCCCAGTCGGGCGCGCGGAACGTGGGCCGGGTGTGCGCGATATGGCAGAGCGGCCAGAGTCCCTCGTTGGCGAAGCCGAAATAGTAGCCCTGCTCCTCCTGCTCGGAGAGCCACACGCGGCGGATCCGGTACGATGGCTTCTCCGGCGGAACCATGACATGGTCGTGCCGGTCGACGGTCTCGCGGTCGGCCGATCCCGCGCCGTGCGCGATCCAGGTTCCCGAGCAGGCGCGCATCACAGGTTCCAACGCCGTCACCAGCCCGCTCGCCGGGCGCTGGATCTCGATCACGTTGTCTTTGCGCCGCACGTGCAGATAGGGCTCCCGGTTGGACACGATGAGAATCTCGTCGCCCTTCAGGTCCTGACGCAAAATGCGGCGCAGCGCCTCGGGCCCCCAGGTAGTCTGGCTCTCGTCGCGCGCGCGCCGCTCGCTTTCGAGGTCGTTTACCAGCGCCTGCAGGTCGCGCGCAATGGGACGCAATTCCGGGCGCAGTTCCGGGGACCTGGCCGCGGCGGTGGGCGAACGCAGCAGGTACTCGCCCGAGAGCACCGCCTTGATGCCCGCGACCCAGCCGCGCCAGCTGATCTCCGCGATGATCACGGTGATGAGCGCCACCACCGCGGCGATCCCGGCGAAGAGCCACAGCACGTACTTGCGCGTGTCGGCGCTGCGGCGCTGCGCGAAGCTCATGTCATGCACGATCATCAGCTCGCCCAGCACCGCGCCGTCGGCGACGATCGGGTTCGCGGAGACGTGCAGCGCGCCGTCGGAGAGCTCGAGCACTAAATTGCGCGCCTCGCGCCGCTCGCCGCGCGCACAGCGCACCGCCTCGGGGAAGACGCGCGTGGCATAGGCGAGCTTCCCGGATGGGTCGCAGAAGCCGAGCGCGAAGATGCGCTGCCCCTCGGCCATGCGGTCGAAGTAGCGCAGCACCCGTTCGCGCGCGCCACGGCCGCTCCTCAGCAACTCGACCAGCGGGTCCTGCGCCGTCTGCACGATCACGGCGCCGCGCATGTCGAGGTCGCGCACGAACCACTGGAAAGTCAGCCGGTCGACGAGCGGCACTACCGCGTAGGCGATCGCGGCCAGCGCCAAGGCAAGCGGCACGACGAAGCGCAGCGAAAGCGGCAAGCGAGTTCCAATCGCCATTACTAGTCCTCCGCCCTCCTGAGAGAATTTTACGCCGTGAGCCGGGGCCTTGCCTGTAGATATTCAGCTACACCTTGACGGAGCGTGGCGACTTTTCGACCGGCTCAAGCACCTCGATCTCGAGGGCCGAAGGTGTGGCGCCGAGCTCCCTGAAGCGCCGCGCGCTAACGAGGACACGCGATTCGAGCGAGCCCACGGCGCTGTTGAAAGCCTCGACCGTGCGCGCGAGGTTCTTGCCGAGGTCAATCCAATGGCCGCCGAGGTCCGAGATCCGCTTGTAGAGCTCGGCACCGAGGTCGCTGATCTCCCGCGCGTTGAGCGCGATCGCCTCCTGACGCCAGCCGTACGCAACCGCGCGCAACAGCCCGATCAGGTTAACGGGCGTCGCGATCAGCACCTTCTGCTCGACGCCGAACTCGATCAGCGAGGGATCCTCCTGCAGCGCTGCGCTATAGAAATGGTCGCCGGGCAAGAAGAGGACTACGAGCTCGGGCGTGTGGTCGAACTGGTCCCAATAGGACTTTCTCCCGAGCTCCGTCACGCGGTCGCGCACGAGCTTCGCGAACGCCTGCAGCTTCGCCTTGCGCGCGCCTTCGTCCTCGAGCGCCATCGCATCTAGATAGCTCGCTACGGGCGCCTTGGCGTCCACCACGATCGTCTTGCCCGCCGGCAGCTTCACGATCAGGTCCGGGCGCAACACGCCCGTTTCCGTTCTAAGCGTTTCCTGCTCGGTGAAGTCGCAGTAGCTCAGCATCCCGGCCATCTCCACCACCCGCCGCAGCTGGATCTCTCCCCACTGGCCGCGAACCACGGGCGAGCGCAGCGCCTGCGCGAGGCTGGAGGTCTCCGACCTGAGCTGCCGGCCGGCGTCGAGCAGCTGGCTTACCTGCTGCAGCAGGCCCTGGTAGGCGCCCTCGCGCGCGACCTCCAGCGCCTGGATCTTGCTGTCGAACTTGCCGAGCGCCTCCTTGATCGGCGCGACGGAGGTGTGTGCGAGCTTGAGGAACTCCTCGGAATTGCTTCTGAGCGCGTTCGCCGAGAGCGAGTTGAACGCATCCGACAGCGCGGTCTTCGCCTCCCCGAGCAGCTTCAGCTTCTCTTCGAATGCCCTTCTTTCCGCCTCCAGCGTCGCGGCGAGCGCCTCCTTTCCATTGGTCACCTCGAGGATCGTGCGGCTCTGCTGCGCGATCGTCAGGCTGCGGGCCTCGATCTCCTTGTGCAGCTCGGGGATGCCGGCGGCAAGCGCCTCGAAGGAGGCGCGCCGGCTTGATTCCTCGCGCAGCTGCTCGAGCGTCGTCTCGCGACTGCGGTTAACCTCGGCGAGCTGGCGGCGCGTCTCCCGGTTAAAGAGCCACGCCGCAGCCGCGCCGAGCGCGAGCCCGACGAGGAGATACGCCGCGAATTCCATGGCGCATTTAAACAGAATCTCGCAACGTGAGCGCGGGCGAGGCGCGCAGCACTTTGCGCGAGGAGAGCCAGGCGTTGAGCGAGAGGAGCGCAAGGCCGGCGGCCGGTCCGGCGAGCCAGAGGGCGGCCGAAGGCGGCAGATCGAGCTCGAACACCCGGCGCGCGAGCACCTGGCCGATCGCCGCCGCGCCGAGCGTCGCGAGCAGACCCGCGATCACGCCCATGGCGAGGAACTCGGCGCGCTGTGTACCGGTGACCTGGGCGCGCGAGGCGCCGTAGACGCGCATCACCGCGGCTTCGCGCCGACGCTCGTCTTCTGTGGCCACAAGCGCGGAGTACAGCACGAGCAAGCCGGCGGCGAGCGCGAATATGAACACGAACTGGATCGCGTTGATCAGTTGGTCGATCACGTCCTGCGCCTGGCGCAGCGCCGCCGCGGCGTCGATCACGGTGACGTTGGGGAAGCGCTCCGCGAGCTCGCTTACGACCGCCTGCGCCTCGGCCTCGAGGCGAAACGCGCTGATGAAACTCGTCGGGAAGCCTTCGAGCAGCGCCGGTGGCGTGACGACGAAGAAATTGACCTTCATCGAGTCCCAGCGGAGCTTGCGCAGCGAGGTAATGCGGCCGGTGAAATTCTCCGAGCCGACCGCCCAGGTGAGCTGGTCGCCGATCTTCCAGCCGAGGCGCTCAGCGATGCCGCTTTCGACGGAGAGGGCCTTCTCGTCCGGCCGGAACCACGAGCCTGCGGTGATCTGGTTGTGATCCGGCAGCTCGCTCATATAAGAAAGGTTGAACTCCCGCTCCACCAGGCGCTTGGCGCGCTCCTCGCTGTAGTCGGCCTCGCTCACCGGCCTGCCGTTCACCGCGATGAGCCGGCCGCGCACCATCGGGTAAAGCTCCGGAACCGCGATGCGGTGCGCGGCGAAGAACGCCTGCAGCGGCTCCAGCTGCTCGGGTTGCACGCCAATCAGGAAGCGGTTCGGCGCGTCGGGCGGCGCGCTGCGGCGCCACGCGTCGACGAGGTCGTTGCGCGTGAAGGTAAGAAGCAGCACCGCCGTCAGGCCCAGAGCGAGGCTCGCGATCTGCACCGCGTTGCCGCGCGCGTGGCGCCTGAGATTCGCGAGGCCGTAGCGCAGAGTGGAGTGACCCACCCGCGAGATGACCTTCTGGTGCGTGAGCAATCGGACTACTGCCCACGCCACCACGAAAAAGACGGCCACCGCGGCGGCGAAGCCGCCCACCACCGTGAGGCCGAGCTTCAGGTCGCCCGCCTGCCACACGAGAAGCGCCGAAAGCGAAGCAAGGCCGGCGGCGTACGCGGCCAGCGTGCCGCCCTTCGGCTTGCCGGACTCGCGGCGCATGACGCGCACCGCGGGGACGTTCTTCAGCTGCACCAGCGGCGGCAACGCGAAGCCGAGGAGCAGCACGAGCCCGACGAGGAATCCCTGCACCGCGGGCGCGAGGCGCGGCGGCGGCAGCTCCGAGCGCACGACCTCCGCGACCGCGGCCGCGATCGCCTCCTGGGCGACGAACCCGATCGCGCAGCCCGCGGCGCACGCGGCCAGCCCAAGCACCAGAAATTCGACGGTGTAGAGCCGAAGCAGCTGCGCCTGCGTCGCGCCGATGCAGCGCATCACCGCGCAGCCGTCGAGGTGGCGCTCGACGAAGCGCCGCGTGCCGAGCGCGACCGCGACGCCGGCGAGGATCGCCGCGAGGAGCGCGGTCAGTCCGAGAAAGCGCTGTGCTCGGTCCACCGCCGAGCGCACTTCAGGCCGGCCGGTCTCCAGGTTGTCGATGCGCTGGCCGCGCTCGAGCTTTATGGAGCTTTCGAGCGACTTGATTTTTTCAGGCGTGCCTGCGGCATAGAGGTAATACCAGACGCGGCTTCCGGGTTGAATGAGCCCGGTTGAAGGAACGTCGGCGATGTTCATCATGAGCCGCGGCGCAATGTTGAAGAAACCCGTCGTGCGCTCGGGCTCCAGGGTGAGCACCGCCGCCACCTCGAACTGCGCGCGTCCGACCCGAATGCGCGAGCCGACCGGCGCGCCGAGGGCGGTCACGAGCCGCTCTTCGAGCCAGACCGTTCCCGACGCCGGGCCGCGCGCGGCGGGCGCATCCGGCATGCCGGGCGCCGCGGCGATGCGCAGCCGCCCGCGCAGCGGGTAGTTCTCCGACACTGCTTTGACGCCGGAGAGGTGGCTCTCCTTCCCGGAAGCCATGCTGATGAAGTTGACGGCCTCGGCACGCTGCACGCCGGCGCGGTCGATCGTCTCGGCGGCGCTGCGCGGCCAGGGATTGTCCGCGCGGAGCACGAGATCCGCGCCGAGAAGCTGGTGCGCGTCGCGCGCGAGGCCCTGGCCCACGCGGTCGGCGAAAAATGCCACGCTGGTAATCGCAGCCACCGCGATCGTCAATGCCATCGCGAGCACGCGCAGCTCGCCCGCGCGCCAGTCGCGCACGAGCATGCGCAACGATTGCGTCATGCCGCGATCCTGCCGCCCGCGAGCCGCACCGTCCGGCTGCAGCGTGCGGCGAGGCTTTCGTCGTGAGTCACCATGACCAGCGTAGTGCCGTACTCGCGATTCATTTCGAACAACAGCCGGATCACTTCCGCGCCCGAGTCGGCGTCGAGGCTCCCGGTCGGCTCGTCGGCAAGGAGCAGCTGCGGCCGCACGACGAATGCGCGCGCGAGCGCCACTCTCTGCTGCTCGCCGCCCGAGAGATGCTTCGGGTAATGCTGCAGGCGCTCGCCCAGACCGACTCGAACGAGCATGTCTCTTGCCTTGGTTTCGGCCGCGGCGTCGCTGGCGAGCTCGAGGGGCAGCATGACATTTTCCAGCGCGGTGAGCGAGGGCAGGAGCTGGAAAGACTGAAACACGAAGCCGACCGCACGTCCGCGCAGCTCCGCGCGCATGTCTTCGTCCATGGCGAAGAGGTCCTGGCCGTCGAGCTCGACCGTGCCGTTCGTCGGCGTGTCGAGCCCGGCGAGGATCGCGAGCAGCGTGGACTTGCCTGATCCGGAGGCGCCGACCACCGCGACCGCCTCGCCGCGCGTGACCGCAAGATCGATCTCGCGCAGAATAACGAGGTCCGCTTCCCCGCTCTTCACGGTCTTGCCGATGCCGCGCGCCATCACCACGCTGCTGTTGGTCGTCGTCCTGACGGCTCCTGCCTGGGCTGCGGAAAAGTCCATTCTGGTGGTTGGTGACAGCCTGTCGGCGGCTTATGGCATTCCGCGCAACCGCGGCTGGGTGGCGCTGCTCGAGGAGCGCCTCAAGCGCGAGCAACCGGATTATATCGTCGTGAACGCGAGCATCTCGGGCGACACGAGCGGCGGCGGACGCGCCCGCTTGAAGCCCCTGCTCGAGCGCCATCGCCCCGCGGTGATGATCCTCGCCCTCGGCGGCAACGACGGCCTGCGCGGCCTGCCGCCGGCGCAGATCCGCGCCAACTTATCCGCAATGATCCGGGATGCACAAGCGCAGGGCGCGCGCGTGCTGCTGCTCGGCGTGAAAGTGCCGCCCAACTACGGCGAGGAGTACACACGCGGCTTCGAGGCGGTGTTCCGCGACCTCGCGAAGACGCATCGCACCGCGCTCGTGCCCTTCCTGCTGGAAGACTTCGCCGAGAAGCCGGAGTTCTTCCAGCCCGATCGCATTCACCCGACCGAAGCTGCGCAGCCGCTCATGCTTGACCATGTCTGGCCCGCCCTGAAACGCCTTCTCAAATAGAAATCGGGGTCTGAGCCTCGGTCTGAGCCCGATTTCTAGCGCACGGTCAGCTTCGGTGGACCGGGAACAAGGCGGCCGATCGCCCGCGCCTCCCCAAAGCCCTGCTTCCTGAAAATGTCCAATACCCTTTCCTGAACGTCCGGTGCGCAGGCGACGAGAAGCCCACCGCTCGTCTGCGGATCGGTCAGGAGCTTGCGCTTCCAGTCTTCGCCGGAGAACTCGACCTCGTGCCCGTATCCCTTCCAGTTGCGCTCGGAGGCGCCGGTAGCGACGCCCTGCTTCACCCAGTCGAGCGCCTCTCCGAGGATGGGAATGGAAGAAAAATCCACTTCTGCGCAGAGGCGCGACCCGCGGCAGACCTCGAGCAGGTGACCCGCGAGCCCGAAGCCGGTGACGTCGGTGAGCGCGTGTACCTGCGGCATGGCGGCGAGCGCTTCGCCCGGCGTGTTGAGCCTGGTGGTCCACTCGACCATCTGCGCATAGCCCGCGGCCGAGAGCTTTCCTTTCTTGAGCGCGGCGGAGAGGATGCCGATGCCGAGCGGCTTGCCGAGAATCAGAACATCGCCGGGCTTTCCGGAACTGTTTCTCTTGACCCGCTCCGGATGCACAAGTCCGAGCGCCACCAGACCGTAGATCGGCTCGAGCGTGTCGATGGAATGCCCGCCCGCGATCGGAATTCCGGCGGCCGCGCACACCGATTCGCCGCCCTCGAGCACCCTCCGGATCACGCTCAGCGGGAGCTTCTCGAGCGGCATGCCGACCAGCGCGAGCGCCATGATCGGCCGCGCGCCCATCGCGTACACGTCCGAGATCGCATTGGTCGCGGCGATGCGGCCGAAGTCGTACGGATCGTCGACCACCGGCGTAAAGAAGTCGGTCGTCGCCACGAGTGCCTGCGTTTCGTTCAACTTGTAGACCGCCGCGTCGTCCGCGGTTTCAGTTCCCACCAGCAACTCGGAGAAGACACTTCCCTTTGGTGCTGCTGCAAGAATTTCGGACAACACCGCGGGCGCGATCTTGCAGCCGCAGCCGCCGCCGTGGCTGAACTCGGTCAGCCTGATCCGTTCGGGTGCATTCATAAGCGTAGAATTTTAACCATGAACTTCAAGCGCTTCGACGCCATCATCGACGTGCGTTCGCCCGCCGAGTACGCCGAAGACCACATTCCCGGCGCGATCTCGGCGCCGGTGCTCGACGACGCCGAGCGCGCCGAGGTCGGAACCCTGTACAAGCAGGTCTCAGCTTTCTCCGCCAAGAAGGCCGGGGCTTCACTCATCTCCCGCAACATCGCGCGCCATATAGAGGAACTCTTCCGGGAGAACGACAAGACCTGGCATCCGCTCGTCTACTGCTGGCGCGGCGGCAAGCGCTCGGCCGCGATGGCGCATGTCCTGCGCGAGATCGGCTGGAACGCCGAGACCCTTGAGGGCGGCTACAAGGCTTATCGCAGGTTCGTGGTTTCACAACTGCAATCTCTTCCTCCCGGGCTGGAATTCATCGTGATTCACGGCCCTACGGGCAGCGGCAAGAGCCGACTGCTCGGTGCCCTGCAGCGCGCCGGCGCGCAGGTCCTCGACCTCGAGGGCCTTGCCGCGCACCGCGGCTCGGTGCTTGGCAACCTGCCCGGCCGCCCGCAGCCCACGCAGAAAATGTTCGAGAGCCTGCTGCTTCAGCAGCTTTCGGGTCCTCGGCCCGAAAAGCCGGTGTACGTTGAAGGCGAATCGAAAAAGATCGGCGAGCTTCACGTTCCGGAAGCGCTCATGGAGCGCATGCGCGCATCGCCTTGCATCGTTCTCGATACGAGCATCGATATGCGGGTGGATCTGCTGCTGGACGAATACCGGCATTTCCTTTCCGACAGAGACGCACTGAACAAGCAGCTTGATTGTCTCGTCGCACTGCACGGGCGCGAGCGCATCGCCGAGTGGAAGTCGATCACTGACTGGCGCGAGCTGGTGCGCCGGCTGCTCGTCGAGCACTACGATCCTGCCTACCGTCGCTCCTCCAACCGCAACTTCATCCAACTTGCCGACGCGGCGCCGGTATCCATCGCCCGCGCCGACGACGACGCCTTCGCCGCCGCGGCGCGGTCCATCCTCGACCTGACCCCTGTCACCGCCTAGGCCGGTTCTACTCTTTGATGGTGTATGCAAGCTCTGCACCGGATCGGTTGCTTTCGTTCTGCGCCACGAAGAAGCTCAGGACCTGCGATTTGCGCCGCTGCAATCGCCGGCAGGCATGCGCCTGATGCAGGAGTTCGGCATCGATCCCACTCAGATGAAAACGTTCGTCGTCATCGCCGACGGAAGAGCCTACGTGAGATCCGACGCGGCGATCCGCGTCGCACGCTTCCTGCGCGGTGCCTGGAAGCTGCTGGGCGTGGTCAGGATCGTCCCCCGGTCGATTCGCGACTATGCGTACGACGTCGTCGCACGCAACCGGTATCGCTGGTTCGGGCGCCACGATGCCTGCATCGTGCCAACGCCAGAACTGCGGAAGCGTTTCATCGATAGATGACGGCGGTGCTCGGCTACGCATGATCAGGTACGCACCTCTGCAGCTTCTCGCGCTTGCGTGGGCTCTCGCAGCGGCTGGAGCAGCCCTTGCCCAGCCGGTGCAGAAGGTCCCGCGCATCGGGATGCTCTTCGCCCCGCCCGAGGCGGTACATGCGCCCCTTCGCGACGCATTCCTCCAAGGGCTGCGCGACCTCGGGTACGAAGAAGGCCGCACGATCGTGCTCGAAAAGCGCTACGCCGAGGGACATCCCGAGCGCCTGCCGAAGCTCGCGTCGGAGCTCGTCGAGCTGAAAGTCGATGTCATCGTGACGGCGGCGTTCCCGGCCATCAACGCCGCGCGGCAGGCGACCACCACGATCCCTATTGTGTTCGCAGCCACGGGCGATCCGGTCGCCGCCGGGCACATCTCGAGCCTGGCGCGCCCAGGCGGCAACATCACCGGATTGTCGGTGCTCGCGACCGAGACGACCCCGAAGCGGCTCCAGCTGCTCAAGGACGTCCATCCGGGCGCCGCCCGCGTGGCGCTGCTTTTCAATCCCACTGATTTTGGCATGACGGTGCGCGTCACCGAAGCGCAGTCCGCCGCGCGCGCGCTCGGCATCGCGACGACGACGCACGAAGTGCGCAACAGCGCCGACTTTGACCGGGCGTTCGCCGCCATGGAAAAGGCGCGGCCCGATGTCCTGCTCGCGGTGGTGGACGGCCTCACACTGCAGCACCGCAGGCGCATCGTCGAGTTCGCCGCCGCGAACCGCATCGCAGCGATCTACGAGACCAGCGAGTTCGTCGAGTCCGGCGGCCTGATGTCCTACGGACCTTCGGCCGCGGACAACTACCGGCGGGCAGCCAACTATGTGGACCGAATATTGAAAGGCGCGAAGCCCGCCGAACTTCCGGTCGAGCAGCCCTCGAAGATCGAGCTGGTGATCAACGCAAAGAGCGCGCGGGCGTTGGGCCTCGTCATCCCCCAGTCGGTCCTGCTGCGCGCGGATCGGATTCTCGACTGATCCTTGCGCGTGGCGCTCCTCGTGCCGGTCAGGCTCGAGCGCAGATACGCCAAATCCTTCGTCCGGTCTTCGCGCGCGAGCGCCATGGCGTCGACGTGGCGGTACGCGAGATCGCAGCCGGAGAAGAACTGACCGTTGACTGCAGGATTCTTGAGACCTAGTTCAGTCCCGCGAGGACCCTGATGTGCTGCACGGCGCTGCGGCCCAGCGCGGAGAGCGCATAGCCGCCCTCGAGCATCGACACCATGCGGCCCTTCGCGTAGCGCTCGGCCACGAGCTTCACCTGCTCGGTGACCCAGGCGTAGTCACCGTCGGTGAAGCGCAGCATCGCCATGTCGTCCTCGATGTGCGCATCGAATCCGGCGGAGAAAAGAACGAGCTCGGGCCTGAAGTCGTTCAGCGCCGGAAGCCATTCCTCGAGCACCACCTCTTTCAGTTCCTTGGAGCCCGACCCGGCGGCGAGCGGGATGTTGTGCATGTTGGACGCCGGACTTTCGGTGCCGCTGTACGGATAGAACGGGTGCTGGAAGATCGACGCCATCAGCACCTGCTCGTCGCCCTCGAAGATGTCCTCGGTGCCGTTGCCGTGGTGCACGTCGAAGTCGATGATCGCCACGCGCTCCAGTCCATGCGCAGCGAGCGCGTGGCGCGCGGCGACCGCGACGTTGTTGAAGATGCAGAACCCCATCGGCCGCGCGCGGCAGGCGTGATGGCCTGGCGGGCGAACGGCGCAGAACGCCGAATTGTGCTTTCTTGTGAGAACGAGGTCGGTCGCGAGAACCGCCGCGCCCGCGGCGCGCAGCGCCGCCTGCAGGCTGAACGGGTTCATCGCGGTGTCCGGGTCCAGATGCACGGTGCCGCTGCTCGGCGCGAACTCGCGGATCGCCTGCACATACTCGGGCGGGTGCACGCGCGCCAGCTGCTCGTCGCTCGCGAGCGGCGCGTCGTAGCGCGCGAGGTACTGGCCCAGGCCGGAAGCGATGAGCTGGTCCTCGATCGCGGAGAGGCGCGCCGGGCGCTCGGGATGATGCGCGCCCATTTCGTGCTTGAAGCACTCTGGATGTGTGACAAATGCGGCAGGCATGCGAATTTCCATCTTATCGCATCGAGTACAATCGCCGCATGCTTCTCAAGGCCGAGTTCCAGCAGCCCGCTGTCGCGGCGTCGCCTATCGATCGTGTAGTGGGCGCCGCGAGCGGCATTATCCTCGGCAAGGAAACCCAGGTGCGTCTCGCGCTCGGGTGCCTGCTCGCGCGCGGCCACCTGCTGATCGAGGACCTTCCCGGCGTCGGCAAGACCACCCTCGCCCACGTGCTGGCCAAGGCGCTCGGCTTGCATTTCCAGCGCATCCAGTTCACAAGCGACATGCTGCCCGCCGACATCCTCGGCGTGTCGATCTACGAGCGCGAGTCGGGCGCCTTCAAGTTCCACCCCGGGCCGATCTTCGCGCAGGTCATCCTCGCCGACGAAGTCAACCGCGCCACGCCGAAGACGCAGTCGGCGCTGCTCGAAGCGATGGAGGAGCACCAGGTCACGGCCGAGGGAGAGACGCGCAAGCTGCCCGAGCCCTTCTTCGTCATCGCCACTCAGAACCCCTCCGACCAGGTGGGCACGTTTCCGTTGCCCGAGTCGCAGCTCGACCGCTTCATGATGCGCATCGAGCTCGGCTATCCCGACCGCGACGCCGAGCGCGCGCTGCTTTCGGGCACCGACCGGCGTGATCTGCTCGCGACGCTCGATCCATGCATGACGCCCGCGGAGCTGATGGAGCTGCAGTCCAGCGTGCAGAGGATGTACGTCTCGCCCGCGCTGCTCGACTACGTGCAGGCCATCGTTGAGCACACGCGCCGCTCCCCGGAGTACCTCACGGGCCTCTCCCCGCGCGCCGCGCTCGCGCTGGTGCATTCGGCGAAGGCATGGGCGCTGCTCGAGGGCCGCGACAAGGTGATCCCCGAAGACGTTCAGGCCATCGTGCCCGGCGTCGCGGCGCATCGCCTGCGCCCGGCGCACGACGCCGGACGCCGCGTCGACGTCGGCGCGCAGCTGCTCGCTGCTGTTCCCATACCATAGCCGAGGACACTCTTCATCCGGCCTCGGGGCAGCCGCAACAACGGCTGGTTTCCGTTCCGGCTTGGGCTACCGGCGTGCTCGTGGTCGCCGCGCTTCTTTTCGCGCTCGGCTACTGGACCTACAGCCAGGTGGAGCGCTCGCTGCGCGAGATCCGCGCGAGCACGCTGCAAAGCCTGCTCGACTCCGGCGTCAATGCGCTGCGCGTCTGGATAAACGAGGAGATCGCCAACGCCCAGCGCCTCGCGCGCGATGCGCGCGTGCGCGAAGGGATCGGCGCCCTCGCCCGCAATCCGGGCTGCTCGGGCAGCGCGCGCGCGCACTTGGAGGAAGTCATGCGGCCGCTGCTGCGCGAAGGCGGCGACGCGACCTTCAACGTGGTGGCGCGCGGCGGGCAGCTCCTCGCGACGCGGTTCCCGGCGTACTGCGGCCGCGACGTGAGCGCGGCGTTTCTTGCCGAGCTGGAGCCGGTATTCGAAGGCAAAGCGCGCTTCATCCGGCCCTTCCGGGACGCCGAGCGCATCGGGACGCCCCCGGAGCGCGTGCGGCCCGGACCGCCGTTCGCCTGGGTGTATGCGCCGGTGCGCGACGGCGGGAAAGTGATCGCGGTCCTCGGGATCGCCCAGCCGGTCGACGCCGTGTTCGGCTCGATCCTCGCGTCCGCGCGGCCCGGCCCGAGCGGGGAGGCGTTCGTGTTCGACCGCGCCGCAAACATGCTGACCGCCGACAGGTTCGGCGAAAGCGCACCGCTCGGCCGCAAGCCCGAGGGCGTCGCGCTCGATCCCTACGAGAGCCATCGCGGCGTGGAGACGATCGGCGCATGGCGCTGGCTGCCCGAGAGCTCGATGGGCGTGGCGATCGAGATCGCCGCCGCCGAGGCCTATGCGCCGCTGCGCTACCTCAACATCGCTTTCGGCGTGGTGTTCGGGGCGCTCGTCATTGCCGTGCTCGCCGCCGCCGCGAGCGCGCTGTCGGTGGTGCGGCTGCGCAGCGAGCTCGGCGGCGCCCGCAAGCTCGGCGCCTACGTGCTGAAGAAGCGCATCGGCGAAGGCGGGATGGCGACCGTCTATCTCGCACGGCATGATCTGCTCAGGCGGCCGGCGGCCGTCAAGCTCTTGAAGCCGGCACGCGCCACCGACGAGATGATCGCCCGCTTCGAGCGCGAGGTGCAGATGGCCTCGAGCCTCGCGCATCCGAACACGGTGGAGATCTTCGACTTCGGCCGCACGCGCGACGGCCTTTTCTACTACGCGATGGAGTACCTGGACGGCCTGACCGTTTCTGAAGTCCTGGCCAAACAAAATCCGATCCCGGTGGCGCGGACCATCCACATCCTGCGCCAGGTGTGCGCGGCGCTTGCCGAAGCGCACGCGAAAGGCGTGGTGCACCGGGACATCAAGCCCGAGAACATCATGGTGTGCCGCTACGGCGGGGTATACGACCATGTCAAGATCCTGGACTTCGGGCTGGTGAAGCACGTCGCCGAGGAGCACAGCCGCGACCTTACGCGCAGCCTGCGCATCCTCGGCACGCCGCTCTACATGGCGCCCGAGCGGCTGCGCAACCCGGCCGACGTTGACGCGCGCGTCGACATCTATGCGCTCGGCGCGGTCGCGTTCCTCATGCTCACCGGCCGCAAGCTCTTCGAGAGCGCAGACGACCTCCAGCTCACGAGCAAGATCCTGAACGAGGAGCCGCCGCGCGCCTCGGCGATGGCGCCGCAGCCGATCCCGGTCGAGGTCGACTTGCTCGTGCTCTCGTGCGTCGAAAAGCGGCGCGAGCACCGGCCGCAGCGCATCGCCGACCTGGTCGAGGCCCTCGATACGCTCGCGCTCGAGCACCGCTGGACGCAACGCGAAGCGGAGCTCTGGTGGACAAAAAATGTGAATCTGGCGCGCCCCGCCAGCGCACCGGCGGAGCATTGATTCGGTAGACTACGCGGCTGCGTGCAGCCTGCCACCAGCTATTCGCTTGAGGTCAATCCTCGTGTCCCGAAGCGCCTCGAGCGGCTCGAGGAGCTCGCGAACAATCTCTGGTACAGCTGGAACCGCCCCACGCGCTCGCTCTTTGCGAGGATGAACCCCGCGCTCTGGGACGCGGTCGGTCACTGTCCGAAAGCGATGCTCAAGCGGATCGACGAGCAGCGCCTGATGGACGCCGCCGCCGACCCCGCGTTTCTCGACAACCTCACGCGCGTGCTCGCGGCCTTCGACGCCTACCACGCCGAGCCGCCGTTCAAGCAGAACTCGGGCGGCTTCCGGCCCGAGGATCTGGTCGCGTATTTCTGCGCCGAGTTCGGCGTGCACGAGAGTTTGCCGATGTACTCTGGCGGTCTCGGTATCCTCGCCGGCGATCACTGCAAGGCGGCGAGCGATTTCCAGCTGCCGTTCATCGCGGTCGGATTGCTGTATCGGCAGGGCTACTTCACCCAGACCGTCGACGCCGACGGACGCCAGCGCGCGGCATACCACGACAATGATTTCGATGACCTGCCGATCGCGCCCGTGCGCCGCGCCGACGGCGGCGACTTGACGGTCGAGGTCCAGTTTCCCGGAAGAAACGTGCTGGTCAAGGTGTGGCGGGCGCGCGTCGGCCACGTCACGCTGTACCTGCTGGACACCGACCTGGCGGAAAACGCCGAGCGCGACCGCGACATCGCCCATCGGCTCTACGGCGGCGACCGCGTCACGCGCCTGGAGCAGGAACTCGTTCTCGGCGTGGGCGGCGTGCGCGCGCTGGCTGCGATCGGCCTCAAGCCCACGGTATGGCACATCAACGAGGGTCACGCGGCTTTCATGGTTCTGGAGCGCGTGCGCGTGCTAATGCAGGAAGGCCTCGGCTTGGACGCGGCACTCGAGGGAGTCGCCGCGAACACCGTGTTCACCACCCACACGCCGGTGCCCGCGGGGCATGACCACTTCGCCGAGGCCGTGGTGCTGCCTTACCTGAAGGCGTGTTTCGGCGAGGAGAACGTCGCCGCGCTCGGCCGCCCTCCGGCGGGCGGCGACTTCAACATGACCGCGCTCGCGATCCGCGGCTCGCGCTACCAGAATGGCGTCTCCCGCATCCACGGCAGCGTCTCGGCGCGGCTCCTGAGAGATTACTGGCCGCAGATTGCGCCGGAAGAGAACCCGGTGGGGTACGTGACCAACGGCGTGCACGTCGCCACCTTTCTCGCGCCGGAATGGAGCGAGGTGCTCGACCGCTTCCTCGGCGTGGGCTGGATGCACCGCCTCGGCCATCCGGGCATCTGGGAGAAGATCCGCGGCATCCCCGACCACATCTTCTGGAGCGTGCGCCAGGACATCAAGGCGCGGCTGTTCCACATGGTGCGCCACCACATGTCGCTGCAGCACGCGCGCAACCACGGCAGCGAGTCGCACCTCGAGAGGCTGCTCAAGTACGCCGACCCGGGGAACCCGAACGTCCTCACCGTGGGCTTCGGACGCCGCTTCGCCACTTATAAGCGCGCGACGCTCCTCTTCAACGACCTCGACAACCTGCGCCGCCTGCTTGCGGACCGCACGCGCCAGGTGCTGTTCCTGTTCGCGGGCAAAGCACACCCGGCCGACGATCCCGCGCAGGAGCTGATCCGCACGCTGGTGCACCTGTCACACCAGGATGAGTTCGCCGGCCGCATCCTTTTCCTCGAGGGGTACGACCTGCACATCGCTCGCCGCCTGGTGTCGGGCGTGGACGTATGGCTCAACAACCCGGTGCACCCGCTCGAGGCCTCGGGCACCTCCGGAATGAAAGCCGGCATGAACGGCGTCATCAACCTCTCGATCCTCGACGGCTGGTGGGACGAGGGCTACGACGGCGAGAACGGCTGGGCGATCAAGCCCGCCTCGCCCGATCTGGACCCGCACCGGCGCGACGCCGAGGAGGCGCGCACGCTTTACGAGATCCTGCAGGACCGGGTGATTCCGCTCTACTACGACCGCACCGAGGGCGGCTACTCGCCGGGCTGGATGAAGATCGCCAAGCGTGCCATGGCCTCGCTCCTTCCTCGCTACGACGCCTCTCGCATGCTCGGCGAGTACGTCTCGAAGTATTACATCCCCGCCTCACGCCAGGGCTACCGCTATACGCAGAAAGAGTACGAAGGCGCGAAGGCGGTGGCCGCATGGAAAGCCAAGATTCGGGCGGCATGGAACGGCGTGGCCGCGCGCCGGCTCGACACGCCGAAGCCTCGCATCCAGTTCGGCGAATCGCTTCTCGTCGATGTCGGGGTCAGGCTGAATGGCCTCGCGCCGGAAGACATTTGCGTCGAGCTCGTCCTCATGCGCAGCCCGCACGAGGGCGCGCCGGTGCGCCATACGCACGAACTCGCCGAGGCCGGAGCGCTTGCCGAGGGCGAGCATCGCTTCAGAGTTGAATTCAAGCCTGGCCTCTCGGGCCGGCTCGACTACCGGATCCGCGTTTACCCCCGGCACGAGCTTCTCACGCACCCGTTCGAGCTGGGCTTCTGCGCCTGGGTCTAGCGAGGAGCGCGATCGAGCGCGCTTCGAGCCGGTAGGCCTTTCCGGGGGAATTCGTCTCGGGCTGCGCCGTGTCCACGAGCAGCGCCCAGGCCTCATCGGGAAGGTGGAACTCGACGGCATCGTGGTGCGCGTTCATCAGCAGCAGCAAGTCGTCGTCCACGATCGGCGTGCCGCGCTCGTCGCGCTCGGCGAGGCGTTCGCCAACCATGAGGCATCCAATGCAGCGCGCGAAGGGCAGCTTCCAGTCCTGCTCGCTCATTTCCCGGCCCTCGGGAGAGAGCCAGACAGTGTTCTCGGGCTTCGGGTAAGCGCGCCGGCGAAGAAGCGGATGGCTCTTTCGCAGCGCAAGAAGCTTTCTCGCAAACTCAGCCAGCGCCCGGGCGTCCGCGTCGAGCTGCCAGTCGATCCAGGAGAGCTCGCTGTCGTGACAGTAAGCGTTGTTGTTGCCGAGCTGGGTGCGTCCCATTTCGTCGCCGGCCACAAGGAGCGGCACACCTTGCGAGAGCAACAGCGTCGCGAGGAAGTTGCGTTTCTGCTTATCTCTCAAATTCCTTATCGAAACCTGATCGGTGGGGCCCTCCACGCCGCAGTTCCAGCTGCGGTGGTTGTCCGAGCCGTCGCGGTTGCCTTCCAGGTTGGCTTCGTTACGCTTACGCTCGTAGCTCACGAGGTCGTGCAGCGTGAAGCCGTCGTGCGTGGTCACGAAGTTGATGCTAGCGACGGGCGCGCGGCCGCTGCGCTGGAAAATATCCTGGGAGCCCGAGATGCGCGAGGCGAGCTCGCCGATTAGACCCTCGTCGCCTTTCCAGTACGAGCGCACTGCGTCCCGATACTTGTCGTTCCACTCTGCCCAGCCGGACGGGAAGTTGCCGAGCTGGTAGCCGCCCTCGGCGAGGTCCCAGGGCTCGGCGACGAGCTTCACCTGCGACAGCACCGGGTCCTGGCGCACCGCGGCGAGGAAGGCGACGTTGCGGTCGAACGCGCCCTCGGCGTTGCGCGCGAGCGTGGCGGCGAGGTCGAAGCGGAAGCCATCGACATGCATTTCCTGGACCCAGTAGCGCAGGCTGTCCATGGCGAGCGCGAGCACCACGCGATGCGCCAGGTTCAGGCTGTTGCCGGTGCCCGCGTAGTTGAGATAGCGACGCAGGTGCGCCGGATCCAGGCGGTAGTAGATTGCGTTGTCGATGCCGCGGAAGCTGAGCGTGGGTCCGGTATGGTCGCCCTCGCCAGTGTGGTTGTAGACGACGTCGAGAATGACCTCGATGCCGGCCGCGTGCAGCGTCTTCACCATGCTCTTGAATTCGCCCAGCGTGCCGCTCGCTGAATAGCGCATGTCCGGGGCGAAGAAGCCGATCGAGTTGTAGCCCCAGTAGTTGCGCAAACCGTGGTGCAGAAGCCGCCGCTCGTCGGCGATGGTGTGGATCGGCAACAGCTCGATCGCCGTAACGCCCAGATCCTTTAGATAGGAAATGGCTGCTTGGGATGCGAGGCCGGCATACGTGCCGCGCAATTGTTCCGGCACCTCGGGATGGAGTTGCGTAAAGCCCTTGACGTGGAGCTCGTAGATGACCGTGTCCTGCCACGGCGTGCGCGGCGGCCGGTCGTCGCCCCAGGTGAACGCGAGGTCCACGACCTCGCACCTACCGATCCCGGCCGAAACTTTTCCCCGGATCAGGCGGGCATAGGGATCGAGCAGGATCTTGTGGTGATCAAAGCGATGGCCGCGGTCGGGGTCGTGCGGGCCGTACACGCGGTAGCCGTAGAGCAGGCCGGGCCGCGCCTCGGGCAGGTAGCAGTGCCAGACGAAATCGGTGCGCTCGCGCACCGCGACGCGCTCGATCTCACGCCGGCCCTTCGGGTCGAAAAGGCATAGCTCCACAGCCTCGGCGTGCTTCGAGAACAGCGCGAAGTTGACTCCGGCGCCGTCCCAGCTCGCTCCCAGGGGATAGGGGCGGCCGCGCCAGACCGCGCTCGGCGCGACCAGGGCTCGTGCGGGCGCCTCCACGCCCCCGATTATGCAGAAATAATCCGGGTCGGCTGAACGAGGCGGCAGCCGTGGGTACGCCAGCTGCCATCCTTCTGCCGCTGCATAGCATAGTACGCCACCCAAACTGCGCCGGAGCGGTCGGTGACCTGCACCGGCTGCACGACGTCGCTGCCCATCACTACGAGCTCGAGGAAAGATACGCTGGCCGGTCGGTACACCGCGCGGTAGGCCATGCGCACGGTGTCAAGGAAGCGCTCGGGAGTGCCGAAGGTTTGCTGTACCTTAGGCGACACGAGGGCAAACGCGCCGTGGGCGTCGTCCCGCCGGAAGGCGTCGATCTGGCGATGGATGACTGTCCGGATTTCGTCGACGTCGGCGCCGGTGACATCGCTTTGCGCGGCGGAGCCGACCGCCGGACCGAGGAGCGCCAGCAAGAGAAGAAGAGTCCTCATCCGTCGCGCGGGCGCAACACCTGCTCAAGACGCATGCGCTCGGCGAGCACCTTGTGAGCGTATTGAGCCGACCCGTCGCGCAAGGCGCCGTTGTAGAACTGCAGGCCTGCCTCCAGCGTGCCGGTGCGGTAGACGTACTCCTGGAGGATGCGCGTGCCGACGTGGATATTGCTCTCCGGGTCGAACACCGCGTGCTCGCCGCCCGCCGCGCGCAGCTTGTCGAGGTGGTACTTCGGGATGATCTGCATGAGCCCCTTGGCGCCCATCACGCTCTCCGCGATCGGGTTGAAGCGCGATTCGATCGAGATCACCGCGAGTACTAGCAGCGGATCGAGCCCGACTTCGGCTGCCGCCCGGTGCGCCGCGGCCACCATGCGCTCGGTTGCCGCCGGAGCGATGAAAAAGCGCTTCGACAGGTGCTGAACGAGCGCCTGCTGCGTCACGTCGATCGACTCGCGATCTGCGTAGGACTGCGGCTCCGCCGTCGACGGCGTGCAGGCGACCAGGCCGGGCGCGACGGCGTACGGGGGCGCGGCTGAGAGGAGCAGCGCTCCGCCGGCAACGATTACCGCGGTGAGAATCTTGCTGGAAATCGGGACGGGCATTCGCGCACCCCGGGGGTTGGATCGAATGGTAGGGCGCAGCCTGAACCCGGGCTATCGCGGCGACTTGAATCTCCTGTCGCGGCGCGACTACACGCCGTCTCCCGCACGCTACATCCGTATGCGCGTCGGGGCGATAGTGGGCTTGGCTACGGCTCAATATCATTGCCGGCGTCTTTTGTCTAAAGAAATCCACGGAGAAAGGCTCCCGGGAATGAACATCGTCGCGATGGTGCTTGCAGGCGGGGCAGGCACGCGGCTCTACCCGCTGACCGCCGACGAGGCGAAGCCTGCGCTGCGCTTCGCGAGCGGCTATCGGCTCGTCGATTTCGTGCTCAGCAACCTCGTGAACTCGCACATCTTGACGATTTACGTGCTCGCGCAGTACAAGCCCGCATCGCTGATCAAGCATGTGACGACGGCATGGTCGCCTTGGTTCGGTGAGGGCGAAGGCACGATCAATGTGCTGCTGCCGCGCTCGAACACGCTTGGCGGGCAGTTCAAGGGTACTGCCGACGCGGTCCACCAGTATCTCGACCTCCTTCAGGCGCACTCGCCCGACTTGGTCGCGGTGTTCGCGGCCGACCACGTCTACCGCATGGACGTGCGCCAAATGCTCGCCGCACATCGCGAACGCAAGGCCGAGGTCACTGTCGCCGCGGTCGCGGTTCCGCTCAGGCTGGCGTCGAGTTTCGGCATCCTCGCCACCGCGCCTGACGGCCGCGTGCGCGAGTTCCGCGAGAAACCGCGTCATGCGGCGCCGTTGCCGTCGGACCCGACCCGCGCCTACGCCTCCATGGGAAACTATCTTTTCGACCCGCAGACGCTGAAAGAAGCGCTGCACGAAGCGCGGCGCGCCGGCGAGACTGATTTCGGCCGCGATATCTTGCCGCGGCTATGCTCGAGCCACCAGGTTTACGCCTACGACTTTGCCGAGAACCGCGTGCCGGGCGTGCAGGACCACGAGGAACCCGCCTACTGGCGCGACGTCGGCACCTTGGCCGCGCTCGCTGCCGCGCAACAGGACGCGCTGGCGAATCCGCCGCGCTTCAACCTCTGGAACCGCCGCTGGCCGATTCGCGGCGAAGGTGACGCCAGGGGCCGCGCTCGCGCGCAGCCGCTCAAGACGCCCGCGCCCTGGCAAGCCGCGCGTAGAGATCTGCATAGCGACGAGCGGCTGCCGACCAGCTGAAGTCGCGCCGCATCCCCGCGCGCTGCATCTCGCGCCACCGTCCCGGCTGGCGCCAGGCCGCCACCGCCCGCCGCACCGCGGCGGCGAGCGCCGAAGGCTCGGCGCGCTCGAACAGAAACCCGCTCTTCCCGTCTTCCACCGTGTCGGCGAGCCCGCCCGTGGCGCGCGCCACGGGCGGCGTGCCGTAGCGCTGGCTGTACATCTGGTTCAGCCCGCAGGGTTCGAAGCGCGACGGCATGAGAAAAAGATCGGCGCCGGCCTCTATCAGGTGCGCAAGCTCTTCGCTGAACCCGATCGACACCCCTATGCGTCCCGGATGGCGCGCCGCCGCAGCGGCCAGCGCGCCCTCGATGATCCGCTCCCCGCGTCCGAGCAGCGCGATTTGCGCCGGAAGCGCGGCGAGCTCGGCGGCGGCAGCCGCGACGAGATCGGCGCCCTTCTGCTGCGTAAGACGCCCGACGAAGCCGACGAGCGGGTCGTCGCTCGGATCGAGGTTGAGCCGCCTCTGCAGCGCGCGCTTGTTGATGTGCTTCTTCTCCAGCGTGGAGGCGTCGTAGCGCTCGGCGAGGTGCGGATCCCCCGCTGGATCCCACAGCTCGGTATCGATCCCGTTCAGGATGCCGCTCAGCGCGCCGCTGCGGCTGCGCAGCACCCCGTCGAGCCCGCAGCCGAACTCCTCGGTCTGGATCTCGCGCGCGTAGGTCGGGCTCACCGTGTTGATGGCGCCGGCGTTGACCAGGCCGCCCTTGAGGAAAGACATGCGCCCGTGGAACTCGAGCTCGTCAATGGAGAACAGCGCCTCGGGCAGGCCGAGCCGGCCGAGCCAAGCGCGCTCGAAAGTACCCTGGAACGCAAGGTTGTGAATCGTGACGAGCGTATTTGCCTCGTGCAAATACACCGGCGCGAGCGCTGCAGGCCAGTCGTTGCAATGAAGCACGTCATACGCGGCGCCAAGGCGGGCTGCGATCTTCGATAGCAGCCCGAAGCGCAGTGCGTTGTCCGGCCAGTCCTCGCCGCCCGGATCCTGATACGGCGTGCCGGCGCGCTGATAGAGGGCCGCACAGTCCGCGAGCAGGAAACCGCCCTGCCTCAGCACACGGACGTCGAAGCCGAGCTCGGTGAACCGGCTGTGCTCGGTCGGGCCGAAAAGCCGGCCGACAGCCTGCGCATACGCGGGAAGCAGGATGTCCACCTCGTGCCCAAGCTCCCGCAACGCTGCAGGCAGCGCGGCGCTCACATCACCAAGCCCTCCCGCCTTCGCGAGCGGCGCGCATTCGGGCGTCACAAAGAGAACGCGCATGCCTATGCAAGAGACCTGCTGTAGTGGCCCTGCTACAAGATCAAGGCGACCGTTGCGGCCGTGAGGCAGGTGGCCAGGGTACCGGCAACGATGGATCTCATCCCCAGACCGACTATCTCGCTCCGGCGTTCGGGCGACATCGTCCCGAGACCGCCGATCATGATGCCGAGGCTGCCGAAGTTCGCGAAGCCGCACAGCGCGTACGTGAGCAGCAGCCGGCTTCGATCGGAAATGTCCTCCATGCGCGAAAGATCAAGGTAAGCCACGAGCTCGTTGATCACCGTCTTCGTGCCAAGAAGCGACCCGGCCGCTCGCGCCTCGCTCCAGGGGATGCCGGCGAGCCAGGCAAGCGGCGCGAGCGCCCAGCCGAGGGCTCCCTGCAGCGTATAGGGTGCGATTACGAGATTCACCAGGGCCACCAGCGCGACGAAAACGACGAGCATGGCGACGATGTTCAGAAGGAGCTGCGCGCCGTCGAGCGTACCGCGAGTCAGGGCATCCATGCTGCTGCTCGCCTCCGAACGTAGCCCGAGGTCTCCTCCGGTCGTCGTTTCGGGAGGCACCATCAGAAACGCGATGACAAGCGCCGCCGGTGCCGAAAGGATCGAGGCGATCAGCAGATGCGCGACCGCGTCGGGCTGGACGCGGCCGAGGATGGCACCGTAGAGGAAGAGCACGGTGCCGGCGATCGAGGACATGCCGCCCGCCATGATCGCGAAGAGCTCGCCACGCGAGACGCGCGCGAGATAGGGCCGCACGAAAAGCGGCGCCTCGACCATTCCGACGAACACGTTGGCGGCGGTGGAGAGCCCGACCACGCCGCCGATGCGCATCGTCCTCTCCAGCGTGAACGAAATCGCGCGCACGAACGCGGGCAGTACGCGCCAGTAGAAAAGCAGCGCCGACAGCGCGCTCATGACGAGCACGATCGGCAGCGCGCGGAACGCGAGCACGAAGTTCGAGGCCGGGTCGGAGACGGTGAACGGAGCATGGCCGCCGCCGAGATAGCCGAACACGAGGCTCGTCCCCGCTTGCGTGGCGCGCTCGAGCACGAGCAGCACGTCGTTCAGCTTCAAGAAGGCTTGCTTGAGGAATTCGATTCTCAGAAACACGACCGCGAGCACGACGAGAAGCGCCAGCCCGGCAACCACCGCCCGCCAGGGGATGGCGCGCCGGTTCTCGCTCGCGGCCCAGGCGAGGCCGAGCAGCCCTGCCATTCCGGTCAGCGCGTGAATAGAATCGGCCACGCGTGCAGTCTAATCGCGAATTCCTGGTCGCCTGCCTTTGCGCCGCGTGGTGCGACACCTGCACCGCTTACCGCTCGGGCTTTCTCGCCATGGCCGAGCGCTTCCCGCGCGCCGAGTTCCGCTGGGTCGACATCGAGGACGACGCCGAGGCGGTCGAGGAAATCGAGGTCGAGAATTTTCCGACCATCCTGGTGCGGCGCGGCGGCGAGACGCTGTTCCAGGGCGTGCTGCTGCCGCACCACTCGCACCTCGAGCGGTTGCTGCAAGAGCTTATGCGCTGAAGAGCGCCGCGATGGTCGCCTGGATGGCTTGCGCGGCGGCGCGCGGGTCGGCGGCTTCGCGAATCGGCCGCCCGACGACGATATAGTCGGCGCCGTTCGCGAAAGCCTGCGCCACGTCCACGGTGCGCTTCTGATCGTCGGCGCGGTTGTCCACCGGCCGGATGCCGGGCGTGACCACGAGCAGGCGATCCTTGAACTCGGCTTTGAGCGCCTGCGCTTCGAGTCCGGAGGAGATCACGCCGTCGCAGCCCGCCTCGAGCGCGCGGCGCGCGCGCGACAGCACGAGGCGCGCGACGTCGCACGAGAAGCCGAGATCGTCAAGGTCGCCGCGATCGAGACTGGTCAGCGCGGTGACCGCGAGAATCTTCACCTCGCCCTTCTCGCGCGCCGCCGCCTCCATCATCGTTTGGTTGCCATGCACGGTCGCGAAGGTCACGCCGCGGCCGCGCAGGTTGGCCACCGCGCGGCGCACGGTCTCCGGCACGTCGAAGAACTTGAGGTCGACGAACACCTTGGCGCCCCGGTCGACAAGCCAGTCGACGAGCTCGAAGTAGCCGCCGGCCATGAAGAGCTCGAGCCCGACCTTGTAGAAGCGCACGGCGTCGCCCAGCCGCTCGGCCAGGCGCCGCGCCTCCTGCGGGGTCGAGACGTCGAGCGCGGCGATCAGGCGCTCGGCGCGTGGGATCATCATCACTTCTTCTCCTTGCTGGCAAACTGACGCAGAGTGAGGCTGAGATCCACGTCGGTGATTCCCCACGCTTCGGCGTCGAACGCGAACGCCCGGTAAAGGTCGGCGACGCGAAGGTCGTCCGCGTCGCGCGCGAGGACCCAGCCGTCCTTGTCCGTGCGCGCCGTCCAGCCGAGGCGGCCGGCGCGCTCGAGCACCGCCTCGCAGCGGTGCGGCACGACGCGCACCTGGTTGCTGATCTGCGCGAGCCGCATGGGCCCGCCCTTTTCCTGCGTGCGTGCGAGAAGGGAAAGCACGATGAGAGCATCCATGAAGTCGCGTCCCGGAAGCGGCCCGCCTTCGGCCAGCCGGTACGCAGGCAGCATCGCGGTGAGCGTGGCCCCGGCGAGCACCACGACCCACGAAAGATAAAGCCAGACGAGGAAGATCGGGATCGTGGCGAAAGCGCCGTAGATCAGCGTATAGGTCGGAAACCGGGCGAGATAGACGGCAAAGCCACGCTTGGCGAGCTCGAATGCGATTCCGGCGACCACGCCGCCGATGAGCGCGTCGCGCAGCTTGACCGCCCGGTACGGCACGATGCCGTAGAGCAGCGTAAGTGCGGCGCAGGTAAAGATGAACGGCAGCACGCCGAGTACGACGTCGGCAGCGAAGCCGAGCTGCAGCCAACCGAGCGAAGCGCCGACGGCAAACGAGGTCATCGAAAGGCTGCCGCCGATGAGCACCGGGCCGAGCGTCAGCACCGCCCAGTAGATCAACACCTGCTGCAACAGCGGACGGCTGCGCTGCACCCGGAAAAGCCGGTTCAACGACACGTCGATCGTCATCATCAGCATCACAGCGGTGACGAAAAAGAAGCCCAAGCCGATCGCGGTAAGGCGCCCCGCGTTCTGCGTGAACGCGGTGATCTGGTCGGCGATGGTGTCGATGCCGCGCGCATCTGGAAGGAAATTCTCGAGCACGAACTCCTGCAGCGCGCCGACAGTGTCGTCGAACACCGGGAACGCGGTCGACACCGCGAGCGCCACCGTGAAGAGCGGCACGAGCGAAAGCAGCGTGGTGTAAGTGAGGCTGCCCGCAGTCTGGAGGCCGCGCTCTTCGTAGAAGCGCCAGAACACCGCCAGGCCGAAGTCCCCGAAGCCCCGCCAGGCGCTTTTCTCCATTATCCTAATCATAGCGATGGAGATCCTGGTCTTGTACTACAGCGTCGGCGGCTCGGTGAGGCGCATGGCGGAGCTCATCGCCTCGGGAATCGAGCGCGTACCGGGCGCCGAGGCACGCGTGCGCACGGTTCCCCGCGTCAGCGCCGGACCGATGGATGCGACGCCGCGCTCCTTGCTGCCCGAGTCGGGCCCACCGTACGCGGAGCCGCGCGACCTTGAGGAATGCGCCGGTCTCGCGCTCGGCAGTCCGACGCGCTTCGGCAACATGGCGGCTCCGCTCAAGCATTTCCTCGACGGCACCGCGCTTCTTTGGCATCGCGGTGCGCTCGCCGGCAAGCCCGCGTGCGTGTTCACCTCCACCGGTAGCCTGCACGGCGGCCAGGAAACGACGCTCGTCTCGATGATGTTTCCGCTCCTGCACCACGGCATGCTGGTGATGGGCCTGCCCTACACGCTCGCCGATCTGAACGCGACGCGCAGCGGCGGCACGCCCTACGGCCCGAGCCACCACGCCGGGGTCGGCGACGACCAGCCGATCGCCGACCCCGAGCGCGTGCTGTGCATCGAGCAGGGCAAGCGCCTCGCCGAGGTCGCCGTACGTCTAAGCAACAAGTAACCGCGGCGTTCGCGGTTCTCGCTTGGTTCGGCCTGCCAGGATGCACGCGTGAGCAGACGTACAGCGCCGGGCAGATGTGGCAGCGGCAGGAGTGCACCCGTATTCCGGACAGGGCGGAATACGACCGCTGCATGCGCGGCGCCGACCTCAGCTACGACGTCTACCGGCGCGAGACCGGCGCAGAGCGCAAATGAGCGGCAAGCCGCTCGCTTGGATGGCCGCGGTCGTTGCGCTTGGCGCGTTAATCGTGTTGTCCCTCGCCTGGGAGCTTTGGCTTGCGCCGCTGCGGCCCGGCGGCTCGCTGCTGGCACTGAAGGCGCTGCCTCTGGTCCTTCCTTTCATGGGAATCGTGACGGGCAAGCGCTACACCTACCAATGGTCCAGCATGTTGATCCTTGCCTACCTTGCCGAAGGGCTGACGCGGGCGTGGAGCGATAGAGGATTGTCGCAACAACTCGCTTTCATCGAGATCGGGTTAAGCCTGGTGTTCTTCGCCGCCGCCGTCAGCTACGCCCGCTTGACTCGAGCAGCCGCTTAGCCGCGGCGTAGATCGGCACTTCGATCAGCGCGCCGTCGACTTTCGCGCGGTCCTTGCCTGCCGCGCGCGCCCTTTCAAAGGCTTCAACGACTCTTCTTGCGCGGGCGAGTTCTCTTGCGCTTGCAGTAAACACACGGTTGATCGCGCGGGCGTGCGAGGGCTCGACCAGGCTTTTCATTCGGTAGCCGAGGCGCCTCGCGTAGCGTGCGTCGGCAACCGCGCCCTTTACATCGCTGAAGGTATAAGGACAGTCGATCGCCTCGACGCCAGCCGCCCGGCACTCGACCAGGAAGCGCGCGCGCACGTAGGCGAGCTCGTCTCCCTTGCGGCTGCGCGCCGTGCCGAGGTTGGCGACCATGTCCTCGCTCGCGACGAGGAGTGCGCTGACGCGCGGGCTTGCGCGCGCGATATCGAAAGTGCGCAGCAGGCCGGCCGCGGTCTCGACATTGGGCACGAGCTCGACCGCGCCACCGGTGGCTTTCTCAAGCGCTACGACCTGCTGTGGAGCGGCGACTTTCGACATCATGATGATGTCGGGCCTCCCCGCGAGGACGCCGCGCAGGTCGTCGCTGCCGCAGGTCTCGAGCGGATTGATGCGTACCGCCGCCACTGCGCCGGCCTCGCGCCAGCGGTCAAATACCTCGCGCGAGAGTTCGCGCGCGTGCGACCTCAGCTCGGGTGGGGTGAAATCCTCGAGCTCGAGTACGACCACGTCGGCGCCGCTGCGCGCGGCCGCGCGGTGCGCGGCCGGGTCGGCGCCGGGCACGAATAGCCATGTGCGCCGCTTCACGCTCCGGTCTAAAGCTGGTGCTGAGGGTTGAGCCGTTCGATCTTGCTCTCGAGCTTGTTCAGGGCGCTGATGTAGGCCTTGGCCGAGGCGACGACGATGTCGGTGTCGGCGCCCACTCCGTTCACGATACGCCCGCCCTTCGACAGACGCACCGTGACCTCGCCCTGCGACTCGGTGCCGGTCGTGACCGCGTTGACCGAATAGAGCAGCAGCTCGGCCCCGCTCCTGGCGATACTCTCGATCGCCTTGAAGGTCGCGTCGACCGGCCCGTCGCCCTGGGCGTCAGCCCGTTTTTCACCGCCATTTTCCTTCAGTACTACTGACGCATGAGGTCGCTCTCCCATTCCGCTCGCCTGGTTCATGGTGACGAGCTTCCAGTGCTCCTCGCTCGAGCGCCCGGCTTCCTGCGCCACCAGCGCCTGCAGGTCCTCGTCGAAGATCTCGGCCTTCTTGTCGGCGAGGTCCTTGAAGCGCTGGAACGCCTTGTTGTAGTCATCCTCGGCTTCGAGCTCGATGCCGAGCTCCTTCAGGCGCTGCTTGAACGCGTTCCTGCCCGAGAGCTTGCCGAGCACTATCTTGTTGGTGCTCCAGCCCACGTCCTCGGCGCGCATGATCTCGTAGGTCTGGCGCGCCTTCAGCACGCCGTCCTGGTGGATCCCCGAGGCGTGCGCAAAGGCGTTCGCGCCGACCACCGCCTTGTTCGGCTGCACGACGAAGCCGGTGATCTGCGACACGAGCCGCGACGTTGGAACGATATGGGTCGTATCGATGCCCACGCCGAGATGGAAGAAGTCGTGGCGCGTCTTCACCGCCATGACGACTTCCTCGAGCGAGGTGTTGCCGGCGCGCTCGCCCAGGCCGTTGATGGTGCATTCGATCTGGCGCGCGCCGCCGATCTGCACTGCGGCGAGCGAGTTGGCGACCGCCATGCCTAGGTCGTTGTGGCAATGCACGCTCCAGACCGCCTTGTCGGAGTTGGGGATTCTCTGCCTGAGCTGTCTGATGAATTCGCCGAACTGCTGCGGCACGGCGTAGCCCACCGTATCCGGGATATTGATGGTGCTCGCGCCCTGCTTGATCACCGCCTCGAGCACCCGGCAGAGGAAATCCAGGTCGGAGCGGGAGCCGTCTTCCGGCGAGAACTCGACGTCGGGACACGCATTCTTCGCGAAGCGCACCGAGAGCTGCGCCTGCTCGAGCACCTGCTCGGGCGTCATGCGCAGCTTCTTTTCCATGTGAAGCGCGCTGGTGGCGATGAAGGTGTGGATGCGCCACGATCTTGCGCCCTTCAGCGCGTCGATGCCGCGCTGGATGTCGCGGTCGTTGGCGCGGCACAGTCCGCACACGGTGGAATCCTTGATCGCATTGGCGATCGCGCGCACCGCCTCGAAGTCGCCGTTGGAAGAGGCCGGGAACCCGGCCTCGATCACGTCGACCTTCATGCGCTCGAGCGCCCGGGCGATGCGCAGCTTCTCCTCGCGTGTCATGGATGCGCCCGGACTTTGCTCGCCGTCGCGCATGGTAGTGTCGAAAATGATCAGCTTGTCTGTCGTTCTCATGGCATGAGTCCTTGGCCTGGTTTCAGGCCCGGTCGCAACACGGATTGTAGGCGGGAGTATTTAGCGCGCGAGGCGCAGCAGCAGGCCCAGCGCGAGGAGCGCCGAGGAGAGAAGCAGCCCCGAGAGGGGAAGCAAAAGCACGGCCCGATGCATGGTGGCACTATAGCTCGAAAAATGAATCCTGCGCAACTCAGCGCCGGCCGCCTGCTCACGATCTGCTCGGCGCGCGTGTTTCTCTTCTCCACTTTCATGACGGTGGCGGCAGTCATCCCGCTCATCACGGTCGAATGGGGGCTCAGCGCGACCGCGGCCGGCGCCATCGTGTCGAGCTTCACGCTTTGCTACGCCACCTCGGTGTTCGGATTCGCTTGGGCTGCCGACCATTTTGGCGCAAAGCGGATGGTGGTGGTATCGGCCATCGCTGCTGCCGCGGCGAGCGCGGCCTTCGGCTTCCTCGCGCGCGACTGGTGGTCAGCGCTGCTCGCCTACGGCCTCGTCGGCCTGGCGCAGGGCGGCGTTTACACGCCGCTCGTGATGCTTCTTTCCGACGAGGTCGCACCGGCAAGCCGCGGGCGGGCAATGGGCTGGCTGATTGCCTCGACCTCGGTGGGCTATTGCGCCTCGCTTGGCGCCGCCGCGCTCGGCATCGCGCTCGACGGCTGGCGGGCGGCGTTCGTGCTGAGCGGGTTGCTACCTGCGCTCGGGGCTCTCGTGCTGATCGCCGCGATCGCGCCGTTCGCGAACCGCATCCATCCGCGCCCGGCGCAGGTGCGGTTGCGCGACGAGATCGTGCACAACCGCGATTCCCGCCTCCTCATCGCCGGCTACACCGGCCACTCGTGGGAGCTGCTCGGGATGTGGGCCTGGGTGCCCGCCTTTCTCGCTGCCGGCTTTGCGCTCAAGGGCGCCGCGGTGAGCGGTGCGGCAATCTCCGGCGCGTGGCTCTCTGCCCTGCTCCACGCCGTCGGAGCGGTGTCCGCCTTCACCATGGGACGGCTGTCCGACCGCACCGGGCGCCGGCCGGTGCTCGTGGTCCTTGCCGCGGCCGGCGCTATCGCCTCGTTCGTCATCGGGTGGCTGGTTCATGCACCGTCGGCGATCCTCGTTCCGCTGGCACTCGTATATGCGTTCGTCACGCTCGGCGATTCGCCGGTGTTGACTACCGCGATTTCGGAAGCCGTGCGTCCTGGCTATCTTGGCGCGGTGCTCGCCTGGCGCGGCTTCGCGGGGTTCGGTGCGGGCGCGATCGCGCCCCTCGCGGTCGGCCTGGTGCTTGACGCGGCTGCCGAGGCAGGCGCGAGCGCTGCGGTGTCCTGGGGCCTCGGCTTCGTCGCGCTCGGCTTCGGCGGCGCGATCGCGCTCGCCTGCGCGCTCGCGCTGCGCCCCATCCGGTGAGCTTCGACGCTTCGCGCTACCTGCGCTTCATGAGCGCCGGCCGCCAGATCGGCTGGCTCACGCCAACGCTCGCGGCGCGACTGGGCGCCTGGCCGGCGGTTTTCGAGTGCGGTCCTGAGAAAGTCGTTCTTCTGAACATCCGCGAATTCCCCTCGGTTGTGGAAGCCCTCGCCGCGGAAGGCTTCATCCCGGGATGGCGCAGCGAGCGCTACCGCATCGAGGATCTGTTCGAGATCGAGCGGGCGGCGGCGCGGCCGTTCGGGCTCACGACCCACGCCGTGCATGTCAACGGCATTTCCCGTGATGGAAAAATGTGGCTCGCGCGCCGGAGCGCGACCAAGCCGATCGATCCCGGGCTGCTCGATAATCTGGTCGGCGGCGGCCTGACCGCAGGATTGTCCGTTGAACAGGTCTTGATCAAAGAAGCGTGGGAGGAAGCCGGGATCCCCGCCGAGACGGCGCGGCGCGCACACCCCGGCGGAACGGCGCACATCCTGCGCGCGGTGCCGGAGGGCGTGCAGTCCGAGGCGGTCCACGTCTACGATCTTGAGCTACCCGAGGGATTCCAGCCGCGCAACCAGGACGGCGAAGTATCGGAATTCTTATTGGTGGAATTGCATGCAGTGGAAGAGCTCGCGCTGACTCTTGAAGCGCAACTCGCGGCGAAGGACTATTTCAATCGACGAGCGTGAGTGCGCTTCACCGCCAAGGCGCCTCCAGGGAGGCCTTCGCCGGCACGGCATGCCCGGAGACTTCGATCGCGTAGCTGCCCTCGATATCCTCGCAGTGCACAAATCCCATGCCGACCATGGAGGAAAGCGTCGCGCTGTACCCGACCGAGGAAAGCTCGCCCACCGGTGTTCCGTTGCGCACGATCGGCTCGCCGCCCCACGCGAAAAGCTCCGTGGCCGGAAAAGTAAACGTGAGGATGCGCTTCGCAAGCCGCTCGGGCGGCTTGCGCCGCTCCGGCCTGACGGTGTGCGCGAGCCCGGCTTCGTACGGCGTACAGTCGGGCGAGAGCTCGGCACCGAAGGCGCGCCGCCCGGCTTCGATGCGCAGCGCGTCGAGGGCGTAATACCCGCAGTCCTTCATGCCCAGGCCGCCACCGGCGCCCCACAGGCGCTCGTAGAGCGCGGCCGCTTCCTCGACCGCGACGAAGATCTCCCACCCCGGCCCGCCGACGTACGACGCCGGGACGGCGCGCGCGTTTCCGATGTCCACCGTTTCGAGTACGGCCTTCGCTCGCGGCCCCAGGATGGAGATCACCGACCAGCGCTCGGTCACATCGTCGACCGCGACGTCCTCGCCGGCGATCTTGTGCCTCAGCAACCAGGCCCTGTCGCGCACGGGCTGCGCCGAGCCGGTGACGACGAGGTATTCCTCGTCACTCCAGCGCTGCACGGTGACGTCGCTCTCGTAACCGCCCTTGCGGTTGAGCATCGCCGTGTAGGCCAGCTTGCCGATGCGGTTGGCGCAGACGCGGTCAAGGAGCGCGGCCGCGGCGCGTCCGCGCACGAAAAGCTTGCCGAACGAGCTTTGGTCGAGGATGCCGACCGCGTTGCGAATGGCGAGCTGCTCTCCTATGACCGCGTCGAGCCAGTTCGGGCGCCCGAGCGTGTTTTGCATCGGCGGGCCGAAATAGTTGGCGCGCTCCCAGCCGAACTTTGAGCCGAATTGCGCGCCTCTCTTCTTGAGAATCTCATATAGCGGAGAAACGCGCAGCGGCCGTCCGGATTCAAGCTCGTGGCGCGGCCAGCGCATCGCGTAGTGCAAGCCGAGCGTCTCGACGGTGCGCTCCTTCAGCCATTTCGGATCGGCGGCGAAGGCGCCGAAGCGCCGGATGTCGACCTCGAAAAGATCCATCGGCGCCTCGCCAGCGCAGATCCACTCTGCCAGCAGCTTCCCGGCGCCACCCGCGTTGGCGATGCCCGCCGAGTTGAACCCGGCGGCGACGAAGTAGTTGCGCAGCTCGGGCGCCTCGCCCAGGATGAAGTTGCCGTCGGGCGTGAAGCTTTCCGGCCCGTTCAGCAGGATCTTCACTCCCGCCTTCTCGAGCGCCGGTACGCGGTGGATCGCCGCCTCCATCAGCGGTTGGAACTGGTCCCAGTCCTCGGGCAGGAGCTGGAATTCAAACTTGTCCGGGATGCCTTCCATGCCCCAGGGCTTCGCCACCGGCTCGAACCCACCCATGAGCAGGCCGCCCACCTCTTCCTTGAAGTAGATGAAGCCGTCGGGATCGCGCATCACGGGAAGCATGGGATGCACACCATCGATGGCCTCGGTCACGATGTAGAAGTGCTCGGCCGGGTGCAGCGGGACGTTCACGCCGTGCTGCGCGCCGAGCGCGCGCGCCCATTGCCCGGCGCAATTCACCACGATCTCGCAGGAGATGGGACCGTCGGTGGTCTCCACGCCTCGAACGAATCCATTTTCCTTTCTGACATCCAATACTTGCGCACCCTCACGGATCCTTACCCCCCGGTTGCGCGCGCCCTTTGCCAGGCTTAGCGCGAGGTCGGCGGGGTTCGCCTTGCCGTCGCCGGGAAACCACAGCGCACCCCGCAGGTCTTCGCTGCGCAGGAGCGGCCATTTTTCAAGAGCCTCGCGCGGCGTGAGCAAATGGACCTCGATGCCGAAGCTCCTCGCCATCGCCGCCTGGCGCTGGAACACGATCCAGCGCTCGGGCGTGCGCGCGACGTTCACGCTGCCGCAGCGCTTCCATCCGGTCGCGAGCCCGGTTTCCTGTTCGAGCGCCGCATAGAGCTGCGTGCCGTACTGGCTCATGCGCGTCATCGAGCGGTTGGGACGCATCTGCCCCACGAGCCCGGCCGCGTGCCACGTCGTGCCGCAAGTCAGCCGCCCCTGCTCGAGCAGCACGATGTCGCGCCGGCCGAGCTTCGCCAGGTGGTAGGCGACGCTCGCCCCGACGATCCCGCCGCCAATGATGAGGACTTCGGTGTTCATATCTTCAATGCGACGACGCCGGCGGCCACCGTGACTGCGCCGGCAACACGGCGCGCGATGTGGCCTTCCTTGAGGAGCCAGGCGCCGATCAGGGCGGCGAAGATGACGGAGGTCTCGCGCAGCGCCGCCACGGCCGCCACCGGCGCGCGGGTCATGGCCCATAGCGCGACGCCGTAGGCGCCCGCCGAGAGCACGCCGCCCACGAGCCCACGCAGCCAAAACCGCCTCGCGTAGGAGAGGAGCTGAGTCCCTCTCGACATGAAGACCATGAAAGGAAACGGCAGCGCATCGAGAACGAAAAGCCACAGCACGTAGCCGGCGGGGCTTCCCGAAGCGCGCACGCCGGTGGCGTCGATCAGCGTATAGATGGCGATGATTACCGCGTTCGCGAACGCCCAGCGGCTCGACACGCGCGACTCGCGCCAGTGAAATCCGACCAGGCCGAGCGAGAGCACGCCGCTGCAAATCAGCAGTACCCCCGCCCACACCGTCGGCGTGGGCGCCTCGCCCAGCCAGGCGAGCGCGCACAGGCTCACGATGAGCGGCGCGAGGCCGCGCATGATGGGGTAGCCGTGCGACAGGTCCCCGGCACGGTAGGCGCCGACGAGCGCGATGTAGTACGCGATGTGGGTGAACACCGAAGCGGCGATGTAGGGCCACGACTCGCGCGCCGGAGGCACGACGAAGAGTAATAACGGCGCCGCAGCCAGACCGGCAAGAAATGTGACCAGGGTCAGGTCGAGCAGCACATCGCGGCTCGACTTGATCATCGCGTTCCAGGTAGCGTGCGCGAGCGCCGCTCCGAGCACCGCCAGCGTTACTTCGAGAGGCATGCCTCCCGCAGGAGCGGCTCGAAGTGCGCAAGGCCGGGCGCGGGCGCACCGGGAACCTTCGCGGCGTCGTCCCACAGCCGCACGCGCACCGCCTCGGCAGCGTGCGGCTGGGCAATGAAGCGCTCGGCCTCGGCGGCGCTGAACACGCCGCCCTGGAGCTTCAAGCTGCGCTTGGAGTCATCGGACAACTGCTCGTAGTAAAGCGCGCGGGTCGCGCAGAGGTAGCGCTTGGCGTCAACGTGCAGGCGGATCGGTCCGAGGACTGCCTCAGGGAAGTGCGGCCGCAGGAAGGGCAGCGCCGCGTACTGGTGCAGGTCGTCGATACCGCGCAAGGTCGGCGTCTCGCCCTTGTCGTTCAGCAGGTGGCCGATGTCGTGCAGCAGGGCGGCACACACCAGCTCGAGCGGCGCGCGCTCCGCTTCGGCGCGCATTGCGCTCTGCAGCGCATGCTGGAGCTGTGTTACCCCCTCGCCTTCGTACTCTCGGTTACCTTTGGCTTCATACAAGGAAAGTATTTGCCTGACTACCACGGCAGCGAGTAGGTCTTCACGTTGGTGAAGCTCTTCATCGCCTCCATCACACCTTCCTTGTAACCCAGACCGGAGTCCTTTATGCCCCCGAAAGGCGTACTCTCGAGACGGAAGCCGGGCACCTCCCAGATATTCACCGTGCCGACATTGAGCTCCGAGACGAATCTAGTCACGTAATCGACCCGGTTGGTGCAGACCCCCGACGACAGGCCGTATGCCGTTCCATTGACGATACGCACCGCTTCATCGGCATCCTTGAAGCGGATCACGGGCGAAACCGGGCCGAAGGTCTCTTCCCGAACGACTTCCATATCCGGCTTCACTCGATCCAGAACGGTGGGAGAGTAAAGAGCGCCGCGACGCCTGTTGCCCACCAGGAGCTTCGCGCCACGCTCACACGCGTCGTTCACACGCCTCTCGAACCCCTCCGCCGCCTGCTCGCTGATCACTGTGCCCATGTCGATCTTGGGATCGAGCGGATCGCCGTACGACCAGGCGTGGGTCTCTTTCACCAGGCAGGAAACAAACTCTTCGGCAATTCTCTCGTGGACCAGGATTCGCTTGACCGCGGTGCAGCGCTGGCCGGAGTTCTTGTAAGAGCCCGCGGCTGCGAGCGCCGCGGCTTTCGCCGGGTCGGCGTCCTCCATGACGATCAGCGGATCGTTGCCGCCGAGCTCGAGGACCATGCGCTTGTAGCCGGCTTTGCAAGCGATGTATTTGCCGACGGCGACGCCGCCGGTGAAGGTGATGAGGTCGGCGTCGGCGTTCGTAATCATCTCGTCGGCGATCTCCTTGGGATCGCCTGTGATCACCGACAGCATCTGCGGCGGCAGGCCCGCCTCGTACAGCACGTCGGCGAGCAGGAGCGCGGCGAGCGGCGTTTTTTCGGTGGGCTTGAGCACCATGCGATTGTTGGTCGCGACCGCGGGCGCCACCTTGTGGATCACCTGGTTGAGCGGGTGGTTGAAGGGCGTGATGCCCGAAATCGCTCCCAGTAGCGGCTCGCGCAGCGTGTAGACCTTGCGGCTCTTACCAAGGTGCGTGAGGTCGCACGAGAACACCTGCCCGTCATCCACGAGCGCATGGTTGGCGGCGAATAGCAGCACGTCCGAAGCGCGCCCCACCTCGTAGAGCGAATCCTTCAGGCAAAGTCCCGATTCGAGCGTGATGCCGCGCGCGATCTCCTCGCGCCGCGAGGCGATGATTTCCCCGGCGCGCATCAGAATCCGATAGCGCTCATGACGCGTGAGCTTCGGCTTGAACTCACGCGCGATGCGGAATGCGAGCTTGACGTCTTCGACTGTCGCCCTCGGGACCGTGGCGACCACCTCGCCCGTGTACGGGTAGCGCACCTCGATGACCCGGTCGCGGTCCACCTTCCGGCCGGCGATGCGCATCGCCTCCGCTCGCGCTTGTTCAGTGCGTGTGGTTAAGGGCGAGGTCGAAGACATCGTAGTTCCTGAGCCGACGCTCGGACGGCACGCCGTCCACGGGTCGGTTGAATAGCAGCGGCACCTTCTGCTCAGATATGCCGCCGTGCGAGCGCAGCGGCTCGGTCAGGCCCGAGAGATCGTGGCGCGCCTTGCTGGTGCCGATCACCACGTGCTTCGTGCTCAGGACGACGAGATCCCCGATGCGGTCCGGAGGCAGCTCGAATCGCTTTGCCGCCTCCTCGCGCGACAGCACTACTTCGATCCCAGGCACGGCGGCTATCCGGTCCTCCACGTCCGCCTGCACGTACACGGTGGCAAAAGAGCCGAGCGCGCCGTGGTGCACGACGTAGGGATCCGTGATCGGCAGGATGACGCGCGCGTCGCCCGCCCCCAGCCATTCGTCGAGCAGGTCCTGCAAATAAATGACGTTCGGCGAGCCGTCGGCGCGATGCTTGGCGTTCATGCCGTGGTCGGCGGTCAAGGCAACGGTAGCCCCGGCGGCGTCCAGCTTGGCGAGGTAGCGGTCCATCATGGCGTAGAAGGCGTTCGCCGCCGGCGTGCCGGGCGCCGCCTTGTGCTGCACATAGTCGGTGGTCGAGAGATACATGATGTCCGGCCGGTCGCGCTCCATCAGCTTGACTCCGGCGGCGAGCACGAACTCGGAAAGCTCCGCGCTGTAGACGGAGGGAAGCGGCATGCCGACGAGCTTCACCGTTTCGGCATCGGCTTTCTCCGATGAAAAACAGATGCCTTTCAGCTGGTGGCCGAGGAGCTTGCGCAGCTTGTCCTTGGCGGTAACCACCGCCACCTTGGCGCCGGCCTCGGCGAACGCCGCCAGAATGGTGCCGGCGCGGAGGTACTTCGGGTCGTTCATCATGACCTCGGCGCCGGCCTCGCGGTCGTAGAAGTAGTTGCCGCAGATGCCGTGCAAGGAGGGCGGCGCGCCGGTGACGATGGAAAGGTTGTTCGGGTTGGTGAAGGTCGGTACCACGCAATCGGCAAGCCGGCCCGTCTCGAGCATCCGTCCGACAAAGGGGGCCACCCCGGCACGCGCCGCCTCGGTGAGATAGTCGTTCTCGCAGCCATCCACGCAGAGCACCACGACCGGCCGAGAAGGGCGCCGGTAGCTGCGGCCGTTGACGCTTAGCATCATGCGAGCCGATTGTGCCACGGACGCAAGAGAACGGTCATAATTCAGACCGAGAATCGCGCTTCATCCACTAGGGGAGGAAAGTCATGACAGTCGCAATTCGCATTGCCGGCGCGGCGGTGGCGCTCGCCGTCGCATCGGGCGCAGCGCTCGCGCAGAAGACCCAGCTTCTCGTCTACACCGCGCTCGAGACCGACCAACTCAAGGCCTACGAGCAGGGCTTCTACCGGGAAGTGAACGACGTCGAGATCCGCTGGGTGCGCGATTCCACCGGCGTGATTACCGCGAAGCTCCTCGCCGAGAAGGCGAACCCACAGGCCGACGTGATCATGGGCGTCGCGGCTTCCAGCCTCGCGCTGCTCGACACCCACGGCATGCTCGAGCCCTACGCGCCGATCAACCTCGACGCGATCATGATGAAGTACCGCGACCACAAGAACCCGCCTGCCTGGTTCGGCATGGACGTGTGGGGCGCGACCGTGTGCTTCAATACCGTGGAGGCGAAGAAGCGCAACCTGCCCAAGCCCGAGAGCTGGCAGGATCTCACCAAGCCGATCTACAAGGGCCAGATCGTGATGCCGAACCCGGCATCCTCGGGCACCGGGTACTTCGATGTCGCCGCCTGGCTGACGATGTTCGGCGAAAAAAACGGCTGGTCCTACATGGACAAGCTGCACGAGAACATCGCGATGTACACGCACTCGGGCTCGAAGCCCTGCAACCAGGCCTCGACCGGCGAGTTCGTGATGGGTATCTCGTTCGAGTACCGCGGCAACACCAACAAGGCGAAGGGCGCGCCGATCGACCTCGTGTTCCCGAAGGAGGGCCTGGGCTGGGACCTCGAGGCGTTCGCAATCCACAAGGGCACCAAGAAGCTGGCCGCGGCGAAGAAGCTCGCCGACTGGGCGTCGAGCAAGAACGCGATGATCCTGTACGGCAAGAACTTCGCGATCACCGCGCAGCCTGGCGTCGCCGCGCCGCTGCCGAACGTCCCGAAAGACTACGAGCAGCGCCTGGTGAAGATGGACTTCGCCTGGTCGGCCAAGAATCGCGAGCGCATCCTCGCCGAATGGACGAAGCGCTACAACGCCAAGACCGAAAAGAAATGAACCGGGAGAATCCCCGGAGCAGCAGGTGAACGGAAAGAACTCGGAACCTTATCTCGAGTTATCCGGAGTCGAAAAAAAGTTCGGTGCCTTTACCGCTCTGCGCGACATCAACCTGGGAGTCGCGCAGGGCGAGTTCGTCTGCTTCCTCGGCCCCTCAGGCTGCGGCAAGACCACGTTACTTCGCATCATCGCGGGCCTTGAAGTACAGACCGCCGGCACGGTGCGCCAGGCGGGGCGCGACATCTCGCGCCTGCCGCCAGCGCAGCGCGATTACGGCATCGTTTTCCAGTCCTATGCGCTGTTCCCGAACCTGAGCGTGTTCGACAACGTCGCGTACGGCCTGGTCAACCGCCGCGCGCCGCGCGCCGCGATCGCCGCGCGCGTCGCGGAGCTTCTCAAGCTCGTGGGCCTGCCCGACGCCGGCGCCAAGTATCCGAGCCAGCTCTCTGGCGGCCAGCAGCAGCGCATCGCGCTCGCAAGGGCGCTCGCCACTTCTCCAGGTCTGCTCTTATTGGATGAACCTCTGTCTGCCCTGGATGCACTGGAACGCGTGCGGCTGCGGCAGGAAATTCGCTTGCTGCAGCAGCGCCTCGGGGTCACCACCATCATGGTGACGCACGACCAGGAGGAGGCGCTGTCCATGGCCGATCGCATCGTGGTGATGAACCAGGGTGCAATCGAGCAGGTGGGCAGCGCGCTCGAGATCTACCGCGAGCCCGCCTCGCCCTTCGTCGCCGACTTCGTCGGCAAGGTGAACGTGCTCGCCGGGACGGCCGAGAACGGCGGCTTGCGCATCGGCGCGGCTGTTTTGGAATGCAACGGAGCCCATGTTCCGAAAAGCCACAGCGTCAAGATCTATCTCCGCCCCGAGGACATCGTGGCGCGGCCGATCGCGCCGGGCGACTCCAATGTGTTCGACGCGCGTATCGAGAAGGTCGAATTTCTGGGCTCGTACTGCCTGGTGCGCGTTGCCACCGACGTCCTCGGCCAGCCGCTCACGGTATATCTCTCGCTCAATTTCCTGTCCGAGCAGGCGCTCGCGCCGGGCAGCCGCCTGAAACTGCGCATCCTGCCCGACCGGCTGCGGCTTTTCGATGCCTGAGATCGCAGTTGCGATCCGGCAAAGGACCGATCCCGCCGACCGGATCGGCCATGCCGGGCTCCTCGTCGTCTTTGTGCTGTTGATGGCGTTTCTCGTGGCGCCGCTCGCCGCCGTGCTGATGCAGAGCGTGGAAGACCGGAATGGCCATTTCGTCGCGCTCGACAACTTCGTCGCCTATGTGCAGACGCCGGCCCTGGTTCATTCGCTGTGGAACAGCATCTGGGTTTCGGCGGTGGTGACGCTGCTCACGATCCCGGCGGCGTTCCTCTTCGCTTACGCCCTCACGCGCAGCTGCATGCCGCTCAAAGGCGTGTTCCGGACCATCGCGCTGACCCCGCTGCTTGCGCCTTCGCTGCTTGCTGCGATTTCGTTCATCTACTGGTTCGGCAACCAGGGCGTGCTGAAAGACGCGATGCAGGCGCTCGGCATCGCCTCCATCTACGGCGCGGTGGGGATCATCGTGTCGGAGATGTTCGCGGTGTTTCCGCACGCGCTCATGATCCTGATCACCGCGCTGACTCTAGCCGATGCGCGCCTCTACGAGGCAGCTGACGCGCTCGGCACGAGCGCCGCGCGCAAGTTCCTAACCATCACGTTGCCGGGCGCGAAATACGGCCTGATCAGCGCGGCGCTTGTCACGTTCACGCTGGTGATCACGGACTTCGGCATCCCGAAGGTCATCGGCGGCAACTTCGACGTGCTCGCCACGGACATCTTCAAGCTTGTGATCGGCCAGCAGGACTTCCAGCGCGGGGCGGTCGTCGCGGTGCTCCTGCTGGCGCCCGCTTTGATCACGTTTTTCGTCGATCGTCTGATTCAGAGGAAGCAGACATCGATGCTCACCGCGCGCGCGGTCCCCTACTCCCCCCGGCCCTCGCCGGGCTTCGACCTCGCCATGACGCTGTATTGCGCGCTGATCGCGGCGCTCATGCTCGCCGTGTTCGGCATGGCGCTCTATGCCTCGTTCGTGAAGTTCTGGCCCTACGATCTTTCGTTCAGCCTGCGCCACTACGCCTTCGGGCTGGTGGACGCGGAAGTCGACACCGCGTTCTTCAACAGCCTCAAGCTCGCGCTTGGCACTGCGATCGGCGGCACGGTGCTGGTCTTCGTGGGCGCCTACCTGCTGGAGAAAACGCGCGGCGTAGAATGGCTGCGGCCGGGGATGCAGCTCCTCGCGCTTGTGCCGATGGCGGTGCCCGGTCTGGTGCTGGGCCTCGGCTACATCTTCTTTTTCAATTCACCGGGCAACCCGCTCAACGGGCTGTACCACACGATGACGCTGCTCGTGCTGTGCACCATCGTGCACTTCTATACCACCGGCCACCTCACGGCGGTGACCGCGCTCAAGGCGCTCGACGCGGAGTTCGAGGCGGTGTCGGCGTCGCTCAAGGTGCCCTTCTACCGCACGTTCTTGCGCGTAACGCTGCCGATCTGCACGCCGACGCTTCTCGACATCAGCCGCTATTTCTTCATCAACGCCATGACCACCATCTCGGCGGTCGTGTTCCTCTACTCGCCCGATACCAAGGTCGCCTCGATCGCGATCCTCAACCTCGACGAGGCCGGCGAGCCCGGCCCGGCGGCTGCGATGGCGGTGCTGATCGCGGCGACCTCGCTCGCAGCCTGCGTCGTGTACCTCGGCCTGGGCTGGCTGGTCGAGCGCAAGACCCAGAAATGGAGAAACCTCAAGTGAAAGAGCCGATCCTGCTCACGCCCGGACCGCTGACTACCTCGACCGAGACCAAGCTCGCCATGGTGCGCGATTGGGGCTCGCGCGATACGGGGTTCATCGAGTTGAACCGCCGCGTGCGCCAAAGGCTTCTGGACGTGGTCGGTGTGAGGGAGACCCATGTCTGCGTGCCGCTGCAGGGCAGCGGCACCTTCGCGGTCGAGGCCATGCTCGGCACGATGGTGCCTAAGAGCGGCCACGTGCTGGTGCCGCTCAACGGCGCCTATTGCAGGCGCATCCAGCGCATCTGCTCGATCCTCGGCCGGAAAGTCACTCCCATCGAATACGACGAGCGCGAGCCGGTAGAGCCGGCCGACATCGACGCCGCGCTCAAGGCGGATCCGACAATTAGCCATGTCGCCCTGGTGCATTGCGAGACCAGCACCGGTGTGCTCAATCCTCTTCATGAAATCTCGGAAATCGTCGCTCGGCATCGCAAGAGCCTGCTCGTCGACGCGATGAGCTCTTTCGCCGCCGTCCCGATCGAAGGGCCCTTCGATGCGCTGGTGGCGGCATCGGGCAAGTGCCTGGAAGGGCCGCCGGGAATGGGCTTCGCGCTGATGCGAAAAAGCGCGCTTGAGAAGTGCACGGGCAACTCCCCCTCGCTTGTGCTCGACCTGCACGACCAGTGGGTCAACATGGAGAAAACCGCGCAATGGCGCTTCACCCCGCCGACCGTGATCGTCGCGGCGCTTCACGCGGCGCTCGAGCAGTTCGTCGCTGAAGGCGGCCGCGCCGCGCGCGGCGCGCGCTATGGCCGCAATTGCGAGGTCCTGATCGAGGGCATGACGAAGCTCGGCTTCAAGCTGTTCCTCGACCGCAAGCACCAGGCGCCGGTGATCGTCACTTTCCACGCGCCGAGCGACCCGAACTACGATTTCCAGCGCTTTTACGATCGCGTGCGCGAAAAGGGATTCGTCCTCTATCCCGGCAAGCTCACCCAGGTCGACACGCTGCGCGTGGGCTGCATCGGCGCGATCGACGAGCACGCGATCCGCGCCGCTGTGCATGCCATAGCCGATACGGTGACGGAGCAAAGCATCCGCAACTGCGGCGTTTCTTCTTCTACTCCTCCGGCAGAACGGGCCGCACGCGGTGGCCCATGGCCCACATGACGTAGCCCGACAAGCCGTACGCCAGGAAGAAGCCGAACAGCACGAGGGACGGGCTGAGCGAAACGATGGAGAAGCCCACCACCAGGGCGAGGATCGCCCAGAGCGGCACGCGTTTTTTCCAGTTCACTTCCTTGAAGCTCCAGAACGGAACGTTGGAGACCATGGTGACGCCCACGAACACCGCAACGGCCCAGGTGACGGCGGCGATCCAGACGTGCTCACGCGGCACGAAGTCGTGGTCGACGAGAACCCAGACGAGTCCGGCCATGATCGCGGCGCCGGAGGGGCTTGGCAGCCCCTGGAAGTAGCGCTTGTCGACCACGGCGATGTTGGCGTTGAAGCGGGCGAGGCGGATTCCAGCGCCAGCGCAGTAGATAAAGGCGCCGATCCAGCCCGCGGTGCCGAGCTCCTTCAGCACCCAGACGTAGGTCATGAGCGCCGGCGCCGCACCGAACGCGACCATGTCGGCGATCGAGTCGTATTGCGCGCCGAACTCGCTCTGGGTGTTCGTCCAGCGCGCCACCCGGCCGTCCATTCCGTCCAGCACCATGGCGACGAAGATCGCGATCGCGCCGATCTCGAAGCGGCCGTTCATCGCTTGCACAATGGCGAAGAAGCCGCAGAACAGCACCCCGGTGGTGAACAGATTCGGCAGCAGGTAGATCCCCCGGCGCCGCAGTCCGGTGGGGGCGGGTGGCGCTACTTCCGGCTCGTAGTCGGGGGCTTCAGCCATGCGAGCACGCTCTCCGCGGCGTACACCTTGTCGCCGATCGCCGCCTTGACCTCGACGTCGAGCGGCAGGTAATGGTCGACGCGCGAGCCGAAGCGGATGAAGCCGAAGCGCTGGCCGCGCTTGAGCTCGGCGCCGGTCCCAACATAGCACAGGATGCGGCGCGCAATCAGCCCCGCCACCTGAACGCAGGTGACGTCGTGGCCCTCCGGCGTGTGCAGCCAGAGGGCGTTGCGTTCGTTCTCGAGCGAAGCCTTGTCGAGGGCGGCGTTGACGAACGCGCCGGGGAAGTACCAGCGCTCCTTCACCACGCCGTCGACCGGCGAGCGGTTGGAGTGCACGTTGAACACGTTCATGAACACGCTGACCTTCAGCGCGTCGCGCTTCACGTAGGGATCCTGCGCGCGGCTCACCTCGACCACGCGGCCGTCGGCCGCGGACAGCACCGCGCCCGGGGCGTCGGGCACCTCGCGCGGCGGGTCGCGGAAGAACTGCAGGATGAAGATGGCGCCGAGCCAGAGCGGGACCGACCACCACCAGCCCAGCCAGAAGCCCACCAGGAGGGAGACGGCGACAGCGATGCCAACGAACAGCCACCCTTCCCGGGCGATCAGCGGGTGCGGGTAGCGCCGTTGCTTCAATTCTTCGAGGTGTCGACGAGGCGGTTGCGTTTGATCCACGGCATCATCTCGCGCAGTCGCGCGCCGACCTTCTCGATCGGCAGTTCCGCCGTCATGCGCCGCTGGCTGAGGAGGCCAGGCGCGCCCGCGCGGTTCTCGAGCACGAATTCCTTCGCGTACTCGCCGTTCTGGATACGGTGCAGCGCCTCCTTCATGCGCTTCCTCACACCCTCGTCGATGATCTTGGGCCCGGTCACGTACTCGCCATATTCGGCGTTGTTCGAGATCGAGTAGTTCATGGTGCCGATGCCGCCCTCGTACATGAGGTCGACGATCAGCTTGAGCTCGTGCAGGCACTCGAAGTAGGCCATCTCGGGCGCGTAGCCTGCGTCGACCAGCGTGTCGAACCCGGCCTTGACGAGCTCGACGCAGCCGCCGCACAGCACCGTCTGCTCGCCGAAGAGATCGGTCTCGGTCTCCTCGCGGAAAGTGGTTTCGATGATCCCAGCCTTGCCGCCGCCGATCGCCGCCGCGTAGGAAAGCGCGACGTCGCGCGCTTTTTTCGACGGATTGCGGTGAACCGCAATCAGCATTGGCACTCCGCCCCCCGCGGCATAAGTCGAGCGCACGGTATGGCCGGGCGCCTTCGGCGCCACCATCCACACGTCGAGGTCCGCGCGCGGCTGGATCAGCCCGTAGTGGATGTTGAACCCATGCGCGAACGCGAGCGAGGCGCCCTTCTTGATGTTGGGCTCGACGAACTGCTGGTAGACGGCGGCGTGGTGCTCGTCGGGCAGCAGGATCATCACGATATCCGCACCCTTGATCGCGTCGCCGAGCTCGGCCACCTTGACGCCGGCCTTCTTCGCCTTGTCCCACGAAGCGCCGCCTTTGCGCAGCCCGACGGTGACCTTGACCCCCGATTCCTGCAGGTTCAGAGCATGCGCGTGGCCCTGCGAGCCGTAGCCGATGATGGTGACCTTCTTCCCCTTGACGAGCGAAAGGTCCGCGTCCTTGTCGTAGTAAACCTTCATGCATCCCCCTGAAAAACTAGACGCGCAGAACCCGATTGCCCCGCCCGATTCCGCTGGCCCCGGTTCTCACGGTCTCGATGATGGCGCCCTGGTCGAGCGACCGGATGAATGCGTCGAGCTTGGCGCCGTCGCCGGTAAGCTCGATGGTATAGGTGTTGTCGGACACGTCGATGATGCGGCCGCGGAAGATGTCGGCCATGCGCTTCATGTCCTCGCGCTCCTTCTGGCCGGCTCGGACCTTGATCAGCATGAGCTCGCGCTCAATGTGCTCGGCCTCGGAGAGATCGATGACCTTGACCACCTCGATCAGCTTGTTCAGCTGCTTGGTGATCTGCTCGACCACATCCTCCGATCCGGTGGTAACGATGGTCATGCGCGACATCGACGCGTCTTCGGTCGGCGCGACCGTCAGCGTCTCGATGTTGTAGCCGCGCGCCGAAAAGAGCCCGGCGATCCTGGAGAGGGCCCCTGCTTCGTTCTCCACCAGGATCGAGATGATGTGGCGCATCAGAGATCCTCGTAGAGGATCATTTCGGTGATCCCCTTGCCGCCGGGAATCATCGGATAGACGTTCTCTTTCTGATCGGTGATGAAATCAAGGAACACCAGCTCCTGCTTCGCGGCGAAAGCCTCGCGCAGCGCCGGCTCCACGTCCGCGGGCTTCTCCACCAGCACGCCGCGATGGCCATAGCCTTCGGCGAGCTTGACGAAGTCGGGAAGCGCGTCCATGTACGACTCGGAGTAGCGGTTGCCGTGGAAGAACTGCTGCCACTGACGCACCATTCCCATGTACTTGTTGTTCAGGTTGATGATCTTGATGGGCAGGCGGTACTGCTTGCAGGTGGAAAGCTCCTGCAGGCACATCTGGATCGAGGACTCGCCCGTGACGCACGCAACGGTCGCGCCCGGGTTGGCAAGCTGCACCCCCATCGCCGCCGGCAGGCCGAAGCCCATCGTGCCGAGGCCGCCGGAGTTGATCCAGCGCCGCGGCTGGTCGAACTTGTAGAACTGCGCCGCCCACATCTGGTGCTGGCCGACGTCCGAGGTTACGAACGCCTGGCCTTTGGTGACCTCGTAGAGCTTCTCGAGCACGAATTGCGGCTTGATGATCGGGGATTTCCGGTCGTAGCGCAGGCAATCCTTCGCGCGCCATTCGCCGATCTGCTTCCACCACGGCTTCAGATCCTTGGTCCTCGCCGCTTTGACGAGCTTCAGCACATCATCCAGGACGTCAGGGATGTTGCCGACGATCGGCACGTCGACCTTCACGCGCTTGGAAATCGACGAGGGGTCGATGTCGATATGGATGATCTTGCGCGGGTTCTGCGCGAAGTGCGCCGGGTTCCCTATCACCCGGTCGTCGAAGCGCGCTCCGATCGCGAGCAGCACGTCGCAGTGCTGCATTGCCATATTGGCTTCGTAGGTGCCGTGCATGCCCAGCATGCCGAGGAACTGCGGGTCGGTGGCCGGGTAGGCACCCAGGCCCATCAGCGTGTTGGTGCAGGGGAAACCGAGAAGCTTTACCAGCTCGCGCAGCTGGGCGGAAGCGTTCGACAGGACGACCCCACCCCCGGTGTAGACCATCGGCCGCTCGGCCTCGAGGATGAGCTGCACCGCCTTCTTGATCTGCCCGGCGTGGCCCTTGCGCACCGGGTTGTAGGAGCGCATGTGCACGCTCTCCGGGTAGTCGAACTCGCAGGCCTGACTCGTCACGTCCTTGGGGATGTCGACGAGCACCGGCCCGGGACGTCCGGTAGTCGCGATTTGAAAGGCCTTCTTGAGAGTTGAAGCGAGGGCCTTCACGTCCTTCACCAGGAAGTTATGTTTTACGCACGGCCGGGTAATGCCGACCGTGTCGCACTCCTGAAAGGCGTCCAGCCCGATCGCGTGGGTCGGTACTTGGCCGGTGAGGACCACGAGCGGAATCGAATCCATATGCGCGGTGGCAATACCGGTGACCGCGTTCGTGACGCCAGGCCCCGACGTCACCAGACAGACGCCGACTTTCTTGGACGAGCGCGAGTAGCCGTCGGCGGCATGCACCGCACCCTGCTCGTGCCGCACCAGGACGTGCTTCACCTTGTCCTGCTTGAACAGCTCGTCGTAGATGAATAGGACCGCGCCGCCGGGGTAGCCGAAGACATACTCGACGCCCTCGGCCTGCAGGCAGCGCACGACGATTTCTGCGCCCGTCAGCGTGGTGGCTTTCGCCCGATCCATCTAAGCTCGTCTAAGTATCGGAAAAGTCTTGGACAATAAAGGCTTGGTGCGGTGCGGTCAAGCCGCGCCCGGCAGCGCGCGCCGGCCTTTTGATACCATCGGCCGCCAACAACAGAGGGACCATCCTGGCATCCCGAAGCGAGCTTGCCGCTTTCCTGCAAGGCGTGGAAAAGCGCGCGTTCAAGCAAGCCGTGTTCGCCGTTCGCGACGAGGAGGCGGCACTTGACATCGTGCAGGACGCGATGCTGCGGCTTGCTGAGAAATATGGCCACCTTCCTGTGGCCGAGCTACCGGCGCTTTTCCATCGAATTGTGCAGAACGCGATTCGCGACTGGTTCAGGCGCCAAAAGGTGCGCTCTCTGTGGACCACGCTCCTTTCCTCCGTAGGCGCCGGTCGTGACGAAGACGACGAGCAGGACCCGCTGGAAACCCTGCAGCCCGCCGGGCGGTCGTATTCCCAGGATGCCCCCGCGGAGCGCCTGGAGCAGGCCCAAGTACTTGAAATTATTGAGCAAGAGATTTCGCGGTTGCCCGCGCGTCAACGGGAAGCTTTCATGCTGCGTTATTGGGAGGAACTCGACGTGGCCGAAACGGCTCGGGCAATGAACTGCTCGGAGGGCAGCGTGAAAACGCATTGCTCCCGGGCCGCCCATGCTTTGCAGGCGGCGCTCACGGCGCGCGGTATCACGTTCGAGACAAGATGATGAACGAAATGCAATTCGGCCGCAGGATCCGTCAGATCCTGAATCAGGGGACCCAGGTCAGTCCGAACATCGCGGAGCGCCTGACGCGCTCCCGCGAGCTGGCGCTGGCACGGCAGCGCCCGGAGCCGGCGCCCGCATTAGCCTGGGCAGACAACGCCCTCGTTCGCTTCGGCGGCTGGGGCGGGCTGGCGTTGCGCGTACTGCTGCCACTCGCAATGCTCGTTGCGAGCGGCGTTGCCATTTACAGCTGGGAGCAAAACCAGCGCGCCGCGGAGCTGGAAGAGATCGACGCCCAGCTCCTGACCGACGACCTGCCGATCGACGCCTACCTCGATCGGGGCTTCCAGAGCTGGCTCAAGAAACGCGCGGCGGAGCAATGACGCGCTCTGTCTGGCTTCTGCTCACCGCGCTGCTGAGCTGCGGCGCGCTTGCCGAGCCCCCGGTCGAGGTCGCGCCCAAGGCGAAGCCCGCCGTGAAGGCGAAGCCGGCGGCCAAGGCCAAGGCGCAGGTGCGCCCGGCCTGGGCGGAACTCACTGCCGAGCAGCAGCAGATCCTTGCCCCCCTGAAAGCCGATTGGGAAAGCCTGGAGCCCGAGCGGCGGCGGAAATGGATCGGCGTCGCCAAGCGCTATCCGAAGATGGCGCCGCAGGGCCAAGAGCGAGTGCAGCGACGTATGCAGGCATGGGCCAAGCTCTCGCCTGAGCAGCGGCGCCAGGCGCGCGAGACGTACAAGCAGATCGTAAAGGTGCCGCCCGAGAAGCGCGGCAACCTGCGCGAGCAGTGGGCCGAGTACCAGCAGCTGCCGCAGCATGAGCGCGACGGCCTGGTTTCCCAGGGAGAAAAGCGACGCCGTTGAGCGGCGCGACGCCGGGCTTGCCGCGCCGCCTGGCGAGCATGGTCTACGAGGGGGTCCTGCTCTTCGCCGTCGCTTTCTTCGCCGCGTGGCTACTCTTCTTCGCGAGCGGCGGCCGCGAGGCGACTTCCGGCGGGTTGCGCCATACGCTCCAGCTCTTCATCCTGACGATGTTCGCGGCCTACTTCCTTTGGTGCTGGCTACGCGGCGGGCAGACGCTTGCGATGAAGGCCTGGCACATCCGGCTTGTCGACGTAACGCCCGGCAAGGCGGTCTTCCGCTTGATTCTGGCCGGCGTGATGGTTCCAACCGCGATCTCCATCGTATGGGCGCTGTTCGATCGAGAGCGCCAATTCCTGCACGACCGGATCGCCGGCACCCGCCTGGTCGACGCCTGAGCGGCGCCGTCTACCTTCTTTCGACCCACCACATCATGAGGACCGCGGCGGCAAAAAACGCGGCGCTCGGGATTACCGCTGCGGAGAGCGGCGGCCAGTTCTGCAGCAGGCCGATATGGGCAAAGAGGCTGTTCAGCATGTGGAAGAAAATACCGAGCATGATGCCGAGGAATACCTTTACCCCTACCATGCCTGCGCGCGCCTGCATGTAGGCGAACGGAAGCGCGAGCGCCATCATTACCAGCGCCGCCAGCGGGTAGAAAATCTTCTTCCATAGCGCGATCTCGTAGCGTTCGGTCTTCTGCCGGTTGCCCGCGAGGTGCTCGGTGTACTTGTGCAGCGCCCAGGCCGACATGCGCTCGGGGCGCACGATCAGCGCATCGAGCATGTCGGGATTCACGCGCGAGCGCCACTCCATGAGCGGCTGGCGCTCGATGCGCGGCCCCTCGCTGGTAAAGCGGGTGGTCGCCACGTCGTGCAGCTGCCAGACGCCGCCGGCATAGTCCGCGCGCTGCGCAAGCGTGATTTTCTGCAGGCGGTAGTCGGCGTCGAAATCGTAGATGCGTACGCCTACGAGCTGGTTTGTCTGCCGCGCTTCGCGCACGTTGATGAACGAGCCCTCGTCCTTGAACCACAGGCCCGACTGCAGGTCCTGACCGATGGCCGAGCTCATCGCGCGCAGCTTTACCTTCTGCGCCTGCTCCTCCGACCAGGGAGCGATCCATTCGCCGATGAGAAAGGTGAGCACGACGAAAGCCAGCCCGATCTTGGCGAGCGTGACCGCGGCGCGCCGAGGCGAAAGTCCGGAAGCGCGCATTACGGTGTACTCGGAGTTACTAGCGAGGTGGGCCAGGACGTATAGCGTCCCGATCAGCACCACCACTGGGAAGAGCTCGTAGGCATGGGTGGGCATCGAAAGCAGCACGAAGGTGAATACCTGGCGCAGGTGGTAGTTGACCTTGCCGAGGTCGGCAAGCTCGCCGATCAGATCGAAGAAGGCAAACAGGCCCAGGAACCCCAGCAGCACGAAGCCCGTGGCCGCGTAGATCTGACGCGCGAGGTAACGCTCGAGCGTGCGCACGCGAGCGCCTATTTCCCGATCCGCAGCCGGATCAGCTGCATGCGCCGGGCGAACATGAACACGAGCAGAGCGATCATCCCGGCGTGCACCAGCCACCAGCCGACGCCAAAGTCCATGCGTCCCTGCGCGACCCGCGCCTGGCTCACGCTGAGAAGATTCGAGTACACGATGTAGGTGAGCAGCGCGAAGAGCAGATTCACCGAGCGCCCGGCGCGCGGGTTAACGAAGCTCATCGGAATCGCGAGCATCACGAGCACCAGCGCCGAGATCGGGATGCCGACGCGCCAGAGCAGCTCGCCCAGGTTCTGGTTGGTCGGGGTGGTGATGAGCGCCCAGGTCGGCAGATTCTTGTGCGTCGGAGTAACTTCCTTGCCCTCCTTCAACTCGATGCGCGCGGCGTAGCGGTCGAACTCCGTGACGCGGTACTCGGGGTCGCCGGGAGCGCCCTCGTAGCGCCGGCCCTGCTCGAGCACGATGAAGCGGTCGCCGTTGGGCGCGGTCTCGGTGTGGCCGCTGCGGCTCATGCTGACGCCGCTCTTCGTCTGCTGCACCGAGCTCACGAAGATGTTCTGCACGGCGCTCGAGTCGCCCGAAATTGACTCGACGAAGAACACGCGCGTTCGGTTGGCAGTCTCGCCGAAGACGCCTGGCGTAACGCGCGACACGTCGTCGCGCTGCTCGAGCTTGGAGGTGTACTGAGCCGCCATCTGCGCCGCCCACGGCGAGATGAAAAGCGAGAGCGCCGCGATCACCGCGATTTGCGGCAGCGCGAACAGCATGACGGGCTTGAGCCACGCGGCGAGGGACTGCCCCGCCCCGAACCAGATCACCATCTCGGAGTCGCGCCAGCTGCGCGTCATCGTGAGCAGCACTGAAATGAACATGGTGAGCGAGAGCAGCACCGGCAGCGCCCCGAGCGCGAAAAAGCCGAGGAACGCGAACACCGCGTCGGTGGGAAACTTGCCGCCCGCGGCCTGCCCAAGCAGGCGGATGAGCCGCGTAGTGACCGCGATGGCGAACAGCGTCATGAACACCGCGCCCGCGAGACCTGCAAATTCCCTGAGCAGCGCCCGGTGGAAGATCATGCGATACTTTCGGCCCGTGAAATTTAGCATAAAGGCGCTCTCGCCCGAGTCGGCCAAGACGGGCTGCGTGGTCGCGGGCGTTCATCAGGGAGGCGAGCTCACCGCCGCGGCGCGCCGCCTGGATCAGGCCTCCAAGGGCGCGCTCAAGCAAGCGCTGCGCGACATCTCCGGCAGGACGGGATCGACGCTGCTCCTGCGCGCGCTGCCCGGCGTAGCGGCCGAGCGCGTGCTGCTGGTGGGCCTGGGCGAAAAGCCCGCCAGGGAAGCGCAGTATCGCGACGCAGTGCGCGCCGCGGGCAACGCGCTCAAGGAGCTCGGCGCCGAAGACGCGGCGCTGTTCCTGGTGGATATGAAAGTCGGCGCACGCCCGCTGAGCTGGAACGTGCGTCACGCGGTGCTCGGCGCGAGCGACGCCTTCTACCGCTTTGACGAGCTCAAGACCCAAAAGAAGCCTCCGGCGCCCGCGCTTACCGAGGTGACCCTTCCGCTGACCCCGAAGCCGGAGCTGCAGAACGCGCTGCGCGAGGCCGTGGCCACCGCGAGCGGTACGGCGCTCGCGCGCACGCTTGGCAACCTGCCCGCGAACATCTGCACGCCCTCCCGCCTCGCCGAGGAGGCGAAGAAGCTCGCGCGCGAGTTCAAGCTCGGGCTCGATGTCCTGGAGCGCAAGGACATGGAGAAGCTCGGCATGGGCGCTCTGCTCTCGGTCGCGCGTGCCTCGCACCAGCCGCCCAAACTGGTCGTGCTTCGCTACTCGGGCTCAAAGGGCAAGAAGCCTCTTGCCCTGGTCGGGAAAGGCATCACCTTCGACACCGGCGGCATTTCGCTCAAGCCCGCCGCCGAGATGGACGAGATGAAGTTCGACATGTCGGGCGCCGCCGCCGTGCTCGGCACGCTGCGCGCGCTTGCCGAGATGCGCGCGCCGGTGAACGTGATCGGGATCATTCCGGCGTGCGAGAACATGCCCGGCGGGTACGCGACCAAGCCTGGCGACGTAGTGACGACGCTCTCGGGGCAAACCGTCGAGATCCTGAACACCGACGCCGAAGGCCGGCTCATCCTGTGCGACGCGCTCTCCTATGCCGAGCGCTTCGAGCCGGACACGGTCGTTGACATCGCCACACTGACCGGCGCGTGCGTCATCGCGCTCGGCCATGTCGCGACCGGCCTGTTCGCCAACGACCCCAAGCTTGCCGATGAAGTGCGCGCCGCCGCCGACGACGCCTGGGACCGAGTCTGGCAGATGCCGCTGTGGGAGGACTATCAGGAGCAGCTGCGCTCGAACTTTGCCGACATGGCGAACATCGGCGGGCGGCCCGCGGGGGCGGTCACCGCGGCCTGCTTTCTCTCGCGCTTCACGAAAAAGCTGCGCTGGGCGCACCTCGACATCGCCGGCACCGCGTGGAAGAGCGGCCGCGAGAAAGGCTCGACCGGCCGGCCGGTGCCGCTCCTCGTGCGCTTCGCCCTGAGACATGCGGGCAAGAAATAGGAGGGTACGGGCGAGGTCATTTCCCCCTGTTCCTTTCTATGACTAGCATTGATTTTTACTTCAATGCGGACGATCGGTTACAGGTCGCCTGCCGGCTCGCCGGCAAGGCGCTGAAGCAGAATCAGCGCCTGCTGATCCATGCGCCCGACGTCGAGACCGCGAGGCGCATCGACAAGATGCTGTGGACCTGGCCCGCGACCGGGTTCGTGCCTCACTGCGCGACGCGTGCGCCGCTTGCGAACGAGACCCCCGTGCTTATCGCGTCCGGCGACGAGATGCCCGAAGGTTGCGAGCTGCTGCTCAACCTCGGCGCAGAATGCCCGCCGCACTTCGAGCGCTTTACGCGCCTTTTGGAAATCGTCGATGCCGCAGATCGCGAAACGGGGCGCAAGCGCTACCGGTTCTACCGCGAGCGCGGCTACAAGCTGACCAACCATGACCTGGCGCAGGAAAGCGCGGCAATCCAATGACTGACGAGCTCATCAGGCGCATCGACGCGCTCGTGCGGCGCGAGAGATCTTCGGCTGCCGACGGCGAGGTGCCGGTGCTCACCGACGTCGTGACCGAGGAGAGCTCGTCGCCGGGCCCGGTGGACGACGCCGCGCTGGAGGCGCTCGCACGCGCTCTCGAGCGCACGGTGCTCGAACGGCTCGGGCCCGAAGTGGACCGTATCATCGAGGAGCGCGCGCGCGCGCTGAACACGGCGCTCGGCGAGGCGGTCGTCGAAGTGCACGCCGAGATCGCGTTGAGTGTGCAGCAGGCGGTGCGCGCGGCGGTGGCCGCTTCGGTGGCGTCCGCACTGCAGCCGAAAACCCCGGAGTGATCGACAAGAGCTTCAACCCGGCCGCGATCGAGCAGCGCTGGTACGAGCGTTGGGAAAGTGCGGGATACTTCCGCCACCGCGACCTGAATTCTCCGGGGACGACGCGCGCGTACTGCATCCAGCTGCCGCCGCCGAACGTCACCGGCACACTGCACATGGGGCACGCGTTCCAGCAGACGCTGATGGACGCGCTCATCCGCTACCACCGCATGCGCGGCTACAACACCAACTGGGTCGTGGGCACAGACCACGCCGGCATCGCCACCCAGATCGTGGTGGAGCGCCAGCTCGAGGACGAGGGTAAGACGCGGCACGACCTCGGCCGCGAGAAGTTCGTGGAACGCGTCTGGCAATGGAAGCAGCAATCCGGCTCGACCATCACGCGCCAGATGCGCCGCCTCGGCGCCTCGGCGAACTGGACCTACGCCGACACGGAGGGACAGCGCGGCGGCTACTTCACCATGGACACACGCATGTCACGCGCGGTGGTGGAGGTGTTTGTTCGATTGTTTGAACAAAAACTCATTTATCGCGGCAAGCGGCTGGTGAACTGGGACCCGGTGCTCGGCACCGCGGTGTCCGACCTCGAAGTCGACAGCGAGGAGGAAGACGGCAGCATCTGGACGATCCGCTATCCGCTGGAGGACGGCAACGGCTCGATCAGCGTCGCGACGGTGCGCCCCGAGACCATGCTCGGCGATGTGGCAGTGGCGGTGAACCCTAAAGACGCACGGTTTACAAAACTTCTCGGTAAACGCGTGAAGCTGCCGCTCACCGGGCGCTCCATTCCCGTCATCGCCGACGACTACGTCGATCCCGAGTTCGGCACCGGGGCGGTGAAAATCACTCCGGGCCACGACTTCAACGACTACCAGGTGGGCCGGCGCCACGGCCTCGAGCCGATCAGCGTGATGACGCTCGATGCGCGCATGAACGAGCGCGCCCCGGAGAAATACCGCGGCCTCGAGCGCTTCCAGGCTCGCAAGCAAGTGCTCAAGGATCTACAGGAAGAAAATCTTCTCGTCTCGCAAAAGCCATACAAACTGCGCGTCCCGCGCTCGGGGCGCACCGGGGCCATCGTCGAGCCGCTGCTCACCGACCAGTGGTTCGTGGCGATGGAGAGCCTCGCCCGCAAAGGGCTGGAGGTGGTGGCAAAGGGCGAGGTCAGTTTCGTTCCCGAGCACTGGACCAAGGTCTACAACGAGTGGCTCGAGAATATCCAGGACTGGTGCATCTCGCGCCAACTCTGGTGGGGCCATCAGATACCCGCCTGGTACGACGGCAAGGGGAACGTTTTCGTCGGCAGGAGCGAGGAGGAAGTCCGGAGCACGCACAACCTCACTTCGTCCCTGAAAAGGGATCCGGACGTCCTTGATACCTGGTTCTCCTCGGCGCTGGTGCCGTTCTCGTCGCTCGGCTGGCCGGAGCCGACGCAGGACCAGGAAGTGTTCCTCCCCTCCTCGGTGCTGGTCACCGGCTTCGACATCATTTTTTTCTGGGTGGCGCGCATGGTCATGATGACCACCCACTTCACCGGCAAGGTGCCGTTTCGCCACGTCTACATCAACGCCATCGTGCGCGACGCCGAAGGCGAGAAGATGTCCAAGTCCAAGGGCAACACGCTCGACCCCCTCGATCTCATCGATGGAATTGAATTCAAGGATCTGCTGGAGAAGTCGACCTCGGGATTGTTGCGCAGGGAGCACAAGGAAAAGGCCGAGAACTACGCGCGCAGCCACTTCCCGAACGGCATCCCGGCGTTCGGCGCCGACGCGCTTCGCTTCACCTTCGCCTCGCTCGCGACCTTCGCCCGCACGCTCAATTTCGACCTGAACCGCTGCGAGGGCTACCGCAATTTCTGCAACAAGCTCTGGAACGCCACACGCTTCGTGCTCATGAACACCGAGGGAAAGGACTGCGGACAGGACGAGTCCAGGCCGGCCAGCTTGTCGACGTGGGACCGATGGATCGTGAGCCGGCTGCAGACAACCGAAGCGGAAGTCGAGCAGCGATTCGCCGAGTACCGCTTCGACAACGTCGCGGGCGCGATCTACCGCTTCGTGTGGGACGAGTATTGCGACTGGTACGTCGAGATCGCCAAGCGCCAGCTCCAGGATCCGGACGCAGCCGTGCAGCGCGGTACGCGGCGCACTTTGGTGCGCGTTCTCGAAACCGCGCTGCGCCTCGCCCACCCCATCATTCCATTCATCACCGAGGAGCTCTGGCAGAAGGTCGCGCCGCTTGCCGGCCAGAAAGGCGACACCATCATGCTCCAGCCCTACCCCAAGTCGCAGCCTGAGAAGATCGACGAGGCGGCCGAGCGGGAGATTGCGACCGCGATGGCGGTCGTGAACGCGGCGCGCAACCTCAAGGCCGAGATGAGGCTCACCCCGCAGCAGCGCGCGCCTCTCTACATCACCGGCAAACCGGGCGGCGCGCTGCTTGCGGCGGTGGAGGCGCTGGTCCGGCCCTCGGTGATCCACACGGCGGACGAGCTGCCTTCATCCGAGTCGCCGGTCGCGGTGGTCGATGCGCACCGCATCATGCTTCACGTCGAGGTCAACGCGGCGGAAGAGCGCGCGCGCATTTCAAAAGAAATTGCCCGCGTGGGAGGTGAGGTCGCGAAGTTCAAAGCCAAGCTTGCCAACAGCTCGTTCGTGGAACGCGCGCCTGCCAAGGTCGTGGAGCAGGAACGCGCCCGGCTGGCTGGCTCGGAGTCGACGCTGGCGAGGCTTAAGCAGCAGCTCGAGAAGCTGGGAACGTAGACTCGATTTCGCTCGGCCAGGAGTAGTCGAACTCCCAGCCGTGCTGCGCTTCGAGGCGCAGACGGAAGGCGTGCTCGAGCTCGAGCGAAGGCGTGGCGACGCAGCTTCCTGGAAAGCGCATGAGAAAGCTCGAGGCGATGATTGCGCACTCGCCGAGCGCGGCCGCCCGGCTCTGCGCGATGTTGCGCCCGTGCAGGAAGATCTCGTCGTTCAGGTACGCCGCCACGCCGAACTGCCGGTAGGTGGCGACCGCGGCAGCGAGACCCCAGGGCAGCCAGCGCCGCCGCAGCCCGGGCACGAACTTCAGCGGCGCGATGAGCGCGAACGGATAGCGCGCTGCTTCCTCGCCCCATAGCAACGTCGGCACGGCCGCGCACGGCTGCGCGGCGGCAAATGTCGCGTACGCAATATCGAAATCCTGCTGTCCGATCGCGCCCAGCCTTATCCAGCGCGCTTTCATGCGCAGGATTGTTTCATAGCTCGATGTCTTCGCGAATCGCAGCGATGCCGGCGGCGGCGCATGCGTCGTCCTCGCTGGCGCCAGGGGCGCCGGAGACACCGATGGCGCCGAGAAGGGAACCGCCCGCCTCAATCATCATCCCCCCGCCAACTGCAGCGACGCCGGGACGGTGGCGGATGCCGCTCGCCGGGCGGCCAGGCTGTGAAGCTTCGGCGAGCTCTGTGGTATTGGTGCGGAAGCTTGCCGCGGTATACGCCTTCGCGGTCGCCATGTCGGGCGTATGCGGGCCGGCGTAGCGGTCGCGCACCAGCACCTGTACCACGCCCATGCGATCGACCACGGCCACGGCCACTTGGAAGCCGCGATCGCGGCAGCTCTTGAGCGCCGCCTGTGACGCCTTGAGCGCGGTTTCCGGCGTGAGGACCTTGACGCTGAAAGTGCCATCGGCGGCGTGCGCCGCGAAGGCTGCGAGGCCTGACAGCGCGAGAAGCGCTCGCTTCATGCAAGTTATTATGCCGCATGGAGGAAACACAGCGGCAGTCCTCGTCGCCTTCGCGCTGGCTCGCCACGGTCGCGCAGCTGCCGACCCAGGATCCGGCCGCACGCATGCGTGTGCTGCGCACGCTGGAGTCGCTCGGCGCCGCCGTGATGCGCGAAGGCGTCTACCTGCTCCCCGACACGCCAGCGAACCGCCAGTCGCTGGACGCGCTCACCGACTACATCGCGAAGGTCCAAGGCATGGCGAGCGTGCTGCAAGTGGACGCGGCGTCCGCGGAGCAGCAGGCCGCATTCACGCGCCTCTTCGATCGATCCGCGCGCTACGACCACCTGATCAAGACCGTCGAGAGCCTGCGTGTGAGCTATGGACAGTCCGACCCGAGCGCGATCTCACGCGTGCTGCACAAGCAGCGCCGCGAGCTCGAGGCAATCGCCGTGCTCGATTTCTTCCCGAGCCCCGCGCGCGCCCGCGCCGAAGAGGCGATCGCGACCGCCGAGGCAGAGGTGCGCAGGCTATTGTTCCCGGCGCGCGCGCGGGGCGCGCTCACCGCCAGCGAGGCTCTGCTCGGGCGCATGTGGGTGACGCACGAGCCGCTCTGGGCCGACCGCCTCGCCTGCTCGTGGCTCATCCGCCGCTTCATCGATCCCGACGCGATGCTCATCTGGCTCAAGAAGACCGATGCGCTGCCTGTGGATAGCATCACCTTCGGCTTCGAGGGCGCGCACTTCGGCAACAGCGCGACCCGCGTAACTTTCGAGGAAATGCTGGCCAAGCTCGATCTCGCGAAGAACCCCGCGCTCGCCAGGATCGGCAGCATCGTGCGCTTCCTGGAAATTCGCGGCACCCCGGTCGCCGAAGCGGCCGGGGTGCAGACCCTGTTGCAGGGCGCGCAGCGCCGCTCGAACAGCGAAAAAGAACTGCTGGCGGAGGCGGAGAAAACCTTCGACCTGCTCTACGAAGCCTATTACCCGCCGCCCAAGAACTAGCGTTTCGCGTCCTTGAGCTCCTGCGCATGCTGTGCGCGAAGCTCCTTGAGGCGCGCATCCACTACCGAAAGCTGGTAGAAGTCGCCGTCACCGGCACTGCGCGCGATCTGCAGCTGCTCGATGGCGGCGGGGAGGCTCCCCTGCAGCGCGTAGACCTCGGCTTGCGACTGATGCTGCAGCAGGCGCTTGCCGAGCGCGGCGTAGTTCTTCGCCTGCAGCTGGTGCAGACGATGATCGCGCGGGTGCACGCGCAGCGAGTCGGTGAGCAGCGCCTGCGCCTCCGCGTTGCGGCCGGCTTCCTGCAGCGCATCGGCGTGCGCGTAGAGCAGCGGGCGCGAGTGCGGAAAGCGCGCATGCGCCTCGCCGAGCAGTGTCGCGGCCCCGGCGCGATCGCCGAGCGCGAGCCGGATCCGTGCCGCGAGCGTCTCGACCATCGGGCCGGCGGCGCCCGCCGCGCGGGCGCGATCGAGCTCGGCCTGCGCCTCCTTCGGTCGCCGTGCGCGGAGCAGCGCGCTCGCGAGACCGTAGCGTGCGGCCGACTCCGAGGCATAGCGCCGCTCGCGCACCGAGCCCTGGAAGTACTCGACCGCGCTGCGCGAATCGCCCGATGCCGCACGCAGCTTAGCGCGCACAAGTTGGAACTCGGAGCTGTCGAGGTACTGCCGGTAGGACCGGCTCGCGGCGCGGTTCTGCGCGTCGGCGATGCGCTCGGTGGTAATCGGGTGCGTGCGCAGGTATCCCGGCACGGAGCCATCGTCGGCGATGCGCATGCCGCGCTGCATCTTCTCGAAAAAGCTGCCCATCGCATGCATGTCGAAGCCAGCGTCCTCAAGCGCCTGGAAGCCGATGCGGTCGGCCTCGCGCTCGAAGTCGCGGGAGTAGCTGAGCTGAGTCTGGACTGCGCCCGCCTGCACTGCGGCCGTGGCGCCGGCGGCGAGGTCGGGGCGCGAGCCGCCAAGCAGGATCGCGGCCGCGATCGCGGCGAGCATCGGCAGCTGCATCTGCTGCTGCTGGCCGAGCATGCGCGCGATGTGCCGCTGCGTGACGTGGGCAATTTCGTGCGCGAGGACCGAGGCGACCTCGGATTCGCTCTCGGCGGCAAGCAGCAGCCCGGTATGCACGCCGACAAAGCCTCCCGGCAGCGCGAAGGCGTTGATGGTCGGGTCGCGCATGGCAAAGAACTCGAAGTCCTGGCGCGCTCCGGCCGCGTGCTGCGCAAGGCGCGCACCGAGCGTTCCAAGGTAGTCGGCGACCTCCGGGTCGTCCAGGTAGCTCGGCTCGCGGAAGCGGATCTCGCGCATGATGCTCTCCCCTATGCGCCGCTCGGTCTGTGGCGCGAGCCCCGCGTCGCCGCCGCCGCCGAGGTCGGGAAGCCCTTGCGCGGACGCACCGATGGCGACGACAGCTAGAAAAACGGCCAGGAACCGCATGTGTTTATGATAGCGCTCGAAATGCGCGCCAAGTCGTTGACCCCGAAGTCATTGACCCACTTCGACGCCGAAGGTTCTGCCCACATGGTCGATGTGGGAAGCAAGCCCGCCACGCACCGCGTCGCGGTGGCTTCGGGGCGCATCAGGATGCGGCCGGCGACTTTTCGGCTCGTCGCCTCGCGCAAGTCGAAGAAAGGCGATGTGCTCGGCGTCGCGCGCATCGCCGCGGTGCAGGCGGCCAAGCGGGTCGCCGAGCTGATTCCGCTTGCGCACCCCATAGCGCTCACCCGCGTCGCGGTCGATTTCAACCTCGACAGGAAAAGATCGCTCATCGGCATCGCCGCGAAGGTCGAGTGCCGCGGCCCGACCGGCGTCGAAATGGAGGCGCTGACCGCAGCCGCCGTCGGGCTGCTCACGATCTACGACATGGTCAAAGCCGTCGACCGTGGCATGACGCTCACCGATCTGCGCCTCGACGAGAAATACGGAGGGAAATCGGGGGTATTCCGGCGCACCGTGCGCTGAACAAAACGTTACAAAATCGCTAGGTTGCGCCGCCGGGCGGAGGGTATAACGGCGATCCTTTTGATGACTTGGCGGTCCAAAAGGAAAATTGGCGAGCGAATGAAATCTGCACTGAAGATCAGTCTCGGCTTGGCCTTCGTCGCCGCGCTCTGCGCCGGCGGCTGGTACTGGCTCGAGACGCGAGACGGCAATAGTGAAGTCAAGTACCGTCTCGCGAAGGTCGAGCGCGGGCCGCTTGCCGCCGTGGTGGTCGCGAGCGGTACGCTGAACGCGGTCACCACCGTCCAGGTCGGCTCACAGATCTCGGGCCAGGTTAAGGAGATTTACGCGGACTTCAACACCCCGGTGAAGAAAGATCAGGTCATTGCGCGCATCGACCCGGCGACGTTCGAGCTGCGCGTGAACCAGGCGCGCGCCGATCTCGACGCCGCCGAGGGCGCGGTAGCGGTTGCGCACTCCGGGGTCGCCGCGCAGCAAGCGGAGCTCGGCCGCGTGAAGGTGACGCTGGTCGATGCGCAACGCGACGTCGAGCGCAAGAAGCAGCTGGTCGACAAAAAGTTCATCTCCGCGGCCGAGCTCGACAAGGCGCAGGTGGTGCTCGACACCACGCGCGAGCAGCTGAAGGCAGTGGAGGCGCAGATCAAGGTCAGCGAGGCCCAGGTGGCGAGCGCGCGCGCCGCCGTGAAGCAGCGCGAGTCGCTGCTCAGGCAGGCGCAGGTCGACTTGGAGCGCACCATCATCCGCGCCCCGGTGGACGGCACGGTGATCCTGCGCAACGTCGACGCCGGGCAGACGGTGGCGGCTAGCCTGCAGGCGCCGGTGCTGTTCACCATTGCGCGGGATCTGCGCGACATGCAGGTCGAGGCGGCGATCGACGAAGCCGACGTCGGCAGGCTGCGCGTCGGCATGCCGACCAGCTTCGCGGTGGACGCGTTCCCGCGACGCAATTTCACCGGCGAGATCCGGCAGATCCGCAAGTCGCCGCAGAACGTGCAGAACGTGGTGAGCTACACGGTCATCATCTCGGCCGCGAACCCCGACCTCGCGCTGCTGCCGGGCATGACGGCGAACGTGCGCGTCCAGGTCGAGAGCCGCGCCAGCGCGCTGAAGGTGTCCAACGCGGCGCTGCGCTGGCGCCCGCCCGGGGCGGAACCGGCGCCGCAGGAAGGCGCGCCGCCGGCGAAAGCAGCGGCGGCGGGCCAGGCG
>DATIGN010000207.1:0-15641 GCA_035454685.1 Burkholderiales bacterium | reverse complement strand
CGGTCGAGGCGAGCGGCTACCGCGGGCACTACATGCTGGCCTTCGGCAGCCTGGACGACATGCTGCAGGGGCGGGAATTGCTGGCGCAGTCGGCAAAGGAGGGTCTCAAGTGAAACGCATCGTATGGTTGCTTGCCTTGATTGCCGTTTCCGGCTTCGCGGTGGAGCCCGACAGGCTCCAGCGCCTGAAGGTCCCGCCGCCGCCCTGGCCCGAGGGCGACGAGCGCGGCATGGCGAACCAGATCGGCCCGGCCACCTTCCAGCGCTGCGCCTGGCACATGCAGCAGCCCGGCGCGAAGGCGTACGAGCTCTCGCACGCGCGCTCGAACACGATGCCGCTCTCGCCCTTCGCGGGGCCTTACGCCGTGAAGCCCAAGGCGACCGCCGGCATTCCCGGGACCGCCCACGCGTTCAATTCCGAGCAGTTCAATGAGAATGCGGAACCCGCTCAGCAGGGGACGCAGATGGACGCGCTCGGTCACTTTGGCGCCTTCAAGCAGCCGTGGGACGGGAAGTCCGAATTCCCCGCCGACCAGGCCGTCTACTACGGTGGGTTCACCCAGAAGGATGTCAAGCCGACGCCGGACTCGCCGCTCCTCAAGCTCGGCATCGAGAAGGCGCCGCCGATCGTCACGAGCGCGGTGCTGTTCGATGCAAAGGCCTACAAGAAGAAAGCCATGGCAGCGGGCGAGCTCGTGACCGCGCAGGACCTCGAAGGGATGCTGAAGGTACAAGGGCTTGGAAAGCGCGGCGTGCTGCCAGGGGACGTGGTTTACGTGCGTACCGGGTGGGGCGACCACTGGCGAGATCCCGACACCGAGAAGTTCTACTACACCAAGGCGCCGGGGCTCGCGTTCGACGCGGCGCAATGGCTCGCCGCGCGGCGCATCGTCGTGATCGCGCTCGACACGCCTTTCGTCGACACGGTGGCGGAGGGCCAGCTCCAGGGTAAGGCCGGGCCGGCGCCCGGCACCCCGCCCGGCCTGCCGTTTGCGGTCCACCACCACATGCTCGCGCAGGCCGGAATCCACCTCGTCGAGAACGCCAAGCTCGACGAGCTGGCGGCCGAGCGGATCTGGACTTCGTGCACCATGATCCTGCCGCTGCGCGACCGCGGAGCGGCGGGGTCAGCCGTGCGCCCGATCGCTATTGGTGCACCTTCTAAAGCAGCTGCCCAAAAATGAGAATCATCCCGATCACGGACACGGTCCATACCGCGGTGCGGAGCCAGGGAATGCCGGCGAGATAGACCAGGGCGTAGACGAGCCTCGCCCAGAAGAAGAGCTGCGCCCCCAGCAGCGTCGTGGAATTGGTCTTGTTCGTCACCACGGCGATCAGCACCAGCGCGGCGAAAAGCACCAGGTTCTGGAGCATGTTGTGGTGCGCGCGTTGCGCCCGCCCTGCCCAGCCAGTGAACGGGGGAAGTCCCTCACGGTTGCCGGCGAGCGCCGGCAAGCCAACCTGCAACGTTGCACCGCCTACAGCGACCAGCATCTGCACGAAAGTGAGCGCGACCGCCCACAACAGCCACACGAGCTCGGGTTTCATCGCAACACCTCCCTGAAGGAGAAGCTTAGCGCTGCCAGGAGGCCCGGCGGAACTTCTTGCGGCGCGACACGACCGAGAGCTGCCGGCCGGCGAACTCGTGCACTTTCTCGCGGATCGCAGCGCGCAAATCGACCGGCAGCGCGGTGGCGGCATCCTCGAATAGCGCAACCACATCCCGCGATGCGGGACCGTCGTGGAAGAAACCGCGCTGCTTGTCCCACACCAGTGCGCGCTCGCTCGCGTCGCCGCCGTAGCACAGCTGAAACAGCGTCACCTCGCCGTTCGCCTGCCAGACAAAAAGGTCGAAATACTCGTCGTGAAACCAGCGCCGCTTGGCTGGCGGGTCGTCGGCGACGCCTAGGATCTCTTTGAGCATGTTCTCGTCAACTTTTTGACCGCGGCAGCGTTGCTAAATTCTGTCACCGAATCCTTACCCGGGTAGCAACAGCCTTCCCGCGGCGCAGTGTATCCGCGCCCCCGTGTCGGGAAACTTCCCGTCGCGGCGCTCATTCTATTACGTCAAGCGGATTTTCGTAGACCCGTTGGACGGTGCGTTCCTTGCTCTCCGGGATGGCAGGGCGGCACTTATTCGTGTCTGATCGCTCTAGAAAGTGAACCGGCGCACGCGCGCGCTGCACACAATCTTGCTTGCTCTAAGATAGTGAGAGGATCAGTATGTATGAAGAGGTGACCGCGATGCGATCAGGCAGCGGAAACAACGGACGCCATGAAGACGTCCTGAAGTCCCTGGCGCAGTTCAGCAAGGAGCACCGCGCAGCGCGCTGGTCCGGCACGTTCGCGAGCTTCCTCGAGAGCGTGTTTCCCGCCGACGCGCGCAGCATCGCGCGCACGAGCCACCAGTACATCTGGGACATGATGCGCACCGAGGGCTTCGAGGACGCGAGCGGCCGCCTGCGCTGCCAGCTCTTCGAGGACGAGCTCTACGGCATCAACGACACCATCGAGCGCGTGGTCGACTATTTCAAGGCGGCCGCAGCCGGGTCCGAAGTCGGCAGGCGGCTGCTTCTGCTGCTCGGGCCGCCCTCCGGCGGCAAGTCGACCATGGTGATCCTGCTCAAGCGCGGCCTCGAGGAGTACAGCCACACCGACGCCGGCGCGCTCTACGGAATCCACGGCTGCCCGGTGCACGAGTCGCCGCTGCACCTCGTGCCGCACACGTTGCGCGGGCAATTCCGGTCGACCTACGGGGTGGACGTCTCGGGTGAGCTCTGCCCATACTGCGCCACGCGCCTGCAACACGAGTTCGGCGGCGACTTCATGCAGGTGCCGGTGCAGCGCATCTTCATCGCGGAGGCCGGCCGCGTCGGCGTGGGCACCTACGCGCCGCACGACCCGAGCACCGCCGACATCGCGGACCTGGTCGGCTCGGTCGACCTCTCCAAGGTGGCCGAGTTCGGCGACGAAGGCGACCCGCGCGCCTGGTCCTGGTCGGGCGCGGTGTTCGCCGCGAGCCGGGGGCTGCTCGAGATGATCGAGATCCTCAAGGTGAAGCGCGAGTTCCTGTATCTCCTGCTCACGCTCACTCAGGAAAAGAACGTCAAGGTGTCGCGCTTTCCGTTGATCCACCTCGACGAGACCATCCTCGCGCACACCAACCTCGCCGAGTTCCGCAAGTTCCTGCAGGAGCCGGAGAACGAGGCGCTGCTCGACCGGATGGTGATCATCCAGGTGCCCTATACGCTGTCCTACAAGGAGGAGGCGAGGATCTACCGCAAGCTCACCTCGTCGACCCAGGCGTTCCGCGAGGTGCACCTCGACCCGCACGCTCTGCACGTCGCCGCGGTATTCGCGGTCCTCACGCGCCTGGCCGAGGGCGAGGAGCGCGAGGCCGACAACCTGAAGAAGGTTCGCCTGTACGCGGGGGAGGACGTCGAAGGGGTGTCGCAATCGCAATCCGAGATCGAGAAGCTTCGCGCCAAGAATCCCGACGAGGGGCTCGCCGGGGTGTCGCCGCGCTTCGTGATCAACGCGCTGTCGAACGCGATCATCCAGTCGCAGGCGAAGAGCCTGACCACCATGAACGTGCTGATCGCGATCAAGGACGCGATCGACTCGGACGTGCGCATCGACGGCAAGAAGAAGCGCAAGTGGATCGACTTCCTGGTGACCGTGCGCAAGGACTTCTACAACCGCTGGGTCAAGGAGGACGTGCACAAGGCGCTGTTCGTGTCCTTCGAGGACGAGGCGCAGCAGCTGCTCGAGAAGTACCTGGACGAGGTCGAGGCCACCCTCGACAACCGCAGCATCAAGGACCCGATCACGAACGAAGAGCGCAAGCCCGACGAGCGCTTTCTCCGCTCGATCGAGGAGAAGATCAAGATCTCCGAGTCGGGCAAGCTCTCGTTCCGCCAGGAGGTAGTGCGCAAAGCCATGGGGGCCTACAAGCGCGGCGAGAAGTTCACCCTCGACAATCACGCGCCGCTGCACGACGCGGTGGAGCAGTATCTGTTCGAGCAGCGCCGGGACGTCCTGCGGCTGGTCTCGTCGGCGTCGCGCCCCGACGAGGAGACGCGGCAGAAGATCTCGGTGGTCGAGAAGCGTCTGGTCGACGAGTACGGCTACGACTCGCACAGCGCCCGCGAGGCGCTGAACTACGTGACCACCCTGCTCGCGCAGGAATGAGCTAGCGTCCATGATCCGCATCGCGGCGGAAACCCCCTGGTACGAGCTCTTCTCGCGAGGCGCCAGGGACTGGCTGCGGCACAACCAGAAGGTACGCGCGGCGGTGAAGGAGAGCCTGCCCGAGCTGCTCGCTGGCGCGGACCTCATCAGCCGCCCGGGCAACCGCACGGTCGCGGTGCCGGTGAAGTTCCTCGAGCACGCGCGCTTCCGCCTGCTCGATTCCGACACGCAGACCGGCGCCGGTCAGGGCAAGGGCCAGCCGGGCGACGTGCTGCGCCCCGCACGCGAAGAAGACGACCAGCGTGGCCAGGCCGGCACGGGCAACGGCGAAATCCGCTTCGTGGTCGAGCTCAAGGTCGATGAGATCGTCGACTGGCTGTGGGAGGAGCTCAAGCTCCCGGACCTCAAGCCCAAGCGCGCGACGGCGCTGGATGAGCCCGACTACGTCCGCGAAGGCTGGGACAAGCGCGGCGCGCGCTCGCGCCTCGACCGCCGGCGCACGCTCAAGGAAGCCGCCAAGCGCCATGCGGTGCAGGACGACGCGCTCGCCATCATCAACGACGACCTTCGCTTCCGCCAGCTCCACCGCCGCTCCCTGCCGGCGACCAACGCCGCGGTCGTGTTCGCGCTCGACGTCTCGGGCAGCATGGACGAGGCGCAGCGCCGCCTCGCCAAGCAGTTTTTCTTTTTCGCGCTGCAGGGCATCCGCCGACAATACACCAAGGTGGAGACGCTCTTCCTCGCGCACGCGGCGCAGGCCTGGGAATTCGACGAGAGCCAGTTCTTTCAGGCGTCTTCAAGCGGCGGCACGGTCAGCTCGAGCGTCGCCCGCCTCGCGCACGAAGTGCTGCAGAGCCGTTATGACCCGAGCCGCTACAACGCCTACTTCTTCTATGCCTCGGACGGCGAGAACGCCGCAGAGGACCGCGAAGCGGCGCGCGCCACGCTCGGCGAGCTCGCGGGGCTGCTCAACTATGCGGGATACGTCGAGACCGGCGGCGTCGCGACCTTCCGCCCGCGCGAGACGCAGCTCGCGGAGCTTTTCGGCGAGCTGAAGGCGCAGGGCCACCCGGTGGGCGTCAGCCACCTCGGCTCGCAGGACGACATCTGGCGCGCGATCAGGGAGTTCTTCACCGAGCAAGCCGCGCATGACTGAGCTCGACGGCTACGCCGAGCGGATCGAATCGCTCGCGCGGCGTCTCGGCCTCGACTACTACCCGGTCGACTTCGAGCTCGCGCCGCAGAGCCTGATGACCGAGATCGCGGTCTACGGCCTGCCGATCCGCATGCCGCACTGGTCCTTCGGCGTGCGCTACATCCACCAGCTCGTGCGCCAGAGCATGGGGCACTCCAAGATCTTCGAGGTCATGTTCCCGGGCGATCCCTGCCGTGCGTTCCTGATGGACTCGAACTCGCTCGCGGAGAACGCGCTGGTCACGGCGCACGTGATCGGCCACGCCGACTTCGCCAAGAACAACCAGCTGTTCGCACGCTTCCACGACATGGCCGGCGGCAACATCGTCGAGCACGCCGCGGCGCACGCGCAGCGTATTCAGCAGGCGATCGAGACGGCGGGCCTGGAGCGCGTCGAAGCGGTGCTCGACGCCGCGCTCGCGCTCGAGTCGCACGTCGACGTCACGGGCGAGCTGCACCGCGCGCGCTACCCGGAAATGGTCGCCGACAAGCCTGCCGCGAAGCTGGGCGCGTTCCAGAAGCGCTTCCAGGCGCTGCCCGGCGAGTCGGAGCCCGAGCCGCCGCCGATCGGGCCGCTGCGCGCGCGCGTGCCGCCGCACCCGGAATACGATCTGCTCTGGTTCATCGCCAACTACGCCCCCGAGCTCGAGCAATGGGAGCGCGACATCTTCCTCGCGGTGCGCGCCGAGTCGCTCTACTTCTACCCGGTGTTCGCCTGCCAGATCATGAACGAAGGCTGGGCTTCGTACTGGCACGCGCGCCTGCTGCGCGAGGCGGAGTTCCTGCCGCAGCCGACCTACGTTGCGGCGATCAAGGCGCATTCCGACGTGGTGCGGCCGTTCGCCTCGGGGGAGGAGACCGCGCTCGGCATCAATCCCTATCACCTGGGCTTCACGCTCTGGGAAGCGATCGTCGAGCGCCACGGCATGGTGCGCGCGCGCGAGGTGATGCGGGAGGAGGACGACTTCGGCTTCATCCGCAACTGGCTCGACCGCGAGCTCGCCGAGAAGCTCGACCTCTTCGTCTACGAGGTGCGCCGCGGCGACGAGATCCGCGTGGCCAACCGCGATCTGGAGGCGGTGCGCGAGGCCATCCTCGCGCCCAAGTTCAACTTCGGCGCGCCGCGCGTCGCCGCGGTCGAGCTCAAGCCCGACGGCGGGCTCGTGCTCGCGCACGACCACGAGAGCGACGGCCGCGGCCTGGACGCGGCGCGCGCCAAGAAGGTGCTCGAGTACACGCGCCGCGCGTGGCGGCGCCCGGTGCGCCTGCACACCGTCAACGACCGCGGCGAGCCGGTCGAGCTGCTTGCCTAGATAATGATGACGAGCAGCAGGACGATGATGATGATGAGCAGCAGCTGCTCGTTCGTCAGCTGCCCGCCCGCCAGCGCGGCGTCGAGCCGTCCGGCGAGCTGAAGCACTTCCGCGTCGGACATCGCGTCGACGCGCGCCGCCGCCTCCTGCGGCACGATCCCCATTTTCGATAAAGCCGCTGCGAGCTCGGGGCGCTCCACCAGCGCCCGCACGCGCGCACGCTCGTCCTGCGCGTGGGCGCGGTCCGTGGCGATGACTCCCGCATGCGCCTGCGGCGCGAGAACAGCGGCCGCAAGGCCGAACGCGAGCACCATCCAGGAATCGACGAGCAGCTTTCTCAGTCGGCGGGTCATGGCCACTCCTTTTGGCAAGACAAAAATATAGCCTACACTCGGAAGCATGCAAGCTTTCTTCATCAACCCCAAGGACATAAGCCTCGCGCTGGGCGAGGCGCCCAAGCCGCAGCCCGCGCCGGGAAAGCTGCTGGTGCGCGTGCGCGCGGCGGGACTGAACCGCGGCGAGCTCCTGCGCCACGGGCTCACCAAGCCCGGCCCCGCGAAGATCGGCGGCACCGAGGGCGCGGGCGAGGTCGATGGCAGCGGCGCGCGCGTGATGGGAAGACTTCCGGCAAGCTTTGCCGAATATGCGCTGATGGACGAATCCGACGCGATCCCCGTGCCGCCGAGCCTGTCGTGGGAAGAGGCGGCCGCGATCCCGATCACCTTCCTCGTCGTGTACGACATGCTGGTGCAGCAGGGCGCGCTCAAGAAAAACGAATGGCTTCTCGTCACCGGCGCATCGGCAGGCGTCGGGGTCGCCGCGCTGCTTGCCGGAAAAGCATTGGGCGCGAAAGTGATCGGGACTTCGGGGTCGGAGGACAAGCTGAAGAAGCTTTCCGCGCTCGGGCTCGACGTCGCCATACCGACGAGAAAGCCCGACTTCGCGACGAAAATCCTCGAAGTGACCGGCGGCAAGGGCGCCGACCTCGTGGTGAACAATGTCGGCGGCTCGGTGTTCGCCGAGTGCGTGAAGTCGCTCGGCTACGAGGGACGCCTCGCCACCGTCGGCTACGTCGACGGCGTGATGCGGGCCGAGATGGACATCGAGGCACTGCACTCCAAGCGCCTCAAGCTGTTCGGGGTCTCGAACAAGATGCGCACCGCCGCGCAGCGCGCCGTCACCGTACAGGGCTTCATCCGCGATTTCCTTCCGCTATTCGCTTCGGGAAAGCTCAAGCCCGTGATCGACCGCGTCTACGACTTCAAGGACCTGCCGGCCGCGAAAGCGCGCATGGAATCCGACGCCCACGTCGGCAAGATCGTGGTCCGAGTCTGAGAAAAGAATCGGGGTCAGAGCTGGTCAGAGCCCGATTCTTTTCTCGTCTTACTGCGCCTTAATACCCGCTTCCTTCACCACCTTGCCCCAGGTGTCGTACTCGCGTTTGATGTAGGCGGCGAATTCGTCGGGCGTGCTGGACTTGGGCTCGGTGCCGGTCTTGTGCAGCGCGGCCACGACCTGCGGATGGGCAAGCGCCTTGACGAGCTCCTTGTTCAGCCGCTCGACGACGTCCTTCTGCAGGCCCCTCGGGCCTAGGAAGCCGTACCAGTTGAGAGCCTCGTAGCCCGGATAGCCCGATTCCGCGATGGTCGGCACGTCGGGCATGAGCGCGGCGCGCTTGGAACCCGTGGTGGCGACCGCCTTGGCTTTGCCGGCGCGGATCTGCGAGATCGACGATATCGGCGTCGCAAAGAACGAAGCCACCTGCCCGCCGAGGAATCCCTGCATCGCAGGCCCGCCGCCCTTGTAGGGCACGTGAACGATATCGATGCTCGCCACGCGCCTCAGGAGCTCGCCGGACAAGTGTCCGGCGCCGCCGATGCCAGAGGAGGCGTACGTGATCGTCGCGGGCTTCGATTTCGCCAGCTTCACGAAATCGGCGACCGTGTTGACGCCGAGCGAGGGCTGCACCACGAGCACATTGGCGAACTCGGCGGCCATGCTGATCGGCACGAGGTCCTTCAGCGGGTCGTACGGCGTCTTCAGGATGTGCGGGTTCACCGCGAGCGCGCCCACGTTCGCGAGCACGATGGTGTAGCCGTCGGGCGTGGCCTTGGCGACATGGTCGACGGCGATATTGCCGCCGGCCCCGGCGCGGTTCTCGACCACGACCTGCTGCCCGAGTTGCTCGCCGAGAACCGGCTGCAGGATGCGCGCGGTGGTGTCGGTGCCGCCGCCAGGCTCGAATCCCACCACGATGGTGACCGCCTTGTTGGGATATTGCGCGAAGCAAATTCCCCACGAAAGCAAAAGTACGCCGAATAAACCTATACTCGTCTTCACACCACCCCTCCTTGTCTGAGTTTCGCGATCTCCGCCGCGTTGTAGTTGAGCTCCTTCAGGAGCTCGTCGGTATGTTCGCCGATTTCCGGCGTCGCCTTCACCACCCGCGCCGGCGTGCGCGATAGCACCGCGGCGTTGGCGAGGACGTCGTAGCGGCCGAGTTTTGGGTGCTCGACCGGCGTCGCAACGCCGAGGTGCTTCACCTGCGGGTCGGCGAACACCTCGCCAACGTTGTAGATGGGCCCGCACGGGATGCCGGCCTGGTTCAGGATCTCGATCCACTCGGCACTAGTCTTCTTCCGCAGCGCCTCTTCGATCGCCGCATTCAGCAGCTTGCGGTTCTCGGCGCGTTTCTTCCCGCCCTTGAAATCGGGCGACGAGAGCATGTCCTCGCGCTCGATCGCCTTGCACAGGCTCGCCCACATGCCCTCGCCCGAGGCAGCGACGTTGATGTGGCCGTCCTTCGTGCGGTAGGCCGAGGTCGGCATGCTGGTCGGATGGTCGTTGCCCACCTGCGGCGGCACTTCCTTCTCCATGAGGTAGCGCGCTGCCTGGAAATCGAGCAGCGAGATGCCCGCCTGCAGCAGCGAGCTCTGCACCCACTGTCCCTTGCCGGAGGTCTCGCGCTCGAGCAGCGCGACCATCACGCCGATGGCGGCGTAGAGGCCCGCGGCCAGGTCTGCGATCGCGGCGCCGGTGCGCACCGGGCCCTGCCCCGGCAAGCCGGTGACCGACATGAGCCCGCTCATGCCCTGCGCGATCTGGTCGAAGCCCGGGCGCTTGACGTACGGACCGTCCTGGCCGAAGCCGGAGATGCTAGCGAGGATCACCCTGGGATTGATCTTGCTCAGTGACTCGTAATCGATGCCCAAACGGTACTTGACATCCGGGCGGTAGTTTTCGACGACAACGTCGGCCGTCTTCACCAGGCGCTCGAGCACCTCGCGCGCCTGCGGCAGCTTGAGGTTGAGCGTCATCGAACGCTTGTTGCGATGCAGGTTCTGCATGTCGGGACCGTGGCGCGGCCCGCCCATGGCTTCGTTCGGGTCGACGCCCGGAGGCGACTCGATCTTGATCACGTCGGCGCCGAAATCCGCGAACTGGCGCACGCACGTCGGCCCCGCCCTGACGCGCGAAAAGTCTAGAATGCGCAGGCGCAGGAGCGCCGTGGAAGCAGCGATTCTTGGCATGCGAGTATTCTAGCCGCCCGCGTGTTGCCATTTCTCAAGAGAGGACGACCATGAACAAACTGATAGCGAAACTGATTCTCGCCGGCGCGGCGCTCGCGCTCTCCGCCTGCTCATCCATGCCCGACTGGATGCCAGGCAGCGGCGCGATCAAGGTGAACTTGTCGGGCGCCGAGGAAGTGCCTCCGCTCAACGTGCCGGGCTCGGGATCGGGCAGCTTCCGCGTCGCCGACGACGGCACCATTACCGGCAGCGTCACCACCAAGGACGTGCAGGGCACCATGGCGCACATCCACCGCGGCGCCAAAGGCGCCAACGGGCCGGTGATCGTGCCGCTCGATAAGAAGGGCGACACCTACAGCGTGCCCGCCGGTCGCAAGCTCACGCCCGAGCAGATCGCGGACCTGAAGGCGGGCAGGCTCTACGTAAACGTGCACACCGATCGCAACAAGGGCGGAGAGGTGCGCGGCCAGCTCCAGCCCTGAACACGAAATACATTGCCCTTTTCGCCTGCGCCATGACGGCGCAGGCGGCTTTGGCCGACTTTCCTGAGCGGCCGCTGCGCCTCATCGTGCCGCAGGCCGCGGGCAGCGCGACGGATAACGTCGCGCGCATCATGGCGCCCGCGCTCGCGAAGGAGCTTGGCCAATCCGTGGTTGTGGACAATCGTCCGGGAGGCGCGCTCACCATTGGCATCGACGCAGTCGCCAAAGCCCCGCCCGACGGCTACACGCTCGGCCAGGGGCCGGTGGGCGCCCTTGCGATCACGCGCCACATGGTGGCGAAGCTGCCCTACGACATCGAGCGCGACCTGCAGCCGGTCGCGCTTGTGACCACGGGCTACATGCTTCTCGCGGTGTCGCCGAGATCCGACTTCCACTCGGTCAAGGACCTGATCGAGTACGCGAAGAAGAACCCGGGCAAGCTCTCCAACGCCTCGTCGAGCAACGGCTCGCCCGGCCACGTGAGCGGCGAGCTCTTCAAGCACATGACCGGCACCGACATCGTGCACATCCCGTACAAGGGCGGCGCGCCCGCGATCGCCGACCTCATCGCCGGCAACGTGCAGCTCATGTTCGAAAGCACCAATTCGATCGCGCCGCATGTCAAGGCGGGCCGCGTGCGCGCGCTCGCGGTCACTGGCGAGCGGCGCTCGGCCAGCCTGCCCGAGGTCCCGACACTCATCGAAGCCGGCGTGCCGGGCTACGAAGTGAACGTCTGGAGCGGAATCATCACCACCGCCGGCGTGCCGCGCCCGGTGCTCGACAAGCTGAACGGCGCGGTGAATCGCGCGCTCCAGCAGCCCGACACCAGGGCGCGCCTGGCCCAGCTCGGCAGCGAAGGCGGCGGCGGCACGGCCGAGGCGTTCGCCGAACTGATCCGTCGCGACTCCGCGAAGTGGGCCGAGGTTGTGCGCCGCTCGGGCGCGAAGATCGACTAGCGCCGGAATGCCGGGTCGGCCGGGGCTGTTAGCCCCCGCAAAGGAGGAAGTCCATGAAACGCCTGGCGCTTCTTGTCCTGGTGCTCTTTTCCTCGTTGGCAATCGCGCAAGCACCGACGCGCGTGCGCGGCACGATCACGTCGCTGGACGGCGACGTGCTGTCGGTCAAGTCGCGCGAGGGCAAAGACCTCAAGATCCACCTCGTCTCCAACGTCGGGGTAACGACGGCGAAGACCACCACGCTCGACGAGCTCAAGGGCAAATACGTCGGCGTAACCGCAATCGACAAGGGCGGCAAGATAACGGCCGTCGAGGTGCACGCCATCCCGCCGCAGGCGAAGCCGGGACACTTCTCGTGGGATCTGCAGCCGGGGTCGACCATGACCAACGCCAACCTCGACGGCATCGCGCAGGTGAGCGGCGGCAACGAGATCACGCTGAACTATCAGGGCGGCTCGCAGAAGATCCTCGTGCCGCCCGGCACGCCGATCGTCGCCTTCGACCCCGGTTCGCGCGCCGACCTCAAGCCCGGCGAGTGGATCTGGACCAATGCGCGCCAGGAAGCCGACGGCAAGATCGTCGCCGAGCGCCTCAACGTGAGCAAAGATGGCGTCAAGCCGCCTCACTAGGCTTTTTCTGTTAGGGGTGGTCCTCGCCCTCTTCAGCACCGTTCTTCACGCTCAAACCCGCGTACGCGGCACGATCAGCGCGTTCGACGGCAAGACCGTCACGGTCGACGGCAAGGAGCAGGTGGTCTTGAGCGACAAGACCGAGATCGTGTACGCCCAGCCGATAGCGCTCGCCGATATCAAGCCCGGCGACTTCCTCGGCGTCACCTCGGTGAAACATCCCGATGGCAAGCTGGTCGCCTCCGAAGTGCGGCGCTTTCCGAAGCCGGTCAACCCCGGCCATCGCCCGTTCGACGGACGCGACGACCAGACCATGACCAATGCGAGCGTCGGCGCGGTCGTACGGTCAGCGAGTGGCCGAGAACTGACGATGACGTACGAGGGCGGCGTACAAAGGATCGAGGTTCCGGAAAGCGCTTCCATTTCGACGCTGGTCGCGGGCGGCGCTACCCAGCTCGTGCCCGGCGCGCCGGTCAACCTGACCCACGACTCGAACCGCGTCGCGCTCCGCATCCAGGTCGGCGCACCTAAGAAATAGATTTCTCACAGCAAACCCACCGCTGCGCGCGGGTTTGTAGCGCGGCTTCTTTGTCAGCCTACGGTGCCCTTGACGGCCCAGGCTCGAGCGACGAGATGGATCGAGCCGTCGGCACCAAAGGGCAGCCTGGAGCGGATGCGGTCGCGCAGCGCCGCGCGCCGCCCTTCGTCGAGCGACATGCAATATGCCGGCGCGGGACCCTGTCCGCCGAGGAACGGCGTCCAGTAGTCATCGAAATCGCGAAACGGCGTCGGCGCATCGATCGCGCGCACTCCTACGTCGCGCAGATCGATTTCCCGGAACAAGGTTCTTAAAGCTTTTTCATTGCACAGCGGAAAGCGTAGCCCTTCGTCCAGCGTGCGCGCGGCCGGATCGAGTTCGACCGCCGCGTCCCAGAAATAGCGCATGAGCTCCATTTTCCCGGCGTAGTCCCAGACATAGACGCCGACCGTGCCGCCGGCCCGCACCGCGCGGCGCATCTCAGCGGCGGCGCGCTCGGGCTTGGGCACGAAGTTGAGGACGAGCCCCGCGACCGCGGCATCGTATTCGCCGTCCTTTGCCGGGAGCGCCTGCGCGTCGCCGACTTCGAACGACGCGCCGTTGGTGCGCCGTCTCGCCGTCTCGATGAAGCCGGCGGAAGGATCGACACCGTGCACGCTTCGCGGCGCGCAATCGCGCAGGATGGTCTGAGTGAGCGCGCCGGTGCCGCAGCCGACGTCGAGCCAGCGCGCTCCGCGCGGCGCGCCGAGCCAAGCGAGGAACTCATGCGCCACAACGCGGCTCCACCGGCCTACATAGGGCTCGTAGAGATCGCCCGCCGCCCATACGTCCTTCCTCATGCCGTGGCTTTGGCAGCGTTCCGGCCGGCGATGCGCCCGAACACCGAGCCGTTGGTGAGTCCCGAGCCGCCGGGATAGTTGAACCAGAAGATCCCGCCCACGAGCTCGCCTGCGGCGTAGAGGCCGGGGATCGGCTCGCCGTCGGTATTGATCACCTGCGCGTCGGTGTTGATCTTGAGTCCCCCGAAAGTGAATGTGATGCCGCAGGTTACGGCGTAAGCCTCGAACGGCGGTGTGTCGATGGTATTGGCCCAGTTCGACTTGTTGATGTTCAGGTTTTCGGTACGCCTGCCGTCCTTCACGTTCGGGTTGAATGGGATATCGGCACGGACCGCGGCGTTGTAAGCCTGAATCTCCCTTAGGGCATTGTCCGCATTCGTGTCTTCCAGCTGCTTGACGAGGTCTTCCAGGGTGTTGGCAACCCGCCGGGTTACCTGCTTGATGCGGTACTCGTCGCGCAGCTGCGCTTTCACCTTGGCGTCGAAGATCTGCCAGGCGAACTGCTGCGGCTGGCCGAGGATCACGCGGCCGTACTTGGCGTACGTGTAGTTGCGAAAATCCGCGCCCTCGTCGACAAAGCGCCGGCCCTCGGCGTTGATGTAGATGCCCCACGGGTAGGAATGCTTCTGGAACTGGTCGCCGACCGCGAGGTCGCCGACTTCGGGTGCGTTGCGGTCCCAGGCCACCGCGTGGCAGCCTGACCAGTTGCCGTACGCGGCCGCGCCGATGTCGAGCGCCATCCGGATGGCATCGCCGGTGTTGAAGCGCGTGCCGCGCACCTTCGCAAGTTCCCAGCCCGGGCCGAGGTAGCGCGTGCGCCACTCGGTGTTCGCCTGGAACCCGCCGGCGGCGAGGACAACCGCCTTGCTTTTCAACTGAACGGTCTTGTTGTCTCTCCTTGCGACGACCCCGTGCACACCTCCATCGTCCGAAATCAAGGAAAGCGCGCGCGCGCGGTACCAGATCTCGATGCTCTTCTTGCGCGCGATCTGGGTGAGCGAGTCGACGAGCCCCGGTCCGCCGCCCACCGCTTCGACCGTCAGCCCGCCCCAGAACTTGAACCTGCCGCCGATGTTGAACGCCTGCCGGCCCCAGGCCGCGGTAAACCGCATGCCGTTCTGGCGCATCCAGACGACGGTAGGGAAACTGTTTCTTATCAGAACTTCAGTCAAATCCGGATCGCAGCGAAACTCGGTCACCCGCGCCATGTCGTCGAAGAACTGCGCCTCGGTATAGGTGCCGAAGTCGCTGCGCGCGATCTCGTCCGCCGAGAGATCGATCACCTGTGCGAGGTCGTCGACGCCGTTGTAGACGACGCGCATCAGGCCGGCGGTGAAGCGCGAGTTGCCGCCCGCCTCTTCTTCAGGCGCTCTTTCCAGAACGAGAACCTTCTTTGTGCGTTCGGCAGCGGCGAGCGCCGCGCAGAACGCCGCATTGCCGGCGCCCACCACGACCACGTCGTAGCGGTCCATCACTTCGCCTTGATGCCGGCCTTGCGCACGACCTCGCTCCAGCGCGCCTGCTCGGCGGCGATGAACGACGCGTACTCTTGCGGCGTGGAGCCGACGCCCTCCGCGTCGTCCGCGGCGAAGCGCTCGAGCACCGAAGGCTGCTTCACTGCCCGGGCGGCTTCCTCCGCGAGGCGCCGGATCACCGCGGCCGGCGTCCCGGCGGGCGCGGCGAAGGAGGCGAGGGCCAGGATTGCCGGCAAGAACCGTGTCATGCGCATTCCTCTCTCAGAATTGCGGCTTGAACTGCGCCGGGTCGATGCACGGGGCGCCATAGTACGATGCGCGGCGGCACATGAGCGAGACCCTTGCCTTCATCGGCTTCGGCGAAGCCGGCCAGACGATCAGCCGCGGCCTGCTCGGCGCAGCGCGGCCGGCCATCCGCGCCTACGACATCCTGTTCGACGACCCGGCGAACGCCGGCAAGCTGAAGGGCGCGGCGCAGGCGCTGGGCGTCGGCGT
>DATIGN010000206.1:0-3358 GCA_035454685.1 Burkholderiales bacterium | reverse complement strand
CGAGGCGCCGCGCGCCGAGGTCCTGGATGCGCTCGACGAGCTGGGTCGCGCGCGGCGTGGCGCCGAGAAAAAATCCCCACAGGCTGCGGAAGCCCGGGTCCCAGGACGCCGGTTTTTCCTCGAGCAGCTTGCGGTAGCGCGCAAACAGCTCCCGCGGGGCCCAGGCTTCCTCCGTGGCGATTCTCATAGGCGTAAGATAGCGTGTCATCGCTCGACTAAGTATCGGAAGGAGGCAGGATGAAAAAGCTGTTGCTCGCGCTGGCCGCGGCCTGTTTCGGCGGCCCGCTCCTCGCCCAGGCGCCGTCGGTCAGCCTGAAGGGCCACGACCCGGTGGCCTATTTCACCGAAGGCCGGCCGGTGAAGGGATCGACCGCCCTCAACTACGACTTCGACGACGCGCGCTACCTCTTCGCGAGCCAGAAGAACCGCGAGCGCTTCGCCGCCAGCCCCGACCGCTATACGCCGCAGTACAGCGGGCTGTGCGCCACCGGGATGGCGCTCGGGGTGAAGGCGCACGCCGACCCCACGGTGTGGAAGATCGTCGACGGCAAGCTCTACGTCTTCTCCAGCACGCAGGCGCGCGAGAGATTCGAGAGCGACGCCTCGCTGCTGGCCAAGTCGCAGCAGAACTGGAAACAGCACAAGTAGGCTAGAGGCCTGCCTTGCGCAGGCCTTGCTGGATCTTCTCGCGGTGCGCCGGATTCACCAGCCGCTGGCCGAATAGCCTGAGGTCGGAAAAGGGATCGAGGCGCCGCGCCTCCTCGGCCTCGCGGCGCGCCTCCTCGGCCTCGCCGAGCTGCGCGAGCGCCGCGGCTTGCACTATCCGCAGGAACACGGTGCGGCTGCCCGGCTCCACCGCGACCGCGGTCTGCACCGCCTCGCGGTAGCGGCCGGCGAGGTAATAGGCGAGCGCGAGATTGAACATCCCCTCGGCCGAGAGCCGCGGGTCGAAGCGCCGCGCCCCTTCGCACGCCGCGATCGCCTCCTCGATCCGGCCGGTCCAGAGCAGCACGCCGCCGCGCAGCGAGCGCGCGAGGGCGTCGCTCGGGTTGAGCTCGATGGCGCGATCGACCTCGGCGAGCGCCGCTTCGTAATGGCCGGTGAAGCTGTGGATGCTGCCGAGAATGGCGTGCGCGCGCGCGTTGGCGCCGGGGTCGTCGATCGCGAGCGCGCGGCGCGCCGCCTCCTCGGCGCGGCGCAGCGCGTCGGCGGGATCTTCCACCCAGCCGAACAGCCCCCGCTGCAACTCGGCGAACGCCGCCGCCGCGTGCGCTTCGGCGTAGTTGGGCGACAGCTTGATCGCCTGCGCGATCAAGGCGCGCGCTTCGCGGTTCTCCAGGCGCTGCACCGCGCGCATCATCTCGCGGGCCCGGAGCACCAGTTCATAGGCTTCGAGGTTCTCGGGCGGCTTCGCCGCGGTGCGCCGCTGCTCGAGCACGCTCAGCTTGACCGCGAGCGAGCCGGCGATGTTGCGTACGATGCGGTCCTGGATCTCGAACACCTCCTTGCCCTCGCCGTCGTAGCGCTCCGACCACAGGAGCGTGCCCTTCATCGCGTCGGAGAGCTCGACCGCGACGCGCAGCCGCCCGTCGGCCTGGCGCACGCTGCCCTGGACGACGTAGCGCACGCCGAGCTCGCGGCTGATCTGGTCGGGGGCGATGGTGCGGTGCTTGTACGCCTGCACCGTGTTGTACGCGATGACGCGGAGGGCGGAGAAGCGCCCGAGCGCGTCGATCACGTCCCCGGTCAGGCCGTCGCTGAAGAACTCGCGCTTCGGGTCGGCGCTGTGGTTGGCGAAGGGCAGCACCGCGAGGGTCGCCGCCTGCGCCGGCGGCGGCTCCCTTTCGACCAGCCTCGGAACGGCAAGCAGCGCCGCTACCGCGACGACGACCGCCGCCGTCCAGAGCGCCGCGCGCCGCGGCAGGGCCTTTCGGCGCGGCGCCACGCCGCTCGCGCTCATGTCGATGGCGTAGACGCGCACCGGCCGCGCAATATTCTTCACCTCGTGCGCGCCGCGGTCGGCGAAGCGGTAGGGAAGCTTGTCGCGCACCTGCTCGTAGGCATTGGCGGAAAGCGCGACCCCGCCGTAGTCGGCGAGGCTTTCCAGCCGCGCCGCGATGTTGACCCCATCGCCGTAGATCGCCTCGCCCTCGACGATAACGTCGCCGAGGTTCACGCCGATGCGGAACTGCATGCGCCTGTCAGGGTCCGGGACGCCGGCGTTGCGCTTCGCGATCTCGGTCTGGATCTCGACCGCGCAGTCGACCGCGTCGAGCACCGAGGGAAACTCGGCGAGGATCGAGTCGCCCGGGGCGTTGATGATGCGCCCGCGGCGCGCCGCCACGCGCTCGGCGAAGATCGCGCGGCGCTCGGTGAGCGCGCGCACCGTCGCCTGGTCGTCCTGCTGCATCAGCCGGCTGTAGCCGACGACGTCGGCTGCGAGGATGGCGGAAAGCCGGCGGGTTGCGGTCACGGGGTCAGGCTCCGATTCTCTCGGTGGGGTCTGACCCCGATTTTTACTGCGGCTGGATCTTGGCGAGCTTCACGAACCCGCCCCAGCGCTCCACCTCGGTCCTGCGCATAGGAAATTCAAACCACCTTTTTCGCTGACGGTCACTGTATCGAGCGCTGATTCGGGGGTCAATAGCGCAGTATTGCTGGCGGCGAACTGGACCAGCGATCACAAGCGGTTCGGCGGCCCGTGGTAATCTGAGCAGCGTCCAGATCAGTACGCGGAGATGCCCATGGCGACCGATACTGCCGTTTCTCGCGTTTCGAGCCCGCAATCGGACGCGATGCTGCGCCGCTTCCTCGGAGGAATGTCCATCTTCACGCTCCTGATGACTGTTCCCCAGGTGTGGACCATATGGGTGAATCAGCAGGCGGCCGGCGTCTCGATCCTGTCGTGGGGAGCGTACCTCTTCTCCGCAGTGCTCTGGTTCTGGTTTGGATTGAAGCGGGGCGACAGGAACATTTACCTGCCGTGCATTGGCTGGATGGTGCTGAACGGCGCCGTAGTCGTAGGCGCGATCATGTATGGATAGCCCGACCGGAGAATCCGCGCGATGGATGACCTGACCGCCCTGCTGGCGCAGCACGGGCTTGCGCTCGTGTTCGTGAACGTACTGCTGACGCAAGGCGGCATGCCCGTCCCGGCCGCCCCCATCCTTGTGGTCGCCGGCGCGTTCGTCGGCCAAGGTCAGATCGCGCTGCCGCCGCTGATCCTGGTTGCAGTGGTTGCCTCGCTTATCGGCGATACTCTTTGGTACGTCGCCGGCCGGCGCTACGGCTACCGCGTCCTGCGCACGCTGTGCCGGGTCGCGATTGAGCCCGATTCCTGCGTCAAGCAGACTGAGAA
>DATIGN010000205.1:0-2313 GCA_035454685.1 Burkholderiales bacterium | reverse complement strand
GTCGCGGCGCGGCGCTGGCGCACGTAACGCTCGAGCAGCGAGTCGTCGGCCTCTCCGCTCCATACCTTCGCCAGCTTCTCGGCGAGGTTGACGGCATCGTGGATGCCGCTGTTCAGGCCGAAGCCGCCGAGCGGGTTGTTGAGATGTGCGGCGTCTCCGGCGAGCAGCACCCGGCCGCGGCGCCAATCGGCTGCGACGCGCTGATGCACGCGGTAAATGCTCTGGTAGCGAATCTCGTAATCATGGTCGAGGGGGAGAAAACCCTGCATCCTCGCCTGCGCGCCCCGCGGGTCGAGCAAGGTGTCCTCCTGTAGCCCGGGATCGCAAGGAAAAGCAAGCCGCCATAAACCCGGCGGCCCGGAATCGGGCATCTTAAATACCGCCGCCCATTCGATCGGATCGGCCACATAGGCGTTCATCGTGAAGCCGTGCCGGGCGAGGTCGTACGGCGTGCTGACCACGAGGAACTGCTCCGGCCAGGTGAAACCTTCGAATTCCACTGCGAGCAGCCTGCGGATCGTGCTGCGGCCGCCATCGGCGCCGATCAGCCATGACGCTTCCAGCGTGCCCGGAATGCCCTCGGACTCGAACCTCACCACTACCGAATCCGCCTTGTGCTCGAAGCCAATGATGCGGCGATGAAAGTGAACTTCGGCGGCCGGCTCCTTGCGCAGCTTGTCGAGCTGGATCGGCGTGAGGCGGTGCTGCTCGAGATGCAGGCGATAAGGGTAGGGCGTCTCGTCGGCGAGCAGGCCGAGGTCGAACTCCGCGACCAGGCCGCCTCGGCGGCTGCGGATTTGCCAGCGCCTTACCTGAAGCCCCTGCTCGTGCATGCGCCCGGTGATGCCGTAGTGCGCCATCATCTCCTGCGTGGGCGGATGGAAAGTGCCGGCGCGCAGGTCGTGCGTGAGGCTCGGCTCCGCCTCGCACACGACGACCGGCACGCCGCGGCGCGCGAGCGCCAAGGCGCACATCAGCCCCGTGGGACCGGCGCCCGCGATCACCACGGGAAGCTTCTCCGACATCGCTACAATTCTAGAGACTCGTCATGAGAATCTGCGTCGCCGGATGAGAATCTGTGTATTTGGCGCCGGCGCCGTCGGCGGCCATGTGGCCGCAAAGCTCGCCGCCGCCGGGCACGACGTGTCGGTGGTCGCACGCGGCGCGCACCTGGAAGCGATGCGCGCCAAGGGCATAACGCTTCTCCATGGCGCCGACACCATCCGCGGCCGGGTGCGCACTTCCGAGCCGGGATTGCAGGATTTTGTGTTCGTCACCTTGAAAGCGAACGCGCTTGGCGCATTCGCCGACGTCGCGCAGCGACTCGTCGGCGAGGACACGGCGGTGGTGTTCGCACAGAACGGCATCCCGTGGTGGTACGGCATCGGGCTCTCGAAGAACCGGCCTGCCCCGCCCGATCTTTCGCGCCTCGATCTTCAGGGAAGACTGAAAACGCTCCTCAAAACCCCACAGATCATCGGTTGCGTCGTGTACTCAGCGAACGAAGTGCGCGCGCCGGGCGTGATCGTCAACAACGTCCCCGGCAACAACATGCTCGTGGTGGGCCAGGCCGACGACAGCGAGAGCGAAAAGGTTCGCACCTTGAGAAAACTTCTGACGGATTCGGACTTGTACTCGCCGGCAACTCAGGACATCCGTACCTCGGTGTGGGCGAAGCTCGTGCAGAACCTGAGCACCGCAGCGCTATGCACGCTGCTCGCCGCAACCGTGAGGGAAGTGCGCGGCGACGCCGCGCTCGGCGAGCTTTCGAGGCGGCTTGCCGCCGAGGCGCGGGCGATCGCAGCCGCGCACGGCATCGACCCGGCGCGCGCGCCGACGCGCCCGGGCGGCGGCCAGTCCTCCGGAGCGATCAGCCACAAGCCCTCGATGCTGCAGGACTACGAGCGCGGCCGGCCGATGGAAATCGAAGCCCTGCTCGTTGCGCCGCTCGCGTTCGCGCACGCCGCCGGCGTCCTCGCGCCCACGCTCGAGACGGTGGTGCCGCTCGTCGTATTCAAGGCCGCCGCAAAAGGCCTCTACGACTAGACGCGCAAGATTTCCGGTTGATAGGGCGTTGCGCACTCCCGATGTGGCTTTTTGCACTATGCGACAGTTGAGAAGTGGACGCCCCGCGACCCGGGACGCAACTTATCTGGGGATAAAATGAAAAAAGGATGGCAAAGCCGCGACAGGTAAAGGCAACACGACGGGCCGAGGAGGCCGAGGCAGGTATTCGGCAGGACGCGCTGCACGCCGCCTTCGATCTGCTCGAGCGGCTGCCGGTGCCGATGTTTCTGAAGTCGCGCGACGGCC
>DATIGN010000204.1:0-6868 GCA_035454685.1 Burkholderiales bacterium | reverse complement strand
ACTTGGCAAAGCTGGGCGGCGCTCGGCTATCTCATCGTCTTCGGCACGGTGCTTCCGTTCCTCTGGTTCTACGAGGGCGTGAAGGCGCTCGGCGCAGCGCGCGCCGCGCAGTTCATCAACCTGGTGCCGCCGCTCGCGGTTGCCGAGTCGGTGCTGATCCTGGGCGAGCCGATGACGCCTGCCCTCTACGTCGGCACCGCACTAGTAGTGACGGGGTTGTACTTGACGAATAAAAGGCATTAGAAGCGCTCGGCCCAGGGGCGCAGATCAGCTTCGAAGGTCCAAGCCGAGCGCGGTTGTACGTGGATCTGCCAGAAGAGCTCGGCGATCGCATCGGTCGCGAGCAGGCCGTCGTCGGGCAGGCTCTTCACGCGCTCGGCCATGCGCTCGCGCGAGCGGCGGTTGTCGATCACGCCGTCGATCACGACGTGCGCGACGTGGATATTCCTGGCCCCGAGCTCGCGCGCCATCGACTGCGCCACCTGGCGCAAGCCGCCCTTCGCGGCCGCGAACGCGGCAAACTGCGCCGAGCCGCGCACCGAGGCCGTGGCGCCGGTGAAAAGGATCGTCCCCTTTTCGCGCGGCGTCATGCGCCGCGCCGCCTCTCGCCCGAAGAGAAATCCGGCGTAGCAGCCCAGGCGCCATACCTTTTCGAACATGTCGGCAGGCGTCTCCAGGATCGAGGCGCGGAAATTCGCCCCGGCATTGAAAATCGCGACTTCCACCGGGCCGCGCTTTTCGACGCGGTCGAAGAGCTCTATCACCTGCGCTTCCTCGCGCAGGTCCGCCTTTTCGCCTTGTGTCCTCGAAGACAGCACCACTTCGAGACCGCCTTTGGCGAAGCGCCGGCCAAGCGCCGCACCCAGCCCTTCGCCCGCCCCGCCGATCAGCGTGATGCTCATAGCTCGGCCGCCAGCTCGGCACCCTCGAGCATTGCGCGCTTCGCGTCCAGCTCGGTCGCCTCGCGGGCACCTCCGATCAGGTGGAATGACGAAGGAAATGGGGTCTGACCCCATTTCCTGGGGTCTTGACCTGCACACACGATCACGGTGTCCGCGGGCACGAGCATCTCCTTTCCGTCGATGGTGACATGAACGCCCGCCGCGTCGATACGGCGGTATTCGACGCCCTTCAGCATGCGCACGCCGTGGCGGGCGAGTTCGGTGCGGTGCACCCAGCCCGTGGTGCGGCCCAGCGTATGGCCGAACGGCGTGTACGAGCGCTTGAGCATGGTGATCCGGAAATGCGGTTCTTCGAAGGCAGGGGAACCGATCTTACCTTCGGGCGAGATGCCCCAGTGCTGCGCGAACGCCGCGGGATCCAGGGTAGCGCGGCTCCCGCGCTCGAGAAGATAGAGCGCGACATCGAAGCCGATTCCGCCCATGCCAAGGATGGCGACATTGCGGCCCGGCTCCACCCGGCCGGTGAGCACGTCTACGTAGCTAGCGACGTTCGGCCCGTCGATCCCGGCAATCGGCGGCGTGCGCGGGTCAACGCCGGTCGCCACAACGACGTCGTCGAAGTCGCTCAGATCGGAGTTCGCGGGTGAGGTGTTGAGCAGCACCTTTACCTCGGCCCGTCGCAGCCGCTCGGAGAAATAGGCGATCGACTCGGCGAATTCCTGCTTTCCGGGAATGACCTTTGCGAGGTTGAACTGGCCGCCGAGCTCGGCGCCCTTCTCGTAGAGCGTCACGGCGTGCCCGCGTTCGGCGGCGTTTGCAGCACACGAGAGACCCGCAGGCCCGCCTCCGATGATGGCGAGGCGCTTACTTTTCCTTGGTTTTCGAAACACCAGCTTGGTTTCTCGCCCCGCCCTCGGATTCACCACGCAACTCGCAGGCTGTCCGATGAAATAATGATCCAGGCAGGCCTGGTTGCAGGCGATGCAGATGTTGATGCCTGCGCGGTCGCCGGCGCGCGCCTTGTTGGCGAAGGCGGGGTCGGCGAGCATCGCTCGCGCAGCCGACACCATATCGGCGTCGCCGCGCGCGATGATCGCCTCCGCCACTTCCGGCGCGTTGATGCGGTTCGACGCCGCGACCGGAATGTGCACCGCCTGCTTGATCCGCCGCGTCGCCCAGGCGAAGCCGCCGCGCGGCACCGCCTGCGCAATGGTCGGGATGCGCGCCTCGTGCCAGCCGATCCCGGTATTGAGGATCGTCGCCCCGGCTCGTTCGATTTCCCTTGCAAGGCTTTCTACTTCATTAGATTCGAGACCGCCCTCGACGAGATCGAGCGCGGAAATGCGATAGACGATGATGAAATCGCGGCCGGCGGCGGCGCGCGTGCGCCGCACGACCTCGACCGCGAAGCGCATCCGGTTCTCGAGCGCTCCGCCCCAGTCGTCCTTGCGTTGGTTGGTGCGCGGCGCGAGGAACTGGGTGAGGAGGTAGCCCTCTGAGCCCATCACTTCGACGCCGTCGTAGCCTGCTTTGCGGGCGAGCGCGGCACCGCGCGCGAAGTCCTCGATCGTGGCCTCGATCTCCTCGGGCGACATCGCGCGCGGGGTGTGCGGATTGATCGGCGACTTGATGGCCGAGGGTGCGACGATGCGCTCGTGGAAGCCGTAGCGTCCGCAGTGCAGGAGCTGAAGCACGATGCGCCCGCCCGCGTCGTGCACCGCGCGCGGGATGACCTCATGTTTTTTCACATCTTCATTCGTCGAAAATTCAGCCCGGTGCGTGCTCAGGTTACCCGCATCGTTGGGCGAGAAGCCGCCGGTGACGATGAGTGCTGCGCCACCGTGTGCGCGCTCGGCGTAGAACGCCGCGAGGCGATCCATGCCGTCGGGCCGCGCCTCGAGGCCCGTGTGCATGGACCCCATGATGATGCGGTTGGGCAGCACCGCGATCCCAAGGTCGAGCGGCTGGAAGAGGTTGGGATACATGGGAAAGCGAAATCGGGGTCTGGACGGGGTCTGGCCCCGATTCTAATTTCTCAGGACGAAGACGGTTCCCGCGACAACGAGCGCCGCGCCAGCGAGCATGAGGAGTGTGACGGTTTCGCCAAGGAATAGCGCGCCCCACAGGACGCCGAACACCGGGATGAGGTACGTGACGGTGAGCGCGCCGGTCGCGCCGATGTCGGCGATGAGGCGGAAGTAGAGGAGGTAGGCGATCGCCCCGCACACGAGGCCCAGCGCCAGCATGCTGGCTGCTACGAGCGGCGTCGGGGCGGCCGCGGGTGGCCACAGCGGGATGAAGGGGATGAGGAGCGTCCCTGCCACGAGTTGCGTGCCGACCGCCATGCCGCGCGAGGGTACGTTGGCCGCCCAGCGCTTCATGTAGGCAGCGGCGAGGCCATAGCAGAAGGCAGCCGCCAGCGCTCCAAGTACTGCGGGGAGATACAGCGCCTCGTCATCCGTTGGCTGAGTCACCAACGCCACGCCGAAGAAACCGAGAGCGAGTCCGATTATCCGTTTGCCGTAGAGGCGTTCGCCGAGCAGGAACGCCGAGCACAGCGCGCCCCACATCGGCGAGGTGGCGTTGAGTACCGATAGAAGTCCCGCCGGCAGGGTGAGGGCGGCATAAGCCCAGAGAAGGAATGGCACTGCGGAGCTCAGGATCCCGACGATGGTGTACTGAGGCCACCAGCGCCGCCACTGCGGGTCGAACCCCGAGAACGCGAACCAGGCCGCGAGCGCAAGGCCCGCGATCAGCGTGCGCAGCTCCGCGGTGAGCACCGGCCCGAGCGCCGGCGCCGTAATCCGGTTGAAGAGAAACGACGCGCCCCAGATCGCGGCGAGCGAGACGAGCCGCGCGATGTCCCCCTGCCTCATCTAGACTTTGCGCATCGAGGAGGGGCTATGCGCGTTCTCTGTTTGCTGTTGCTCGCTATGGCGGGCTGCCAGTTCCACCAGGCAAAAGACACGGCGAGCCTCTCCGGGGTCGTCACCAGCACCGACGGGCCGGAAGCGGGCGTTTGGGTCATCGCGGAGACGGCCGATCTGCCGACCCGCTTCGCCAGAATCGTGGTGACCGACGATCGCGGCCGCTACGAGATCCTGGATTTGCCGCGGGCGCGCTACGACGTGTGGGTGCGCGGATACGGCCTGGTCGATTCCGCGAAGGTACAGGCCGAGCCCGGAGGCACGCTGGATCTCAAGGCAGTGCTCGCGCCGAGCACGGCCGCGGCGGCGGAATACTACCCGGCGATCTACTGGTATTCCATGCTCAGAATCCCGCAGAAAAGCGAGTTTCCTGTGGGCGGCATGAAGACGCAGCCCGAGTGGCTGAACACCGTGAAGACCAACGGCTGCATGTCCTGCCACGCGCTCGGCACGAAAGGCACCCGCGCCATGCCGAAGGACTTCGCGCATATGAAGTCGACCGAAGCGTGGGCGCGGCGCATCGCCTCCGGCCAGGCGATGACGCAGATGATCAACGCCGCCGCGCGCGTCGGCCCCGAGCGCGGGCTCGCGTTGTGGGCGGACTGGACCGACCGCATCGCTGCCGGCGAGCTGCCCTTCGCGCAGCCGCAGCGGCCGCAGGGTATCGAGCGCAAGCTCGTCCTCACGCTGTGGGACTGGAGCCGCCCGACGGCGTACATGCATGACCTCATCTCGACCGACCGGCGCAAACCCACGGTGAACGCGAACGGCAGGCTCTACGGTGCGCCTGAGAACAGCACCGATCTCTGGCCCGTGCTCGACCCGATGCGGCATGTCGCCACTGAGGTGAAGCATCCGGTGCGCGACCCGAGCACGCCTTCGCATCGCACCGATCCGATGGCGCCGTCTCCCTATTGGGGCGCGCAGCCGATCTGGGACAGCCAGACGAGCACCCACAACCAGATGATGGACGAGCGCGGCCGCGTATGGGCTACCGCGCGCATCCGTCCGCCCTCGAATCCCGACTGGTGCCGGAAGGGCTCGTCGCACCCGTCCGCGCGCGTCGCGCCGATCGAGAGCGCCGCGCGCCATCTCTCGATGTACGACCCGGCGAGCGGCAAGTGGACGCTCATCTCTACCTGCTTCCCGACGCATCACCTCATCTTCGCCGAGGACGCCGACGGAACGATCTGGACTTCCAGCGGCGGCGCTGGCGCAGGGGTCCTCGGCTGGCTCAAGCCGCGCGTCCTTGAGCAGACGGGCGACGAGGCGCGCGCGCAGGGCTGGACGCCGTTCATCCTCGATTCCAACGGCAACGGCCGCCGCGACGCCGAAGACCGGCGCCTGAACATCGGCCTGTACAGCGTCGCGGTGAACCCGAAGGACGGCTCGGTGTGGGGAACGGCGCTCGCGCCTTTCCCGAGCCTGGTTGTGCGCGTCGAGCCGGGGTCCGACCCGACGAATACCGCGATGACGGAGATCTACGAGCCGCCCTTTCCCGCCTACGGTGTGCGCGGCGGCGACATCGATCGAAATGGCGTGTTTTGGGCTTCGTTCGCAAGCGGGCACTTGGGCAGCTTCGACCGGCGCAAGTGCAAGGAGCCGCTGAACGGGCCGCAGGCGAGCGGAAAGCATTGTCCCGAGGGCTGGACTCTCTATCGCTTCCCCGGGCCGCAGTTCCGCGACGTCCAGGACGACGGCAGCGCCGAAGCTAGCTATTACGTCTGGGTGGACTGGTTCAACACCCTTGGCCTGGGCGAGAACGTGCCGATCGCGACCGGCAACATGAGCGAAGCCTACCTGGCGCTGGTCGACGGAAAGTTCGTCACGCTGCGTGTGCCGTACCCGCAGGGCTTCTTCGCCAAGTGGGCAGAGGGCCGCATCGACGATCCGGCAGCGGGCTGGAGAGGCAGAGGGCTCTGGGCCACCTATTCCACGCGCGCGGTATTCCACAGCGAGGGCGGCACGCGGAACCGGCCGCGCGTGGTGAAGTTCCAACTGCGCAACTAACCTTTTTTCTTCTCGAGCGCGAGCAGACGTTTTTTCCTGGAAAGCCCCCAGGCGTAGCCGCCCAGGCCGCCGTCGGTGCGCACCGCGCGGTGGCACGGAACGACGAGCGCCACCGGGTTGGCTCCGCACGCGCTGCCAACCGCGCGCACCGCGGCAGGCGCGCCGATGGCGCGTGCGATGTCGCGATAGGTGCGCGTCTCGCCGCGCGGAATGCGTCGCAACTCATCCCAGACCCGGCGCTGGAACACCGTGCCACGGATGTCGAGCGGCAGCCGGGCGAAGCTTCCCTCGCCCTCGATGAAGGCAACGATTTTTTGCTTCAGTTCTTCCAGCTCTTTCTCGACCAGTTCCGCGTGGCTGAACTCGTCCGCGAGCAAACGTCGCAAGCGCACCGGCTCGTCGCCGAGCTTCACCGAGCATAGGCCCTTGTCCGTGGCGGCGATCAGCACTGTGCCCAGGGAAGTCTTGAAGGTGGAGAAGGCGATGCGCTGACCCTTGCCTTTGGCTCGGTAATCGCGCGCGCTCATGCCGAGGCGCGGCTTCTCATAGAAGCGCGACACCGAGCCGTACCCGGCCTCGTACAGCGCATCGGTCACCCGGCTGCCGTTCTTGAGCGACGACTTCACCGCCTCGACGCGGTGCGCATCCTGGTAGTCGCGCGGCGAGACGCCGAACGTTTCCTTGAAGCGGCGCTGGAGGTGAAACGGGCTTACACCTATGGCGAGCGCCAGGCGCTCTAGCGTCACGCGCTCGCCGCGGTGGGCGTCCAGGTAGGTTCTCGCCTTATCCACAACGTTTTCCATGCACGCATTTTCCGCGCAAACCGCGGCCCGGGCTATCCGGATCTTGCGCTCTGGGGGCGTAATCGATTAAGTCGGCTTCGGCCGCCTATCGATCACCCGCTTCGCCTTGCCGATCGAGCGCTCGACGACGCCGGGCCTCACTTCGGCGCTGATGCCGATCCTGGACTTGATGTGCTGCTCGAGAGCGTCGCAGGCGGCGCCGTCGCCTTCGACGATCACCGCGAGA
>DATIGN010000203.1:0-6214 GCA_035454685.1 Burkholderiales bacterium | reverse complement strand
TCCCCGTGGGGCGCTTCTGCGAGCCCGAGGAGTTCGCGCACGTGGTGCGCTTCCTCGTCTCGCCGCTCGCCGGCTTCATCACCGGCGAGATCGTCGACCTCAACGGCGGCCTGGTGATGGATTGAAACCCGCAAAAGCAGGCTTGAGCCTGAAGGGAAAAATCGCCTTCGTCCCGGGGGGCTACGGCGGCCTCGGCGCCGCGATCTGCCGCGGTCTCGCTGCGCACGGCGTGAAGGTCATTGTCGCGGGGCGAAGCCTTACCCAAGCAAATGCTTTGGCAGAAAAGATCAGGGGCGTGGCGATCGCAATGGACGTGCGTGATCCCCAGGATATTGAAAACTCTCTCAAGAGCACAAAGCGCATCGACATCCTGGTGAACTGCGCCGGAGTGCAGCGCGAGGAGACGCTCGACAAGGTGACCGAGGATGCCTGGGACGAGGTGCTCGGCACCAACCTGAAAGCGGCGATGTTCCTCGCGCAGGCGGTGGCGAAGCGCCAGCGGCGCGGAGGCAAGCAGGTGCATCTGCTCTCGGTACGGGCGCAGCTCGGGCTGCGCGGGCGCGGCTACTCGGCTTATTGCGCGGCCAAGGGCGGACTCGCGATGCTTGTGCGCCAACACGCGTGCGAGCTCGCGCCGCGCGGCATCTGTGTGAACGGTGTGGCGCCGACGGTCGTGCGCACGCGCATGGGCGCGCATTGGCTCAAGAACCCGAAAACGCGCGCCTGGCTGCAGGAGCGCATCCCGCTCGGGCGCGTCGCCGAGCCGAAAGACGTGCTCGGCGCGGTGCTCTTCTTCTGCTCGCGCGCCGCCGACTACGTCACGGGCCAGATCCTGTACGTTGACGGAGGCCTGACGGCTTCGCAATAGCCGCGTTGACGCGCGGCATGACTTCCTCCGCCATGAGCTGCATCGAGCGCTTGGCGAGCTTCGGCTCGACCCAGTCCATGCCGGCGTAGACGAGCTCGCCGAAGTCGCCGATCAGCTCGCGGAGCGCGAGGATCTGGTCGACCACCTTGTTTACCGTGCCGTAGATGCACAGGCGATCGAGCACGAACTCGTAGGTGATCTCGTGATCGGGCTGGTCGAGGCGCTCCTTGAACACCGCGTGGCGCCCGGCCTTGGTGAGCTTGGTCTGGAGCTGCTTGTAATAGAAGCGGTACGGACTGTTCGCGTCATGGCGGCCGTAGGAAGCCGCCACCTTGTCGTCGTCGGCAACGAATACGGTGCGCGCGACGCGCCACTCGGCAGGATCGGGCTTCACGCCGGCCTTGGTTTTGCCCTCGGCGTAGTTCGCCCAGTGCGTCTTCAGCCAGTGCGGCAGCAGGAAGTTGGCCGAGAGCGGATGGAAGTCGCGCTCGCCCATGAGCACCACGCCCTTGGAGAAGGGCGCGACCACCGTGCCGACGATCTCGGGGCGGGGCTTCTGATAGGGCCTGGGCATGATGCCGACGCCGGTCTCGAGGTGCATGGTCTTCCGCGTGGTCACCTTGAAGCGGTTGCCCGGCAGGTCGATCTCGTAGGGCGGCTCGCGCGACCAGATCTCGAGGATGACGTCGATCGCCTCGGAGAACATCTTGTTGCGATCCTCGTCGAGGATGCCGAGCGCTTCCGCGTCGGACACCAGCGCGCCCGGGCTCACGCCCAGGATGAAGCGGCCTTCGGCGAGGTGGTCGAACATCGCCGCGTTGGCCGCCACCACCGTCGGGTGGATCTGCGACAGGTTGCAGGTACCGCTCGCGAGCTTGATGCGCCTGGTCGAATGGATCAGGGTCGCGAGGAAGAGCAGAGAGTTCGTGATGTTCTCGGCCTTGTCGGTGAGGTGCTCGCCGATGAACGCGTCGTGGAAGCCGAGTTGGTCGGCGAGGATGACGGCCTCGCGGTCCTCCTTCAGCGTTTCGGTATGGCTGCGGTGCAGGGGATGCACCGGCATCATGAAAATCCCGAGCCTCATCGACCGCCTCCGTCCTCTAACGCCGCCGTGATTCTCCGGCGGCCTCCCTACGGGGCGTCAATGATACTTCAGTGCGTCAGCCGCTCGACCAAAGCCGCGTTGGGGCAGAAAGTCCGATAAGCCGTGCGCGATCCCGATTCCAGCCACTCGCGGCAGGCGCCGGTCGTCGTGCACGTGGCGCAACTGCGCTCGGCATTCGCGATCGCTTGCCTGACCTCGGGCTCGCCCAGGCGCTCGGGATCAGCGCCTACGCGATACAGCGTGCGTACGAGCGGCGAAGGTACTTGCTGTTCCCACGCGCGAAGCCACGTCTCGAGCGCGCAGTACGCGACAACCAGGAACACGGCGCCGCCGATCGCCACCATGGCGACCGATTCCAGCGTCACCGCCGCTGGACCTTCTTGAAGTACGCCGCGTTCGGGCAGAACCGCTCCAGCCCTTCGCGCGCGTCCGAAGCGAGCCATTCATGGCAGGCATCGACGCTCGGGCACAGCGTGCAGCGCCGCAGCGCGAGCGCCAGGCTGCGCGGCTCTTCGGTGGCGGCCTCGGCCGGCGTGAGACCGAGGCGGTGCATCGCGCGCCAGATTTCCAATTGCCCGGGCCGGGCGGCCATCCTCTTGCTGAGCACGTAGAGCCCCGGCGCGACGGCCGCGAGCAGGAGGGCCAGTAAGGCGAGAAAGATGAAGGTTTCCATGGACGCACGCTATACCTGCGCCACTGCCCCACCTTGACATGCATCAAACCCTATACTGTATTGCGATGCAGCAGCCGCGCGCTCTCTCGCCCGCGAGCCTGGCATTCCGCGACGGCACGCCCTACTCCGCGGCCTACGGCGACGTCTACCACAGCGCGGCCGGCGGGCCGGGGCAGGCGCGCCACGTGTTCCTCGGCGGCAACTCGCTGCCTCGCCGCTGGGCCGGGCGCAGGCGCTTCGTCATCCTCGAGACCGGTTTCGGCTTCGGCCTCAACTTCCTCGCCACCTGGCAAGCGTGGCGCCGCGACCCGCAGCGCTGCGCGCGCCTGCACTACGTCGCGATCGAAAAGCATCCCTTCATGCTGCCGGAATTGCAGGTATTGCACGGCAAGTATGAATTTAAAGCCGAAGCGGCAGAGCTGCATGCGCGCTGGCCGGTCCTCGTGCCTGGAGCGCACCGCCTGGAGCTCGACAGCGGCCGGGTGGTCCTCACGCTTTTCTTCGGCGACGTGGCGATCGCGCGCGACCTGCGGCTCGCCGCCGACGCCTTCTACCTCGACGGCTTCGCGCCGGCGAAAAACCCCGACATGTGGTCGCCGCAGCTCTTGCGCGCGCTCTCGCGCCTCGCGGCGCCGGGCGCCACCGCCGCCACCTGGAGCGTCGCCTCGACGGTGCGCCATGCGCTTGAAGCCACCGGCTTTGCGATCGAGAAGCGTTCGGGCTTCGGCGAGAAGAAAGAAATGCTGGTCGCGACAAATGTCCGAAAGAGCGAGTCTCCTCCGACCCCGATACGAAAGGCTGCGGTCATAGGCGCGGGGCTCGCGGGCGCCGCGGTTTGCGAGCGGTTGTGCGCACGCGGCTGGGAAGTGGAGCTCTACGAGCGCCACGGCACCCCGGCGCAGGAAGCTTCGGGCAATCATGCCGGCGCGTTCCATCCGATCGTCACGCCCGACGACAGCGTGTTTGCGCGGCTTACCAGGGCAGGATTTCTCATGTCACTATCCCACTGGAAAGATTTTTCCGGGATTCGATGGGATCCGTGTGGCGTGCTGCAGCTCGCGCGCGACATGAAAGAGGAAGCTTCGCAGCGCGCATCGATCGTCGCGCTCGCGTTGCCGCCGCAGTACGCGCAGTACGTGACGCGCGAAGAGGCCTCCGCGCATGCCGGCGTGCCGGTAACCGCGCCCGGGCTGTGGTTCCCGCAGGCAGGATGGATCCGCCCGCCCTCGCTCGTCAATGCGCTGCTCGAAGCGTGCGGGCCGAAACTCAAGCGGTCCTTCTCAACCGAGATATCGAAGCTGCCTGAAGCGCCGGTAGTGATTCTCGCGAACTCATCCGAAGCGCCGAAGCTGCACTCGCTGCCGCATCTGCGCCTACGCAAGGTGCGCGGGCAGGTCACGCACGTGCCGGCGAGCGAGATCGACGCGCCGCGCGTGGTGGTGCTCCGGGGCGGCATGGTGCTGCCCCCGGTGGAAGGCGTCTGCGTCGTGGGCGCGAGCTACGACATCGACGACGAGGACGCCGCACCGCGGGCGGTGAGCGATGCCGGCAACCTGGAGCGCCTGGAAAAGATCCTGGGCGCAAGACCGCAGATTTCGAGCAAGCTGCAGGGCCGCGTTGCCTTCCGTTCAGTGACAGCGGACCGGCTGCCGGTCGCGGGAAAGATCGGCGAAGGAATCTACGGCGCGTTTGCCTACGGCTCGCGCGGGCTCATCTGGGCCGCGCTCGCCGCCGAGCTGATCGCGTCGGAGCTCGAAGGCGAGCCGCTGCCGCTCGAAGGCAAGCTCGCCGACGCGCTCAGCCCGGGTCGCTTCGCCCACCGTGCAAGAGCGCGGGGCTCGCGTCTTTCACGTTCCTGATGCCGCACAGCGCCATGCTGACATCGAGCTCGGCGTGGATGATCTCGAGCGCGCGCATGACGCCCGCCTCGCCCATCGCGCCCAGCCCGTAGGCGAAAGCGCGGCCAATCAGGGTGGCGTCCGCGCCGAGCGCGAGCGCCCTGAGCACGTCCTGGCCGCTGCGGATGCCGCCGTCGAACCACACTTCGGTCTTGCCATTCACCGCATCGACGACTTCGGGCAGAGCGCGGATCGAGGAGATCGTGCCGTCGAGCTGGCGGCCGCCGTGGTTCGAGACCACGATCGCGTCGACGCCCGAGGCGGCGGCGATCTTCGCGTCTTGCGCGTCGAGAATGCCTTTGAGGACGAGCTTCCCGCCCCAGAGCTTCTTCACCCACTCCACGTCCTGCCACGAGAGCGTCGGGTCAAATTGCCCGGCGATCCATTGCGCGAGCGTGGTCAGGCTCTTCGCATCCGGGATACGCCCCTCGAGGTTGCCGAACGACTTGCGCTTGCTGCGCAGGACGTTGAGCGCCCAACCTGGTTTTCTCAGAATGTCGAACGCGGTTGCGAGCGTGAGGCGCGGGGGAACCGTCAGGCCGTTCTTCAGATCGCGGTGACGCTGGCCCTGAACCTGGAGGTCGAGCGTCAGCACGAGCGCCGAGCACTTCGCCGCGCGCGCGCGCTCGATGAGCGAGGCCGCGAATCCGCGGTCGCGCATCACGTAGAGCTGGAACCAGAACGGCTTGTCCACGGCGCCCGCGACGTCCTCGATCGAGCAGATCGACATGGTCGAGAGGGTGAACGGCACGCCGAAGCGCTGGGCGGCGCGCGCGGCGAGAATCTCGCCATCGGCCCAGTTGAGCCCGGTAAGGCCGACGGGCGCGAGCGCCACGGGCATAGTGACCTCCGCGCCCAGCATCGCGGCGCGGGTCGAGCGCCGGTCGACGTCGATGCCGACACGCTGGCGCAGCGCGAGCGACTCGAGATCGGCGCGGTTCACGCGCAGCGTGCACTGGGCGTAGGAGCCGCAATCGACGTACTCGAAGACGGCGCGCGCGACGCGCTTTTTCGCCAGCTCGCGCAGATCGTCGATGCACGTCACAACCGGCATGGCGGCCGATTCTACACGCTGTAAAATGCACGCGAGATGCCGCCGAACGAGGAGCAGAAGAGCCCGATTCAGGTCATCGATCGCATGATGCGGCTGCTCGAGGTGCTCGCGCAGCATCCCGAGCCGCTCGGCCTCAAGCAGATCTCGCAGTACACGGGGCTGCATCCGTCGACCGCGCACCGCATCCTGTCGTCGATGTCGGCCGACCGTCTCGTCGACCGCGTCGAGCCCGGCAGCTATCGGCTGGGCATGCGGCTGCTCGAGCTCGGTAACCTCGTGAAGTCGCGCATCAGCGTGCGCGAGCTCGCGCTGCCGATGATGCGCGAGCTGCACGCGCAGACCGGCGAGACCGCCAACCTCTCGGTGCGCCACGGCGACGAGATCGTCTACGTCGAGCGCACCTCGTCGGGACGCTCGGCGATGCGCGTGGTGCACGTCATCGGCACGCGCGCGCCGCTGCACGTCACCGCCGCCGGCAAGCTCTTCCTGCTCGAGGAAGGCTTCGCGCGGCTGCGCGACTACGCCAAGCGCACCGGCCTCGCCGAGCATACCCGCAACACGCTTTCCAGCATCACGCTGCTGGAGAAGGACCTGGAGCGCGTGCAGCGCCAGGGAT
>DATIGN010000202.1:0-9233 GCA_035454685.1 Burkholderiales bacterium | reverse complement strand
GACCGTCATCGCCGCGCTGCTGCCGATGGCCTTCGTCAGCGGCCTGATGGGGCCGTACATGAGCCCGATCCCGATCAACGCCAGCATGGGCATGCTGCTGTCGCTGGCCATCGCCTTCGTCGTCACGCCGTGGCTCGCGCTGAAGCTGCTGCACCGCCACTCCGACGCGCAGCCCTCGACGCTCGACGCGAAGCTCGAGCGCCTCTTCACGCGGCTGCTCGCGCCCTTCGTGGTGGACGAGCGCGCGAAGCGCAACCGCCGGATATTGATGTACGCGATGGCCGGCCTGGTCGCGGCCGCGGCGGCGCTGCCCGCGGCCAAGCTCGTGGTGCTGAAGATGCTGCCCTTCGACAACAAGTCGGAGTTCCAGGTCGTGGTCGACCTGTCCGCGGGCACGCCGGTGGAAGTCACGGCGGCGGTGCTGCACGACATGGGCGCCTACCTCGCAACCGTTCCCGAGGTAACCGACTACCAGGCGTATGCCGGCATGGCGGCGCCGATCAACTTCAACGGCCTCGTGCGCCAGTACTACCTGCGCTCTGCGCCCGAGACGGGCGACCTGCAGGTGAACCTGAAGGCGAAGGACGAGCGCAGCCGCAAGAGCCACGAGATCGCGCAGGCGCTCCGGCCGCGCCTGGAGGAGATCGCCGGCCGCTGGAACGCGCGCGTCAAGGTGGTCGAGGTTCCGCCCGGGCCGCCGGTGCTCTCGCCGATCGTGGCCGAGGTCTACGGGCCCGACGAAGCGGGCCGCAGCCGCGTCGCCGGCGAGGTGCGCGCGACCTTCGCCGCCACGCCCGACATCGTCGGCATCGACTACAGCGTCGAGGATCCCGCGCCGCGCCTGCAGCTCAAGGTCGACCAGGCGAAGGCCGCGCTCGTCGCGGTGACGCGCCGCGACGTCGTGGACACGATGCGCGTCGGCCTCTCCGGCGTGGACGTCTCGCCGCTGCACGACGGGGTGTCGAAGTACCAGGTGCCGGTCCGAATCGCGTTGTCGCCCGAGCGGCACGGCGAGCTCACCGAGTTCCTGAAGCTCGGCGTGCGCAACGCGCAAGGCGAGCTCGTGCCTCTCTCGGAGCTCACGCGCACGGCGGCCACCGAGCGCGATCAACCGATCTACCACAAGGACCTGCTGCCGGTGGTGTACGTGGTTGGCGACCAGGCCGGCCGCGTCGACAGCCCGCTCTATGGCATGTTCGCCGCGCGCGGCAAGCTCGCCGGTCGGCCGCTCGACGAAGGGGGCACGCTCGGCGAGTATTTCATCCGCCAGCCCTCGGACCCGTACCGCGAGTACGCGATCAAGTGGGACGGCGAGTGGCAGATCACCTACGAGACCTTCCGCGACATGGGGCTCGCCTACGCCGTGGGGCTCGTGCTCATTTACCTGCTGGTCGTCGCGCAGTTCGGCTCTTACATCACGCCGCTCGTGATCATGGCGCCCATTCCGCTCACCGTGATCGGCGTGATGCCGGGCCATGCCCTTTTCGGCGCCAACTTCACCGCGACCTCGATGATCGGAATGATTGCGCTTGCCGGCATCATCGTGCGCAACTCGATCCTGCTGGTCGACTTCGTGAACCTGAAGCTCGCCGAAGGCATGCCGCTCGCCGAGGCGGTGAAGCGCTCGGCGGGAGCGCGCGCGAAGCCGATCCTGCTCACCGCGGCGGCCGCGATGCTCGGCGCGATGTTCATCCTCGACGACCCAATCTTCAACGGCCTCGCAATCTCGCTCATCTTCGGGATTGCGGTGTCCACGCTCCTTACGCTCGTCGTCATCCCCGTCTTGTACTACGCCCTTATGGCCAGATCGGAAAGGCAATCATGAGCAAGTATGCATTCGGCAAGAAGGTCAACATGGGCTTCGACCAGGCGGTCGCGGCCGTAACGCAGGCGCTCGCCAAGGAAGGCTTCGGCGTGCTGACCGAGATCGACGTGCAGGCGACGCTCAAGAAGAAGCTCGGCATCGAGCGCCCGCCCTACCGCATCCTGGGCGCGTGCAACCCGCAATTCGCCGCGCAGGCGCTCGAAGTCGAGCCGCAGATCGGCGCGCTCTTGCCGTGCAACGTGGTGGTACGGCAGGATGCCGCAGGCGCGACGCTCGTGGAGTTCATGGATCCGGACGCCGTTCTCCAGCTCGTGCAGCGGCCCGAAGTCGGAAAGATTGCGGCCGAGGTTCGCACGCGGCTCGAGCGGGTGATGTCGGCGATTTGACGCACGTCAAGACGACTCCCGCCACGCGGGGGAGACTCGGCTAAATGGAACTGCTCGAGCTCGCCCGCGGATAGGTTTTGTTGTCGATGCCGCGCAGGGAGAGCGTCGGCCCGAGGTGGTTGCCCTCGGCCGTATGGTTGTAGACCACGTCGAGAATCACCTCGATGCCCGCGCCGTGCATGAGCTGCACTAAGGTCTTCACTTCGCTCGTACTGTTGTGCAGCAGGTACTCGGGGTGCGGCGCGAAGAAGCCGAGGGTGTTGTAGCCCCAATAGTTGCGCAGCCCGCGCTCGACAAAGTGTCCGTCGTGCACGAACGCGTGCACGGGCATGAGCTCGACCGCGGTGACGCCGAGCTCCTTCAGGTACTGCACGACCGGGGCGGCCGAGAGCCCGGCGAAGGTGCCGCGCGCCTCCTGCGGCACGTCGCCGCGGCGCATGGTGAAGCCACGCACGTGCATCTCGTAGATCACCGCCTCGTGCCAAGGGCGCTGCGCCGGGCGCTCGCGGCCCCAAGTGAACGCCGGGTCGATCACCACGCACTTGGGCAGGTAAGCGGCGCTGTCGCGCTCGTCGAACGAGAGATCGCACTTCTCGTCGCCGACCCGGTAGCCGAAGAGCGCGTCGTGCCAGACGAGCGCGCCCGCGAGCGCCTTGGCGTAGGGATCGATCAACAGCTTGTGCGGGTTGAAGCGGTGGCCGGCAGCCGGGTTGTAGGGACCGAAGACGCGATAGCCGTAGCGCTGGCGCAGGCGCACGTCGGGCAGATAGCCGTGCCAGATCTCGTGCGTGAACTCCGGCAACGCGATGCGCGCGGTCTCCTTCTCGCCCGTCTCGTCGAAAAGGCAGAGCTCCACCTTGTCGGCGTGTGCCGAGAAGAGCGCGAAGTTGGTGCCGCTGCCGTCCCAGGTCGCGCCCAGTGGATAGGGCTTGCCCGGCCACACGCGCAATGACTGCATCGGCCGCTAGCTTACGTGTGTAGCCGCTTGTGCGCTTCCATGGCGAGGAGCGTCCGCCCGTGGCGGGAGGACGCCTGATCTCCCTCAAACACCCTGATGACGGCCTAGCGGCCGCTGCGCAGGATCGAGACGAGGAGCCAGGCGCCGGCGACCGCCGCGCCGAGGAATCCGAGCAATCCGAAGAGCGGCAGGCCGAGGAGCGTGGGGCCGCCCTCGACCGTCATCACGATTGCCGAGCCGACGATGAAGGCCGCGGTGACGATGCCGATCGCGAGGCGATTCGCCGCGCCGTCGAGTTGCTGGCCGAAGCGGTAGAGGCTCGTGAGATCGACGTGCATTTGCAGCCGCCCGCTGCGCGCTGAGCGCACGAGCTCGCGCAGGTCGCGCGGCAGGTCGGCGAGCGTGTCGAGCAGGATGCGGCTCGCGCGCCAGCCGCGTCTTGCCAACCGCGCAGGGCCGAAGCGCTCCAGCGTGGCGGCCTCGAGGAACGGCGCCGCCTCACCCACCATGTCGAACTCCGGGTCGAGCTCGCGGCCGTAGGTCTCCAGGGTGACGCAGGCTTTCAGCACCAGCGCGAGATCAGGCGGCAGCGCGAGCCGGTGCTCACGCAAGAGCGTGGTCATGTCGGCGAGCATTGAGCCCATACGCAGCTCCTGCAGGGGCAGGCCGTGATAGCGGTCGATGAAGGCGTCGACGTCGCCGGCGAGCTTCTCGCTGTCCACCTGCGCCGCGCCCGCCCATTCCAGCAGAATGTCCACCACCCCTTCGGCGTCGCGGCTGACCAGCCCATCGAGCAGGCGCACGAGCTCGTCGCGCCTGCGTTCCGATAGGTGCCCCGCCATGCCGAAATCGATGAACGCCACCCGGTTGCCCGGCAGGTAGAACACGTTGCCCGGATGCGGGTCGGCGTGGAAGAAGCCATCCTCGAGCACCATCTTGAGCATCGCCTGCGCGCCGCGGTGCGCGAGCACCGCGCGATCAAGGCCAGCCGAGGCGAGCGCCTGCGGGTCGCGGCTCGGCGTCCCGTCGATGTACTGCTGCACGTTGACGCGCTCACTCGTCCAGTCCCAAAAGACCTTCGGCACCACGATCTCGGCTCGGTCGCGGAAGTTCGCCGCGACGCGCTCGGCATTGCGGCATTCCGTGGCGAGGTCGAGCTCGCGCCGTAAGGTGCCCGCGAACTGGCGCACCACCTCGCGTGGTCGGAAGCGGGCGAGTTCGGGGAAGCGGGTCTCCAGCATCTCGGCGAGGCGCGCGAGCAGGCGCAGGTCAGCCTCGACCACGGGCACGATCCCCGGGCGACGCACCTTGACCGCGACGTTGGTGTCGTCGGCCAGGCGCGCGCGGTGCACCTGGGCGATCGAGCCAGCGGCGATCGGCTGCGCATCAAATGCCGCGAACACGGTTTCGGGCGGGCCGCCGAGGTCGTCAGAGAGCTGCGCGCGCACCTCCGGATATGGGGACGCCGGCGCGCGGTCCTGCAGCTTCTCCAGTTCCGCTATCCACTCCGGGGGAAAGAGATCGATGCGGGTGGCGAGGATCTGGCCGAGCTTGACGAAAGTGGGGCCGAGGTCCTGCAGCGCGCGGCGTGCGCTCTGCGGAGCATTGAGCGGCGCGGACTGCGCCGCCTCCTTCCAGTGCAGGACGATACCGAGGCGGCGCACCAAGTCGCCGAAGCCGTAGCGCAACAGAACCGCACCGATCTCCTGCACCCGGCCGAAGTCGCGCGCCGTCTCGGCGAGTCCGCGCAGCATCAGCGCGGCCGGCGGGGCGGCTTCTGCGCCAGCGTGTCGGCGATGCCGGCGAGCATGCCCGAGGCGATGCGCGCCACCATGGCGCCCGAGGCGAGCGTGGCGCTCATGCCTTGGGAAGCCGCGCCCTTGCCTGCGGCAGCAGCTTCGCGCAGCGTCTTCATGAACAGGCGCTCGAGCTCGCCCAGATTGCGGCGCGCGTGCGCGAGATCCTCGCGCGCCTGCGGACCGCTCGCGGCGGCCGCCGCCTCGCGCACCGCCGCCATCGCATCGGCGGTTACCTTGCGCACCGCGGCGCGGTCGAGCTTGCCTTGCGTCAGGGCCTTGCGGGTGATGCCGCGCACCGCATCGCTGATGTTCTTCCGTGGTCTCGGCATAAGCCATTGCCTCCTTTTTTTCATCCTATGAGGCCGGATGGGGCTCCCCTTGACCGGGATCAAAAAGCATCGGCGAGTGGGGGGTAGGCTGGAATTCTCTTAGAAGGAGATGTTCATGAAACGGTTACTGTTGATTGGCGCGGCGCTTGCCGCGGCGGCGTCGTTTGCCTTTGCCCAAGGTCCTGGCTACGGCTCCGGCCCCGGATATGGGCCTGGCTACGGCCGCGGAATGACGGGCGGTTATGGCCCCGGCGGCGGCTATGGTCCCGGCAGCGGCTACGGCCCCGGGATGATGGGCGGCGGGCCGGGCGCGGGCGGCGCACTGGCGGCGCTCAACCTCACCGATGAGCAGCGCGAGAAGGTCTTCGCGATCCAGGAAGATCAGCGCAAGAAGAACTGGGCGGTGATGGGCGAAGTGCGCTCGGAGCAGTTCAAGCTGCGCAACATGTATCGCGGCGAGAAGCTCGACGCGGACAAGATCGCCGAGCAGCAGAAGAAAGTGGATGCGCTGCGCCAGCAGATGCTCAGGTCGCGCGTGGAGGCGCACAACCAGATCGCCGCAGTGCTGACTCCCGAGCAGCGCAAGCAGCTGCGCCAGTATTCACCTTGGTGGTTCGGCGACAGCGAGGAATAGCGGATGAAAGCTGACACGCTGCAAGCCGAGACCGAGCATCGCATCGCCGAGCTGCGCGCCGCCCACCCGCGGATCAGCGTCTGCCATGCGACGTTCGACGAATGGCACGAGGATGCCGGGCCATGCCACGCGCTACGGCTCGACATCCGCTGGCCGCAGCACCAGAGCCTGGTGAGCGGCCCAGCGCGTGCCAGCATCCGGGCTGCGGTCGATGCGGCTTTCGAGATGGCGGCGCGCACCTTGGAACGAACCCATGCTTAGCCTGGAAGACTGCCTCGCCCTGTGCGAGCTCTCCGAAGACGAAGTGCTCGCGATCGCGCACCACGAGCACCTGCCCGAGATCGCCGCCGCGGAGCTGGGCAATTATCTCTGCCACACGCCCGAAGGCGAGATGCGGATCAAGGCCATCATCCGCGACGATATCGCGGAGGTGCGCGCTAGCGGCGACCGGATGCGCGAGCTAGCGCTGAAGCTCATGCTGCGCAACTTCGTCGCGCAGCATCCGAGCTGCGAAGAACGGCACTCGCGCCAGCTGTGCACCGTTGAGCGCAGGAATGGGTGCGCCGGGGGTTGAGCTAGGTCTCGCGCTTGCGGGCGCTGCGCCGGAGCAGGAAGACCTCGATCCGGCGGCACTGATCGCGCTCGAGACCGACCGCCTGACGCGCGCCTACGCGGCGCGCGCCACGTTCGGCATCTCGCCCGCGGCGCTCGCGCTCGCGTTCGGTGACTGGGCGCTGCACCTCGCGGCCTCGCCGGGAAAGCTGGTCGAGCTGCAGCGCAAGGCCGCGCGCAAACTGCTGCGCTATGGCACCTGGTGGGCGCAGGCAGCGCAGGGCAAGTCTTGCTCGAACTGCATCGAGCCGTTGGAGCAGGACTCGCGGTTCAGGGAAGCGGCGTGGCAGCAATGGCCGTTCAACGCAATCTACCAGGGCTTCCTTTTCTGGCAGCAGTGGTGGCACAACGCGACCACGGACGTGCACGGCGTCTCGGCGCACCACGCCCACGTCGTGAATTTCACTATGCGCCAGCTGCTCGACATCATCTCGCCGTCGAACTTCCCCTGGAGCAATCCGGAAGTGATGGCGGCGGCGCGCGAGCAGGCCGGGATGAATTTCCTGAACGGCGCGGCGAATCTCGCCGACGACTGGCGCCGAGAGATCCTCGGCGAGCGCCCGGCAGGGGCCGAGGCTTTCGTGCCCGGAGCGCAGGTCGCGGTCACGCCGGGAAGCGTGGTGATGCGAAACCGGCTGATCGAGCTGATTCAGTACTCGCCGAGCACTCCGCAAACGCACCCCGAGCCGGTGCTCATCGTTCCGGCCTGGATCATGAAGTACTACATCCTCGATCTCTCGCCGGCGAACTCGCTGGTGAAGTACCTGGTCGGTCGCGGCCACACGGTGTTCATGATCTCGTGGAAGAACCCCGGCCCCGCCGAGCGCAACCTCTCGATGGACGACTACCTCGATCTCGGCGTGATGCAAGCGCTCGAGGCGATCGGGCGCATTGTCCCGGAGCGCAAGGTACACCTCGCCGGCTATTGCCTGGGCGGCACGCTCGCGGCAATCGCCGCGGGGGTCATGGGGCGCGAATGCGACCCGCGTCTCGCCAGCCTGACGCTGCTCGCCGCCCAAGTGGATTTCGCCGACGCGGGCGAACTGACGCTGTTCATCGACGACAGCCAGGTAAGCCTGCTCGAGGATGTGATGCGCGCACAGGGTTACCTCGACACGCGCCAGATGGCGGGCGCGTTCCAGCTCCTCAGGTCGAACGACCTGGTCTGGTCGCGGCGCGTGCGCGAATACCTGCTCGGCAAGCGTGCGCCGATGAGCGACCTCATGGCGTGGAACAGCGACACCACGCGCATGCCCTATCGCATGCACGCGGGCTACCTGCGGCGTCTCTTCCTCGACAACGACCTTTCCGCGGGCCGCTACGAGGCGCGCGGGCGCCGCGTGGCGCTCGCCGACATCAAGATCCCGCTGTTCGCGGTGGGCACCGTGCGCGACCACGTCGCGCCCTGGCGCTCGGTGTACAAGGCGGGTCTCTACACCGATTCGGACATCACCTTCGTGCTCGCGAGCGGCGGCCACAACGTCGGCATCGTGAGCGAGCCGGGGCGAGACGGCCGCACCTATCAGATCGGAACGCGGCGTCACGACGAGCCGTACGTCGACGCCGACCGCTGGGCCGAGCAGGCGCCGCGCCACGCGGGCTCGTGGTGGCCGCAATGGCAGCGCTGGCTCGCCGAGCGCTCCGGCCCGCCCGTGCCGGCACCCGATGACGGCAACGCGCAGGCGGGCCTCGCGCCGATCGCGCCCGCGCCCGGAAGCTACGTCCTGCAGCATTGACGCAGGTCAACTCCCGGCCGCAGCGGACTCGTATGCTGAAGCGACACAGGAGGACACCATGAAAGCGAAGGCCGAAGCCAAGCCCGAAGCCAAGCCCGTAGACATGTTCATGCAAGCCTGGAAGGCACAGCTCGACGCCGGGATGCGCGTGCTCGAAGCCATCACCGAAGGCGCGATCCGGATGCACGAAGCGCAGCTCGAAGCCGCGACCGAGGCGCACGCCGACCTCGAGGCCACGCGCAAAGCGATGCTCGCGGCGACCGATGCATCGCAGTTCATGAAGTTCTACACCCAGTGGGCGGCTGCCAACGCCGAGAAGTCGCTCGCCTACTGGCGTTCGCTGTTCGAAACGGTCATGCAAACCGACGCCGCGGTGGCGAAGTGCGTCGGCAGCGGCACACCGGTGGCGCTGCCCGAGGTGTTCAAGACCGCCGACCTCGACGCCTCGAAGCAGGCAATGCTCGGGCTGATTGACGGCGCCTACCGCCAATGGCTCGACGCCGCGCAGCGGATGTACAGGCCCGCCGAGGGGCCGCGCGCATGACCGCGAAACAGCTCCTCTTCGGCGAAACCGCGCATGCGCGCCTGGTGAAGGGAATGAACATCCTCGCCGACGCGGTGCGCGTGACGCTCGGCCCCAAGGCGCGCACCGTGGTGCTGGAGAAATCCTGGGGCGCGCCCACCGTGATCAACTCGGGCGTCGCCGTGGCGAAGGAGATCGAGCTCGAGGACCGCTTCGAGAACATGGGCGCGCAGATGGTGCGCGAGGTGGCGGCCAAGACCTCCGAAGTCGCCGGCGACGGCACCACTACCGCCACGCTGCTCGCCGCGTCGATCGTCAACGAAGGCCTGAAGTACGTCGCGTCCGGGATGAACCCGATGGATCTCAAGCGCGGCATCGACACGGCGGTGGAAGCGCTGGTCGCCGAGCTCGCACGCCTCGCGAAGCCGTGC
>DATIGN010000201.1:0-39182 GCA_035454685.1 Burkholderiales bacterium | reverse complement strand
GCCTCTAGCTTCATCAATTACCGCTGCTGCGTTGTAAGGCGCCGAGCGAAGGCTCGGCGGCGGTGTTGCGGCCGCGCTCGATGGCGACCTGGATCTCGCGCGGGTCGGCGGGCTTGACGAAATGGTAATCGAAGCCGGCGTCGGCGGCGCGCTGGCGGTCTTCTTTCTGCCCGTAGCCCGTCACCGCGATGAGCAGCATGTGGCTCGAGTCGCCCCGCGCGCGCAGCTGCCGCGCGACCGCGTAGCCGTCCAGGCCCGGCAGCCCGATGTCGAGCACCACGACGTGCGGATCGAACACTTTCAGCGAGGCGAGCGCCTGCAGACCGTCGTGCACCGCCTTGACCTCATGGCCCTCCAGCCTGAGGAAGGCCGCGGTGCTTTCGGCCGAGTCGACGTTGTCATCGACCACCAGCACGCGGCGGCCGTAGACGCGCGAGTCCGGCGCGGCCGGAGCGGCGTGCGCGGCGCGCGGCTGCGAGTCCACCGCGCTGATGCAGGGAAGCGCCACGGTGAACGTCGCGCCCTTGCCGGGGCCCTCGCTCGCCGCCTGGACGCGGCCCTGATGCAGCTCGACCAGCCGCTTGACCAGCGTAAGGCCTATGCCGAGCCCGCCCTGGCCGCGGTCGAGCGCGCGTTCGCCCTGTACAAAAAGCTCAAAGACCTTGTCGAGAAGCTGCGGCTCGATGCCGGCGCCGTTGTCGCGCACGGTGACGGTCGCCTCGCCCTCGGCCGCCGCGGCTGAGAGCTCGATGCGCCCGCCCTCTGCGGTGTACTTCGAGGCGTTGTTGAGGAGGTTCGACACCACCTGAGACAGGCGCGCGAAGTCGGCCGAGAGCCAGACCGGCGCCACGGGCACCGATACCTTCAGGTTCTGGCCGCGTGCGTCGATGAGCGGGCGTGAAGTCTCGACGCTGTGCGCGATCACGCGCGCAAGGTCGACCGGCTCCTTTTTCAGCGCGATCTTGCCCTGGCTGATGCGCGACACGTCGAGCAGCTCCTCCACCAGCCGCGCGAGCAGCGACACCTGGCGGTCCACCACGTCGCGCGCCATGGTGAGCTTGGGGTCGGGCGGCGCAAGGCGCCGGATCACCTCGACGGCGTTGCGGATCGGAGCGAGCGGGTTGCGCAGCTCGTGGGACAGCATCGCAAGGAATTCGTCTTTGCGCCGGTTGGCGTCCTGCAGGCTTTCCTCGGCCTCGCGCGAGCGCACGATTTCGCGCTGCAGGCTCGAGTAGAGGCGCGCGTTGTCGAGCGCTATCGCGGCGCGGCTGACGAGCTCCTGGAGCGTGAGCAGCTCGCGCGGCGCGAGGCCGGGAGCGCAGGCGAGCGCGAGCGCCCCAAGTGTGCGGTCCGCGATGCGCAGCGGATAGCACACCGTCGCGCCCTCGAGTGGCAGGCCCTCGCGCACCACGCGCTGCAGCGCCTCGCGCAGCTCCTGCGGCAGCGCGGCGTAATCCTGAACACACTCGATGGTGTCCTTCTTGGAAAAGATCAGCGGCTTCTCGGCGTCGGCATCCACGACCAGCGCGGCCTTGTCGGCCATCTGCGGCACAACGAGGTCGAGGAGCCGCCGCATGCCCTGCTCGAGGTCGAGCGAGGCGCCGAGCTCGTGGCTTGCGCGCGCGAGAAAGTTCGAGCGCCGGGTGGTCTCTTCAGCCGCGATTCTTGCGGCTTCCGCTGTCGCGCGCGCCACCTGCTCGCCGGCCATGGCGCGGGTGCGCTGCTGCATGCGGTAGAGGTCGACGAACACTCGAACCTTGCTGCGCAGGACGTCCGGGATCACGGGCGACAGGATGTAGTCGACCGCGCCGAGCGAGTAGCCCTGTGCGGTCTGCATCTCGTCCGCGTACGCGGTGATGAAGATGATCGGCGTATGCGCGGACTTCTTGTATTGGCGGATCAAGCGCGCGGTCTCGAGGCCGTCGATGTCCGGCATGTTGACGTCGAGCAGGATTACGGCGAACTCGCGCGCGAGCACCTCGCGCAGCGCCTCGGAGCCCGAACGCACCATCACCAGGTTCTGCCCGAGCTCCTCCAGGACCGTCCGGAAGACGAGCAGCTTCTCCTCGAGGTCGTCGACCACCAGGATGTCGCATTTCTCTTCGAAAAAGGGGTCGGGACCCTTTTTCACGCGCTTCTCGGCGGTATCGGCGCGCGGTCTCATGGCGAAAAAGGGTCCTGACCTTTTCTAGCGGTGCAGCCATCCGCGGAGTACCGCGAGAAGGTGCAGGCGGTCGACCGGCTTGGACAAGTAATCCCAGGCGCCGGCTTCGATGCACTTCTCGCGGTCGCCCTTCATCGCCTTCGCGGTCACCGCGATGATCGGCAGGTCGCCGCCCTGGGGCAGCTTGCGGATCTCCTTGATCGTGGTGATGCCGTCCATCTCGGGCATCATGATGTCCATCAGCACGACGTCGATCTCGGCGCCGGTCTCGACCTTGCGGATCGCGTCGCGGCCGTTGTTGGCCGAGACGATCTCCATGCCCTGCTCGTCGAGCACCGTGGCGAGCGCGAAGATGTTGCGCATGTCATCGTCGACGATGAGCGCGCGCTTGCCCTCCAGTATCCGGTGCGTCGAGTGCAGGTTCTCGAGGAACTCGCGCTCGCCCGCCGGCATGCTCGCGGCGCTGCGGTGCAGGAAGAAGTAGATGTAATCGAGCAGCCGCTCGCGCGTGTGCGCCTCGCGCAGCGCGAATACTCTTTCGCTCGTCTTCCAGCGCGCGGCGAGCGCGTTCTCGCCGTGGAATACCACGGGCAGCATCTGCGCGACCGGCTGCTCGGCGAGGACGTCGAGCACGTCCTGCGCTTCGAGGTCGCCGGCGCCCTCGCCGATCACCAGGCAGTCGACCTGGCTCGTGCGCAGCAGGCGCAGCGCCTCGTCGCCCGACCAGGCGACGAGCATTGGCACATTCGCAGCGCCGAGCCGCTCGACGATCTGGGCTCGCACCTCACCGTCGGGCATGAGGAGCAGCACCTGCTTCGACGGGCGCGACACGAAAGACTTGAGGCGCTCGATCGCGCGGTCGACGAGGTCCTTCGAGACCAGCGGCTTGGAAATGAAGCCGATCGCTCCCGAGTCGAGCGCGCGGTCGAGCGCCTCGTCGGTCGACACCACGCAGACCGGGATGTGGCGCGTCGACAGATCCGCCTTCAGCCGCTCGAGCACGCGCCAGCCCTGCATGTCGGGCAGGAAGATGTCGAGCGTCATGACCGCAGGCTGGTACTCGCGCACCATGGCGAGCGCCGCGGCGCCGCTGGAAGCGACCACCCCCTTGAAGCCCTCTTCGCGCGCCGCCTCCAGCAGGATCTTGGCGAAGCCGAGGTCGTTCTCGACGATCAGGATCACCAGATCTTCGGGTTGAATGTCGTCGCGGTCGTCGCCCGCCTCGTTGGCGAACTGCAGCTCCGCCGGCTCTTCTGCCGCAAGGGGTTGAATTTCGGGAGCTGGCGGTGTTGCTGGCAGCGGGGAGGCCCGCGGCCTCGCCTGGCGCGAGGGGACGTAGGTCTGCGGCAGGTACAGCGTGAACACGCTGCCCGCCCCCGGCGCGCTCGCGAGCCTGATCTCGCCGCCGAGCAGCTTGGAAAGCTCGCGCGAGATGGCAAGGCCAAGGCCGGTGCCGCCGTACTTGCGGCTGGTCGAGCCGTCGGCCTGCTGGAACGCCTCGAAGATGATCTGCTGCTTCTCCGAGGAAATGCCGATGCCGGTGTCGCTCACCTTGAACGCGATCACGCGCTCGGCGCGCTCGAGCTCCTCGGCTTCCGAGGACCAGCCTTCGACCGCCGGCGCGATGGTGATGGTGACGTTGCCGACGTGGGTGAACTTGAAGGCGTTCGAGAGCAGGTTCTTGATGATCTGCTGCAGGCGCTTGATGTCGGTGTACATCGTCTTCGGCAACGCGGAGTCCAGGGCGACGCGGAACTCCACCTGCTTGGACTCGGCGAGGTGGCGGAAGGTGCGCTCGACATAGCGCTGCAGATCCTCGAAGCGCAGCTCGCTCGGCTCCACCGCCACCGTGCCGGACTCGATCTTCGACAGATCCAGAATATCCGCGATGAGCGCGAGCAGCTCGTTGCCGGACGAGTGGATGGTCTTCGCGAACTCCACCTGCTTCGGGTTGAGGTTGCCCTCCGGGTTGCGCGACAGCTGGTCCGACAGGATGAGCAGGTTGTTGAGCGGCGTCCTCAGCTCGTGCGACATGTTGGCGAGGAACTCGGACTTGTACTTGGACGTAAGGGCGAGCTGAGAGGCTTTTTCCTCGAGCGCTTGCCGGGCAAGCTCTACTTCGCGGTTCTTGCGCTCGACCTCCTCGTTCTGGTGCGCGAGCAGCCGCGCCTTCTCCTGCAGCTCCTCGTTCGTCTGCTGCAGCTCGACCGCGAGCGACTGCGACTGCTTCAGCAGGTTCTCGGTCCGGGTGTTGGCCTCGATGGTGTTGATCACGATGCCGATCGACTCGGTGAGCTGGTCGAGGAACGCCTGGTGCGAGGGGTTGAAGCGCTCGAGCGAGGCGAGCTCGATCACGCCGCGCACCTGGCCCTCGAAGATGACCGGCAGCACCAGCACCTCGGCCACCGCCTGCGCGGAAAGCCCGGTGACGACCTTGAACGCGGCCGCCGGCACGCCGGAGAGCGTGAGCTTCCTTTTCTCGATCGCGCACTGGCCGACCAGGCCCTGGCCGAGGTCCACTTCCTTGCCGTGCGAGCCCTGGCCGCCGGAGGCGAAGCTCGCCACGAGGCGCAGCCGCGGATTCTCTTCGGAGGACAAGACATAGAACTCGGCCTGCTGCGCGCCGACCACCGGCGCGAGCTCCGACAGGATCATCTGCCCGACCGCCTCGAGATTCCTCTGGCCCTGCAGCATCCGGCTGAACTTGGCGAGGTTGGTCTTCAGCCAGTCCTGCTCGGTGTTCTTCTGCGTAGTGTCCTTGAGATTGCGGATCATCTCGTTGATGGTGTCCTTGAGCGCCGCAACCTCGCCCTGCGTGTCGACCGTGATCGAGCGCGTCAGGTCCCCCTGCGTCACGGACACCGCCACGTCGGCGATCGCGCGCACCTGAGTCGTCAGGTTCGCTGCGAGCTCGTTCACGTTCTCGGTGAGGTCCTTCCACGTGCCGGCCGCGCCGGGCACCTTGGCCTGGCCGCCGAGCTTGCCTTCCACGCCCACCTCGCGCGCCACCGTCGTCACCTGCTCGGCGAACGTCGCGAGCGTATCCGTCATGTTGTTGATCGTGTCAGCGAGCGCCGCGATCTCGCCGCGCGCTTTCACCGTAAGCTTCTGCTCGAGGTCGCCGTTCGCGACCGCGGTCACCACCTTCGCGATGCCTCTCACCTGCGAAGTGAGGTTGCCGGCCATGGAGTTCACGTTGTCGGTGAGGTCCTTCCAGACGCCCGACACGCCCGGCACGTCGGCCTGGCCGCCTAGGCGCCCCTCGGTTCCCACCTCGCGCGCTACGCGCGTCACTTCGGCCGCGAACGAGCGCAGCTGGTCCACCATGGTGTTGACGGTGTTCTTGAGCTCGAGGATCTCGCCCTTCACGTCCACCGTGATCTTTTTCGACAGGTCGCCTGCCGCCACCGCGGTGGTCACCTCGGCGATGTTCCTCACCTGCGAGGTAAGGTTGCCGGCCATGAAGTTCACCGACTCGGTCAGGTCCTTCCATGTGCCCGACACGCCCTGCACGTCCGCCTGTCCACCAAGGCGCCCCTCGGTACCCACTTCCCTGGCGACGCGTGTCACCTCTGCAGCGAAGGACCGAAGCTGGTCCACCATCGTGTTGATGGTGTTCTTGAGCTCGAGCACCTCGCCCTTCACGTCCACGGTGATCTTGCGCGACAGGTCGCCCGCGGCCACCGCCTTGGTCACGTCGGCGATGTTCCTCACCTGCGAGGTAAGGTTGCCGGCCATGAAGTTCACCGACTCGGTGAGGTCCTTCCACGTGCCGGCCACGCCCTGCACGTCGGCCTGACCTCCGAGTTTCCCTTCGGTGCCCACCTCGCGCGCCACGCGCGTCACCTCCGCCGCGAACGAGCGCAGCGTGTCCACCATCGTGTTGATCGTGCTCTTGAGCTCGAGCACCTCGCCTTTCACGTCCACGGTGATCTTGCGCGAGAGGTCCCCGGCGGCCACGGCCTTGGTCACGTCGGCGATGTTCCTCACCTGCGAGGTGAGGTTGCCAGCCATGAAGTTCACGTTCTCGGTCAGGTCCTTCCACGTGCCGGCCACGCCCTGCACGTCCGCCTGACCTCCCAGCTTCCCTTCGGTGCCTACCTCGCGCGCCACGCGCGTCACCTCAGAGGCGAACGAACGCAGCGTGTCCACCATGGTATTCACGGTGTTCTTGAGCTCGAGGATCTCGCCCTTAACGTCCACCGTGATCTTCTTGGACAGGTCGCCCGCCGCCACCGCCTTCGTCACGTCCGCGATGTTGCGAACCTGGGAGGTCAGGTTGCCGGCCATCGAGTTCACGTTGTCCGTGAGGTCTTTCCAGGTCCCCGCCACGCCCTGCACCTCGGCCTGGCCGCCCAGTTTGCCCTCGGTGCCGACCTCGCGCGCAACCCGCGTCACTTCGGCGGCGAACGACGAGAGCTGGTCCACCATCGTGTTGATTGTGTTCTTCAGCTCGAGGATTTCGCCCTTCACGTCCACCGTGATCTTCTTTGAGAGGTCGCCCGCGGCCACCGCTTTGGTCACGTCGGCGATGTTCCTCACCTGCGAGGTGAGGTTGCCGGCCATCGAGTTCACGTTGTCGGTGAGGTCCTTCCACGTGCCGCTCACGCCGCGCACCTCGGCCTGGCCGCCGAGCTTGCCTTCGGTGCCAACCTCGCGCGCGACGCGCGTCACCTCCGCGGCGAAGGACGAGAGCTGGTCCACCATCGTGTTGATCGTGTTCTTGAGCTCGAGGATCTCGCCTTTCACGTCCACGGTGATCTTGCGCGACAGGTCGCCTGCCTGCACCGCCTTCGTCACGTCGGCGATGTTGCGCACCTGGTTCGTGAGGTTCGACGCCATGGAGTTCACCGACTCGGTGAGGTCCTTCCACGTGCCCGACACGCCTTGCACGTCGGCCTGTCCGCCCAGCTTGCCTTCGGTTCCGACCTCGCGCGCCACGCGCGTCACTTCCGCCGCAAACGACGACAGCTGATCCACCATCGTGTTGATCGTGCTTTTGAGTTCGAGCACCTCGCCCTTCACGTCGACGGTGATCTTCTTGGAAAGATCGCCGGCCGCGACAGCCTTCGTCACGTCTGCAATGTTCCTCACCTGCGAGGTGAGGTTGCCGGCCATGAAGTTCACTGATTCGGTGAGGTCTTTCCACGTGCCCGACACGCCCTGCACGTCGGCCTGGCCGCCGAGCTTGCCTTCGGTGCCGACCTCGGTCGCGACGCGCGTCACCTCCGCCGCGAACGAACGGAGCTGGTCGACCATGGTGTTGATTGTGGACTTGAGCTCAAGCACCTCGCCCTTCACGTCCACGGTGATCTTCTTCGAAAGGTCGCCCGCGGCGACCGCCTTTGTCACATCGGCGATGTTCCGCACCTGGGAGGTGAGGTTGCCGGCCATCGAGTTCACCGAGTCGGTCAGGTCTTTCCAGGTGCCCGACACGCCTTCCACGCGCGCTTGCCCGCCCAGAATCCCTTCGGTGCCCACCTCGCGCGCCACCCGCGTCACCTCGGCGGCAAACGAGCGCAGCTGGTCCACCATCGTGTTGATCGTGGATTTGAGCGTCAGGAACTCGCCCTTCACGTCGACGTCGATCTTCTTCGACAGGTCGCCCTTCGCCACCGCGGTGGTCACGTCCGCGATGTTCCTCACCTGCGAGGTGAGGTTGCCAGCCATCGAGTTCACGTTGTCGGTGAGGTCCTTCCATACGCCGGCCACGCCCTTGACCTTCGCCTGGCCGCCGAGCTTGCCCTCAGTGCCAACCTCTCTTGCGACCCGCGTCACCTCCGCCGCGAAGTCCCCCAGTTGATCCACCATCCGGTTGATGATCTTCGCGTTGCGCAGGAACTCGCCCTCGAGCGGACGGCCGTCGATGTCGAGCGCCATCGTCTTGGAGAGATCGCCCTGCGCTACCGCGCCGATTACGCGCGCCGCCTCGCTCGTCGGGTGGACCAGGTCGTCGATCAGCGAGTTGATGCTCTCGACTTTCTGCGCCCAGAAGCCACGTGCGCCCTGCACCGACGCCCGGCGCTTGAGCTTGCCTTCCTTGCCGACCATCTGCGCCAGCCGCTGAAGTTCTTCGGCCATCGCCACGTTCTGCTCGACAAGGTCGTTGAATACTTCGGCAACTTTGCCGAAACCCGCGGTGCCTTGCAGCGGCAGCTTGGCGGTGGGGTCGCCTTTTCGCAGCGCAACCAGCGCGCCATAAATCTGCGTCATCTCCTCCGCGTGCGCCACGGCGGAGACTTCGTTTTCTTTCAAAGGAAAATTCACGCGCGCCTCCCGCGAGTGGTACTTCGCTCTCGTGCTTCGACCGGACGCGTCGAAATCTACAATGAGCCTCCAGTAGAACGGGCACGAGTTTCCTGTCGTGGTCCGTACTACAAGGTGCCACATCGTCGCTACGCCACGACTGCGCCATCCTCACGTAGCGACAAATATTTGCGTCAGTTTGCGCAGCGCATCAGGAGGGACGGGCATAAACACCAACATGCGCCAGACATGCACAGACAACTACACGGCGAACTCGCGTCACCGACTTCCTTTATTCTCCTCGCGCCATGGGTGAATCTCCGCACGAGTCACCTGCACAGCAGGCCCCGGGTGTGGTGGCAGGCGCACTGCGCGTGCTCATTGCCGACGATGATTGCGATGGCGCTCGCGTCCTGAGCACCCTAGTGCAACTGGAGGGCTACGAGGTGCGCACGGTGCACGGCGGACAGGAAGCGCTCGACGCGGCGCGCGAGTTCCGTCCCGACGTCGTGCTGCTCGACATCGGCATGCCGAAGATTACGGGCTACGAGGCGGCGCGCCGGCTTCGCCAGCGCTATGGCGAGCGCTGCCCTGTGTTGATCGCGGTAACGGCATGGAAGCAGGCCTCGGACAGGATCCTCGCCAATCTCGCGGGCTTCGACCACCACGTGGCGAAGCCGTACGACCCTGCCGACCTCATCAGGCTGCTGGCGAAGGTCCGGCCCGCAGTTCCCTGAAAATCTTCTCCGCGGCGCGCGGCATATTCTGCTGCAGCCAGAAGAGGGTCGCCTGGCCGGCGGACATGCGTGTCCCGGCGCGATGACGCGCGGCGAGCGCGAGCAGAATCTGCGCGAGCGGCTGCTCGAGCACCTTCAGAGTTGCGGCCTGCACCGCCTGGCCGAAGCGCTCCGGGTCGCGCGCAGGCGTGAGATGCGAGTGCGCATTGCACACCGCCTCGAGCGGGCCGCCATAAGCCTGGCTGTCGAATGGATCCATGCGGTAGGCGCAGAAAAGCGAGAACGCGTGCACTTTGCCAAGCTCGTTCCAGTAGCTCTCGAGCCGCAGCGCCGCGTCGCGTCGGCCCTTCTGCCAGAGTAGATCGACCATCTCCCCGTACGCCCGCACGGCCGGGTGGCGCGCGCATAGCTCGGCGACCATCGCGCCCAGAGTTTCCTGGAACGGCTGCCAGTGCGGCATGCCGTCCGTAATCAGGCCGGCGAGCGTTTGCTCTGCGTCAAGAAGCTTGAGCCGGTCGTCCCGCAGCGCCGGCTCGGCGTGGAGCCTTTCCAGGAACGCGGCACGATGGGTCGGGGTGGCAATCACGATCGCCGCCCCGCCCGCGCTCAGGCTCTCGCCGAGGTAATCGGCGACCGCGTCGGCAAGAAAGCGCGTCTCCTAGTAGAGGTGTACGAAGTGCTCCATGGCTCTTTTATATCGGATCCTGCACCGCGGCTCGCAGACCGACCACGAGCGGGACGGGCGGCAGGAAGGAGAGCACCGCTGCGCGCACCTGCTCGGGCACGAGCGGCTTGCGAAAGTAGCGCTCGTGGACCGCGCCCGCGCGCGGCTTGCTGCGACGGTCCTCGTGCGCGCTCATGAAGAGGATCGGGGTGCGGCGCAACCGCTCGAGGCTGCGGATCGCCGCCGCGACCTCGAAGCCGTCCATCTGCGGCAGCCGCACGTCGAGCAGGATCGCGGCGAACTCCTGCCTCAGCACCTGGCGCAGCGCCTCCTCGCCGGAGCCCACGAGCACTAGCCGCGCTGGCAGGTCGGAGAGCACTTCCGAGAGCGCGTAGAGCGCCGCGCGATCGTCGTCGACCAGCAGGATTTTGGGGGTCATGCGGGCAGCCGATCGAGGAACGGCAGCAGCGCGTGCGGCAGCTCGCGTTTCGAGACAAAGGCGAGCGCACCCGCGTCAATCGCCGCGGTGCGCAGCGCCTCGGAGTCGTTCACCGACATTACGATCACCGGGCACTGCGGATGGCGCCTGCGTAGCGCGCGCGTCGCCTCGATTCCGTTCGGGCCGGGAAGCTCGAGGTTGATGAGCACGAGATCGAGCGGCGCCTGCGCAGCACACGCGAGTGCCTCTTCCAGGCTGCGCGCCTCGTGCAGCTTGAGCGGCGCCGGAGCCAAGGTCAGCAGCCAGTCGCGCAGCGCGGCGCGCACATCGGCGTGGTCCTCCACTACGAGCAACGAAAGGACGCGATCGGTGAGCAGCACCGCCGCATCGTAGCAACGCCGGCGCGCGCGCGAAGTCGGGAGCGCCGTACAGAGGGCGTCAGGATTTCCCGGACGGACCCTCGTCCAGCGAAACGAGCCCTTTTTGAATGGCGAAGCGCACAAGCCCTGCCAAGTCGCGGATGCCGAGCTTCTCCACCAGGCGCGCGCGATAGGTTTCGACGGTCTTCTGCGAGAGCGACAGGCGCTCGGCGATCTGCGCGCCGGTGCGGCCCTCGGCAAGGAGCTGCAGCACCTCGCGCTCGCGCGCGGAAAGCCGCGCGAGCGGGTCGTCCTGCCTTTCGTCGGTATAGTCCTCCAGGACCACGTCGGCCACGCGCGGGCTGAGGTAGCGCTGCCCGGCGTGTACCGCGCGAATCGCATCCACCACCTCCTTTGCGGCGGAGCGCTTCACCACGTAGCCGACAGCGCCGGCTTTCAGCGCGCGGCGCACGTACTCGCGCTGCGAGTACATCGAAAGCACGATCACGCGGCAGCGCGGATCGCGCTCGAGGATGGCACGCGTGGCGTCGGCTCCGTTGAGCTCCGGCATCGACAAATCCATCAGTACCACGTCGGGCTGAGTATCGCGCGCCTGCCGCACCGCCTCGCGCCCGTCGCCCACGCAGGCCACCACCTCGATGTCGCGCTCGGCCTCCACCAGATGACGCAGCCCTTCGGCTACCACGGCGTGATCGTCTGCGATGAGGACCCGGATCGGCATGAGAAGGCGACGGCCGGCTAGAGCGGCACCGTCGCGATCACCCGGGTGCCGCGCCCCGGAGCGCTATCGATCTCGAGCCGGCCGCCGGCGGCTTCGGCGCGCTCGCGCATCGTCGTCATGCCGAGGCGCCCGCGCGGCAACTGGGATGCCTCGAAACCCGTCCCGTCGTCCTGCACACTCAACGCCACGTCGCTTGCGCCAAGCGCGACTTCCACGCGCACCGCCGCTGCGCGGGCGTGCTTGAGCACGTTGTTGAGCGCCTCCTGCGCGATGCGGAAGAGCGCGAGCGCGGCCTCGACGCGCAGGCCCCTGACCGCTTCGGCTGCCTCGCCGTCGACGCTCACCTGGATGCCTGTGCGGCGCGAGAACTCTTGCGCGTGCCAGCCGAGCGCGGCAGTGAGGCCGTATTCGTCGAGCAGCGGCGGGCGCAGCTCGGCCATCACGCCCTCGATGGATTGCAGCGTGCCCTCGACCAGGTTGACCGAGTCGACCAGCCTTTGTCTTGCGGCGGGCGCCAGGCCCTCGCTGCGCAGCACGATGTCCAGGTTGATGTTGAGCGCCGACAGCGCCTGCCCAACGCGGTCGTGCAGCTCGCGCGCGATACGCTTGCGCTCGGCCTCTTCGGCCTGCACCAGGCGGCGCGTCAGCCCGTGCAGGTCCTGCGCCGCCTGGCGTAGCGCGGTCTCGGAGTGGCGCTGCTCGGTGAAGTCCAGGCACGCGCCCAGCACCTTGATCGGCTTGCCCCGCTCGTTATGCACCACTTCCACCTGGCTGCTGAGGTAGCGCACCTCGCCCCCCGGGCGCACGATGCGCTCGTGGGTGCTGAAGCCGCGCCCGTCCATCAGCGCGCGCGCCATCATCGCGCCGGAGTGCTGTCGATCGTCGGGGTGCACGCGCTCGAGATACGCCTCGAAGCTCGGCTTGAACGTGTCGGATGAGACGCCGTAGATACGGTAGAGTTCATCGGACCACAAAATGCTGCCGCTCTCCGGACTCCATTCCCACCAGCCGAGCCCGGCGAGCTTCTGCGCCTCGGCGAGCAGCGCGCGCTGCTCGCGCAGCGCCTGTTCGGTGAGCCGGCGGTCGGTGATGTCGCCTGCGATCATGCCGACGCCTCCGGCGACCGGGAACTTCACCACCAGGCTCACGTAGATCGTGCCGGCGATTTCCGCGTTTTCCTCGTACTGCACCGGCTCGCCGCGCGCCATCACATCGGCGTCGTGCGCGCTCAGCACCGCCGCCTGGCGGCGCGGAAAGAGCTCCGCGTCGCTGCGCCCGAGGACCTGCTCGCGCCGAAGCGCGTGACGCGCGAGAAAACGCGTGTTGACGAAGCGGTAGCGGCCGTCGCGGTCCTTGAGGCTCATGAGCGCGGGGCTGTTGTCGGTGAACGCATCGAGCAGCGCCTGCGCCTGCCGCACCTGCTCCTCGCCCGCGCGGCGCTCGGTGAGGTCGCGCGTGATCTTGGCGAAGCCGACGAGCCTTCCCGTTTCGTCCCGGATCGCGTCGAGCACCGCGAGCGCCCAGAAGCGGCTGCCGTCCTTGCGCAGGCGCCAGCCCTCGTCGGCGAAGCGCCCTGTGGCGCGCGCCGTCTCGAGCGCACGCTCGGGCTTGCCGGCGGCGCGATCCTCGGCGGTGAAGAAAAGGGAGAAATGCCGCCCGAGCGCTTCGCGCTCGGAATAGCCTTTGATGCGCTCGGCGCCCGCGTTCCAGCTCGAGATCTCGCCTTCGGGCGAGATCATATAGATGGCGTAGTCGATAACCCCCTGAACCAGGAGCCGGAAGCGCCGCTCGCTCTCCCGCAGCCGCGCCTCGACGGCATGGCGTTCGGTGACGTCTTGCACCTGGGCGACGAAGCGCGTGGCGGTTCCCGCGCGGTCGATGATGCGTGCGACGCTCAGCTGCGCGCGCAGCACGCTGCCATCCTTGCGCACATAGCGCTTCTCGAGCTCCAGCGCTCCGGTCCTGGCGCGCAGCGCCTCCTCCAGCAGCCGCCGGCTCTCGCCCAGGTCTTCGGGATGTGTGAGGTCGAATACGGTCCTTTCGCGCAGCTCGGCCTCGGTATATCCGAGGAGAGCGAGAAAGCTCGCGTTGGCGCCGAGGTAACGGCCGCTGCGGTCGATGATGGCGATCCCCTGCGGCGCGTGGTTGAACGTCGCGGCGAACAGCTGCTCGCGCTCGGCGTGGCGCTGCGTCATGTCGCGCGTGACCTTGGCGTAGCCTTTCAGCGCGCCGTCCGCGTCGCGCAGCGCGGTGATCACGACCTCGGCCCAGAAGCGGCTGCCGTCCTTACAGACGCGCCAGCCCTCGCCCTGGAAGCGCCCGTCGCGCGCCGCGGTGGCGAGCGCGCGCTCGGCGGTACCGGCGGCGCGCTCTTCTGACGGGTAGAAGAGCGAGAAGTGCCGGCCGACAATCTCGGCGGCCCGGTAGCCCTTGATGCGCTCGGCGCCCGCGTTCCAGCTCGCCACCCGTCCCGCGGTGTCGAGCAGATAAATCGCATAATCGGTGACGCTCGAGACGAGCAGGCGCAACTGCTCGTCGGACGGATCGGCGACGCGCGCGATGCGATCGGCGATGCGGTTCGCTATAGGGCTGATTTCCATGGCGGGGGCGAGCATGATAATCCCGCCGCAATGCCGACCGCTACCGCGATGTGTTCCGCGTAAACTTGGCCATGCTTCGAATCTCGGCTGCTGACGTGCGTGCCGCCGCGGCGCGCCTGGCCGGGGCGATCGAGCAAACCCCCTGCCTGCCCAGCCGCACCCTGTCCCAGCTGACCGGCGCGCAGGTGTTCCTCAAGTTCGAGAACCTCCAGTTCACCGCCTCGTTCAAGGAGCGCGGAGCGCTGAACAAGCTCTTATCGCTGGGTGCCGAGGAGCGCCGGCGCGGCGTGATTGCGATGAGCGCCGGCAACCACGCGCAGGCGGTCGCCTACCACGCGGCTCGGCTCGGCATGCCCGCGGTGATCGTCATGCCGAAGGGCTCGCCCAACACCAAGGTGCGCAACACCCAGGTGCACGGCGCAAAGGTTGTGCTCGAGGGCGCGAACCTGTTCGACGCCGGCCGGCACGCGCGCGAGCTCGCCGCGCGCGATAACCTCGTATTCGTGCACCCCTACGAGGACGCGCTCGTCATCGCCGGGCAGGGAACGGTCGGACTCGAGATGCTCGAGGCCGTCCCCGATCTCGACGTCCTGGTCGTGCCGGTGGGCGGCGGCGGATTAGTCTCCGGCATGGCGATCGTCGCCAAGGCAATGCGAAAAGACATCTCCATTTTCGGAGTCGAGACCCAGAACTACCCGTCGATGTACCAGCGGCTGCGCAACCTACCCATCGAATGCGGCGGCGACACCATCGCCGAGGGCATCGCGGTGAAGGATGTCGGCGACACCGCGTTCGGGATCATCAAGGAGCTGGTCGAGGAAGTGCTGGTGGTGAAGGAGGAGACGATCGAGCGCGCGGTCGCGGCGCTGATCGAGATCGAGAAGACCGTCGCCGAGGGCGCGGGCGCCGCGGCGCTCGCGGCGCTCCTCGAGCAACCGGGTCGCTTCGCCGGCAAGCGCGTCGGGCTGCCGATTACGGGCGGCAACATCGACACGCGCGTGCTCGCCTCCGTGCTGATGCGCGGCCTGGTGCGCGACGCGCGCCTTGTGCGCCTGCGCGTCACCATGCCCGACATCTCGGGCAGCCTCGCCCGGGTCGCCGCCCTGATCGCCGAGGCCGGGGGCAACATCGTCGAGGTGCAGCACCAGCGCGTGTTCGGCACCGCTTCGGTCAAGTCGACCGAGATCGAGTTTCTGATCGAGACCCGCGAGCGCGCTCACACCGAAGCGCTGGTGCGGGCACTGGAAACGAACGGCCTGAAGACAACGCTCGTCTAGCGTTCAGAGCCCCCACGCCGCAAACGCCATGCCGCAGCCGGTCCCGGCCGGTGTGCGGTAGAGCGGCACGTATTCCTGCCAGTCGGCACGCAAGCCGGCCGCCGCGCCAGCGACCACGATCCAGTTGCGGATTTCCGAATTCCCGGAGTTGAGCTTCGCGAGCGGTATCGACGCCAAGGCCTTTTCATCGCCCGTCCTGCATGCCTCAAGCACCCGGCGGTCCAGCTCTTCGTCGATAGTGAAGTGGCTCAGGCCGCCCGAGGCGATGACGCCAACACGAATATCCTGGCCGAATTCGCTCACCGCGCTGGCGAGCATCTTTCCCAAACGGAAACAGCGCCGCGGGCGCGGCTGGTTCGGCGGGTAATACGTGTTCACGACGAGCGGCACGACCGGCACCGCGCTCGCGCCCATGAGCCTGCGGTGCACAAAGCCGAACGCATGCCCTTCGCCTCTCGGTTTCGCGAGCTTTTCGCTAAAAGCAACGTCGAACTCACCGTCCAGGAGATGCTCGACGAGGTGGAAAGCCAGCTCGCGCGCCACGGGATAGTCGCGCGGCGCATGCGGTTCGTGGTATTGCGAGCGCGCACGCTTCCAATACTCGGGCGCTTCGGCAGGAAGGTCGAGAGTGGAATTGCGGATGCTCGCCCCGCAATACACGAGAAACGCAGGCGTGTTGTCTTCGAAGTACTGCTCGCGCTGGTCGTCGCCCACCACGATGAGCGCCTCGAGCCTTGCTTCGGTAATGGAATGTGCGAGGCGATCGAGGTGACGCTCACACGCCGCTACTTGCTTTTCGATGATTGCAGGGCTGATATCGATGCCGGGCGGCGCGGTATGCAGGAGTTCCTGGTAGGTCACTCGCTTCCCATCGCGGTCCAGGTGATGCGCGTACTCCTCGTCGCGCCGCGCGTGGCCTGGCATGTCCTCAGCCGCGCTCGCAAGCGTGGGGCTGTGGGATGAGCCGAATGCCGCGACGAGCCGTGCCACTACTTCGAGAAAAGGGGCCTGACCCCTTTCTTGCGTTCGTGGATTTCCCGCGCAAGGAGCGCGCCGCCCAGGGCGAGCCCGACGATGTCGGTGAAGATGGCGCTGCGGAACATGTCGGCGGGGATGAGCGTCAATATGCCGGCGAGGATGAACGCCACTCGCGTGAGACCGGTGATCGGACGGTAGAAGTAGCCCACGACGCCAATGGTGCCGAGCCAGATGCCGAGCGACGCAGTCGCCACCGCCCATACTATGGTGAGCGCGTCCCCGCGCATGAGCAGGCTCGGCGAGAGGGCGAAGAGGAACGGTACGATGTACGCTGCCCAGCCGATGCGCGTCGCGGTCCAGCCGGTCCTGTCGACGTCGGCGCCCGCGATGTTGGCGGCAGCGAACGCCGACAGGGCGACCGGCGGCGTCACCATCGACATGATGCCGAAGTAGAGCAGGAACATGTGCGCCGCCAGCGGCGCGACGCCGACTTTCACAAGCGCGGGCGCGATGAGCGTCGCCATGATGATATAGACGCCGACCGTCGGGAGGCCGAGGCCGAGCAGGATCGCCATTACTGCGGTGACGATAAGCATGAGCGCCATGCTTTCGCCGGTAATCGCGAGGAGTTGCAGCGTCATGCCGAACGCGAGGCCGCTGATGTTGAGAATGCCGATGAACATGCCGGCAACGGCGCAGATGAGGATCAGGTCCACAACCGCCCCGCCGGTCGAGACGATCGCAGCGAACATCTCTCTGAGCGGCACCCGCAAGCCCTTGTAGCCAAACACCAGAGAGAGACCGATCAATATGCCGGTCGCGAGGAGCGCGGCGTACTCGGCCTGCCAGTTGAGGCTGACGAGGGCGTAGACCAGCGCGACGAAAGGAAGCGGGAAATACCAGCCGGACTTGAGCACCGCCGCGAGCTGCGGCAGACGCTCGCGCGGCTCGCCCGCGATGCCGCGCTTGGCCGCCTCGACGTCGACCTGGAAAAAGAGTGCAAGGTAATAAAGGAACGCCGGGATGATCGCCGCGATCATGACCTCGGCGTAGGGCACCTGCAGCACCTCGGCCATCAGGAACGCGGCCGCCCCCATGACGGGCGGCATCAGCTGGCCGCCGGTCGAGCCGACCGCTTCGATTGCGGCCGCGATCTGTGCGGGGAACCCCGAGCGCTTCATGAGCGGGATGGTGATGACGCCCACCGCGCTCACGTTCGCCACCGCGCTGCCGGAGATCATGCCGAAGAAGCTCGAGCCGACCACCGCGACCTTGGCCGAGCCGCCGCGGTAGCGGCCCATCCAGGCGCGCGCGAGGTCGGTGAAGAACTCCGACCCACCGCAGCGCCCGAGCACGTTGCCGAGCAGGATGAAAGGCACGACCACGATGATCGCGATCTGGAGCGACGTGCCGAGGAGCGCATTGGTGTCGAGGTTGAGATAGACGAGGAGCCGGGTGAAGTCCACCGGGCGCGCCTGGAAAACGCCGGGGAGATAGTGGCCGAACATGGCATACACCACACCTGCGAGCGTGAAAACGACGAGCGAAAACCCCGCCATGCGCCGCGTGCCTTCGAGTACGAGAAGCGCGAGGAGTGCCGAAGTCACGATGCCGTCGAGCGGGCGCGAGGTAAGCTCGGTGGAGAGCTGCGGGTAGCGCCAGGCGAGATACAGGCACAGCACGAGCCCGACCGCTGCCGCCGGGGGGTCCCAGAATCTTCTTTTTGTAGAGAGAAAACACAAGGCGATCGCCAGGCCGAGCACGGCCAACAGGAACTGCTCGGTGTAGAGGTTGAGCCGCAGCAAGCTACGGTGCAGGTCCAGGACGTAGCCCACCACGAGGGTGATGAGCAACGCCTGGAGAGCGAAGATGGTGCGCGCGAAGGCGCGCGCCGGCTGAGGGCGCTCGATGAACTCCTCAGCCATTCAGGGTAACAGGAGGGGTACGGGGGCGGGCAGCCCCCTGTTCCTCACTTCGCGATGCCTTTCTCTTGATAGAACTTCATCGCGCCTGGATGGAACGGCGCCGGCATCTTCTTGCCCATGTTGTCCGGATCGAAGCCGCGGAACGCGCCCAGGCTCTCGACAAGCTTGGGCTTGCCCGAGTACACCGCCTTCGCGATGTTGTACGCCACGTCGTCCTTGACGTGGGCACCGACGGTGAGCACGTAGTCGTAGGCCATGAGCTTCGTCGGCGAGTCGACCCCGGCGAACGCCGGACTCGGGTTGACCGTCGTCACGTACGCGTAGGACATGTGCTTCCGCATGCGCGCGACCGCCTGCGGATCGTCGGACAGCGGCAGGTAGCGGATGCCGCCCGTCGACTTGTGCACTTCCAGCACCTTGGCCGCGCCGAGTGCGAAAAAACCGCCGTCGATCTTGCCTTCAACGAAGTCATCGGCGCCCCGGATCACGTTCGGCACCAGCACTGGCACCATGTCCTTTCTCTCGACCCCGCCGTTCGCAAGCACCGCGTCGATGATGCGATCCAGCGTTACCTGGGCCGAGAAGCCCGCCGGGATGCGCTTGCCCTTGAGGTCAGCGAGCGACTTGATGGGCGAGTCCTTGCGCACGAAGATGCTCGAGAGCAGCGGGAACAGCGTCCCGAGCACCCGCAGCTTGTCCTGCTTGCGGCCGTTGTAGGGGCCTTCGCCGTTCGCCGCCTCCTGCGCCTCGAGCACGTTGCACACCGCAAGATCGAGCTCGCCCGAGCTCACGAGCGGCAGGACCGCGCTGGAGCCCGAGTATGGCTGCACTCGGCTCTGCAGCTTCGCGTCCTCGGCCATCACCTTGGCGATCGCCGAGCTCATGTTGTAGCCGATCGAGCCTTGCGGGGCGCTGCCAAAACCCAATACCTGTGCGTTCACGGCCGCGGGCAGCGCGGCGGCGCACAACGCGACAACCAGTCTTTTCATGGGGGTCCTCCTCCGCTATTTATTGTAGACCGAGATCTCCACCAAGTTGAGGTCGGGATCGCGCACGTACACCGAGCGCATCGGTCCCAGCGCGCCGGTCTTCGCTACCGGGCCCTCCAGGATCGGGATGCGATTCTTCTGCAGATTCTCGATGACCCTCTCCAGGGGCTTGGAGGCGATGAAGCACAGGTCGAGCGTTCCCGGCGCGGCGACATGCGCGCGCGGCGCAAATTCCCTGCCCCATTCGTGCAGGTTGATCTTCTGGCTTCCGAACTTGAAGGCGAAACGCTCTTCCGTCGGAGTTCGAAACGACACCAGTTCCATCCCCAGAACGTCGCGGTAGAAGCGGATGCAGCCTTCACGGTCGCGCGTGGTGAGCACGATGTGGTCAATGCGGTCGATCACAAGATTCCCTGCTTCCGCAGCCCGGAAATTTCCTCTGACGAATACCCCGCCGCCAGGAGCACTTCGTCGGTGTGCTCGCCGAGCGCTGGCGCGGGCGAGCGGATTGCGCCCGGCGTGGCGGAGAGCTTGGGCACGATGCCCGGCACCTTGAGCGGCTCGCCATCGCCGGCGATCACCTGCTCGATCATGCCGCGCGCCGCGAAGTGCGGATCGGCCGCGATGTCGGCCGCGCTGTAGATGCGTCCCGCGGGGACCTGCGCCTTCTCCATGATGTTCAACACCTCATCAAGAGTCCGGGTACGCGTCCATGCGCAGATCGCTTCATCGATGCGTTCCATCTGCGCGGCGCGTCCGTCGTTGCGTGCAAGCGCCGGGTCGTCGCGCAGGTCCGCGCGTCCGATCGCCGTCATCAGCCGATAGTAGAGGCTGTCGGCGTTGCCCGCGATCAAGACGTAGCCTTCTCGGCAGGGATAGAGGTTGGAGGGCGCAATTCCCGGCAGCGTGCTGCCGGTGCGCTCGCGCACGTAGCCGTCGCCGTCGTAGTCGGCGATCAGGCTCTCCATGCAGTTGAACATCGCCTCGTAGAGTGCGACGTCGACCACCTGCCCTTTTCCGGAATGCAACGCCATCAGGGCGCCGATCACGCCGTGGAGCGAAGCGATGGTGTCGCCGATCGACAAGTTCGGCCGCACCGGCGGCCGGTCGGGGAAGCCGGTGACGTAGCGGAAACCCGCCATCCCCTCGGCGATCGCGGCGAAGCCCGGACGCTCGCGGTAGGGGCCCGTCTGCCCGTAGCCGGAGATGCGCACGAGCACAAGCGTCGGGTTGTCGTGCGAAAACACCTCCCAGCCGAGGTTCCACTTCTCGAGCGCGCCGGCGCGGAAGTTCTCGACGACGATGTGCGCGCGGCGCGCAAGACGGCGCACGATCTCCTGGCCCTCGGGCCGGCGCAGGTCGCACGTGACCGATTGCTTCCCGCGCGACTGCACCTGCCACCAGAGCGAGGTGCCGTTGCGCATGCGGCGCCACTTGCGCAGCGGATCGCCCTCACCCGGCGGCTCGATCTTGACCACTTCGGCGCCGAAGTCCGCGAATGTCTTGCCGCAGAAAGGCCCGGCGACGAGACTGCCGAGCTCGAGGACCCGCAAGCCCGCCAGCGGTCCGCTCATCTCCTTTTCAGCAGCCTGAGCGGGGTGTACTCGAGCACTACGTTGTTGTCCTGCGTGATGACTCTGTTCAAGAACCGCACGAGGCCGCGCTCGCCTTTCGACGCGGGGCGGTGCTCGGTTACCTCGCATTCGACGTGCATCGTGTCGCCGACGTACGTTGGCCCCTTGATGTCGAGCCTGGCATTGAGGAAAGCGAGCCCGGTGTCCTGCATCGTGGGGAGCAGCAGGCCCTCGGCGAAGGAATACACGAGCGCGCCGGGAACGAGTTGCTTCTCCTCCTTGACGGCGAAAAGCTCCTCGGTGAGCCCGGTGAGCGTCATGAACGCGACCAGGTCCGCTTCGCGGATGGTGCGGCGGTGCGTGCGAAAGCGCGCGCCGAGCCTCAGGTCCTCGAACGCAAGGCCGCGCCCGACGGTTCTTATTTCTTCTGGAATTCGCTCCTCGCCTTCTCGAACGCCGCTTGCATGCTCTTCAATGCCGCGTCGGCGCCCTGCATCATGGCCTTCCAGGCATCGGCGGAGGCGTTCTGCAGCCGCTGCACCTCGTTCATCGCCGTATCGCGCCGGGTGCGAAACTGTGCAAGCTGACGCTCGTACTCGGCCTGCATGCCGACCTGCGCTTCTTTCGCCTTCGCTTCCCACTTGGCGGCCTCGGCGTTCCAGTTGTCGATCTGCGACTTGAGCTTCGCGACGTACTCCTCTCGGGTCATGGTCTGCCTCCTTGCTGTGGCATTCTAACGCCGTGACCGATTCGCTCGGCCATCGTGCCAAGTTCGCAGTGCTTGCGCCGTCCACCAATACCTCGGTGCAGCCGGAGTTCGACGCCATGCGTCCGTGGGGCGTGACCAACCATCATTCGCGCCTCGTGATCCCGGATCTGCGCGTAACGGGTGATCGTTCGTTCATGGCGATGATGGACGCGATCCGCGGCGCGCTTTTCCCCGCGCTCAAGGCCGCGCTCACATGCGACCCGGACTACGTGGTGCTCGGCATGTCGGCCGAGACATTCTGGGACGGGCGGGAAGGCTCCAGAAGACTGAAGCGAAAGTTGCTATCGACCGCGAAGCGCGGGGTAGCGATGGGGTCGGACGCCTGCCGCGCGGCGCTGCGCGCCTACGGCCGGGGCGTCAGGCGTCTCGGCGTGATCACTCCGTACATGCCGGTCGGGGATCAACAGGTGCGCCGTTTCTTCACCGAATCCGGCTACCAGGTGGTGAACCTGGTCGGCCTGAAATGCGGGAGCCCGACGCTGATCGCGCATGTGTCGAAAAAAGAACTGCGCGACGCGATCGTGCGCGTGAACCGTGGAAATGTCGACGCTGTAGTCCAGGTCGGCACGAATCTGGCGATGGGCGAGGTCGCCGCGGCCGCGGAGTTCTGGCTCGACAAGCCCGTGATCGCGATCAACACGGCTACCTATTGGTACGCACTGCGCGACTACGGCATCCGCGACCGCATCCCCGGCTGGGGATCGCTCCTGACGGAGCACTGAGCGGCTCCCGAACGCGACCCTAGCTTTCCCCGCGCGGAAGCGGCTTGCCGTCTTTGCGATAGGCGGGCGGCGAATAGAAGTTGAGCGTGCGCAGCAAGCCTCGCCCGGTATTGCGGATCGCGTGCTTCTCCGTCTTCTCGCCCTCGGCTGCGGGAGCGAGCACCATTTCGGCGGCCTGCGAGGAGCGGTTGCCGGGGATTACGCGGAATCCCCGGCCGAACCGCAACTGCTTCCGCAGCAACTGCCTCTACTTGGTGGTGCCGCTGCCGGTCGTGCCACCGCTGCCGGACATGCCGCCGCTACCCGAAGTGGACGGGCTGGACGGCGACGGCGACGGGCTGGTTGACGGTGAAGTGGACGGGCTGGTGCCGGAAAGACCGCCGCTGCCCGTTGTGCCCGAGCCGGCGCCGCTGCGCTCCTCTTGCAGACACTTCTCGCGCTCGGTGCCGGTCAGGCTGACGCACTTGGCTGGAACGTCGGTGGAAGAAGCGCCGGTGGCCGAGCTGCCGCTGGCGCCCGAGCTGCCGGTCGTACCGCTCGCGCCAGTGCTGCTAGAGCCCGACGTCTGGGCAAGGGTCGCGCCCGATAGCGCGAGAAGCGCGGCTGCGGTCGCGGCGGTAAGTGCTTTCAGAATCATGACGTGCGTCTCCTCGAGAGTATGGTTGGGGACTGCCGCAGACGGCATGCAAAGACCATGCCCAGCCCTAGCCTGCCGAAGCCGAAGGGAACGCTTCTTGCGGCACTCGCCGCAAACGTCAATCCAGCGAGAGGAATAGACATGGAAAGAATCGAGAAGTCGGTGGAAGTCGCCTGCCCGGTGCGTACGGTTTACAACCAGTGGACGCAGTTCGAGGACTTCCCGCGCTTCATGGCTGGCGTGAAGGAAGTGAAGCAGCTTGACGATACCCATGTGCACTGGCACGCGGAGATCTGGGGCAAGGACAAGGAGTGGGATGCGGAGATCACCGAGCAGGTGCCCGACCAGGTGATTGCGTGGCGCAGCACCTCGGGAGCACCGAACGCCGGCACCGTGAGGTTTGAGCCGCTATCGCACGACCGCACGCGCGTGCGGCTGATCATGGAGTACGAGCCAGAAGGCGTGGTGGAGAAGACCGGCGACGCGATCGGCGTGTTCAGCGCGCGTGTGGAGAATACCGTCGAGGACTTCAAGAAGTTCATTGAGAGCCGCGGCGCCGAAACCGGCGCATGGCGCGGTGAAGTGCACGGCGGGCAGCAAACCGCGCAGGGCAGTACGCGTGGCGGCGGTGGCCGTACGATCCGCTAGCCGATGCCTTTCGCCATCAGTGCGGCGGCGAGCAGGATGATCGCCACGCCGATGAGCTCGAGGTGCAGGATGCGCCGGATGGCCGGCACGCTCGCCGGGTCCGGCGCGCTCTTGCGCCAGCCGAGGAACTTCAGCGTCGGGTAGATCGAGGCGAGCGCAATCAGGACGAAAAGGGTCGTCGCGAATAAATACGAACTCGACTGCGATCGCCACCACTACCGCGAACGCGGCCAGGTGGTGCAGAAACGCCATCAAGGCGCTCATCAATAAGACTTCGGCAGGCCGAGTACGCGCTCGGCGATGAAGCAGAGGATAAGCTCGCGGCTCACCGGCGCGATGCGGCCGACGAAGGACTCGCGCAGGTAGCGCTCGACGTGGTACTCGCGCGCGTAGCCGAATCCGCCGAAGGTCATCACCGCCTGCTGGCAGGCGTCGAAGCAGGCCTCGCCCGCGAGGTACTTGGCGGCGTTCGCCTCGGCGCCGCAAGGCTTGGCCGCGTCGTAAAGCGACGCTGCCTTGAACGCCATCAGGTTGGCCGCCTCGAGCGTCATCCAGTTCGCGGCGAGCGGGTGCTGGATCGACTGGTTCTGGCCGATCGGCCGGTCGAACACCACTCGCTCCTTCGCGTAGTCCGCCGCGCGCTTCACCGCGCAGCGCCCGAGTCCGACGAGCTCGGCCGCGATCAGGATGCGCTCGGGGTTCATGCCGTGGAGGATGTACTCGAAGCCTTTGCCCTCCTCGCCGATGCGGTCGGCCTCGGGGACCGGCAGCGCGTCGAAGAACACCTGGTTCGAGTCGACCGCGTGCCGGCCCATCTTCTCGATTTCGCGCACCTCGACGTATTTGCGGTCGAGGTCCGTATAGAAAAGCGTAAGCCCGGCTTGGGCCCGCGCGAGCAGCAACACTTTTTCGGCGACCTGCGCGGTGGAGATCCAGACCTTCTGCCCGGAGACGACGTACGTGCTTTCGCGCCTTTCAGCTTTGACCTTGATTTTCTGGGTATTGAGACCCGTATTCGGCTCGGTCACCGCAAAGCAGGCGCGCTCCTTCCCGGCGATAAGCGGGGGCAGCATGCGCTTTTTCTGCTCCTCGGTGCCGAATACCACGACGGGGTTCAGGCCGAAAATGTTCATGTGAACGGCGGAAGCGCCTGAGAATCCTGCACCCGACTCGGCGATCGCCTGCATCATGATGGCAGCCTCGGTAATACCGAGCCCCCCGCCGCCATAGGCTTCCGGCATCGCGATGCCGAGCCAGCCGTCGCGCGCGAACGCCTGGTGGAAATCCGCCGGGAAGCCGCCCTCGAGGTCGCGCTTGAGCCAGTACTCGTCGGGAAAGCGCTCGCAGAGCTTGCCGATTGCCTCGCGAATCCGCTGTTGCTCTTCGCTCAGCTCGAAGTTCATTTTCTGCGTCGGCCGAGCTGCGCGAGGCCGACCGCGATGAGAATGAGCGGCCACCAGATCGATAGCAGGTCGCGCAGTTGCTTCCACTGGATGAAATCGAGGTTGTGCGCGAGGAAGAGCAGGCCGAGCACGATGAGCACGATCGACCAGATCACAGCGTCGCGGCCTCAGCGCGCAGGGTCAATCCAGTTGTGAAGCGCGATGCCGCCGTCGACGACAATGGACGCGCCGGTGACGTAGGCGCCGAAGCGCTCGGCGAGAACAGCGACGGCCATGCCCGCGACATCGGCCGGCGTGCCGAAGCGTCCGAGCGGAATCTTTTCGACCATTCCGGGCGGCGCCTGGAAGCCGCCGCCCGGGATCGCGCCCGGCGCAATCGCGTTTACGCGGATGCCGTGCGGCCCGAGCGCGCGCGCGAGCTCCTTCACGAGCATGGTCTGGCCCGCCTTGGCGGCGCTGTAGTGCGGCAGGTTGCGCGGCGATTCCGCGTGAAGCGAAGTCACGATCAGGATCCGGCCCTTGATCTTCTGCTCTTTCATGTGGCGGCCGAGCTTCTGCCCGAGGATGAATGCCGCATCGAGGTTGACCGAGAGCATTTCTCGCCACTCGACGTAGGTCGCGCCAAGAGCGGTTTGCGTTTCCTGGCGGCGCGGGCTCGCGGCGTGGACGAAGATCGACACGCTCCCGAGCCTGCGGATCGCTTCGTCGGCAAGCTTTTCCACGTCTCGCGGGTTTGAAAGATCCGCCTGCTCGACGTCGGCGCGAAAAACGCGGGCGCCTTCGGCCTCGAGCGCATCGGCGATGCCCCGGCCGATGCCGCGCGCCGCGCCGGTCACTAACGCACTGTCGCCGTCAAGCAGCCGGGACTGCACTTGTGACCTTTACCGGAGCCTTTCTCGTCCGGACAAGAAGCAGGTAAGCGGTCGGGATCACGAACAGCGTGAAGAGTGTGCCGACAAGGAGCCCCCCCACGATGACCCAGCCGATCGCCCGGCGCGCCTCGGCGCCGGCCCCGGCGGCGAGCGCGAGCGGCAACGCGCCGAGCACCATGGCGCCGGTCGTCATCAGGATTGGCCGCAGGCGCAAGGTCGCCGCCTCCGCCACCGCCTCGCGCGCAGCGAGTCCGCGGTCGCGCAGCTGGTTCGCGAATTCCACGATCAGGATGCCGTGCTTCGTGATGAGGCCGATCAGCATGACCAGTCCGACCTTCGAGTAGACGTTGAGCGTCCCACCGGTCAGCCAGATCGCGGCGAGCGCGCCCAGGCCCGCGAGCGGCACGGTGAGCATGATGACGAAGGGCGAAACAAAGCTCTCGAACTGGGCCGACAACATGAGGTAGATAAAGAGCGCGGCGAACAGGATCACGAATGCAAGTCCGGCGCCCGACTCGCGGAATTCGCGCGATACGCCGTCGAGGTCGGTGCGCGCGGTTGCGGGAAGGATTTGCTTCGCGGCTTCGTCCAGGAACTCGAGCGCCTCACCGAGCGTCGAGCCGGGCGCGACGTTCGCCGAGATGATCGCCGCCCGTGCGCGGTTGAAGTGGTTGAGCTCCTTCGCCGCCACGGTCTCGCGCACTCGCGCGAGATTCGAAAGCTGGACCAGCGTGCCATCGCGCGCACGTACGTAAATCGAGGTGAGATCCGCCGGCGTATTGCGGTCCTTGGCCTCGAGCTGCACCACTACGTCGTACTGCTTGCCCTCGCGCTTGAAGCGCGTGACCTGGCGTCCGCCGAGCAGCGTCTCGAGCGTGCGCCCGATCACTTCGACATCGATGCCGAGCGCCGCCGCCTTCTCGCGGTCGATGTCCACCGAGAGCTGCGGCTTGTTCAGCTTCAAGTCCGAGTCGGCGTTGACGATCGATCCGGATGTTCTGGTCTTCTCGAGGAGCTTGTTGACCGAAGCGTCGAGCTCTTCGTAGGTATTGTCCTGGATTACGAATTGCACCTGCGGCGTGCGGAATCCCTGACCGAGCGAGTTGGGATTCACCGGAAAGGCAAGCACGCCCGGCAGCGCCGCCGAGAGGCGAGGGGCCATCGAAGCGGTGATCTCCTGGGTCTTGCGGCTGCGCTCTTCCCACGGCGCGAGCTGGGCGAAGGTCACGCCGAAGTTCACGGGGTTGGGGCGCTCCAGTCCCGGCGCCACCACGGCGAACATGCTGCGGATCTCGGGCACGCCCTCGGCATACATGCGCTCCACCGCGCGCACATAGTTGTCGGTGTACTCCATCGATGCGCCTTCGGGCGCGTTGATAAGCGTGAGGAAGTAGCCCCGGTCCTCGAGCGGCGAGAGCTCGTGCCTCAGCTTTGCGTACGTGAGGGCCGTGCCCGCGATCACCAGGACGAACGCTGTGAGAGGAATCGCCTTGTGACGCAAGGTCCAGCCCACCGCTGCGCGATACCGGTCGTTGATCGCATGGAAGAAGCGCTCCATGGCGAGATAGATGCCGCCGTGTGTTTCATGCTCCTTGAGGATCTTGGAGCACATCATCGGAGTGAGCGTGAGCGCGACGAAGCCCGACACCGCCACCGCCGCGGCTACGGTGAGCGCGAACTCGGCGAAGAGCTTGCCAGTGTTGCCGGGCACGAACGCGACCGGGGCGAACACGGCGGTCAGCGTGAGCGACATGGCGACCACGGCGAACGCGATCTCGCGCGAGCCGTCGGCCGAGGCCTGCACCGGGTGCTTCCCCATCTCCACGTGGCGGTGACAGTTCTCCAGCACCACGATCGCGTCGTCGACGACCAGGCCGATGGCGAGCACCACGCCGAGCAGCGTGAGCACGTTGATCGTGAAGCCCATGAGGTAGAGGAAGAAGAACGAGCCGACGAGCGACACCGGAATCGTGACGAAGGGGATCAGCGTCGCGCGCAGCGAGCGCAGGAAGACGAAGATCACCGCCATCACGAGGAGCACCGCCTCGGCCATCGCGCGGTACACCGAGTCGATCGAGCGTTCGATGAACAGCGACGAGTCGAACGAGATCTGCAGCTGCATGCCCTCGGGCAGAGTCGGCTGAATGCGCGCCATTTCCGCCTTCGCCGCCTGGGCCACCGACAGGGTATTGGCGGTGGACTGCTTCACCACGCCGAGCCCGACGCCGGGCTGGCCGTTGCGGCGGACGACGCTGCGCTCGTCGAGCGCGCCGAGCCGCGCCGAGCCCACGTCGCGCAGCCGGACCGGGTAGCCGCGGCTCTCCACGATGATCATGTTGTTGAACTGCTCCGCGGTGCGCAGATCGGCTTCGGCGAGCACGGTAAACTCGCGCCGCGCGGACTCGATGCGCCCGGCCGGGATCTCCACGTTCTGGCGCTTGAGCGCGTTCTCCACGTCTTGCGGCGTGAGCGAGTACGCGGCGAGGCGCTCGCGGTCGAGCCAGATGCGCATTGCGTAGCGCCGCCCGCCGCCGATGATGACGGAGGCGACGCCGGGAAGCGTTTTCAGACGATCGGCGATATAGCGGTCGGCGTAGTCGGAGAGCTCGAGCGAGGAATGCTTGTCGCTGGAAAGACCCATCCAGATGATCGCCTGCGCGTCGGCCTCGATCTTGGAAACCACCGATTCATCGGACGCCTCGGGCAGCAGCGCGCGCACGCGCGCCACGCGGTCGCGCACGTCGTTCGCCGCCGAGTCGACGTCGCGCTCGGGAACAAACTCCACCGTGATCTGGCTCACCTCCTCGCGCGACACCGACTTCACCGTCCGAACGCCCTCGATTCCGGCGATCGAGTCCTCGAGCGGCTGCGTGATCTGCGACTCCATCACTTGCGGGCTCGCGCCCTTGTACACCGTGCGCACCGAGACTACCGGCGTGTCGATCTTCGGATACTCGCGCACCGACAGCCGCGAGAAGGAAATCGCGCCGATCAGCACGATCATGAGGCTGATCACGGTGGCGAGCACCGGGCGGCGGATGCAGAGCTCGGGCAGCCGCAGGCTAGCCGCCTTTCTTTCCCGGAATCGCCGCCGCCGGCTTGGCGCTCGGGATGATCGAGACCTGCATGCCGGGGACGAGCCGCTGCGAGCCATCGGTAACGACGATGTCGCCTGCAGCGACGCCTTTCATGATTTCCACTTCCCCTACCTTGCGCGTACCGGTCTGCACCGGCACCAGCTCGGCCTTGCCGTCCGTTACGCGCCACACGAAGCTGTCCTGGCCGCGCGGCACGATCGCCTCTTCCGGGATCCACACCGCGTTCTCGCGCACACCAAGGGTCAGTTGCACGCGCGCAAACAGGCCGGGGCGGAGCCTGAGCTGCGGATTGGCGACGCGGGCGCGTGCGAGCACGGTGCGCGTCTGCTCGTCCACCGCCGGCTCAATCGCGTAGATGTTGCCGGGAAAGCTGGCTTGTGGAAACGCGTCCACGGCCACGCTTACCGCGAGTCCGGACTTTAGCTGGCCAAGATAGGTCTCGGGGAGGCGGAAGTCGAGCTTGAGCTGGTCGATCTTCTCCAGCCGCGCGATATCCGTCCCTGCGGCGACGTAGGCGCCTTCGCTCACCTGGCGCAGGCCCGCGACGCCGGAGAACGGCGCGCGGATCTCGCTCTTCGCGAGCTTCGCCTCGTCCTCGCGCAGCTTGGCGGCCGAGCGCGCGTAGTTCGACTGCATCTCGTCGAGCGCCTGCTGGCTGATGAAGCCCTTTTTCTGTAGGTCGGCGGCGCGCTCCAGGCGCTGCTTGTCGAGCCCAGCCTGCGCCCGCGACGACGCGACCAGCGCGCGCGTCTCGGCGGCATCGAGCGTCGCCAGGAGCGCGCCCTTCTTCACGCGCTGCCCCTCGTCGAACGCGATACGGTCGATCCGCCCTGCGATCTCAGGCCGGATCATGACCGCCTCGTCGGCGCGCAGGGTGCCGATCGCGCCAGTCTCGATCACCGCGCGCGCGAGCTTCGCCGCAACCGCCTTGACCGGAAGCGCGGGCTGGGGCTTTTGGCCCCAGGCCGTGAAGGCGAAGAAAAGGAGCGAAAGAGCGGCGGTAAAGCGCACTGCGCGATTCTACTCGGCGTCGTCGGGGGACGGCTTGCGCATGCCGTTCGCCGATCGCGAGAAATGCTCGCCGGAAGCGATGCGCCGCCGCAAGCATTCAACCCTGAGCCCTAGAGCCCCGCCTTCGCGCGCTTTGCCTTGAGGCGGTCGAAAGTTTTTGCGGTCTCCACCGCGAAGCGGATGTGCTTGCCGCGGCCGACCTCTTCGACCGGATCCTTCACCGAGAAGGTGAATACCACTTTGCGACGGTCCACCTCCTCGACGCGGCCCTCGATCGACACCTTCAACCCCATCGGGGTCGCAGCAAGGTGATCGATCGAGACGTGCGCGCCGACCGAGTCCTCGCCAGGGTCCAGGTGCTGGAGCAGGAAGTCGCGGCAGGCGTATTCGACGTCGCTCACCATGCGCGGCGTTGCATACACCATGCCCTCTTTGCCCATGAAGCTGATGCACCGCGGCTCATCCACAGTGATGGCTTTGGCGAATTGCAGGCCCGGCTTTAGCGAAGCCTTCACGGCGACTTGTACCCGGCGCGCTCCACGGCCCGCTTGAAGTCCGCGAGACCCGCCTTGGCCGGGTCGTAGGTCACCCGCGCGCGGGCTTGGGCGAGCGACACGTCCACGCTCGAGACTCCTGCCACCGCCGAGAGCATGCGCGTGACGCTTTTCACGCAGCCCTCGCAGTCCATGCCTTCCACCTTCATCTCTACGGTATCCATGGGGCATTCTAGTCATAAGATACGGACCATGGAGCACCTCCCGCCCAGGGAAGCGCAGGACTTCCTCAGCAAGAACGCCAACGCGCTCTTCATCGACTGCCGCAGCGAGATGGAATACCTCTTCGTCGGCCACCCGGTGGGCGCGCTGCACGTTTCGTGGAACGATGGGCCCGACTGGGACGTGAACCCGCATTTCGTCGGCCAGGTGAAGAAGCTCGCCGGAACCAACCACGCGATGCGCCCGATCGTGCTGATCTGCCGCAGCGGCAACCGCTCGCAGGAGGCGGGCGAGGAACTCGAGCGCCACGGCTTCCAGCGCGTCTACAACGTGAGCCATGGCTTCGAGGGGCCGCTCAACGCGGCCCACCAGCGCAACACTATCGCGGGCTGGCGTTTCGAAGGGCTGCCGTGGGAGCAGTGCTGAGCTCGTCCAGCAAGCGCGCAAACTGCGCCGGCTCGACATAGCCCACGCGGCGCAGCACGATCTCTCCTTTCGCGTCAAGGAACACGATCGTCGGGGTGCCGCGCACCTGAAGCCTCGCCGCCAATTGCTTTTCCGTGAGCATGGCGCCGTCGGTCCACGCGATGTCGCGAGCGCCGCGGATGTTCAGGCCGACAGGAACGAACGCGCGCTGCAGCCGCTCGAGCACCGCCGGGTCGCGGAACGTAACGCTCGTCATGCGCTGGCAGTACGGGCAGCCCTCGAGCCAGAAATAGAGCATCAGCCGCTTGCCGTGCTTCGCCGCGTCCGCCGCCTCGTCGCGCGCGTCGAGCATGGTCTCGGCGAACCACTCCGGCACCTCCCTCGCATGCGCGGAAATCGCGCCCGCGAGCAGGAGCGCCAGGAGCAGCTTCACCAATGCATTTGTGATTGAATTGGCCATGCGCTTCGTCGCGGGCTTGATTCTAGCGCTGGCCGCTTCGGCGGCCGGGGCAGCGCACGAGCCATGGGCCACGAACCGCTTTCCTCAGGACGAGGAGAAGTGGTGGTGGGACGCCGACTGGTGGGAGCGCGGTCGGATTGCCGCGCCCGCGAACCATGCGGTGCGCACTCGCGCGGCGAGCTACCGCAACGGCGAGGTGGAAATTCCGGTAGAGATCTTTTCCGCGGGCAAATTCCCGGTGGTGGTGTTCCTGCACGGGCGGCGCGGCCTCGACGAGCTGACCCGGCTGGTGCCGCTGCGCCTGGCGGCGCGCGGCTTCACGGTGGTCGCGCCCGACCTCTTCAGCGGCCGCTTCATCGAAAGCATGCCGGTGCGGCACGACCCGGCGCTCGAGGACGATGCGGCGCTCGCCATCGATTTCGCGCTTACGCTCCCCGAGGCGCGTGGCCAGGCGAGGACCTGCGTGGTGTCGCACACCCGCGGCGGCTATTACGCGCTCAAGGCGCTCGTCACCAAGGGCAGGCAGGCAAAAGCGGCGTGCTACATCTCCTACTACCCGCACTGGCAGCATCCCGAGGCGCCGGAAGCGATGCAGGTCTATCAGTACGCCCCCGAAGTGGACGACCTGCGCGTCCCGGTACTCATCTTCGTGGGCGAGCACGAGCAGTATCAGCGCGTGCGCCCGATCCTCGCCGGCATCGCTTCGCTCAAGGCGAAGAAGCGCGAGGCGCGGGTCATCGTCTACCCCGGCGTTGGGCGCGGCTTCGACTTCCGCCCGCCGGAAGTGCGCACCCTCGCCGACGACCTCGCGGCGCAGGACTCGCTCGCGCGGGCGGCGCGCTTGCTCGAGGGTCTAATCAAGCAATAAATACAATTGATCCTCGGGCGCCGTGTCGGGATTAGGATGCGACTCGGAGAGGAGGTTTTCATGACGAGCAGACGGTTTCTGACGGCAATGGCAGCGGTGCTCCTCGCGGCCGGTTGCGCCGCCATGGGCGGTAAGCAGGACAAGGTCATCTACCACATCAACGAAGGCATGGCCCAGGCGTCGAACGGGTTGCGCAACATCGGCAATCATCTCGAGGTGAATCCCGACGCGAAAATCGTGGTGGTTACGCATGCCCTCGGCGTGGATTTCCTGATGAAAGGCGCCAAGGACAAGAACGGCGCGAAGTACGAAGACCCAGTGGAGCAGCTGAAGCAGCGCGGGGTACAGTTCGACGTCTGCGAGATCACCCTGCGCAACCGCAAGCTGAGCAAGGATCAGTTCATCGAATACGTAACTTGGGTGCCCTCCGGGGTGGCCGAGGTGAGCCGCCTGCAGCAGCGCGAGGGATATGCCTATCTCAAGCCTTAGAATGTCTGATCTCGAGTTTTCGGGGGTAAGGAGACATGATGGAACGTAGAGGGCTGCTGAAGGGCGCGGGGGCGCTGGTCCTCGCCGCGCTGCTGAAGCCGGTGGCCGCGCTCGCGGCGTGGAACAAGGCCGCGTTTTCGTCCAAGACGAGCGCCGACGCGCTGAAGAGCCTCGGAACGCCGAGCGCCGAGGCGAGCGGCGGCATCGTCATCGAGGCGCCGCAGATCGCCGAGAACGGCGCGGTAGTGCCCATCGAGGTCACGAGCAACATCCCGGGGACGACGTCGCTTGCGGTGCTGGTGGAGAAGAACCCCTATCCCCTGGTGGCGAAATTCGACTTCATGGAGGGCGCGCTGCCCTTCGTCAAGATCAACGCCAAGATGGGCGAGACCTCGGACGTGCGCGTGGTGGCCACGGCAGGCGGCAAGCATTACCAAGCCACCAAGGAGATCAAAGTAACCATCGGCGGGTGCGGAGGCTGACATGGCGGGACCGATGAAAATGAGAGCGACGCTCGCGGGCGGCTACACCGACGTGCGCGTGCTGATGACCCACCCCATGGCGACCGAGCAGCAGACCAAGGGGCAGCCGCACTTCATCCAGAACCTGACGGTGAAGGTGAACGCCAGGACGGTGATCGAAGGCGAGATCAGCCAGGCGGTGTCGCGAAATCCAGTGTTCTCGTTCCGCCTCAAGGGCGGGGCGAAGGGCGACAGGATCGAAGTGAGCTGGCTCGACAACAAGGGCGACACGAACAAGACCGAAACCGCGGTCGCCTGACCGCCGCCCGCGACAGGAGGAGGACGATGCGCGCAGTCATAGGCAGTACGGTGCTCGCGCTGGCATTCGCGCCGGCGCTCGCGCAGCAGAAATCGCAGTTCGCCGACTACCAGCGCATGACCGTCGAGGGCAGCCCGGTGGAGCTGTTCGAGATCGGCGGCGAGGAGCTGTGGAAGAAGCCCCAAGGCCCGATGAACGCGTCGCTGGAGAAGTGCAATCTCGGCAAGGGACCGGGAGTGCTGAAGGGCGCCTACGCCGCGCTCCCGCGCTACTTCAAGGACGTCGACCGGGTCATGGACCTCGAGGCGCGGCTCCTGCACTGCATGATGACGCTGCAGGGCCGCAGCCGCGACGAAGCGACCAAGGCCCTCTTTGGCAACGCCGACCGACCCTCGGAGATGGAGTACCTGTCTGCCTACATCGCCGGTCAGTCGCGCGGGGTAAAGATGGCGCCGGGCGGCTCGCATCCCAAGGAGAAGGAAAGCTACCAGCTCGGAAGAGCGCTCTTCTTCCACCGCACCGGCTCGTGGGACTTCTCGTGCGCGTCGTGCCACGGCGAAAAAGACAAGCGTATCCGTATGTCCGACCTGCCGGTGCTGAGCGACCCTAAGGCCGCGCAGCCGCTGATCGCGACCTGGCCGGCGTACCGCGTCTCGAACAGTCAGTTCAAGACCATGCAGTGGCGCATCAACGACTGCTACCGGCAGATGCGCATGCCCGAGCCGACGTTCGCCTCGGACGCCACGATCGCCCTGAACATGTACCTCGCCACCACTGCGAAAGGGGCCGAGTACCGCGGCCCGGGGACCAAGCGATGAAGCGTACCGCGATCCTAATCCTGCTCGGCTTTTCCGCGGGCCCGGTTCTCGCCGAGCCCACCGCGCGCGAAGTCACCGAAGCGATGAAGCGCGACTTCCACCCGCGCGGCCAGGCTACGATGGAGCGGATTGCGCAGGACGCCGTGCAGCGCATCTGCACCGAGACGCGAGACAACCCGCCGGCCGCGCTCGCGAAGCAGCTCGAGGCCGACCAGATGAAGACCATCGTGTTTCCTTCGGGCAGCCTGATGGGCGACTGGAAGCGCGCAGAGAGGCTGGCGCAGAGCGGGCGCGGCAGCATGTGGAACGACAAGCCGGGCGTGGACGTTGGAGGGAGCTGCTACAACTGCCATCAGATTTCGCCGCAGGAAACCTCTTACGGCACGATCGGGCCGAGCCTGCTCGGGTTCGGAAAGAAGCGCGGCAACGGCCCCGACATGCAGAGATACGTGTACGGCAAGATCTACAACGCCAAGGCCTACAACGCCTGCTCGCAAATGCCGCGCCTGGGGTACGCCGGAACGCTGAGCGAGGAGCAGATCAAGGACCTCGTCGCCCTGCTGCTCGACCCGGAGTCCCCGGTTAACAAGTAAGACGCCACGTAAGACGCCCGTAGCCCCTAGTTGCAGCGCCGCGAGTTTCTCCGTCTTCTAGCCTTCGCCGCAGCGGCGGGCGGCACGCTGCGCGCCGGCCTGATTCAGGCGCAGGCGGCGGCCGAGCTTTACGACGTGCCGCCGTTCGGCAACCTCTCGCTCTTGCACGTCACCGACGTGCACGCCCAGCTTCTGCCGGTCTACTTCCGAGAGCCAAGCGTAAACCTCGGCGACGGCAAGCCGCCCCACGTGGTGGGCGATGCATTTCTGAAATATTTTTCAATAAAGGAGCAAACCGCCCTGGCGCACGCCTTCACCCACCTCGACTTCGTGGAAGCGGCGCGCCGCTACGGCAAAGTCGGCGGCTATGCCCATCTTGCGACGTTGGTAAAGCGCCTGCGCGCCTCGCGGCCGCACGCGTTGCTGCTCGACGGCGGCGACAACTGGCAGGGCTCGGCGACCTCGCTCTGGACTAGGGGCGCGGACATGATCGGCGCGCAGAAGCTGCTCGGCGTGGACCTCATGACGGCCCACTGGGAGTTCACGTATGGAGCCGAACGGGTAAAGCAGGCGGTGGAGACGGAGCTGGGCTCGATCGAATTCCTCGCGCAGAACGTGAAGACGACGGATTTCGAGGACCCGGTGTTCAAGCCCTACACAGTGCGCAGCGTGCACGGCGTGCCGCTCGCGATCATCGGCCAGGCGTTCCCCTATACGCCGATCGCGAATCCGCGCCACATGGTCGCGGAGTGGACCTTCGGCATTCAGGAAACGCGCCTACAGAGCCTCGTCGACGAGGTGCGCGCGAAAGGCGCGAGAGCGGTGGTCCTGCTTTCGCACAACGGCATGGACGTGGACCTGAAGCTCGCCTCCCGCGTGCGCGGCATCGACGCCATCCTCGGCGGCCACACCCACGACGGCGTGCCGGCGCCGGTCGCGGTCGGGAAAACGCTGGTCACCAACGCCGGCTCGAACGGCAAGTTCCTCGCCGTGCTTGACCTGCAGGTGTCGGGGAGCGGCGTGGAGGACTATCGCTACCGCCTGCTGCCGGTGTTTTCGAATCTCCTTCCTCCCGACACCGAGATGAAGGCCTATGTCGAAAAAGCGCGGGCGCCTTATGCCGGAAAACTGGGAGAGAAGCTCGCGGTTACCGAGGGCCTGCTCTACCGCCGCGGCAATTTCAACGGCACCTGGGACGAGCTCCTCCTGCAGGCGATGCTCGCCGAGAAAGGCGCCGAGATCGCGTTTTCGCCGGGGTTCCGCTGGGGCACGACGCTGCTGCCGGGGGACGCGATCACGTTCGAGCACGTGATGGACCAGACCGCGATCACCTATCCGTATTCGACGCTGAGCGAGCTCTCCGGCGAGCAGATCAAGGCGATCCTCGAAGATGTGGCCGACAACCTGCTCAATCCCGATCCCTATCTCCAGCAGGGCGGCGACATGGTGCGCGTCGCCGGCATGACCTACGCCTGCGAACCTCGCGCCAGAATCGGCTCTCGGATTTCCGACATGAAGATTGGAGAGAAGGAAATCCAACCCGAAAAGCGCTACAAAGTCGCCGGCTGGGCACCGGTGGCCGAAGGCGCGAGCGGCGAGCCGATCTGGGACGTAGTGGCGCGGCACCTGCGCGCGAAGAAGCGCGTCGCGCCGCTCGCGGCGCAGCGCCCGCGCCTGATCGGCGTGCACGGCAATCCCGGCATCGCCTAGCCGTGGCCGCGCGCCCCGTCCGCGTCATCGACACCGGCGTCCGGACCGGGCGCGAGAACGTCGCCTTCGACCAGGCGCTGATCGAGGCGCACAACGCCCGCCAAATTCCTGAAACGATCCGGTTCTTACGCTTCCGCCCCGCGGCGCTCGTAGGACTGCACCAGATCCTGAGCCACGAGGTGCGTCTCGAGTACTGCGCGCGCCACGGCATCGAGGTCGGGCGGCGCATCACGGGCGGCGGTGGCCTCTATCTCGATGCGGGCCAGGTGTGCTGGGAACTCGCGCTCGAGCGCGAGCGGCTCGCTGGCGACCTGGCCACGATCGCGGCGCGCATCTGCGCCGCCGCCGCAGCCGGGCTGCGCCGGCTCGGCGTCGCGGCCGAGTTCCGGCCGCGCAACGACATCGAGATCGGCGGCCGCAAGCTCTGTGGCACGGGCGGGGTGATCGACGGGCGCACGCTCTTCTTCCAGGGGACGCTGCTCGCCGACTTCGACCCCGAGCGCATGATCGAGGCGCTGCGCGTGCCGGTCGAGAAGCTCGCGCGCCGCGACCTCGACGACGCGCGCCGGCGCGTCATCACGCTGCGCGAGGCGCTCGGCGCGGTGCCGCCGGCCGCCGGGATCCAGGCCGCGCTGCTCGAGGGATTCAGGGAAGGTCTCGACCTCGAGCCGCAATGGGGCGAGGTAACGCACCACGAGGAGCGACTCGCGCGGCGGCTGCACGACGAGCAGTTCGGCACCGAGGAGTTCGTGCGCTCGCTCGATGCGCCCACGGACGAAGCGCAGCTCGTATCGGCGACGCTCGTGCGCCGCGGCGGCACGCTGCGCGCGGATCTCCGGCTCGAAGGCCCGGGGGGCGGCCGCATCCGCGAAGCGCTTATCACTGGCGACTTCTTCCTCAGCCCTTCGCGCGCGGCTCTCGACCTCGAGGCGGACCTGCGCGCCGTCGCCGCCGCCGACGCGGGCGCTGCCGTCGAGGCTTTCTTCGCGCGCACACCTTGCGAGCCCGTCGGCCTTTCGCCGCTCGACTTCCGCGAAGTCGTCGAGAGCGCGCTCGCGCAGATCAGGCTCACCGCCGCCGGCCGCGAAATCCGGGGGTTTTTCAAAGGCGCCCGCTCGGGCGGGCTGCCGACCCTCGTATTTCTACACGACGCGCTCGGCAGCGTGCGGCTGTGGCGCGACTTTCCCGACCAGCTCGTGCGCGCTACCGGCTGCGGCGCCCTGCTCTACGACCGCTGGGGCTCGGGCGAGTCGGAACCGCTCTCGCGGCCCTACTCGAAGGACTACCTCCTCGACGAAGCGCTCTGCGCCCTCCCCGAGGTGCTCTCGCAAACCCACGTCTCGCAAGCAATCCTGATCGGCCAGTCCGACGGCGCGTCGATCGCGCTCGTCCATGCAGGAAATTTTCCCGAGCGCGTGCGCGCGGTGATCGCACTCTCGCCGCATCTCTTTCGAGAAAAGAAGACGCTGGCGGCGATCGCCGGCCAGATCGCGGACTTCGAGCGCGGCGATCTCAAGGCGCGGCTTCGCCGCCACCACGGTGCGCGCACCGAGGCGCTCTTCGCGCGGCTGGTGGAAGTGTGGACCGCCGCGCCGGCCGGCGCGGGCTGGGGACTCGAGGAGCACGTCGCGCGGGTGCGCTGCCCGGTGCTCGCGATCCAGGGCGAGGACGACGAGTTCTTTGGCGTTGCCCAGCTCGAGGCGCTCGGCCGCCTTCTGCCAGAGCTAGAGATATTGCAGATTCCGGGCGCCGGGCATTACCCGATGCATCAAGCGAGGAACGAGGTGCTCGCCGCCGCGATCCGGTTCATCCGCGATCCGGCTCGCGCTCACTGCTCGACCGGCAGCCCGGCCGCTTTCCATTCCGGGAACCCGTCCTGAAGGCGCCGGGCGCGCAGGCCCCGCTTGCGCAGCTTGTCCACGGCGTCGAATGACATGAGGCAGTAAGGGCCGCGGCAGTAGGCCACGATCTCCTTGCGCTTGGGCAGCTCGGCGAGCCGATTTTCGAGCTGCTTGATCGGAATGTTGACCGCCCCGGGCAGGTGCCCCGCCGCGTACTCCTCCGGCGGGCGCACGTCGAGCACCAGCACGAGGCCGCGCTTCGCCCGGTCGAGCACTTCGGCGGCGGGAACGGGTTCCAGCTCGTCGCGCTGGCCGATGAAATCGCGCACCAGCTTGTCGACCTCGGCGAGGCGGTTCTCCGCCACGCCGCGCAGCAGCCGGCACATCTGTACCACGTCGTCGCCCGCGATCGTGTAGTACACGCGCTGCGCCTCCTTGCGCGAGTTCACGAGCGCCGCCTGGCGTAGCGCCTGCAGGTGCTGCGACGTGTTCGCCACCGTGAGGCCGGTCATGGCCGCCAGTTCGTCGACGCTGCGCTCGCGCTGCGCCAGGAACTCGAGCAGCTGCAGCCGGTTGCCGCTCGCGAGGGCCTGCGCCACCTTGGCGATGGCCTCGTAGAGCCGCGGC
>DATIGN010000200.1:0-3973 GCA_035454685.1 Burkholderiales bacterium | reverse complement strand
GTCGCTGCCGCAGTCGGGTTCCGTGAGGGCGATGCCGCCGCGGAGTTCCCCGCTTGCGAAGCGCGGCAGGAAACGGCGCTTCTGCTCGTCCGTCCCATGGCGCTCGACCGCCGCCGCCATGATGAGGTGCGAATTGAAGAAACCCGGCACCGACATCCACACCGCCGACATGCGCTCGACGATCCGCGCGTAGGTCACGGCGGGGAGTCCGAGACCACCGAACTCAGGCGCGATGGTGGCGCCGAAGAGCCCGAGCGCCTGCAGCTTCTCGACCATCGCGGCGGGGTAGGTGTCCGCAGCCTCGAGAACGTGCACCACGGGCCGCACGTCGCGCTCGAGGAAGCGCTCCACGCTCTCCAGGATCAGCGTTTCCTGCTCGTCGCCTGCGTGTGCCTGCGGCTTAGCGCTCACCAGCGTAAGGGGTCAGGGGTGGACGTCCTCGGTAAACCAGTCGTCCGGCAGCTCTTTCCCGATGCCCTGCTCCCGGGCTTTGCTCAGAACGAACGCGCCGGCCGCGGCGAACTGCAGGCCCAGGCCGACGTTGTTCGCAAAGCAGGTGATCTCATCAGCGCGCTCCCGGCCCGGGGCGCGCTCGGACAGGAGCTCGCCCAGATCCGGGTAGCGGCCACTGCGCGCGGGATCCCTCCACCAGCCCTGCTCGCGCGCCTCGTCGACGTTGGGCGTGCCCGGCATCACGTTGTTGAACTGCTTCGCCTGCTGCCGGTTGTGGACGAACACGCGGTCGCAGCGGTCGAGGACCTCGCCATCGATCTCCTGCGACTTGATGCAGCCTACGTGCATGCCGGGTTTGAGCCACTTTGGCTCGATAACCCGCACCATTGAGGAAGTGGCCGCGAGAATCACGTCGGCGCCTTCGACGCACGCTTCCGCCGAATCGACGGCGCGGACGCCTTCGTATTGTGAAACGAACGCTTTACGGCTCTCCCGCCGCGGACTGTAGACGCGCACGTCGCTGAAATTCCTCACGGCGCGGGCGGCCATGAGCTGCGAGCCCGCCTGCCAGCCGGTGCCGATCAGCGCGAGGGTGGAGGCGTCCTCGCGCGCGAGATGTTTCAACGCCAGGCCGCTCGCGGCGCCGACGCGCATGCGCTGCATGACGCCGTCCGGAAACATCGCTAGGAGCTTCCCGGTATCGGTGTTGAACAGCAGCACCAGCCCGACCCAGCGCCCGTCGGCCATGGGCTGCTTGACGCGGCGCGGCTTGCCGGCCACGACCGGGTGCGTGATGACGTCAGAATTGATGCGCAGCGCCTGGATGCTCTGTGCCGGCCAGCCGCCGCCCATGTGCTTGAAGGCGTAGTAGCCACTCTCGTGCGAGTTCGGGATGATGTTGTCGACGCGCGGCGAGAGCAGCGCGCGCGATTCGACGTAATCGCGATACATCGGCTCGAGCGCTGCCATGCAGTCCTCCATGTTAAGCAGGCGCACGATGTCGTCTTTGCTCAAGACCAGCACGATTCGTCTCCTCAATAGCCGGCGTCGGCGTCCGCCGCGTGGGCGCGTTTGGGCACGAGAATGGAGCGTTCGAAGATCATGAACACCGTGCCGTCGGCCTTCCTGCCCGTAGTGCGCACGCTTACGATGCCGTCGGCGGGGCGCGACTTGGACTCGCGTACCTCCAGCACCTCGGATTCGGCGTAGACCGTGTCTCCGGCAAATACGGGCGCCGTAAGGCGGACCTTGTCCCAGCCGAGATTGGCGACCGCCTTCTGGCTTACGTCCTTCACGCTCATGCCGGTGACCATGGCGAGCGTCAGGCAGCTGTTGACGAGTGGCCGGCCGAACTCGGTCTTTGCGGAATACGCCGCGTCGAAGTGCAGCGGGTTGGTGTTCATGGTGAGCAGCGTGAACCAGGTGTTGTCGGCTTCCGAGATCGTGCGTCCCGGTCGGTGTTCGTAGACTTCGCCGACCTTGAAGTCCTCGAAATAGCGGCCGGCGGCCGCGCGGTGGCGGCGCGGACCGACCGGCTTGCGCTCGACCGCCATCGCCGTTAACGACCCGCCGCGGCGATCCGCTGTGGGTGCTCGGGACGGGTCTGGCGCAGAACCGCGCCGATGTCCTTCACTTGCTCGAGCGACTGCAGCGCGCTCGCGAGCTCGTCGCGCCGGCGCGCGGAGAGGTACGGCCCGGTGAGCCCGTCGAACTTGGCGCGGAGCTCGGCCGCAGATAGAAAATTCGCGGGCTCTCCCTTTGGCACCCTCATGTAAGTCTCGAACACGCCGCGCGCGGTCTTGATCCGCACGCTACCAGCCATCTCCGCCGGAAAATCGGCCTGTGCTTTCGGATCGACCCGCGTCCGCACCCGCTTGCAGAGGGCCAACGTGGCCGGGTCGCCGAGATGACGCGCATAGTCGTCCCAGGCGAAGCCGCCACTGCGCAGCGCCACGGCAGTACAGAACGCCATCGAGAACTGCCCGTCCACCACCGACTTGGGCGACTGCTTGGCCGGCTCCGGGTCGCCGATCAACTTCCAGCCCGGCTCGGGCAGGCCGACCTCGACCTCTTCCACCTCCTCCGCCTTGATGCCGTGCTGGCGGGAAAGCGCGAGGATGCCGTCAAGGGGCGCGTGCCCGTAACGGCACGACGGATAGGGCTTGACCGCTATCTTCATCGTCTCCCAGCGGCGGCCGAGCCCGTCCACCGCCTTTGCCGCGTCGGCGGCGGGAGCATACGCGTGCAGGAAACCCCACTTGCCTTCGATGGCCTCGGACGGGCCCTTATATCCTTCGCGCGCGAGGGTCGCCGCGATCAGGCCGCACATCGCCGCGTGGCCGACGTGCGAGCGCTTGGTCCAGGCGCCGTTCACCAGGAACTGCATCGAGCCGGCCGACATGCTGAGCACGATCCCGAAAGCGCTGGCGTAGCCCGCCGGGTCGAGTCCAAGCAGCCGCCCCGCCGCCGCCGCCGCGCCGAATGCGCCGCAGGTCGCGGTCGGGTGAAACCCGCGGTCGTAATGCGCTGCCGGATCAAGTGCGAGACTCAAGCGAATCTGCACCTCGAAGCCGCCGACGATGGCGGCGATGAGTGCTCTTCCGTCGGCGCCGGTCATCTCCGCGGCGGCAAACGCAGCCGGCACGATCGGGGCGCTGGCGTGGAGCGAGCCGGACGCGTGCGTGTCGTCGAAATCGAGCGAATGGGCAAGCGTGCCGTTCATCATGGCCGCCCCGGGCGGGGTGTATCCGGCCGCGTCGCCGATCACGGTGCAGGCGCCGCCGGTCAGGCCGAGCCGGCCGGCGGCGGCGATCATCGGCGCCGTCGATTCGGCTTCATTGCGCGCGCGCAGCGATATGCCGACGAGGTCGAGGGCGAGCGCCTTGACGCGCTCGCGCACCTCGACGGGCAGCATGTCGTACGAAATACCCGCTACGAATTCGGCGAGCAGGCGGGTCGCAGCAGTCATTGCCTTCAGTTGCTCTGGATCACGCCGCAGGCTACCCGGGCGCCGGAGTTGCCGGTCGGCTGCGTCTTGAAATCGTCGGGGCCGGCATGAACGACGAGCGCACGCCCGATGATGTACGCCGGACCGGGCGTCAACATAATGATGTCCGCGTCGTAGTGGATATTGGCGCGGCCCGCCTTGTTCGCCTTCAGGTTCGGAAGATCGCCGGCGTGGCGATCCGCGCTGCCGGGAATCCCGTGCGGCTTGCCGTGGGGATTGAAGTGGCCTTTCGCGCCCATCGCGTCGCCCGAGCAGTCTGAGCCCTCGTGGATGTGAAAGCCGTGCTCCTGGCCAGGCTTCAACCCCTGGACGAACACGACGACCCGCACCTGGTTGCCCGCTTGCTCGAAGGTCGCCTCACCGATAGTCTTGTTGCCTTTGGTCGGCTTCAGTTGCGCGGTCGCGATCAGCGGCGCGTCAGCCTCGGGTGGCGTGGCCTGGCAAGCGGACAGCAGGACGGCAGCAGCAGTTACGGCAATGATTGGTCTCATGATGTTTCCCTCCTCCGGACCC
>DATIGN010000199.1:0-10430 GCA_035454685.1 Burkholderiales bacterium | reverse complement strand
ATATAAAAAAATAACGCCGGGGGGCACCCGGCGTCGAGTGGCGATGCGACCCTACTTCCTCGGGGTCATCAGTTCGTCTTTTTCTAGGCTCTCCTCCTCCTCGATTTCCGGCACCCCCTGCTGCAGCATCGGATCCTCTTCCAGACGGTTGGCGCTGTCGTCCACTTCTTCGGCCGTGACCGAGGCGCCCTCGGCGCGCAGCTGCTCGGGGAAGGTGGTTACGATCTTCGGGAACACGACGATCAGCACCACCGCGACGCACTGCAGCATCATGAACTCGAACATGCCCTTGTAGATGGTGGCAAGCGACCACTCCCTCACCACCTGCCTGAGGTAGTACGCGCTCATCGCCACGGGTGGCGACAGGTAAGCAGTCTGCAAGACCACGGCGACCGTGGCGCCGAACCAGACCATCAGCATGTCGGGCTCGATGCCCAGCGCCGGCGCGAGCGTCGGCTTCAGCCCGTCCATCACCGGATAGAAAATGGGCAGGAAGACGAGAATCACCGCCGGCCACTCGAACGGCCAGCCGAGCAGGAAGATCAGGAACAGCACCAGCAGCATCATCATGATCGGCGGGAACGGCAGCGCGAGCAGCGACTCGGTGATCCAGTTCGCGGTGCCCAGCCGTGCGAATACCGCGCCGAAAATGTTCGAGGTGACCGCCAGCAGCAGCACCATGCTCGAGGTGGCGGTGGTGCTTAGGATCGCGCGCTTGAACCCCGACCAGGTGAACCGGCCGTAGGCCAGCGTGAGCAGCGCGGCGCCCAGCGCACCGACCGCGCTCGCTTCGGTCGGCGTCGCCAGCCCCCCGAGCATGGAGCCCAGCACGGCGCCGATCAGCACCAGCAGCGGCACCACCCCGACCAGCACCTCGGTCACCAGCTGCAGCGGCGAGCTGACCCGGTCCTCCTTCGGCACCGGCGGGCCGAGCTTCGGGTTGAGGTTGGAGCGGATGATCAGGTACCCGAGGTAGATGCTGGCGAGGAGCAGGCCCGGGCCGAACGCCGCCGAGTAGAGCTCGGCCACCGACACGCCGATCACCGGCCCCATCACGATCAGCATCACCGAGGGCGGAATCAGGATGCCGAGCGTGCCGCCGGCGGTGATGCAGCCGGCGGCGAGCTTGGCGTCGTACCCGGTCTTGATCATGATCGGAGCCGCCATGATGCCGAGCACCGTCACCGCCGCGCCGCCGATGCCGGTGGCCATGGCGAACACCGTGGCGGTCAGGATCACCACCGCGAACAGCGCGCCGCGGATCGGCGCCAGCAGCATGCGGAACGCGTTGAACAGGCGCTCCATCAGCCCGGCCTGCTCGGTGAGGAAGCCCATGAAGATGAACAGCGGCACCGCGGCGAGCAGCTCCTCCTTCATCATGCCGATGGTCTGGAAGTACGCGAGGTCGAACACCACGTGCCCCAGGCCGAAGTAGCCGAAGGTGAGCGCGAGGAACAGCAGCGTGAAGCTGATCGGCACGCCGATGAAGATCGCGCCCAGCATCACGATCAGCATCACCAGGCCGAGGAAAGCGAGTCCGGTCATTGCGCTAGATCTCGATCTTTTCTTTGTGCTCGAGCTCGATGCCGGTGCGCGCGGCCCAGACGCTCTTGATCGTCTCCGACACCCCCTGGATCAGCAGCAGCAGGCAGGCGAGCGGCACCACCATCTTGAACGGCCACAGGATCGGCCGCCAGGGCGTCTGCTCCGAGGTCTCGCCGATCTGGAACGCGTACCAGCCCTCGTTCCAGCTCACCACCAGGAACACGAAGATCGACGGGAAGAAGAACACCAGGTAAGAGATCGAGTCGATCAGGCCCTTGGTGCGGATCGACCAGCGCTCGAAGAAGAAATCGGTGCGGATGTGCGCTCCCTTGAGCAGGGCGTAGGCGGCACCGAGCATGAAGATGGTGCCGTAGAGCATGTAGGCGACGTCGAACGACCAGATGGTCGGCGCGTTGAACAGGTAGCGCGACAAGACCTCGTAGCTGACCGCGAGCACCAGCGGCACGTTGAGCCACGCCACCAGCGTGCCGCTGAAGTCGGTGAACTTGTCGATGATGCGGACCGTGCGGATCAGCCCGGTCGTCGGTTCAGCCATTTCCCGCGACTCCCCTCTCCAGGCAACAAAAAAGGGCGATTCTCATCGCCCTTTTTCGAACTCCGGCCGCTACTTCTTCTTGGCCGCGGCCTTCGCCGACTTGGCGCCGCCCTCGGGCCAGTAGTAGTTCGCCGCGAACGAATACGGCGGGAAGTAGAAGCGCTTCGCCGGCACCACCAGCGAGGCATACTGGCGCTGCGAGTCGTGCGTCTTCTTGAAGAACGGGCTCTTCTTCCCCTCTTCCGCGGCGACGATGTCCCAGGTCTTCAGGAACTCGCTGAGGATGTCCGGCGGCGTGCGCAGGATGCGAACCCCATGCTTGGTCTGCAGCTCGAGCAGCGCCTCGGAGTTCTGCTTCTGCCACTTCGCCCACCAGATGAGGAACGTCTCGTTGGCGGCGCTCTTGATCATCTCCTGGTGCTGCGCGGAGAGGCCCTTCCACACGTCCATGTTGAACACCACCTCGCCGATGGTCACGTTCTCGTGCATTCCCGGCGTGTAGTGATATTTCCAGACGTTGTGGAAGCCCAGGCGCAGGTCCTCGACGCCGCCGACCCACTCGGCGCAGTCGATCACGCCGCGCTGCGCCGACGGGATGATCTCGCCGCCTGGCATGTTGACCGTCTGCATTCCCATCCTCTGCCAGATCTCGGCGGCCATGCCGGTCTGGCGGCACTTCATGCCCTTGAAGTCGGCGAGGTTCTTGATCGGGCGCTTGAACCAGCCGAACGCCTGCGGGCCCGAGGGCAGAATCGGGATCCACTGCACGTTGAGCTTGAGCTCCTTCTGGAACAGCTCGTTGCACAGATCGATGCCGCCGCCGTGGTGCATCCAGCCGAGCGCGTCGATCATGTCCATGCCGAACGTGCCGCCAGGCCCGCCGGTGCAGAGGATCGCGGCCTTGTTCTTGCCAACCCAGTATCCCGACCAGGCGTGCGCGCCGTCGAGCACCTTCTTGTGAGTCGCATCCAGCACCTCGAACGCCGGCACCACTTGGCCTGCGGGCATTGCGTCGATCTTGAGGCTGCCGCCAGAGATCTTGTGGATACGGTCGACGAAGTAGGTGAAGTTCTCGTACAGCGTCAGGCTGGCGGGCCAGGTGGCCTGCATCTTCAGGTTTGTCTGAGCCTGCGCGCCGGCCGAGAATGCAGCGACGGCCGTAAGCGCCACCGCTGAACGCACGAAATGCCTCATGACTCTCCTCCTCCTCGAATAGGGTTCACTAGGGCGAAGGCAGGGTACACGCTTGTTTTTGCTCGGTCAACGGAACGAGGGGGAACAAAAAAGGGGCGCCGCGCGCCCCTTTGCGGTGCTTGCGCTGCCCTACTTTGCTTTCTTGGCCTTGGCCTCGGGGGCCGGTTTCTTCTCCGGGAAGTAATAGTTCGCCGCGAACGAGTACGGCGGGAACATGAAGCGCTTGGCCGGCACCACAATCGAGGCGTATTCGCGCTGCGAATCGAGCACCCGCTTGAAGGTCGGGTTCTTCGCCGACTCCTCGCGCGCGATCTCGTCCCAGGCCTTGAAGAACGCGATCAGCACGTCGGGCGGAGTGCGCAGCAGCTGCGTACCGTGCTTCTCGCGCATCTCCTTGATCGCGTCGGCGTTCTGACGCTGCCACTTCACCCACCAGCGCAGGAAGGTCTCGGTGACCGCCGAGCGGACCGCCTCCTGCTGTTGCGGGGTGAATCCCTTCCACACGTCGGTGTTGATCATGAGCTCACCGATCGAGGTAGTCTCGTGCATGCCCGGGGTGTAGTGATACTTCCAGACTTGGGGCAGGCCGAGACGCAGGTCCTCGATGCCGCCGACCCACTCCGCGCAGTCGATCACGCCGCGCTGCGCCGAGGGCACGATCTCGCCGCCCGGCATGTTGACGGTCTGCTGGCCCATGCGCTGGTAGATCTCGGCCACTATGCCGGTCTGCCGGCACTTCATGCCTTTGAAGTCGGCGAGGTTCTTGATCGGGCGCTTGAACCAGCCGAGCGCCTGCGGGCTCGCCGGCAGGATCGGGAACGCGATGACGTTGAGCTTGAGCTCCTTCTGGTAGAAGTCCCACCACATGTCGAGCCCGCCGGCCTCGTACATCCAGCCGAGGTAATCCATGTGGTCCATCCCGGCGATGCCGGCAGGCGTGGCCGAGAACAGCGTCGCCGCCTTGTTCTTGCCGACCCAGTAGTACGCGATGCCGTGACCGCCGTCGATCACCTTCTTGTGCGTGGCGTCGAGGATCTCGAACGGCGGCACGATCTGCCCCGCCGCCATGACCTCGATCTTCACCTGCCCGCTGGTGAGCTTGTCCACGCGCTCGGCGAAGAAGCGGAAGTTGTCCTGCAGGGTCAGGCTCGCCGGCCAAGTCGATTGGAACTTGAGGTTCTTGACGGCGGGCTGTTGGGCTTGAGCTCCGAAAGCCACCACTGCAGCGGCGGCAAGCGCGGTGAGCGACAATGCTTTCATGATGGCCTCCTCCCTAGAGGGAGGGATGTTAGGAGCGCCGATAGAGGGTGTCAATGAGGATCACGCGCCTGGAAACGCTGCGGCTGGGAGAGTTCCCGAACCTCGTCTGGCTGCGCGTGCACACCGACCAGGGGGTGAGCGGCGTGGGCGAGACGAGTTACGCCGCACAGAGCGTCGAAGCATACCTGCACGAATATGTGGCGCCGCGCGTGCTGGGACGCGATCCGCTCGAGGTGGAGTCTCTCACGCGCAGCCTTACCGGCTACCTCGGCTGGCGCGGCTCGGGCGTTGAGACACGCGCCGCCTCGGCGCTCGACATCGCGCTCTGGGACCTGTACGGCAAAGTGTGCAACCAGCCGCTCTACCAGGCGCTGGGCGGCGCGAGCCGCAAAGCGATCCGCGCCTACAACACTTGCGCCGGCTACCGCTACATCCGCTCCGCCGGCGGCCAGAGCACGAAGAACTGGGGGCTCGATGGGAAATCCGAAGGGCCGTACGAGGATCTCGACGCTTTCCTGCATCGCCCCGACGAGCTCGCGCATTCGCTCCTGGAGCAGGGCATCACGGGAATGAAGATCTGGCCGTTCGACCCGTATGCCGAAGCGAGCGACGGACAGTACATCTCGGGTCCAGACCTCGATAAATCACTCGAGCCGTTCCGCCGGATCCGGGCCGCGGTCGGCAACCGTATGGATATCATGGTCGAGTTCCACTCGCTGTGGCGTCTGACGGCGGCGCAGAAGATCGCGCGCGCGCTCGCCGAGTTCGACACTTTCTGGCACGAGGATCCGATCCGCATGGGCAGCCTCGCGCTGCTCAAGCAATACGCCCCGCATTCCAAGGCGCCGATCTGCGCCTCGGAGACGCTCGCCGGGCGCTGGAGCTTCAAGGATCTTCTCGAGACCGGCGTCGCCGGGATCGTGATGTTCGATCTTGCCTGGTGTGGCGGAATCAGCGAGGCGCGGCGCATCGCCGCGCTCGCCGATGCCTGGCAGCTCCCAGTGGCGCCGCACGATTGCACCGGGCCGCTCGTGTACGCCGCCTCGGTGCACTTCTCGATCCACGCGCCCAACGCGCTCGTGCAGGAGTCGGTACGCGCGTTCTATACCGGCTGGTACAACGAGCTCGTTACGCACGTCCCGAAGCCAAGAATGGGTATGCTCGAGAAACCGCCAGGCCCGGGAATCGGCTGTGAGCTGCTGCCCGAGTTGTGGAAGCGCAACGACGCTGTGATGCGCGTCAGTCCAGCCTGACCGCGATTCCTTGCAGGCTGCTCGAGGGCGCGGGATACCGCTCGAGCACCAACGGATCATGGCCGGGGATGATGTGCTCAGCCGAGTCGGCAAGGCTTCGCAGCTTGCGATAACCGTCCACCATGTCGGCCACCGACCATACGATCGGAAAGGGCCGCGTCTGCTCCATGTTGGCGTAGAAGTGGCTCGCGTCCGAGGCGAGCACTACCGCGCCGCGGCGCGTCGCGACGCGCACCACCTGCAGCCCCATGGTATGGCCGCCGATGAGATGCACCGAGACGCCCGGCGCGATCTCGGCGTCGCCGTCGTGGAACTGCACGCGGTTCTCGTAGACCCGGCGCACCATGCCAACGACATCCTCGACCTCGTAAGCGCCGCGGAAGCATTCGTGGCCCATGTAGCGCCCCGTCGCATAGCGCATTTCGAGGTCCTGCAGGTGCAGCGTTGCGCGTGGAAACATATCGAAGTTGCCCACGTGGTCGTAGTGCAGGTGAGTGATGATCACCTCGCGCACGCTGTTCGAGTCGGTTCCTAGCAACTTCAAACCCTCGGTCGGGCACCGGAGGTGATCGCGTCCGCGCTTTGCCGCCATCGCCGCCGAAAACCCGGTGTCGACGACGATCTCGCGCCCGTGACCGCGAATCAGCCACACGAAATAATCGAGCGGCATCGGGCCGTCGTGCGGGTCGCCGCCGATGAAGTTCTCGGAGGCGCGGCGCGCGTGGTGCGCGTACTTGAGCGCGTACACCTCGTACTGCGAACTCATGTGATCCTGATCCTGGCCGCTTTGCGCTTGCCCACCTGCAGCACGAACGATTGCCCGGCGCTGAAGCGCAGCAAGCGGTCTGAAACACGCTCGCCGTCGATTCTCACGCCGCCTTGCTCGATCAGGCGCTGCGCCTCCGAGACGCTCGGTGCAAATCCGGCTGTCTTCATGATTTGCGTGAGAGCGACCTCGTTCGCGCCAGGAACCGCAAGTTCCGCCATGTCCTCGGGAAGCTGACCGTGCCGGTGGCGCCGCTCGAAAGCTTCCTCCGCAGCCTCGGCGGCCTGCTTGCTGTGGAAGCGCGCGACGATCTCCTTGGCGAAGAGCACTTTGATATCGCGCGGGTTGCGGTCGCGGGCGACTTCGTCCTTCCATCTGCCGATCGTGGCGGAAGATTCGAAGGACAGAAGATTGATGTAGCGCCACATCAGCTCGTCGGAGATCGACATCAGCTTGCCGAAGATCTCCTGCGGTGACTCCGCAATGCCGACGTAATTGCCGAGCGACTTCGACATCTTCTCCTTGCCGTCGAGGCCTTCAAGCAGCGGCATGGTGAGGATGCACTGCGGCTCCTGGCCGTACTGCTTCTGGAGCTCGCGGCCGACGAGCAGGTTGAACTTCTGATCCGTGCCGCCGAGCTCGACATCGGCCTTCATGGCCACCGAGTCGTAGCCCTGCATCAGGGGATAAAGCAGCTCGTGCAGCGCGATCGGCTGGTTGGCCTTCATCCTTTTGGAGAAATCGTCGCGCTCGAGGAGCCTCGCTACGGTGTAGCGCGCGGCGAGCCGAATCATCCCTTCGGCGCCGAGCTTGTCCGACCATTCGGAGTTGTAAAGGATCTGGGTCTTTTGTGGATCCAGGATCTTGAACACCTGCTCCTGATAACTTTTTGCATTTCGCTCGATCTCCTCGCGGGTGAGCGGCGGCCGAGTCTGATTCTTGCCGGTCGGATCGCCGATCATCCCGGTGAAATCCCCGATCAGAAACTGCACCTGGTGGCCGAGGTTCTGGAAGTCGCGCAACTTGTTGATTACCACGGTATGTCCGAGGTGCAGGTCGGGCGCGGTCGGGTCGAGGCCGAGCTTGATGCGGAGCTTGCGGCCGCTCGCGAGCTTCCTTTTCAGCTCCTCCTCGACGATCAACTCCTCGGCGCCCCGACGAATGGTCTGCATGGCCTGCCTGATGGCCGACATGGCGATTTTCTCTACCTTGGGTTCTTTGCTAGACTTTGCAGGCTTATGAAATTCAAGGGATTCTAGCGGATTCATGAGGGCTCTCGGACGGCTCGGCGGCATCGCCGCGATCGGACTGCTCGCTGCTTCCGGTGTAGTGGCCTTCGCCACCATTGCGCCGCGCGCCGAAGAGCGAGTGCAGCCGCCGCGGCGGCCGATCGTGGAGGCGCTCGAGATCCGGGCCGACGCCACGCCTGCGCCGACGTCCTATTTCCGCGAAGAGCTCTTTGAACGCGGCGATACCCTGCCCGCGTTCCTCGAGCGCCTCGGTATCGAGGCGCCATACGCTGCGCGCCTGACGAAGCTCCGCGCGCTGCAGCAGCTGCGGCCGGGAACGCATGTCAGCGCTGAAGTTAGCGCCGAGGGCGAGCCGCTCGTGCTGTCTTTTCTGTCCGGACGCGACACCGTGGTCAAGGTGGCGGCCGAAGCGAACGGCCAGTTCCGCGTTACCGACGACCGGGCGCAGCTCTACACTCGCGTCGCGATGAAATCGGGCGTCATCGAGAGTTCACTTTTTGCCGCCGCGGATGACGCCGGTATCCCGGACAGCATCGCGATGCAGCTTGGCGAGGTGTTCGGCGGCGACATCGACTTTCACCGTGATCTGCGCAAGGGTGATCAGTTTGCCGTGGTCTACGAACTGCACTACCTGGGCGGGCGCCCCGTACGCGCGGGCCGCGTCCTCGCCGCCGAGTTCACCAATAACCGCAAGACCTTCCGTGCGGTGCACTTCCGCACTGGCTACTTCACGCCCGAAGGCAAGAACCTCCGCAAGGCGTTTCTGCGCTCGCCGCTGGAGTTTTCCCGCGTGAGCTCGGGTTTCGGCATGCGCCGTCACCCGATCGCACAGGCTTGGATCAAGCACCAGGGGATCGACTACGCCGCGCCCAGCGGCACGCGCGTGCGTGCGGTCGGTGACGGCGTCGTCGAGCACGCCGGCCTGAAAGGCGGCTACGGCAAGGTCGTGATCCTCCGCCATCATGGCCAGTACTCGACGATCTACGCTCACCTGAGCCGCATCAACGTGCACCGCGGCCAGCGCGTCGCGCAGAACGACACCATAGGCGCGGTCGGCCAGACCGGCTGGGCGACCGGACCGCACCTGCACTATGAGTTCCGCGTTGCCGGCGAGGCGCGCAACCCGTTGTCCGTCGCGATGCCAGCCGCGCTGCCGGTGACGCCGCAGGACCTTGCTGCATTCCGCAGCCACGCCGAGCCGCTCATCACACGGCTCGATCTGATCGCGAACAGCGCGCTCGCCCGGCTGGACTAGAAAAGACAAAGGGCCCGAACGGGCCCTTTGCGCGGGAAACCTGTTGCTTAGGTGGAGAAAGACGACCCGCAGCCGCAGGTACTCTGGGCGTTCGGGTTCTTGATCACGAACTGCGCGCCTTCCAGACTTTCCTGATAATCGATCTCGGCGCCGACCAGGTACTGGTAGCTCATCGGGTCGATGAGCAGCGTGACGCCGTTCTTCTCCATCGAGGCGTCCTCGTCGTTCTGCACCTCGTCGAAAGTGAAACCGTACTGGAAACCCGAGCAGCCGCCGCCGGTGACGAACACGCGGAGCTTGAGCTCCGGGTTGCCCTCCTCTTCGATCAGCTGCTTGACCTTGTTGGCGGCGTTGTCCGTAAAGACAAGCGGCGCCGGCATCTCGGTAACTGCGTTCATTCAGCGTTCCTTTGCGATTTATCCGCCCGAGGCGAGCTTGAGCTCGACCCCTTTCGCCTCGGCGGGGTGAGGCACCAGGCGGCCCTCGACCACGGCGCCCTGATGGACCTCTATGCTCTTGTAGTACACGTCTCCTTTGACCCGCGAGCCTGCCTGTAGTTCGAGCGTCTCGGTGGCATGCACCGGCCCCTGGATCGTGCCACTCACCACGATGTGCGCGGCCTGCACTTCGCCATCGATGCGCCCGTCGGACGAAACGACAAGCGTGCCCGGCTGATCGGGAAGTGCGGCGATGTTGCCGCGCACCATGCCGTCCACGCGCAATCCACCACTGAAGATCACGTTGCCTTCGATGCGGGTGGTTGCACCGATCAGGCTGTCGATCCTGTTCTGCGGCTTGCTCGTCTTGTTGAACACGTATCCACTCCTTCTTCCCTTGAGCGCTACAGCGTGACCGACTGGGTCGCGCGCGGCTGGCTCGACCCCGTCTCGTAGATCCGCACTTGCACGCTCTCCACCTTCGCCTTCGGGCTCACCCGGAAAGTGCCTTCGACCCGACGGAAATACTTGAACGCTAACCGGAATGCCGCTGCCGCGGCGTCGCCCGGCTCCGGGAAGGACATCATAGCACTCTGCCCCCCCTCCTGGAGGTTGACGACGAGCTCGAGCCGGCCGCTGAAATCGCGGCCGCGCCGGTCGGTCGGTGTCAGGAGCAGCAGCCGGTAGCGGTATTCCCCCGGCAAAACGTCCGGCTCGACCTTGAACTGATAAATGGCGAGGGTCTGAGTGTGACGTTCTTCCGATGTGAGCATTTGCTCGACCATCGCCAGCTCCTGCCGAACGCGCACATTTTCCTGCTCGAGCGCGCGCACCTGCTGGGCAAGCTTCTGCTGGGCCGTGCGCTCGATCGAGACCCGGCTATCGGCCGCGTTGGCGATCGCCCGCAGCCGCTC
>DATIGN010000198.1:0-39526 GCA_035454685.1 Burkholderiales bacterium | reverse complement strand
CTTGGCGCCGTGTGGCACCACGGTTTCCGGATCGATGGGGCCGAGAAGCTTGGTGCACGCCGGATACTCCAGGGCTTCCAGGCCGCAGCCCAGCGTGTCCATCAAGCAATAGCGCGCCGTTTCGTACGCCGCGCTGCTCTTGATTTCGTACTTGGCAGCGTAGTCGGCGATGAGCGTGAGGACCTTGTCCGGCCTGGGCCGGACGTTACTGACATGCGCGGACATCAGGGTGCCGGCTCGTCGACCGCAGGAGCGTTGTCGTCGACGCCGAAGCTCCACTCGGAGCCGCCCGCCGGCTCGAAGGTATGCTCGTTTCCGCCGGCGCGCGGCGCGTGACACATCGATGGCGCCGGGGCGCGCTCGTCGACGGTTTTGTCCCACCAGACGGCACGTCCCTTCTTCTGCGATTCGACCTCTTCGGGATGCGCGGCGAGGAACTCGCGCATAAACGTCGTCAAGTCCGACTCGTACATTGTTACCTTTTTTCCAAGGGGACCCATTTCAGGTTCTCCGGACCAGTGTAGTTGGCGCCAGGGCGGATGATCTTGCCGTCGGCGCGCTGCTCGATGACGTGCGCCGACCAGCCGCTCGTGCGCGAGATGACGAAGATCGGCGTGAACATCGGCGTCGGCACGCCGAGGCGGTGGTAGGAGACCGCGCTGTACCAGTCGAGGTTGGCGAACATCCTCTTCTCGCGCCACATGACCTGCTCGATGCGCTCGGCGATCTGAAACAGCTTCAGATCATTTCCAGACAGGCTTTTCGCCACCCCCTTGATCACTTCGTTGCGCGGGTCGCCGGTGGTGTAAACAGGGTGGCCGAAGCCGATCACGAGCTCCTTCGCCTCGAGGCGCCGCAGGATGTCCTCCTCCGCGTCGTCGGGCGCGCGGTAGCGGGACAGCACCTCGAAGGCGAACTCGTTCGCTCCGCCGTGCTTCGGGCCGCGCAGCGCGCCGATGCCCCCGCAGATCGCGCTGTACATGTCGGAGCCCGTGCCGGCGACCACGCGGCAGGTGAAGGTGCTCGCGTTGAACTCGTGCTCGGCATAGAGGATGAGCGACGTGTGCATCGCCCTGATGTGCTCGGCGGAGGGCGGCTTCTGGTGCAGGAGGTGAAGGAAATGTCCCCCGATCGAGTCGTCCCCGGTCTCGGTCTCGATCCGCTTGCCGTGGTGGCTGTAGTGGTACCAGTAGAGGAGCATCGACCCGAGCGCTGCCATCAGCCGGTCGGCGATGCGCTGCGCGCCCGCCTTGTTGTGGTCCTCGCTCTCGGGCTCCATGGTCCCCAGCACCGAGACTCCCGTGCGCATCACGTCCATCGGATGCGCGCTCTCCGGGATGTACTCCAGCGCGGACTTGACCGCCGCGGGCAGGGCGCGCAGGGTCCTCAGGCGGGCCTTGTACTTGTTCAGCTCCTCCCGGGTCGGCAGCTTCTCGTGCACCAACAGGTGGGCGATCTCCTCGAACTCGGCCTTGTCGGCGAAGTCCAGGATGTCATAGCCGCGATAGTGAAGGTCGTTGCCGGTGCGCCCGACGGTGCACAGGGCGGTGTTGCCCGCCGGCACGCCGGACAGGGCGACGGACTTCTTCGGCTTAGGAGCGGCCGCGGGAGAAGAGCTCATCAAGCTTTTTCTCGTAGGAATGGTAGTTGAGGATGTCGTAGAGCTCTTCGCGGGTCTGCATGTCGCCGATCACGTTCTTCTGCGTTCCCGCTTCCCGCAGGGTCTCGTACACCTTGAGCGCAGCCTTGTTCATCGCGCGGAAGGCGGTGAGCGGATAGAGGATCATGGCGGCGCCCGCCGAGCGCAGCTCCTCGACCGTGAAGAGGGGCGATTTGCCGAACTCGGTGATGTTGGCGAGGATCGGGACCTTCACCGCGTCGGCGACCTTGCGGTACATCGGCAGGTCGGTGATCGCCTCCGGAAACGCCATGTCCGCTCCGGCATCGACATACGCTTTCATTCTTTCAATGGCGCGCTCCAGACCTTCGTTCGCCAAGGCGTCGGTGCGCGCCATGATGGCGAACGAGGGATCCGTGCGCGCGTCGAGCGCGGCCTTGATGCGATCGACCATTTCCTCCTTCGCGACGAGCTCCTTGCCGGGGCGGTGGCCGCAGCGCTTGGCGCCCACCTGGTCCTCGATGTGCATCGCCGCCGCGCCGAACTTGATGAGCGAGCGCGTGGTGCGGGCGACGTTGAAAGCGCTCGCGCCGAAGCCCGTATCGACGTCGACAAGGAGTGGCAGGTCGCACACGTCGGTGATGCGCCGGATGTCGGTGAGGACGTCGTCCAGGTTCGAGATGCCGAGGTCCGGCATGCCGAGCGAGCCGGCCGCGACCCCGCCGCCCGAAAGGTAGATTGCCCGGTAGCCGACGCGCTTCGCCATCAGCGCGTGGTTGGCGTTGATCGTGCCGACGATCTGGAGCGGTTTTTCCTGGGAGAGCGCCTCGCGGAAACGTCGGCCCGCGCTCATGACAAGAGGCTTTTCACGCTATCGCGCTCTTCGTGCAGCTCCTTGAGCGTGGCGTCGATGCGCTTGCGGCTGAAGTCGCTGATCTCGATGCCCTTGACGACCTGGTATCCGCCACCGCGACAGGTGACCGGGTAGCCGAAGATCACGCCTTCCGCAATGCCGTAACTGCCGTCGGAGGGCACGCCCATCGTCACCCAGTCGCCGTCCCGGCTGCCGGAAATCCAGTCGCGAATGTGGTCGATGGCGGCGTTTGCCGCGCTCGCGGCCGAGGACAGCCCGCGCGCGTCGATGATCGCGGCGCCGCGCTTCTGCACCGTGGGGATGAAGCTCTGCTCGAGCCAGGCCTGATCGTCGATCATCGGCCAGATCTTTTTCCCGTCGCATTCGGCGTGAAAAATGTCGGGGTATTGCGTTGCCGAGTGGTTGCCCCAGACCGTGATCTTTGTCAGAGAAGTCACCGGCTGCGAAATCTTGTGGCCGATCTGCGAAGCCGCGCGGTTGTGGTCGAGCCGCATCATTCCGGTGAACTGCGTCGGCTCCAGCCCGGGCGCGTTCTTCATCGCGATCAGGCAGTTGGTGTTCGCCGGATTTCCGACCACGAGGACTTTCACGCTGCGGCTCGCCACGCGGTCGAGCGCCTTGCCTTGCGGGCCGAAGATCTTGCCGTTCGCCTCGAGCAGATCCTTGCGCTCCATGCCCGGGCCGCGCGGCCGCGCGCCGACAAGAAGCGCCACTTCGACGTCCTTGAATGCGACCATCGGCTCGGACGTCGCCACCATTGCATGCAGCAGAGGAAAGGCGCAGTCGTCGAGCTCCATCATCACGCCCTTCAACGCCTTCTGCGTCTTCTCGTCCGGAATTTCCAGCATCTGCAGGATGACGGGCTGGTCCTTGCCGAGCATCTCGCCGCTGGCAATGCGAAACAGCAGCGAGTAGCCGATCTGGCCGGCTGCGCCGGTGACGGCGACGCGCACGGGGGACTTGGACATTTCGGGCTCCGCCTAGTAGGAGAAGAGAAGGGGAACGAGATCGAGTTGATTATAATTGTCCTTGCCCGGAATTAGGGGCCGGGCGCCTTCATGGCGAGCGCGTCCGCTAAAAAAATCCGTCCCAAGTACCTCAGCCTGTCCGCGCTCCTCTTCGAGATCAGACTGCCGGTGCCCGGCTGGGTCTCGATCCTCCACCGCATCTCGGGCGCGCTGCTCTTCTTCCCGTTCACCGCCTGGCTGCTTTTCATGCTGGACGCGAGCCTCGCGAGCGAGCAGGGATTCGAAGCCGTAAGAGGCCGCTACCTGCAGCTGCCGCTGGTAAAGCTCGGCATGCTGGTCTTCATCTGGGCGTTCTGCCACCATTTTTGCGCCGGGATCCGCTACCTCTTCCTCGATCTCGACAAGGGCATCGACCTGAGAACGGCTCGCATTACAAGCTGGCTGGTGATCGGCGTATCGCTCGCGCTCACGGCGTTCTTCGGAGCCAAGCTGTGGTGAGGCGGCTCGTCGTCGGCGCGCACTACGGGCTCGGCTCGTGGCTCGCCCAGCGCGTCACTGCGGTCATCATCGCGGTGTACGCGGTGATCGCCGCCGGTATCGTGCTCAGCAATCAGCCCCTCACTTACGCGGTGTGGCGGGATCTTTTCGCCCAAGGCTGGATGCGGGTGGCGACCCTGGTCTTCGCCGTGAGCCTCGTCTGGCATACGTGGGTCGGGGTACGCGACATCCTCATGGACTACATCAAGCCGGACGGGCTGCGATTCAGCTTGCAGGTGGTGACAGTTCTCGTGCTTGCCGGCTATCTCGGCTGGGCGGTGCAGATCCTTTTCCGATGACTCCCGTCAGACGATTCGATGCGATCGTGGTGGGCGCAGGAGGGGCGGGCATGCGCGCGGCGCTCGAGCTCGCGCGGGCCAACCTCAAGGTCGCGGTGCTATCGAAAGTGTTCCCGACGCGCTCGCATACCGTCGCCGCCCAGGGCGGCATCGCCGCGCCGCTCGCGAACTCCGCGGAGGACACCTGGCACTGGCACATGTACGACACCGTCAAGGGCTCTGACTATCTCGGCGACCAGGACGCGATCGAGTATATGTGCCGGCGCGCGGTCGAGGTGGTGGTGGAGCTCGAGCACATGGGAATGCCGTTCGACCGCATCGAGAATGGCAAGATCTACCAGCGGCCCTTCGGCGGCCACACTCAGAACTACGGCAGCCCGAAGATGGCGATGCGCGCCTGCGCCGCGGCCGACCGCACGGGGCACGCCATGCTGCACACGCTCTACCAGCAGAACGTGCGCGCCAACACCCAGTTCCTCGTCGAGTGGATGGCGCTCGACCTCATCATCGATCCGCAGGACGGCGCTTGCGTGGGCGTCACTGCCCTGGAGATGGAGACCGGGGAGCTGTTCATCTGCCAGGCCAAGGCGACCCTTCTCGCGACTGGCGGCTCGGGACGCATGTTCTTCAGCTCGACCAACGCGTTCATCAACACCGGGGACGGCCTCGGGATGGCGGCGCGCGCCGGGCTGCCGCTGGAGGACATGGAGTTCTATCAGTTTCATCCCACTGGGGTTTACGGCGCCGGCGTGCTGATCACCGAGGGGGTCCGCGGCGAGGGCGGCTACCTGCTCAACAAGAGCGGCGAGCGCTTCATGGAGCGCTATGCGCCAAACGCCAAGGACCTGGCGAGCCGCGACGTGGTGTCGCGCGCGATGACCACCGAGATCAAGGAAGGCCGCGGCTGCGGCCCGGAGGGCGACTACCTCGAGCTCAAACTCTCGCACCTGAAGCCCGAGGACATCATCAAGCGCCTGCCCGGGATCCGCGAAATCGCGATCAAGTTCGCCAACGTCGACCCGATCCGCGACCACATCCCGGTCGTGCCCACGGCGCACTACCAGATGGGCGGCGTGCCGACGAACTACATGGGGCAGGTGGTGGCGCCCGAGGGCGCGAGCAAGGAAGCGATCGTGCCCGGCCTGTACGCCGCCGGCGAATGCGCCTGCGTTTCAGTGCACGGCGGCAACCGCCTGGGCTGCAATTCGCTTCTCGACCTGGTGGTATTCGGCAAGGCAGCCGGCGAGCAGATGATCAAGGACATGCGCTCGCAGCCGAGCCCGCACCGCGCGCTGCCCAAGGACGCCGGAGACGCTACCCGGTCAAGACTTTCCAGATTGGATTCTGCAACCAGCGGCGAGCGAGTGGCCGACGTGCTTAGCGAGCTGCGCCGCACCATGCAGAAGCATTGCGGCGTATTCCGCTTTCCGGAGGATCTGGTTTCGGGGGTGCGAAAAATCGAGGAGATCGCCGCACGCGCCGGCCGCACCTTCATTGCGGACAAATCCAAGGTCTTCAACACCGCGAGGGTGGAGGCGCTGGAGCTCGAAAACCTGGTCGAGACGGCGCTGTCGACAATAGTCTCGGCCGAGGCGCGCAAAGAGAGCCGCGGCGCCCAGGCGCGCGCGGACTACCCGGAGCGCGACGACGAGAACTGGATGAAGCACACGCTGTGGTACAAGGAGGGCAACCGCCTCGACTACAAGCCCGTGCACCAGAAGCCGATTTCGGTCGAGACGATGGAGCCGAAGGCAAGGACATACTGAGGAAGAAGGGCAGATGAAGCTTTCGATCTACCGCTACGACCCGGACAAGGACGCGAAGCCGTACATGAAGGACTACGACGTCCCGCTCGAGCCCTCGGACCGGATGCTGCTCGACGCCATGGTGAAGGCGAAGGCCCAGGACGACTCGCTCGCCTTCCGTCGCTCCTGCCGCGAGGGCGTGTGCGGGTCGGACGCCATCAACATCAACGGCAGGAACGGCCTTGCCTGCGTCACCAAGATCGTCGATCTGCCCGAGCACGTGAGTCTGCGCCCGCTCCCCGGCTTACCCGTGATCCGCGACCTGATCGTGGACATGACGCAGTTCTTCAAGCAGTACCACTCGATCAAGCCCTACGTGGTCAACAACGACCCGCCACCGGAGCGCGAGCGGCTGCAGTCCCCGGAAGAGCGCGAGGAGCTGAACGGGCTTTACGAGTGCATCTTGTGCGCCTGCTGCTCGACCTCCTGCCCGTCGTTCTGGTGGAACCCCGACAAGTTCGTCGGTCCGGCAGGCCTGCTGCAGGGCTACCGCTTCATCGCCGATACGCGCGACCAGGCGACCTCCGAGCGGCTCGACAACCTCGAGGACCCGTACCGTCTGTTCCGCTGTCACACGATCATGAACTGCGTCGATGTGTGCCCAAAGGGCCTCAACCCGACGCAGGCTATCAACAAGATCAAGGAGCTTATGGTGAGGCGCGCCGTCTGATGGACGCGGTGGCGAGGAACCGGCTGCGCTGGAAGTGCCGTCGCGGGCTGCTGGAGCTCGATCTGGTGTTCGAGAAGTTCATCCCCACCTTGAGGGAAGAGGACCTGCAGCCGTTGTGCGCCTTGCTCGAGCTGCCCGACAATCAGCTCTGGGACATCATTTCGGGTCGCAGCGACGCTTACGACCGTCGGTTCGAGCGCACGGTAGCTCGCCTGCGCGCTGCTTAGGGGTATATATATGGCCGAGAAAACCGCAACGCTGAAGCTTCCCGACGGCAAGACCCTCGACTTCCCGGTGCTTTCCGGTACCACGGGCCCCGAGGTCGTCGACATCCGCACGCTCTACGGCAGATCGGGGATGTTCACCTACGACCCGGGCTTCCTGTCGACGGCGAGCTGCAGCTCGGCCATCACGTTCATCGACGGCGACCAGGGCATCCTGCTTTACCGCGGCTACCCGATCGAGGAGCTCGCGCAGCATTGCGACTTCCTCGAGGTGTGCTACCTACTGCAATACGGCGAGCTGCCGAACCGCAAGCAGAAGGACGAGTTCGTCGACATCGTCATGCACCACACGATGGTGCATGAGCAGCTCGCGCGCCTGTACCAGGGGTTCCGGCGCGACGCGCACCCGATGGCGGTGATGGTCGGAGTGGTGGGCGCGCTCTCGGCCTTCTACCACGATGCGCTCGACATCAACGATCCGCATCACCGCGTGATCTCGGCGTTCCGCCTGATCGCCAAGATGCCGACCATCGTCGCGATGTCGTACAAGTACTCGATCGGCCAGCCGTTCATCTACCCGAAGAACGATCTGTCCTACACCGCCAACTTCATGCGCATGATGTTCGCGGTGCCCACCGAGGAGTACAAGGTGAACCCGGTGCTGGTGCGTGCGCTCGACCGCATCTTCATCCTGCATGCCGACCACGAGCAAAATGCCTCGACCTCGACCGTGCGTCTGTGCGGCTCCTCGGGCGCGAATCCGTACGCCTGCATCGCGGCGGGCATCGCCTCGCTGTGGGGCCCGGCGCACGGCGGCGCGAACGAGGCCTGCCTTGAGATGCTGGAGGAGATCGGCGACGCCTCCAAGGTGGGAGAGTTCATCAGGAAAGTGAAGGACAAGAACTCGGGCGTGCGCCTGATGGGCTTCGGCCACCGCGTGTACAAGAACTACGACCCGCGTGCGAAGCTCATGCGCGAGACCTGCCACGAAGTGCTGAACGAGCTGGGCCTGCACAACGACCGCCTGTTCAAGCTCGCGCTAGCGCTGGAGAAGGTGGCGCTGGAAGACCCGTACTTCAACGAAAGAAAGCTCTATCCGAACGTCGACTTCTACTCCGGCATCGTGCAGCGCGCGCTCGGCATCCCGGTGGCGATGTTCACCTGCATCTTCTCGCTTGCGCGCACCATCGGCTGGATCGCGCAGTGGCAGGAGATGATCACCGACCCCGAGTACAAGATCGGGCGGCCGCGACAGCTTTATAAAGGGGCCACCCGGCGGCAGGTGAAGCCGCTCGACGAGCGGTAAGGAAATCCATGCTTAAGGAATTCCTGAACAACTCGTACCTTTTCGGCGGCAACGCGCCGTTCATCGAGGAACTGTACGAGAAGTACCTCGCCAATCCGCAGTCAATCCCCGAGGAGTGGCGAGACTACTTCGATCGCATGCAAGACCTGCCGGGCGCCGCCGACAAGGACGTGGCGCATGCGGCGGTGGTCGAGAGCTTTGTGCAAAGAGCGAAACGAGGTGAGTTTGCCGCGGCGCGTACGCTCCCCAGCGAGCCGGTCACGCCGGAGCGCCTGCAGGTCGCGGCGCTGCTGCTGGTGACCGCGTACCGTATCGCTGGCGCGCGCTGGGCGAGCGTCGATCCGCTCAAGCGCATGACGCGGCCCAGCATTCCGGAGCTCGAGCCGGCGTACTACGACCTCAAGGAAGCGGACCTGGACCAGATGGTGAACGCCGGCTCGTTCGTCGGCCTGGAGAGGACTTCGCTCAGGAACCTGGTGCAGGCGCTGCGCGACACGTATTGCCGCAACATCGGCTTCGAGTACATGTTCATCTCCGAGCGCGCGCAGCGCCAATGGATCCAGGAGCGGATCGAGCCGGTGCGCGGTGCGCCGAAGGTGACCTCCGTCGAGCAGAAGCGCCTGCTGCAGAAGCTCACCGAGGCGGAGCATCTCGAGCGCTACCTGCATACGCGCTACGTCGGGCAGAAACGCTTCTCGCTCGAAGGCGGGGAAAGTCTCATTCCATGCATCGACGAGCTGATCCAGCGCGCGGGCGGCGCCGGGGTGCAGGAGATCGTGATCGGCATGGCGCACCGCGGCCGTCTCAACATGCTCGTCAACGTGCTCGGCAAGATGCCGAAGGATCTTTTCCTCGAGTTCGAGGGCAAGCAGCCCTCCGAGCTGCCCTCCGGCGACGTCAAGTATCACAACGGTTTCTCGTCAGACATCTCGACCCGGGGCGGGCCGGTGCACCTTTCGCTCGCTTTCAACCCCTCGCACCTCGAGATCGTCAACCCCGTGGTCGAGGGCTCGGTGCGCGCTCGCCAGCGCCGCCGCGACGACAAGACCGGCGATCAGGTGCTGCCGATCCTGGTGCACGGCGACGCCGCATTCGCAGGGCAGGGCGTGGTGATGGAGACGCTGAACCTGTCGGGTACGCGCGGATACGGTACGGGTGGGACCATTCACTTGATTGTGAATAATCAGATCGGCTTTACGACCTCCGATCCGCGCGACGTGCGCTCGACGATCTACTGCACCGACGTCGCCAAAATGGTCGAGGCGCCGATCTTCCACGTGAACGGCGACGACCCCGAGGCGGTGCTGTTCGTGACCCGGCTCGCGCTCGAGTTCCGCCAGGCGTTCCATAAGGACGTGGTGATCGACATCGTTTGCTTCCGCAAGCTTGGCCACAACGAGCAGGACGAGCCGGCGGTGACGCAGCCGCTCATGTACAAGAAGATCACGCAGCATCCTGGCACGCGCAAGCTCTACGCCGACAAGCTCGTCACCCAGGGAGTGATCCAGGACTCCGAGCCCGAAGCTATGATCAAGGCGTATCGCGCCACGCTCGACGCCGGTCAGCAGACCGTGAGCCCGGTGCTGTCGAACTTCAAGTCCAAGTTCGCGGTCGACTGGGCGCCGTTCCTCGGCGCCAAGTGGACCGATGCCGCCGACACGCATGTGCCGCTGCAGCAGCTCCAACGGCTTTCGGAAGCGGTCACCACGTTGCCGGAGGGTTTCAAGCTGCACCCGTCGGTCGCGCGCGTGATCGAGGCGCGCAAGCAAATGGCGGCCGGCAAGCTTCCGGTCGACTGGGGAATGGCGGAGACGCTGGCGTACGCCTCGCTCCTCTGCAACGGCTACGACGTGCGTCTTTCCGGGCAGGACTCGGGGCGCGGCACCTTCGCGCACCGCCATGCGGTACTGCACGATCAGGACCGCGAGCGCTGGGACCAGGGCAGCTACGTCCCCCTCCAGAACATCGGCAAGGACCAGGGCCATTTCGTGGTGATCGACTCCGTGCTGTCCGAAGAGGCGGTGCTCGGCTTCGAGTACGGCTTCGCAACGGCCGAGCCGAACGCGCTCGTCATCTGGGAGGCGCAGTTCGGCGACTTCGTGAACGGCGCGCAGGTCGTGATCGACCAGTTCATCTCCTCGGGCGAGACCAAGTGGGGACGGGTGTGCGGGCTCGCGATGTTCCTGCCGCACGGTTATGAGGGGCAGGGCCCCGAGCATTCGTCCGCGCGCCTCGAGCGCTTCCTGCAGCTTTGCGCCGAGCACAACATGCAGGTGTGCGTGCCGACCACCGCGGCGCAGATCTTTCACCTGCTGCGCCGGCAGATGCTGCGGCCTTTCCGCAAGCCGCTCGTGGTTTTCACTCCGAAATCGCTGTTGCGCAAGAAGGAAGCCGCATCGCCGATCGCCGAGCTCACCAACGGCTCGTTCCAGACCGTGATTCCCGAGGTGCAGGCGCTGGAAGCGAGGGAGGTGAAGCGCATCATCGCCTGCAGCGGCAAGGTCTATTACGACCTTATCTCAAGAAGATCCGAGCTTCGCAGAAGCGATGTTGCGCTCATCCGCATCGAGCAGCTCTATCCGTTCCCGCACAAGCAGTTCGAGGCCGAGATAAGGCGCTACCCCAACGCGACCGAGGTGGTGTGGTGTCAGGAAGAGCCACAGAACCAGGGCGCCTGGTACCAGAGCGGCCACTACTTGCGCCAGAGCATGCGCGAGGACCAGAAGCTGTACTATGCCGGCCGTCCTGCCTCCGCCGCCCCGGCGGGCGGCTACATGGCGCGCCACAACGAGCGGCAAAGGGCATTGGTGGAGCAGGCTTTGGGCAACTACAGGTAGGAATTCCCGGCGAGTTACTCGCTGGTTTTTCGCTAACCCGGGAAAGGCTCAGCCGGTACCGGGGGAAAAACTGAACGGGAGAAGCGCAGATGATCGTGGAAGTAAAGGTGCCGCAGTTGTCGGAGTCGGTCGCCGAGGCGACGCTCCTGGACTGGCACAAGAACGAAGGCGAGCGGGTCTCGCGCGACGAGAACCTGATCGACATTGAGACCGACAAGGTCGTCCTCGAGCTGCCGTCCCCGGTGGACGGTGTTCTCGTCAAGATCCTCAGGAAGGCGCGCGACTCGGTCGGCTCGGGTGACGTGATTGCGCAGATCGACACCGAAGGCAAGGCCGCAGCCGCAACGCCGGCTTCCCCGGAAAAGAAGAAGCCGGCGGCTCCCGAAAAGCCCAAGACGGCTGCGGCGGTCATGCCTGCTGCGCAAAAGATCGCGGCGGAGAAGGGCATCGACACGTCGAAGATCCAGGGCACCGGCCGCGACGGCCGGGTGACCAAGGCCGATGTTCTTGAAATCAAAGCGCCTGGAACTCCGCTGCAGCAGCCGCCGCCGCCCGTTAACGTCGATCAGCTCCTCACCGGCCGGCCGGAACAGCGCGTGCCGATGTCGCGCTTGCGCCAGCGCGTCGCCGAGCGCCTGGTGCAGTCGCAGTCGACCGCGGCAATCCTCACCACGTTCAACGAAGCCAACATGGCGCCCGTGATCGAGATGCGCAAGCGCTACCAGGAGCGGTTCGAGAAGGAGCACGGCACGCGCCTGGGCTTCATGTCGTTCTTCGTGAAGGCGGCGGTGCATGGGCTCAAGCGTTTTCCGGTGGTGAACGCCTCGATCGACGGCACTGACATCGTTTACCACGGCTACTTCGACATCGGCGTCGCAGTGGGCAGCCCGCGCGGCCTGGTGGTGCCTATCCTGAGAGACGCCGACCGCATGAGCTTCGCCGAGATCGAAAAGAAGATCGCCGATTTCGGCAAGCGTGCGCAGGACGGCAAGCTCGCGATCGAGGAGCTCACCGGCGGCACGTTCTCGATCTCGAACGGCGGTGTGTTCGGCTCGATGCTCTCCACGCCGATCATCAATCCGCCGCAGTCCGCGATCCTCGGCGTGCACGCGACCAGGGATCGCGCGGTGGTGGAGAACGGGCAGATCGTAGTGCGGCCGATGAACTATCTCGCGCTCTCGTACGACCACCGCATCATCGATGGGCGCGAAGCCGTCTTGTTCTTGGTCAGCATTAAAGAGGCCCTGGAAGACCCTGCCCGGCTGATCCTGGAGATCTGATGTCGGTGGCCGACGAGATCGCGAAGCTGCACGAGCTGCTGGCGCGGGGCGCCATCAGCCAGGCGGACTACGAGCGTGCCAAGGGGCGGCTGCTCGACGCGGCGCCGGGCCCTGGCGCGGGGCTTGCCATCAACCGCTTGCGGCGCTCGCAGGGCGAGCGCTGGATCGGCGGCGTGTGCGGAGGTATCGCGCGCCTCACCGGGGTCGAGGCGTGGATCTGGCGGATGCTTTTCGTCCTCGGCCTCGTCTTCGGCGGCTTCACGCTCTTCGCGTACGTCTTGCTCTGGATCTTCGTCCCCAATGAAGACATTTGACGTCGTCGTCATCGGCGGCGGTCCTGGCGGCTACATCGCGGCCATCCGCGCAGCCCAGCTCCGCTTCAGCACCGCGTGCATCGACGAGTGGCAAGGCGCCGACGGAAAACCGGCGCTCGGCGGCACGTGCACCAACGTCGGCTGCATTCCATCGAAGGCGCTGCTCCAGTCCTCCGAGAACTACGAGCACGTCGGCCACCATTTCGCCGAGCACGGCGTAAAGGTGAAGGGGCTAGAGCTCGACCTTGGGCAGATGCTCAAGCGCAAGGACAAGGTGGTGAAGTCGAATAACGACGGCATCGTTTACCTCTTCAAGAAGAACAAGATCACCTTCTTCCATGGGCGAGCAGCGTTCGGCAAATCTCCGTCCGAAGTGATCGTCAACGGGGAGGCCGTGCAAGCGAAACACGTCATTGTCGCCACGGGCTCGAACCCTCGGGCGCTGCCCGGCACGGACTTCGACGAGAAGCTCATCCTCAGCAACACCGGCGCGCTCGCCATCCCGGATGTCCCCGCGCGCCTGGGGGTGATCGGCGCCGGGGTGATCGGCCTGGAAATGGGCAGCGTGTGGCGGCGGCTGGGCTCCGAAGTCACGTTGTTGGAAGCCCTTCCGACCTTCCTCGGCGTGGCGGATGAGGCCGTCGCGAAGGAGGCGGCGAAGCTCTTTGCGAAGCAGGGCCTCAGGATTGAGCTGGGGGCGAAGATCACCAAAGTTGAAACGAATAAAACCGTTAAAGTTCAATACACTGTATCCGGAAATTCAAGCCAGACCTTGGAGTGTGACCGGCTGATCGTTTGCATCGGCCGGGTGCCCAATACCACAGGACTGAATGCCGCCGGTGTGGGCTTGAAGCTCGACGAGCGCGGTTTCATCGAAGTCGATGACGAATGCCGCACCAACCTTCCCAACGTCTGGGCGATCGGCGATGTCGTGCGCGGGCCGATGCTAGCGCACAAGGCCGAGGAGGAGGGCGTGGCCGTAGCCGAGCGCATCGCCGGCCAGAAGCCGCACTTCGACTTCAACACCGTGCCGTGGGTCATCTACACCGCGCCCGAGATCGCCTGGGTCGGCAAGACCGAGCAGCAGCTGAAAGCGGAGCGCGTCGAGTACCGCGCGGGCGTATTCCCGTTCTCGGCGAACGCGCGTGCGCGGGCCCTCGGCGATACGAGCGGCCTCGTCAAGGTCCTTGCGGCGTCGAAAACCGACGAGATTCTCGGCGTTCACATCATCGGCCCGTTCGCGTCGGAGCTGATCGCCGAGGCGGTGGTGGCGATGGAATTCCGCGGCTCGGCCGAGGACATTGGCATGATCATCCACGCCCATCCGTCGCTTTCCGAGGCGCTGAAGGACGCCGCGCTTGGGGTCGACAAACGCAGCCTCAATATCTGAGGCGCAGGGCGTCGTCGCAGTCTACGCGCAGAGCCTCGCTCGGCGCGGCTTCGTCTCCGACTCGGCGCAGTGGCGCGCGGTCGAGCGGCTGCAGCGCCTGCACGAGGAATGGGGCGCGTACAAGCGGCGCCGCTCCAGCGCACTGAGGCGCCTGCTCGTTAAGCCGCCGCTGCCGAAGGGCGTGTATCTGTGGGGCCCGGTCGGGCGCGGCAAGAGCTTCCTCATGGATGCGTTCTATTTGTGCGTGCCGCTTGTGCGCAAGCGGCGCGTGCATTTCCACCACTTCATTCGCGAGATCCACCGCGAGCTGGACGCGCTGAAAGGCGCCCAGGACCCGATCGCCGAGGTAGCGGCGCGCACGGCAAGGCGGTATAGATTGGTGTGCTTCGATGAATTTCACGTTTCCGACATCGCCGACGCCATGATCCTCGGACGCTTCCTGGATCAGGTCATGGACCGGGGCGTGCAATTCGTCATGACTTCGAACTACCACCCCGACCAGCTCTATCCCGGGGGCCTGCAGCGCGAGCGCTTCGTGCCGGCGATCGAGCTGATCAAGAGCCGCCTGGACGTGGTGGCCGTGGACAGCGGCACCGACTACCGGCGCCTCAAGATGGAGCAGGTGCAGGTCTATCATCTGAGCGATGCGCCGCTGGCGCGGATTTTCGAGGAATTGAAGGACGTGCAGGAGGAATGGCATCCGCTCGACGTCGAGGGACGCACCATTCCCTACCGCAAGCGCGCAGGCGGTGTGGTCTGGTTCGATTTCCACACGCTGTGCGGCGGGCCGCGCTCCTATGCCGATTACGTGGACCTGGCGAAGCGCTTCCACACCGTCGTGCTCTCCGGCGTGCCGCGCCTGTCGGCGAGACAGTCGGACGCCGCGCGGCGCTTCACCTGGCTCGTCGACGTGCTGTACGACGAGTGCGTCAAGCTTGTAGTGTCGGCTGAGGCTGCGCCCGAGGAGCTTTTCGTCGAAGGCCAGAACTCGGCGGATTTCCAGCGCACCGTGAGCCGGTTGCATGAAATGCAGTCGGCCGAATACCGACTGCTGCCGGCAAGGCGGGTAGCATTGGCGGCATGAGAACCCTGGTCGCACTGGGGCTTGCGGTTGCGTGCGGGCTCGGGCTCGCCCAGTCCTATCCCGTGAAGCCCGTGCGTCTCATCATCCCGTTTCCGCCGGGCGGCTCGAATGACGTCGTCGGCCGCTCGATCGGCATGCAGCTCGGCGAGCGCCTCGGCCAGAGTGTGGTCATCGACAATCGCGGCGGCGCGGGCAGCATCATCGGCACGAACGAGGCGGCGAAGGCGGCGCCCGACGGGTACACGCTGCTCCTCATTTCGACCGCGTTTCCGACGAGCATCGCATTCAACCGCCTGCCGCGGGACGCGATGAAGTCCTTCGTTCCGGTGGCGATGCTCGGCAGCGGGCCCGCGCTGCTTGTCGTGCCGGCATCCTCAGCCGCGAACTCCGTGACTGATCTGCTGAACCTGTTGAAACAGAAACCCGGGGAGCTCAATGCGGCCGCCGCCGGCATCGGCAGCTTCCAGCACATGGCGACCGAGCTTTTCCGCCTTCAGTCCAAGACCAATTTCGTGATCGTGCAGTACAAGGGCGGCGGCCCGGCGCTCACCGACGTGATCGCCGGCCAGGTGCAGATGAATCTCGGCAGCCTCGTGCAGATGATCCCGCACGTGCGCTCGGGGAAGCTGAAGGCGCTCGGTGTCAGCAGCGCGAAGCGCGTCGCCGCGCTGCCCGATGTTCCGACCATCGCCGAGGCCGGCGTGCCTGGGTTCGAGGTGAGCAACTGGTGGGGCATTCTCGCGCCCGCGGGCACGCCGGAGCCTGCGCTCGACCGGCTCTACAAGGAGATAACCGCGATCCTCGATTCACCCGAGACGCGCAAGCGCTTCGAGCTCGAGGGCGCCGACGTTGTGCGCATGAAACCGCAGGAGTTCGCGACTTTTGTCACGCAGGAAACCGAAAAGTGGACCCGCGTGGTCAAGGAAGCTGGCATCAAACCGGAATAATAGGAAGAGGCGACATGGAACGCTTTAAAGCCTACAAGCTCACCGAAACGCCGGAGAAGAAGATCCACGCCGAGTTCGTCGACTACACGCTCGACCAGCTCGACCCGCACGAAGTGCTCGTGCGGGTCGCGTACTCGAGCGTGAACTACAAGGATGCGCTTGCGGCGACGGGCAAAGGCAAGATATTGAGAAGGCCTGCGTGCGTGGGCGGCATCGACTTCGCCGGCACGGTGATCGAGTCCAGAGATCCGCGCTTCAAGAAGGGCGACGCCGTTCTTACGGCGAGCGGCGAATACGTCGGTGTGTCGAGCGACGGAGGCTACGCACCCTACACGCGCGTAAAGGGCGACTGGATCGCCAAAGTGCCGCCCGGCTTGTCGCTGTGGGAAGCGATGGCGTTCGGCACTGCCGGTTACACTGCGGGCATCGCGATCGTCCGTATGGAGCACAACGGGCTCAAGCCCGAGAACGGTGCGGTGATCGTCAACGGTGCGACCGGTGGCGTGGGCTCGATTGCCCTAGCGGCGCTCGCCAAGCTGGGCTATCACGTGGTCGCGGTGACCGGGAAGGAGAGCGAAGCGGATTGGCTGAAGAAGCTGGGCGCGAAGGAGATCATGCTCCGGCAAACCCTGAACCTGCAGAAAATCAAACCTCTCGACAAGGCAACTTGGGCGGGAGCGGTGGACAACCTCGGCGGCGATGTGCTCGCCTGGATGGCGAGCACCATGAACTATGGCGGGGTCATCGCCGCGGTCGGCCTGGCGGCGAGCCACAGCCTGAACACCACCGTGCTGCCTTTCATCCTGCGCGGGGTGAGCCTGCTCGGCGTTAATTCGGGCGACGTCTCCAACCCGATCCGCGATCTCGTCTGGCGGCGTCTCGCAACCGATCTCAAGCCGCCCTTGCTGAAGGAGATGGCGCGCACCCTGCGCTTCAGCGAGCTGCCCTCGGTGTTCGATGATTTCATCAACGCCAAGGTGTCGCGCCGCGTGGTGGTGGACATCGCCGAATGAGCCCCTAGCATGGCAACGCCGGCCGACCTGCCGCAGAAGCGCGTGCTGGTGGTCGATGATTCGAGGTTCGTCCGCACCACGTTCGCCACCATCCTGAAGACGTCGTTCGGCGTACGAGAGGAAGCCGACGGCGATTCGGCCTGGCAGGCGGTCCAGACGGATCCGTCGATCGTCATGGTGCTCACCGACCTCGATATGCCGCGGCTCGACGGCTACGGGCTGCTGACGCGCATCCGCGGAGCGGTCGACGCCCGCGTGCGCGCGCTTCCGGTCGTCATCATCTCGGGCAGCGAGGACCTTGCGGCCAAGCAGCGCGCGCGCGACCTTGGCGCCAACGACTTCATCGGCAAGTCGGCCGATGCTCCGGAAGTGATGGCCCGTCTGGACAACGTGCTGCGCCTGGTGCGCGCGAGCCAGGAGGCGACGCACGACGCGCTGACGGGCGCGCTGACTCCGCACTACCTCGTCACCGAAGGCCGCAAGCATTTCGCCCATGTGCGCCGGCACGGGGGCGAGCTTTCCGCCATGGCGCTTCGTGTCGACACCTACGACGAGATCGCGCTCGCTGCCGGCAAGGAGATTGCGGACGTGGTCTTGGGGCGCGTCGGCAAACTGCTTATGAGCAAGGTGCGGGCCGAGGACCTGGTCGCGAGAACCGCCCAGGCGACCTTCATCGTGCTCTCGTCTGCGACCGGCGCGACGCAGATGGAGAGCCTCGCACAGCGCCTCCACCGCGAGCTCGCGGAGGCCAAGTTGACCTACCGCGAGCGCCCGCTCAGGTTCGCCGCCAGCCTCGGTGTCGCTTCGCTTGCTGCGGACGCAGCGGGCTCCATCGAGGAACTAATGCGCGCGGCGCTTGTGCGTTTGCACAAACAAGAAGCGCCGCCGCCGCCGCCGATGCCGGCGAGCGGGCTGCCCCGGGACATTGAAGTCGCACTCGGGGTCCTGGAAAGAACCACCCGGGCCCGCCTCGGGCCGGCGGCGAGCGAACTGTTGATGCGGCTCAAGCGCATCGCCGACGCGTTACACTGACCCAGGACACCGCGCGCTAGACTTTCTTCATGCCCACCTATCGTGAATTCCATCGCCGCTCGCTCGAAGACCGCGAACGCTTCTGGGGGGAGGAGGCAAAGTGCGTGCACTGGCAGCGGCCGTTCGGCAAAGTACTGGACTATTCGCGCCCGCCGTTCGCGCGCTGGTACTTGGGCGGCGAGACCAACCTCTGCTACAACGCGGTCGACCGCCATCTCGCGAGCCGCGGCGACCAGACGGCCCTGGTCTGGATCTCCACCGAGGTGGACCAGACCCGCAGTTTCAGCTTCAAGGAATTATCCCGCGAGGTGAACCGCGTCGCCGCGATGATGCAGGCGCTCGGCGTGAAGAAGGGCGACCGCGTCATCATCTACATGCCGATGATTCCGGAGGCGGCGTTCGCGATGCTCGCCTGCGCGCGGCTCGGCGCGATCCACTCCGTGGTGTTCGGCGGCTTCGCCGCGGCAAGCCTCGCGGCGCGCATCGACGATGCCCGCCCGGCGCTCATGATCACCGCCGACGGCGGCAGCCGCATGGGCAAGCCGGTGCTGTACAAGGCGCTGGTGGACGAAGCGCTCAAGCTCGCGAAGCAACCGCCGCAGAAGGTGCTGCTGTTCTCGCGCGGGCTCGACCCCAACATGCCGATCGTCGAAGGGCGGGATGTGGATTGGGTCTCACTGGCAAAGGATCTTCCCAACCCGCAGATCCCTTGTGCATGGCTGGAGTCCAACGCGCCGTCGTACATCCTGTACACCTCGGGAACTACGGGCCGGCCAAAGGGCGTGCAGCGCGACGTCGGCGGCTACGCCGTGGCGCTTGCTTCATCGATGAAGCACATTTTCTGCGGCGAGGCCGGCGAGACCATGTTCACCACCTCCGACATCGGCTGGGTGGTCGGGCACTCGTACATCATCTACGGGCCCCTCATCGCGGGCATGACGACGATCATGTATGAGGGCGTGCCGATCCGGCCTGACGCCGGCGTATGGTGGAAGATCGTCCAGGACTACAAAGTGTCGGTCATGTTTTCAGCGCCGACGGCGATCCGCGTGCTGAAAAAGCAGGATCCGGTATACCTCAAGAAGTACGACGTCTCCTCGCTCAAGCACTTGTTCCTTGCCGGCGAGCCGCTGGATGAGCCGACGCACGTATGGATCAGCGAGGCGCTCGGCAGGCCAGTAATCGACCATTACTGGCAGACCGAAACCGGCTGGCCGCTGCTGTCCGCGCACCCCGGCGTGGAGAAGACGAAGATCAAGATGGGCTCGCCGAGCTTCCCGGTGTACGGCTACGACGTCCGGCTGCTTCACGAAGGCACCGGCAACCCGGTGGCCGACGGAGAGAAAGGTGTCGTCACGATCAACCCGCCGTTGCCGCCCGGCTGCATGTCCACGGTATGGGGAGACGACGAGCGTTTTGTGAATACCTATTTCAAGGACTTCAAGGGACAGCTCGTCTACTCGACCTTCGACTGGGGCATCCGCGACAAGGAAGGCTACTACTTCATCCTCGGCCGCACCGACGACGTGATCAACGTGGCGGGGCACCGACTCGGCACGCGCGAGATCGAGGAGGCGGTCAACATGCACCCGAACGTGGCCGAGTGCGCCGTGGTCGGCGTGGTGGATGCGCTCAAGGGCCAGATGCCCCTCGCATTCGCGGTTCTCAAGGACAGTTCTCTCGGAACCCGTCCGGAAGAAGTCATGCAAACTGTGGACAGGCAGCTGGGCGCCATCGCGCGGCCCAAGGCGGTGCATTTCGTGACGCTGCTGCCGAAGACGCGCTCGGGCAAGACGCTGCGCCGCTCGATCCAGGCGCTCGCCGAGGGCCGCGACCCGGGCGACCTCACCACCATCGAAGATCCCAACGCGCTGGAGCAAATTCGCCAGGCCCTGAGATGAAAACCCGACCGATGCTGACGCTGGAGGACTGTCGCAAGATCACCGCCGCGGCGGAGGCAGAGGCGCGGCGGAACAACTGGAACGTGTGCATCGCCATCCTCGACGACGGAGGGCACCTGCTGCATCTCGCCCGCATGGACGGCGCGAGTCCGGCGAACGCGCGCATCGCGATCGAAAAGGGGCGCACCGCCGCCGAGACCCGGCGCTCCACTACCGCGTGGCAGGAGCGCATCGCAAAAAGGCCCGAGCTCCTCAACATGCCGCAGGTGACGCCGGTCCAGGGCGGCCTGCCGATCGTGGCCGACGGCGTGTGCGTCGGCGCGGTCGGAATCTCGGGCGTGCAGTCGCACGAGGACGAGCAGATCGCCGCCGCGGGGATCAAGGCCCTTACGGGATAGCCAAATCAAAGTCCTCATCGTAGGCGCGGGCATCGGTGGGCTCACCGCTGCTCTGGCGGCGCTCAGAATGGGCTGCGACGTCGAGGTCTACGAGCAGGCTCCCGAGCTGAAGGAAGTCGGCGCCGGACTGCAGCTCAGCGCGAACGGCACGCGCGCGCTCTACGCGCTCGGCGTCGGCGAGGAGCTGAAGGCGCTGTCCTGCGAGGCGAGCGCAAAGGAGATCCGCCTGTGGAACACGGGCGAGACCTGGAAGCTCTTCGACCTCGGAAGCGTCTCGATCGAGCGCTATGGCTACCCGTACCTTACGGTCTACCGGCCCGATCTCCTCGACGCGCTCGCTAGCGCTGTGGGGCGCCATAGGGCACAGGCGATTCACGTGGGCAGCAAGGGTTTGGGGTTCATCCAGGACGCTGATCGGGTACAACTGAGATTGGACGACGGAAGTTCCGTCTCGGGCGATGTGCTGATCGGCGCCGACGGGGTGCATTCGATGGTGCGCCAGGTCCTGTTCGGCCAGGACAAGCCGCAGTTCACGGGGATCATCGCCTGGCGCGGCATCGTGCCGATGGAGCGGCTGCCGCGGCACATGGCGCGCATGGTTGGCGTCAACTGGGTTGGGCCGGGCGGGCACTTCGTGCACTATCCGTTGCGCGCGGGAAAGGTGATGAACTTCGTCGGTGCGCGCGAGCGCGCCGACTGGCGCGTGGAGTCCTGGAGCGCGCGCGGCACGACCGAAGAGCTGGCCGCTGACTTCGCCGGCTGGCATGGCGAAGTGCAGGAGCTGATCCGCAATATCCCGGTACCGTACAAATGGGCGCTGATGGTGCGCCCGCCCATGGAGCGCTGGACGGTCGGCCGGGTCACGCTGCTCGGCGATGCCTGCCACTCGATGGTGCCGTTTCTTGCTCAGGGAGCGGTGATGGCCATTGAGGATGGGTTCATGTTGGGACGGGCTCTCGGCACGCTGGACGGCGATATTCCTTCTCGCTTGGAGAGGTACGAGAACGCCAGGCGCGAGCGCACCCGGCGCGCGGTGGCAGGCTCGGCAGACAACATCACGCGCTTCCATAACCGCGCGCTCGCCGACCCCGCAAGAGCGCGCGAGTACGTGGAGCGAGAATGGGCGGGTGCTAACGTCGCCTCGCGCTACGAGTGGCTCTTTACCTACGACGTCGCCACCGCGCCGCTCTGACATATGCTCCGCGACCGTGACGACGAGCGGCTCGAGCTCGTCGAGCGCTTCTTCCGCGGCACCGGCAGCACCTACGACTTCATGGTGGCTGCCGCGACGTTCGGCATCGATCGCCTATGGAAGCGGCGCATCGTCGAGCGCATCCCTGGCGGGGCCGAGCGCATCCTCGACCTTGCCTGCGGCACCGGCATCTCGACCCTCGCCATCGCACGGCGCTTTCCCACGAGCCGCGTCGTCGGCGTGGAGTTGCGCGAGGAATACCTCGCGATCGCCCGCGCCAAGCTGCGCGGGCTCGACAACGTCGAGCTCGTGCTCACGCGCGCCGAGGACTACCGCGCGGAGCAGCCCTTCGACTGCATCTCGTCTTCTTATCTAGCGAAGTACGCCGACCTGCCGCTGCTCGTGCGCAACTGCCGCTCGATGCTGAAGGAGGACGGACTGCTGCTGATGCACGACTTCATTTTTCCGCCGAAGCGCTTTCTAGTAGCGCTCTGGCGCACGTACTTCCTGCTGCTCAGGGTGATCGGCGGGGCGTTCTTCCCGGCGTGGCGCGAAATCTATCGCGGCCTGCCGGGCCTCATCGAGAAGACGCGCTGGGTGCCGGAGCTCGAGCGCGCGCTCGCCGAGAATGGCTTTTCCGGCATCCGCACCGACTATCTCACCGCGTACGGCGCGGCCATCGTCAGCGCGCGCCGCACAAACTCTCCGGGCGCCTCGGCGAGCAGGCGCGTCGATTCGTTGTCGGGAAATAGCGCGAGCGCCGCCCTGGCGCGCTCGAGCAGCGCAGTGATGTCGCCTTCCAGGCGCGGATTCACGCCGGGCGGGACGCCGTCCGCGAGGTCGTCGGCCAGCTGGTAGGCCTCGCCGGCGAGGGCGCCGAACTGGTGCGCCGCTTCGACCTCGGCCGCGCGCCCCTTGGCGGCGAGCGCGCCGAGCCGCGCCGCCGCTGCGAACAGGGAACCGGTCTTCGCCTCGTTGATGCGGCGATAGGAAGTGCTGCCCCCCAGCGTCTCCTGAAACGCGCCGCGCGCCGTGGCGGCGATCGCATGTGCGAGCGCGCAGACCTCGGCGGCGCCGCACTGGGCCATCCTCTCGATGGCGGTGGCGAACATCATGTCGGCGAGGAGGACCGCGCGCCGCGGCGCGAGCACCGTCCATGCCGCCGGCTTGCCCTGGCGCAACGCGTCGCCATCGACGAAGTCGTCGTGCACCAGCGATGCCGCGTGGACCATTTCGATCGCCAGCGCCGCGGGCATGGCCGCCTCGATGCGGGCCCCGAGCGCCTCGGCCACGAGGCAGGCGAGGCAGGCGCGCAGGCGCTTGCCGCGAGCCAGGATCCCGCGCAGGGCGTCCTGGTCCGGGGGCGGCAGCTCGGGGAACCAGTCGGCGACGCAGCTCGCGAGCTCGGCGTCGACGCGATCCTTGATTCGTGCCGCGTATCGCATGCTCAGCTCCACAGGCGCCAGACAAGGAGGCCGGCGCCGAGCAGGATGACGCCGAGACTGACGCTCTTCAGTATTGCTTCCAGGCGTGCGATCTGCGTGCGGTCGGCCTCCCGGCCGCCCGAACCGGCGCGTTTGAGCTCCTTGTAGGGGCGCGAAGCCTTGATCTCGACCACGCTCAGAAGCGCCATGGCGGCGGCGACAAGGAGCGCGGCCGCCGAAACCGCGTTGGTCTGGAGCACGTAGCCGGCAAGAACGGGGAGCGCTCCCCACGACACCGCGAACCAGAAATCGCTGTGGAAGCGGCCGCGGAACCACTCGAGGTTGTAGGCGAGGACGAAGAATCCTTCGGCGAGCGCGATCGGCCAGAGCAGCGGCGCGTAGCGCACCATGTACCAGATGCCGACGGCGTACGCGGCGAGGAGCGCGGCCACGGCGAGCGCCCAGAGCTGGGCACGGGAGAACACGTTGCCCCAGGGCTTGGCCGCGCCGCTGCCCACCGCGTCGAGCGCGTGAGCGCCGATCCCCAGGGCGAGGAAGTAGATGAGCACGATCGCGCCGACGCGGTCCCAGTAAATCGCCGGCGCGAGCATCGAGCCGATCACGGTGAACGAGAGCACCATGCCGGTGTAGGGGAGGAAGAGCAGTCCCACGGCGAGCCGGAAGCGCTCCGGGCCGAAGGCGGGAACGAACCACTCGGTGCGGCGGTCGGCCGGAGATGCCATGCGAGCTCGCGAAAAGTTGGAAAAAACGGATTTGACCCCATTTCCCGCGGTATCGTTCCGGCTTATGAGAACCGATGCCGCGCTGATCGCGTCCCTCGAGCGCTCCAACATCCATCCGCTGTGGGACCGCTACCAGCGCATCACGCCGCTCCACCCGCGCGCCAAGGATGCGCCGATGCACTGGCGCTGGAGCGAGCTCGAGCCTTTTACGGAGCGCGCCGCTAAGGAAGTTGCCATCGAGGACGTCGAGCGCCGTGCGCTGATCCTCGCGCATCCGGCGTTCGGCGGCGCGACCGTGACCACGCAGAACCTGATCGGAGCGTTCACCGTGCTCGAGCCCGGCGACAAGGCGGTGCCGCACCGCCATACCGCCGCCGCGATCCGCTTCTCCACGCGCGCCGAAGGTGCGCTGACCGTCGTGAACGGCCGGCGCTGCGAGATGAAGGAGGGCGACCTCGTGCTCACGCCGCCGATGTGCTGGCACGGGCACATCAACCAGAGCAGCCGGCGCACCGTGTGGTTCGACGCCGCCAACATGCCGGCGATCTGTGCGCTCGATGCGAGCTTCTTCGAGCCGGGGACGCGTCAGGACGAGCGTTTCTGGGAAGCGAACGACGCGGGTTCCGAGGAATACCACTTTCCCGGGTCCGAAACACGCAGGAAGGTAGCTTCACTGCCGCCGGGGCCTGACGGCGCGCGCACGATGCGGTATACGAAGAACAACGGCTCGGTGATGCCGACGCTGGATCTTTTTTTCTCGAAGATCGAGGGCAAGACCCGGCTGAAACGGGCGACCTACAACGCGATCTGCCTCGTCGTTTCCGGCGAAGGTCGTTCGAGCGTCGGCGAGCACACGTTCCAGTGGTCGCGGCACGACGTCTTCACCGTGCCGCACTGGACCTGGGCGAGCCACGAAGCGCGCTCGGCAGAGCTTTTCATCGTCACCGATCGCGCGATCTACGAGCGACTGGACCTGCTGCGCGAAGAGCTGGGGTGATCGGGGCGCCGGTTCGTCGCGTCGAGGACTATCGCTTCCTCACCGGCAGCGGCCGCTTCATCGACGATCTTTCGTTTCCCGGCATGCTGCATTGCGTGCTGGTGCGCTCGCTCCATCCGCACGCCCGGGTTCGCAAGATCACTTTTCCGAAAGAAATTCTCGTTCTTACGGGCCGCGACATGCAGAAGGACGGCGTCCGTCCGATGCGCGCCGCATGGACGATTGCCGGCATGGTGGAGCCGCCGCGCTGGGCGCTCGCGCGGGAAACGGTGCGGCACGTCGGCGAGCCTGTCGCTGCCGTCTTTGCCGAAAGCAAATTGCTCGCAGAGGATGCGGCCGAGCGGATCCGAATTGACTATGAAATCCTTGAAAACATCGAGTCGGAAACCTGCTTCCACTGGACACGTGGCGACGCAGCGGCAGTCGATGCCGCGTTCGCACGCGCCGCGCAGCGCGTCGAGCTCGAGCTCGTCAACAACCGGCTCTGCGGAGCGGCGATCGAGACACGCGGCGCGATCGCCACCGGCGACACCCTGTACTGCGGCACCCAGACGCCGCACCACATCCGAAGCCACGTGTGCGCGGAGCTCGGTCTGGCGGAAAACGAGCTGCGGGTCGCGTCTTACGACATGGGAGGCGGCTTCGGCTACAAGGGCAAGCACTATCCCGAGGAAACCATCGTCGTCTGGGCTGCGCGCCGTCTCCGCCGGCCGGTGAAGTGGATCGCAACGCGCAACGAATCGTTCGTCTCCGACACGCAGGGCAGGGACCACCGCACGCGGGCCTCGCTCGCGCTCGACCGCGACGGACGCTTTCTCGCGCTCCGCGTGCAAACGCGCGCCGATCTCGGCGCGTACGTGTCGACCTTCGGTGCGGCGATCCCGGGACCGATCTACAGCGCGCTCCTCGCCGGCCCTTATCGCACGCCTGCAATCCATATCGAGGTTACGGGCGTGTTCTCGAACAGCGTACCTACCGACGCCTATCGCGGCGCGGGCCGGCCCGAGGCGTGCTACGTGCTCGAGCGCCTCGCCGACAAGGCGGCGCGCGCGCTCGGCATCGATCGCGCCGAAATCCGGCGCCGCAACCTGATCCCCAGGGACGCCATGCCGTACAGGACGCCGATCGGACCGACTTACGACTGCGGCGATTTTCCGCGCATCTTCGAGCGCGCGCTGGCCGTTTCTGACTACGAGAATTTCGAACAGCGAAGAAAGGAAGCGAGAACCCGAAACCGGTTGCGAGGCATCGGGCTCGCCTGTTACCTGGAGTCCTCGGGCGTCGCGCCCTCGCGCCTCGCCGGAATGATGGGCGCGCGCGGAGGCTTCCACGAAGCGGCAACGGTGCGCGTGGCGCCTGACGGGAGCGTTACCGCCTATCTAGGCACGCACAACCATGGTCAGGGCCACTCCACCACCTTTGCCCAAATCCTGGCCGATCGTCTTGGAGTTCCCTTGGAAAGAATTTCAGTGGTCGAGGGAGACACGGCGCTCGTTCCGGTGGGCACCGGTACCTTTGGATCCCGCTCGATCGCAGTGGGCGGCTCGGCGCTTCATTCCGCCTGCCAGAAGGTGATCCTCAAGGGCAGGAAGATCGCCGCGCACCTGTTGGAAGCGTCCGCCGCCGACATCGAGTTCTCCGCCGGAGAATTCCGGGTTGCAGGAACGGACCGCAAGATTGTCCTTCGGGACGTCGCGCTCGCAGCGTACGTCCCGCACCATTATCCGCTCGAGTCGCTGGAGCCGGGACTGGACGAGACGGCTTACTACGACCCCCCGAACTTCGCTTATTCCAACGGCGTGCATGTCTGCGAGCTCGAAGTCGATCCGGAAACCGGCCGGGTCGAGCTTGTCTCTTATCACGCAGTGGACGACATCGGGACGGTGATCAACCCGATGATCGTGGAAGGTCAGCTGCACGGCGGTCTCGGCCAGGGCATCGGGCAGGCGCTCGCAGAGCGCACGGTGTACGAGGCCGGGCAGCTTCTTTCCGCCTCGTTCATGGACTACGCGCTTCCGCGCGCGAGCGATCTGCCTCGGTTCTTTTCCGAGACCGACGAAAGCCAGCCGTGCACGCATAACCCGCTCGGCGCAAAGGGGTGCGGGGAATCGGGCGCGATCGGGGCGCCGGCGGCGGTGATGAGCGCATTGCTTGATGCACTGCAAATAGAGCATCTCGAAATGCCGGCTACGCCGCACACCGTATGGGGGGCGATGATGCGCGCCCGAAACGCAGGCGCGCCATAATGCGCGAATGATCCAGGAGCTTAACCCGGCGAAGCTCGCGCTGCTTTACCGCCGCGAGTTCGAGATGTGCCAGGTAAAGAAGGAAGAGACGATCGTCGCGGTCAGCGACCTCGCCACCCGGCGCGAGTACGTGCAGGCGGCGTTCGCTGCGGCCGATGACCTCGGTGCGGACATCTACGAGCTGTGCGTGAACTCGCTGCCCTCGTGGACCAAGGTGGGCGTGCCGACGATCGGCAAATGCAGAGGCACGCTCGAGGCGGTCAAGGCCGCGGACATGGTGGTGATCTTCCACGTGCCGCTCTTTACGAAATGGCTCGGGCAGGTCATGGACGGCGGCACGCGCGTGCTCATGATCATCGACTCGCCCGACGACCTCGAACAATTGATGTCCCCGCCCGGGCTCAAGGACGCCTGCAAGTACGCGGAGCGCATCTACAGCAGCACCAAGCGCGTTCGCGTGCGGAGCGAAGCGGGTACCGAACTAGCTTACGAATGCGGCGAGTACCCTGTGATGACGCAATGGGGCTTCGCGGACGAGCGCGGTCATTTCGACCATTGGGGCGGCGGGCACATCCACACTTTTCCGAACGAAGGCAGCGCGCACGGCACGGTGGTGTTCCAGCCGGGCGATATCGTCATCCTGCCCTATTGCCGCTACATCGCCGACACGGTGAGGCTCGAGATTCGCGAAGGTCACATCGTCAAGCTCGAAGGCGGCATGGACGCGAAGCTGATGCGCGACTGGCTCGAGGACGGCAAGAGCTCCCCGCAGGACCGCGACCCCTACGCGGTGTCGCACCTCGGCTGGGGGCTCAATCCCCAGGCGCTGTGGTACGGCATCGCCCTGCACGGCGACGACCCTGAGCGCCACCGCGCCGCCGCGCGCACCTTTCCCGGCAATTTCCTTTTCTCCACCGGCCCGAACACGCAGGGCGGGGGAAAGCGCGACACGCGCGGGCATTACGACGTGCCGATGCGCGATTGCACTATCGAGCTCGACGGCAAGGTCGTCGTCGAGAGGGGCCGCATCGTCGATGAAAAGATGCGGGTAGCCAGGGCCAATCGTTAGGAGGAGGCGATGGTAAGAGGACTGTTGTTCATTGCATTGCTGTTGGGTCTGCCGGCGCATGCCGCCGACAAGGTCAAGATCGGCTTCATCGGCACGCTGTCCGGGCCGAACGCCTCGGTCGGCGTCGACATCCGCGACGCTTTCCAGCTCGCGATCAAGCTGAACGGCGGCAAGCTCGGCGGCCTGCCTGCCGAAGTGCTGATCGGCGACGACGGGCTCAAGCCGGAGCAGGCGAAAAGCCTCGCCGAGCGCTACATCCGGCAGGAGAAGGTGGATTTCGTCACCGGCACGGTGTTCTCGAACGTGGTGCTCGCGATCGCGCCCGACATCCTGGCGGCGAAAGTGTTCTACATCGCGCCGAACGCGGGACCCGCCCCGTACTCGGGGGCGCAATGCAACCCGTTCTTCTTCGTGTCATCGTGGCCGAGCGAAGCCTACAGCGAGGCGGCGGGCCAGTACATCACCTCGAAGGGCATCAAGAACGTGCTCTTCCTCGCGCCCAACTACCAGGGCGGCAAGGACGCGGCTACCGGTTTCAAGCGCTATTTCAAGGGCAAGCTGGTCGACGAGATGTACACCAAGCTGGGCCAACTTGACTACGCCGCCGAGCTTTCACAGATCCGCGCCGTGAAGCCCGAGGCGCTCTATGTGTTCCTGCCCGGCGGCATGGGCATCAATTTCATCAAGCAGTTCGTCGCCGCCGGCATGTCCAAGGACATCCAGCTCGTGGTGCCGCTGTGGGGCTCAGACCAGGACATCATCCGCGCCGTGGGCGACCCGATGCTCGGGCTCTTCAGCGTCGGGCACTGGTCGATCGACTTCGATAACGCGGTCAACCGCAAGTTCGTCGCCGAGTTCGAGAAGGCCTACAACCGGCTGCCGACCGGCTACGCCGCCTCGGGCTACGACACCGCGCTCCTCATGGATGCGGCCATTCGCAAAGTGAAAGGCAAGATCGAGGACAAGGAGGCGCTGCGCGCGGCGCTGCGGGCCTCGGACTTCAAGAGCGTACGCGGCGAATTCAAGTTCGGCCCCAACCAGTTCCCGGTGCAGAACTACTATTTGCAGCTCGTCGGCCGGGGCAACGACGGGAGGCTGGTGCACAAGACGATCGGCACCGTCCTCCCGAACCGTGCCGACGCCTATGTGCAGGACTGCAAGATGAAATAGCTTTCAACCTAACGCTCGGAGGAGGACATGCTGAAACTCGCAGTACAGATGGCAGGCGCGGCTTCGCTCTGCGCCGTGGCGACGCTCGCTCAGGCGCAGGCCTACGGACCGCCCATCACCCTGGATCAGGCGAAAAAGGCCATGGCCGCGGCGGAGGCCGAGGCGAAGAAGAACAACTGGAACATGACGATCGTCGTTCTCGACTCGGGGTGCAACCCGGTGATGATGCAAAGGGCGGACGGGGCGCAGCTTGCAGCGCCGCAGGTTGCGCACGACAAGGCTTACACCGCATGCGCCTACAAGCGTCCCACGAAGGCGCTGCAGGACGCGCTCGCGAAGGGCGCGGCCGACTGGAGATACCTTACCTTCCCGCGCATGATCGCAGCCGACGGCGGGCTTCCGATCGTCATGGACGGCAAGATCATCGGCGCGATCGGCGTTTCCGGTTCCGCCGGCCCGGATGATGCTCGCGTTGCGCAGGCGGGTATCGACGCGCTGAAATAGCGCTCTAGCCGAGCGCGACGACGCGCTGTGCGGCGAGCGCGTCGATGTCGGCGCGCGAATAGCCTAGCTGCTCGAGAAGCGCGCGACCGTGCTCGCCCACTCGAGGCGGGTCCGCGCGCTTTGTCAGCCGCTTTCCGTCGAGGGCAAGCGGCAAGGCAGGTACGCGGATGCTCTTGCCATTCAATTTTGTGTTTAGAAGCCCACCCGAGGCGTTCAAATGCGGGTCGTCGAGCAGGTCCCAGGGCTTGGCGATCGGCGCAAACGGCAGGCCGATCTGTTCGAGCTTCGCGGTGAGCGCGGCCTGGGTGTGCTTCTGCATGATCTCCTTGATCCGTGGCACGAGCCAGGCGCGCTCCTTGACCCGTAGGCCGTTGCTCTTGAGCCTGGGATCGGCGGCCAAGTCGGAGGCGCCGAATGCCTTGCAGAAAACTTCCCACTGCGTGTCGGTCACCACCCCGACGAAGAGGCGGCCGCCGCCGGCGGTGTCGAAGATGTCGTAGATCCCCCAGGCTGGCCGCTTGACCGACATCGGTGGCGGCGCTTCGCCGGTAAGCTCGAACTGCGCCATGTGCTGCGCCACGAGGTACGCGGTGCTCTCGAAAAGCGAGCTGGTCACGCGCGTGCCGCGCCCGGTCTTCTCGCGGCTGCGCAGCGCCGCCAGAATTCCGACCGCGGCGAACGTGCCGCCCATGATGTCGACCACCGAGGAACCGGCACGCAGCGGCCGCTCGGGCAGCCCGGTCATGTACGCGAGGCCACCCATCATCTGCGTCACCTCGTCGAGCGCGAGGCGATGCTCGTAGGGACCTTTGAGAAAGCCCTTCAGCGAACAGTAAATCAGCCGCGGGTTGATTGTTTTCAATGCATCAAATGAAAAACCGAGTTTGTCGAGCGCGCCGGGACGGAAGTTCTCGGTAAGCACGTCGGCGGTCGCGAGCAGGCGTTTGACGATCTGTTTTCCTTCATTCTTCTGCAGGTCGATCGCGAGGCTTTTCTTGTTGCGGTTGAATACCGGGAAGAAACCTGCGCCCGCGGCCTCCAGCCGCCGCGTATTGTCGCCGGCGAGCGGCTCGACCTTGATCACCTCGGCGCCGAGATCGGCGAGCACCAGACCGCAGGAGGGACCCATCACCATGTGGGCGAACTCCACCACCCGAATGCCTTCGAGGGGCAGCATCAGTCGAGGAACAGGTCCGGAAGCAGGTCCTTGGACGGGTCGACGGCGTACCGGCGCAGATCGGTGACGCCGGCCTTGCGCAGCACTTCCTCGTCGATGAAGAAATTGCCGCTGCACGCGCGCGCGGGCTGCGTCAGGATCCAGTGCGCGGCATCGGCCATGATCTCGGGCTTGCGCCCGCGCGTCGGATCAATGCCGGGAATCATCTGCAGCGCGGCGGTGGCAATGATGGTCTTCGGCCACAAGGCGTTCACCGCGATCCCGGCAGCACGAAATTCCTCCGCCATGCCGAGCACGCACATGCTCATGCCGTATTTCGCCATGGTGTAGGCGACGTGGTTCTTGAACCAGCGCGGGTTCATGTTAAGCGGCGGCGAGAGCGTCAGGATGTGCGGGTTCGCCGCCTTGCGCAGATGCGGCACGCAGGCCTGCGACGACGCATAGGTCCCGCGCACGTTGATCCCGAACATCAGGTCGAGGCGCTTGAGCGGCGTTTCCATCGTGCCGCTCAGGCTGATGGCGCTCGCGTTGTTGACCAGGATGTCGATGCCGCCAAAGCGCTCGGCCGCGGCCGCTACGGCGCGCGCGAGCTGCGCCTCGTCGCGGATGTCGCACTGCAACGGCAGGCACCGGCCGCCCGCCGCTTCGATCTCGCGGGCTGCGGTATGGATCGTTCCGGGGAGCTTTGGATGCGGCTCGACTGTTTTCGCCGCGATCACCAGGTTCGCGCCGTCGGCCGCTGCGCGCAGCGCAATCGCGAGGCCGATGCCGCGGCTGCCGCCGGTGATGAAGAGCGTCTTGCCTTTCAGCGAGGCCACAGTGGCTTGCGCTTCTCGATGAAAGCACGCACGCCCTCTGCAAAAGCCGGCTCGGAGGCGCTCTGGGCGAACGCCTCGGCTTCGCGCTGCAGTTGCGACTCCAGGGTCGAGTTGAGGGAAGCGTTCAGCAGCTGCTTGGTGCGTCCATACGCTGCCGTCGGGCCGCCGGCGAGCCGCGCGGCGAGCCTGGCCGTTTCGTCATCCAGGGCCGCGGCCGGCACGACGCGGTTCACCAGGCCGAGCCGCTCGGCGGTAGCGGCATCGAAGCGCTCCGAGAGCAAAGCGATTTCCATCGCCTTCTTCGCCCCCACGATGCGCGGCAGCGCGAAGGTCGAGCCGCCGTCAGGGCTTGCGCCGATGAGCGAATAGGCGAGGCTGAAATAGGCGTTGTCGGCCGCGATCACCAGATCGCACGCCATCATCAGGCTCATGCCGAACCCGGCGGCGGCGCCGCGCACGCTGGCGAGCACCGGCTTCGGCATGCGGCGCAGGCTGACGATGACGCTATGGACGTCGCCGGCAAAGCGCTCGAACTCGATCCGGTTCTGCTCCGGTCGGCGCGATCGAACCAGATCGTCGAACCACTTGAGGTCCCCGCCGGCCATGAAGTTCTGGCCGCCACGAATCACCAGGCAGCGGGCGGATTGATCCTGCTCGGCGGCGAGAACCGCGTCGCGCAGTCCAATTGCGAGGTCCTGGTTCAGCGCGTTCAGGGCCGCCGGCCGGTTCAGCGTGATCGTGCACACGCCGCCGGCATTTGCAGTTTGAACCGCGGCTTCGCTCACGCGGCGGCCCGGAATCCCTTCGGCAGCCCTGCGAGCGGCGTATGGCCGTAGATCGGCTCCTCGGGAATTCCCTTGACGAGGATTTCCCGCGCCTGGAACAGCTTCTCCAGCGAGATGCCGGTCGGCACGCCCATGCTCTCGAACATGAACACCAGATCCTCGGTGATCACGTTGCCGCTCGCGCCCGGCGCGAACGGGCAGCCGCCAAGGCCGCCCATCGAGCTGTCGAAGTGGCGCACGCCTTCTTCGTAGGCCGCGAGCGCATTCGCAAGGCCCAGGCCGCGCGTGTTGTGGAAATGAGCCCCTGCCAGCTTGTCGCCGATCTGCGCCTTTACCTTGTTGAATAGCCGCTTTACTTGCGCCGGGTTGGCGTATCCCACGGTATCCGCGAGCGCCACCGTGTCGCAGAACTCGGCCAGCGCCTTTGCGATGCGCACGACCTCTTCCTCGGGCACCGTGCCCTGCAATGTGCAGCCGAACGCGGTCGACACGGCGCCTTCGATCTCCACGCCGGGATGTGGTCGCTGCGCGCACTTGCGCACTTCCTCGACCATCTGGTCGGGTGTCATGCGCACGTTCGACTCGCTGTGCGCCCGGCTCGCCGACACCGGAAAGGTGACCTTGTGCGCTCCGGCTTCGAGCGCGCGCTGGAAGCCCTTCAGGTTCGGCGCAAGCGCCACGACTTTTAGGTTCGGGATGGTTCTTGCGAAAACAACTATCTCGCCGGTATCGGCCATCGCCGGGATCAGCCTGGGCGGGACGAACGAGCCGACCTCGATCTCCTCCAGTCCGGCCGCGGCCAGAGCGGAAATCCAGACTTTCTTCGCCTCCGTGGGCATCAGGTGCTTTGCGTTCTGGAGGCCGTCGCGCGGCCCTACCTCGCAAATGTGCACTTCTCTCGCGATGACTTGTCGGTTCATGACTTGATTCTATTCTCGATCGCTCCGATTGCGACGCCGCAGAGCGCAGCGCCGCCGGCGAAAGCAAGAAGGACCCACAGGCTCGCGTGCCATCCGCCGAAGCGCGTCGCCATCCAGGCGATCGCCAGCGGGCCGAGGAACTGTCCGATCTGCGAGGCCTGCATGACGATGCCGTTACCGGTACCGATATGCTGCGGCGTGCGCGCGTGGATCGGCAGCCCGGAAAACACCGAGGCCGGGATCACCCCGGCGCAGAAGGAAAAGACGAGCACCAGGGTGTAGCGCAGGCCGGCGGGGAGAGCATCCGACAGCATCCCGACCTCGCACAGCGCGGCGAGCGCAGCCCCGCCGACGATAAGCGCACCGCGCGGCACACCGTGCGCGAGTAGCCAGCCACCGGCGAGGTTGCCCGGGGCATTGATCAAAACGTAGGCCGCCGTCGCGAGCGCGGCTGTAGCGGCCGCCATGCGATGCTCGTCGATGAGGAAAGTCGGCAGCCAGATCATGATCGACGTCCACTGCGCCACGTAGAAAGCGAAAAGGACTGCCATCGCGATGTTGCCGCTGCGCATCAGGGACTCGACGACGAGGCGCATCGAGCTCACTTGGCCGTAGCGCGACACCGGGACCAGGCGGGCCACGGCAATCGCCGATAGGACGGAGGCGATCGCGAGGACCATCCAGAGTCCTCTCCAACCCCAGGAAGCAATCGGCCACGGCGCGGCGAAGAGGGCGATCGCACCTCCCGTCGGCATGTAGGCGCTCCACAGTCCGAGCGCCTTGGCGCGATCGCGCGGCGTGGCGGCCGAAGCACTCATCAGCGCCACGGCAGAGACCGTGAAAAGGATGAAGCCGATGCCTTCGACGAAGCGCCCGAAAAGGAGGCTTCCGAAGCCCCAGGCGCCTGCGCCCAGGATGCCTCCGACGAAGAGCACGCAGAGACCCGCAAGCGCAAGCCGCTTGTGCCCGAAGCGGTCGCACAGCACCCCGGCGAGCATGCCGACCAGCATGCCCATCACGTTGAACGTAGTGGCGATGAAGCCGGACTCGACGAGCGTCAAGCCGAGCTCTGCGCGCAGGCCGGGCAGCGCCGGGGCGACCTTCGTCATGTAGGCGCCGGCAACCAGCCCGCCGGCGAAGATGGCCCAGATCGCGGGCCAGTTACTCAAGCGGCAGTGACAGGAATCTTCAGTTCAAAGATCTTTTGCGACCACTCGGCCGGCCCGGACTGGTGGACGGATTGACCGGCCGAATCGACAGCGACAGTGACCGGCATGTCCTGCACCTCGAATTCGTAGATCGCTTCCATCCCGAGGTCCTCAAACGCTACCACGCGCGACTTGCGGATCGCCTTCGCCACCAGGTACGCCGCGCCGCCGACGGCGATGAGGGAAGCCGCCTTGTGCCTGCGGATCGCCTCGACCGCGGCCGGCCCGCGCTCGCCTTTGCCGATCATCGCTGCAAGGCCGGTCTTCGCAAGCATGAGGTCGGTGAACTTGTCCATGCGCGTAGCCGTCGTCGGACCCGCGGGACCGACCACCTCGTCGCGCACCGGATCGACCGGCCCGACGTAGTAGATGACGCGGTTGGTGAAATCGACGGGGAGCGGCTTGTTCTTTTCCAGCAAGTCCTGAATCCGCTGGTGCGCGGCGTCGCGCCCGGTGAGGAGCTTGCCCGAGAGGAGGAGGCGCTCGCCCGGCTTCCAAGTGGCGACCTCCGCTTTGGCAAGTGAATTCAAATCGACCTTCTTCGACTTCGCATCCGGCGTCCACGTCACCGCCGGCCAGTCCGAGAGCGAGGGCGCTTGGAATTCCGCGGCGCCGGACCCGTCGAGCACGAAGTGCGCGTGCCGCGTCGCGGCACAGTTGGGAATGATGGCGACCGGACGGTTCGCGGCGTGTGCGGGGTAGGTGCGGATCTTGACGTCGAGGACGGTGGAAAGGCCGCCCAGGCCTTGTGCGCCGATGCCGAGCGCGTTCACCTTGTCGTAGAGCTCGATGCGCAGCTCCTCGACCTTGTTCTTTGGTCCGCGTGCCTTGAGCTCGGCCATGTCGATCGGCTCCATGAGAGCCTCCTTCGCCATCAGCATCGCCTTCTCGGCCGTGCCGCCGACGCCGATACCGAGCATGCCCGGCGGGCACCAGCCCGCGCCCATGGTCGGGACGGTCTTCAGCACCCAGTCGGCGATCGAGTCCGAGGGATTGAGCATCGCGAACTTGGCCTTCGCCTCCGAGCCTCCGCCCTTGGCGGCTACGTCGACCTCGAGCTGCTCGCCGGGCACCATTTGCACGCTGATCACGGCAGGTGTGTTGTCTCTGGTGTTCTTGCGCCCGAAGTCCGACTCGTCGAGCACCGAAGCGCGCAGCTTGTTATCGGGGTCGAGGTAAGCCTGGCGGACGCCCTCGTTCACGGCATTTTCCAGATCCTCGAAGTCGAACCTGACCTGCATTCCGATCTTCAGGAACACGTTGACGATGCCCGTGTCCTGGCAGATGGGGCGGCGGCCTTCGGCGCACATGCGCGAGTTGGTCAGGATCTGGGCGATCGCGTCGCGTGCCGCGGGGGATTGCTCGCGCTCGTAAGCGCGGCCGAGGGCGCGGATGTAGTCGGCCGGGTGATAGTAGGAGATGAACTGCAGAGCGTCGGCGATGCTTTGCACTAGATGCTCGCGTCGAATGGAGGTCATGCGTGCGGTGCCTGCGGAAAGATGCGGTCGGCCGCGGCGACCGCCATGGCCGAGGGGAGCGGCCGCAAGGCGCGACCCTCGGTTACAACGGGGGATTTCTGAGCGGGGGATTTCTGAGCCATCCGTCTTTCGCTTGAACGCGGGCGTGGAACTGTATCATTGTAATTGCCGTAAGCGCGGTGTAAGACCACCGTCGCAAGATGGATCGCAGACCTTGGAGGAGGACTAGCGCATGGCCACATCGACGATCGAATCGGTGCTGCAGGAAAAACGGGTGTTCCCGCCTGCGCCCGCCTTCGTCAAGCAGGCAAACATCTCCGGCATGGACGCCTACCGCAAGATGGTCGGGGAGTTCGAGCGCGACTTCGAGGGCACGTGGGGCCGGCTGGCGCGCGAGACGCTCGACTGGGCCAAGCCCTTCACCAAGGTGCTCGACGAGTCCAAGGCGCCGTTCTTCCGCTGGTTCCACGACGGAGAACTCAACGCCTCCTACAACTGCCTCGACCGGCATCTCAAGACCCAGCCCGAGAAGGTCGCAATCATCTTCGAGGCCGACGACGGCAAAGTCAGCAAGATCACCTATCGCGAGCTGCACAAGGAGGTCTGCCGCTTCGCGAATGCTCTCAAATCCCACGGCGTGAAGATGGGCGATCGCGTCCTGATCTACATGCCGATGTCGATTCAGGTCGTTGTGGCAATGCAAGCGTGCGCGCGCATCGGCGCGACCCACTCGGTGGTATTCGGCGGCTTCTCCGCCAAGAGCCTGCAGGAGCGCATCATCGATGCCGGCGCCACCGAGGTGATCACCGCCGATGGCCAGTTTCGCGGCGGGCGCGAGATCCCGCTCAAGCCCGTGGTCGACGAGGCCTTCGGCATGGGCGGGTGCGAGAAAGTGAAGAACGTCATTGTGTACCGGCGAAGCGGCAGCCAGGTGCCGATGCAGGCGCCCCGCGACAAGTGGTGGGACGACGTGATCAAGGGCCAGCCGGATACGTGCGCGCCGGTCAACGTGAACGCGGAGCATCCGCTGTTCATCCTTTACACCTCGGGCTCAACCGGCAAGCCGAAGGGAATCCAGCACTCCACCGGCGGCTTCCTCCTCTGGTGCGCGCTCACGATGAAATGGGTGTTCGACAACAAGCCGAGCGACGTCTTCTGGTGTACCGCCGATGTCGGCTGGGTCACCGGCCACAGCTACATCACCTATGGACCGCTCGCGGTGGGCGCGACCGAGGTGATGTTCGAGGGCGTGCCGACGTACCCCGACGCCGGGCGCTTCTGGAAGATCATCCAGGACCACAAGGTCAACGTCTTCTACACGGCGCCGACCGCGATCCGCTCGCTCATCAAGGCGGGCGGCGAGCTGCCGAAGAAATACAACCTTTCGTCGCTGCGTATCCTCGGCACGGTGGGCGAGCCGATCAACCCCGAAGCTTGGATGTGGTACCACGAGACCGTGGGCGGCGGGCGCTGCCCGATCGTCGACACCTGGTGGCAGACCGAGACCGGCGGCCATCTCATCTCGCCGCTGCCGGGAGCAACGCCGACCAAGCCCGGCTCGGCGACGTTGCCGCTGCCGGGCATCTTCGCCGACATCGTGGACGAGACCGGCCACTCGGTGGGGCGTGGCAAGGGCGGCATTCTCGTGATCACCAGGCCGTGGCCGTCGATGCTGCGTACGATCTGGGGCGACCCCGAGCGCTATCGCAAGACCTACTGGCCCGAGGACTTCAAGGGCAAGCTCTACCTCGCCGGCGACGGCGCGGGCATGGACGAGGACGGCTACTTTCGCATCGTCGGCCGCATCGATGACGTGCTGAACGTCTCGGGTCACCGCCTCGGCACGATGGAAGTGGAGTCCGCGCTGGTGGCGAATTCGAAGCTGGTGGCCGAGGCCGCCGTGGTCGGGCGTCCAGACGAGCTCACCGGCGAAGCGATCTGCGCCTTCGTGGTGCTCAAGGGCCCGCGGCCGACCGGGGACGAGGCGAAGAGACTCGCCGAAGAGCTGCGCCAGGGGGTGGCGAAGGAGATCGGCCCGATCGCGAAGCCGAAGGACATCCGCTTCGGCGACCAGCTTCGAGTTCGCGACCAGCGCCGATTCGACTTCCATCGTGCCGAGGCGGTGGCCCGAGACGTTGAGCACGTCGTCGATGCGGCCGACGATGCGGAAGTAGCCCTCCTCGTCCATGCTCGCGCCGTCGCCGGCGAGGTACAGCTTGCCCTTGAAGTCCTCGGGCCAGTAGGTCTTCCGGTAGCGCTCCGGGTCGCCCCAGATGGTGCGCAGCATCGAGGGCCACGGCCGCTTGATCACCAGGATGCCGCCCTTGCCGCGCCCGACCGGCTGGCCGGTCTCGTCGACGATGTCGGCGAAGATTCCCGGGATCGGCAGCGTCGCCGAGCCGGGCTTGGTCGGGGTCGCCCCCGGCAGCGGCGAGATGAGATGGCCGCCGGTCTCGGTCTGCCACCACGTATCGACGATCGGGCAGCGCCCGCCGCCGACGGTCTCGTGGTACCACATCCAGGCTTCGGGGTTGATCGGCTCGCCCACCGTGCCGAGGATGCGCAGCGACGAGAGGTCGTATTTCTTCGGCAGATCGCCGCCGGCCTTGATGAGCGAGCGGATCGCGGTCGGCGCGGTGTAGAACACGTTCACCTTGTGGTCCTGGATCATCTTCCAGAACCGGCCGGCGTCCGGATACACCGGCACGCCTTCGAACACCACCACCGTGGTGCCCACGGCGAGCGGACCATAGGTAATGTAGCTGTGCCCGGTGACCCAGCCGACGTCCGCGGTGCACCAGAAAATGTCGCTCGGCTTGTTGTCGAACACCCACTTCATGGTGAGCGCGCACCACAGCAGGTAGCCGCCGGTGGAATGCTGGATGCCCTTCGGCTTGCCGGTCGAGCCCGACGTATAGAGGATGAAGAGCGGATGCTCGGCGTTCACGCTCACCGGCTCGCAGGTGTCCGGCTGCCCTTTCACCGCGTCTTCCCACCACATGTCGCGGCCGGCCTGCATCGCCACCGCGCTGCCCGAGCGCTTGTAGACGATGACGTTCTTGATCGCCTCGCAGCCGCCCATGCCGATCGCCTCGTCCACCACCGGCTTCAGCGGGATCTCGCGCCCGCCGCGGAATTGGCCGTCCGCGGTGATCACCGCGATCGCGCCCGCGTCGATGATGCGCTCCTGGACGCTCTTCGCCGAGAAGCCGCCGAACACGACCGAGTGCGTGGCCGCGATGCGCGCGCAGGCCTGCATCGCCACCACGGCCTGGATGGACATCGGCATGTAGATCAG
>DATIGN010000197.1:0-2444 GCA_035454685.1 Burkholderiales bacterium | reverse complement strand
GTGAACGCTGGCGTGCCGCACGTCTTTCCCCATCGCCGCGTACACCACGTGCTCGCCGATGTTCTTCGCGTGATCGCCGATGCGCTCGAGCGACTTGGCGACGAAGAGGATATCCAGGCAGGCGGAGATCGCCCGCGGATCTCACTTCGAGGTCGCGCCGCACCAGCGCGCGGCGGCCGCATTCGGGTCGAGCGCCTCGACGGCCGGTTTGCCTGCATCGGCGGGGTATTTCCGGAATATTTCCGCGTTGCTTCATGGGATTGGCGGCGGTAACAAAACAGTCATCAAAAACAGGCCGCGGATGTGCAGAATTGCGCTCAGGGGGCGGTTCGCATGGAATCCGAAGGACTGGGAAAGACGCCGGAGCGCATCGTTCCTCCGGCAAGCCCGGACATTACAATCCCGGTTCCGCCTTCCCTCTCGGGGAAGCCGGTGCACCCGGTGAACCGCCGAACCACCCTCCCCGCGCAGTTCCTTAACCGCGAGCTCGGCCTCCTGGCGTTCAACCGCCGCGTGCTGGCGCAAGCGGCCGACGATACCGTTCCGCTGCTTGAGCGGCTGCGCTTCATCACTATCGTGTCGTCCAATCTGGACGAGTTCTTCGAGATCAGGGTGGCGGGCCTCAAGGAGCAAATCAAGCTCGGTTTGCCCGAGCCCGGCCCCGACGGGCGCGCGCCCACCGAGGTTTTCGATGCGGTCAGCCGGGAGGCGCACGCGCTCGTGGCGGAGCAGTACCAGCTCCTCAACCAGACGGTGCTTCCGGCCCTGGCGGCGCAGGGGATCGTGTTCCCTAAGCGCGAAGAATGGAACGCCGCGCAGCGCAGCTGGATCCGCGAGTACTTCTTCCGCGAGCTGCTGCCGGTCCTCACCCCCATCGGCCTGGATCCGGCGCACCCGTTCCCGCGCGTGTTCAACAAGAGCCTGAACTTCGCTGTCGAGCTCGACGGCCGCGACGCGTTCGGCCGCAACTCGGGGGCGGCGATCGTGCAGGCGCCGCGCGCGCTTCCGCGCGCGATCCGCCTGCCGCAGGCGATCGCCGGCGAGGCCGAATACGCGTTCGTTTTTCTGTCGTCCATCCTGCACGCACACATGGACGAGCTCTTCTCCGGCATGAAAGTGCAGGGCTGCTACCAATTCCGCGTGACGCGCAACTCCGACCTCTTCGTCGAGGAGGAAGAGATCAAGAACCTGCACACGGCGCTGCAGGGGGAGCTCTTTCACCGTCATTTCGGCGACGCGGTTCGGCTCGAGGTCGCCGATAACTGCTCGCAGCGCATGGTGGAGTTCCTGCTGCAACAGTTCGGCCTGCGCGAGGCCGACCTGTACCGCGTCGAGGGTCCGGTCAACCTCTACCGGCTGCGCGAAGTACCCGACCAGGTCGAGCGCCCGGAGGTCAAATACCCGCCGTTCCAGCCGGGCCTGCCGCCCGCGCTCGACACCGGCGATATGTTCGACGTGCTGAAAAAGCAGGACATCCTGCTGCACCACCCCTTCCAGTCGTTCCTGCCGGTAATCGACTTCATCCGCACCACGGCGAACGACCCTAACGTGATCGCGATCAAGCAGACGGTGTACCGCACCGGCACGGATTCGGAGCTGATGGAGATCCTGGTCGAGGCCGCGCGCAAGGGCAAGGAAGTCACCGTGGTGGTGGAGCTGATGGCGCGCTTCGACGAGGAGGCGAACCTCAACTGGGCAGCGCGCCTGGAGGAGGTCGGCGCGCACGTGGTGTACGGCGTAGTCGGGCATAAGACGCACGCCAAGATGGCGCTCGTGGTTCGGCGCGAGGAAGGCGCGCTAAGACGCTATGCTCACCTCGCGACCGGGAATTATCACCCGCGCACCGCCAGGCTTTACACCGATTTCGGGCTGCTGACGGCGAACGAGGAGATATGCGCCGACGTGAACGAGGTGTTCAAGCAGCTTACCGGCCTCGGACGCGCCGGCAAGATGAAGCATCTCTGGCAATCGCCCTTCACGCTGCACAAGCGGATTCTCGCGGCGATCCGCAACGAGACGGCGCAGGCTGCCGAAGGGAAGCCCGCGCGCATCATCGCCAAGATGAACGCGCTGCTCGAGCCCCAGATCATCGAGGAGCTTTACGCCGCCTCCGCCGCCGGCGTGAAGATTGAGCTCATCGTGCGCGGCGTGTGCGCGCTCAAGCCCGGCATCGAAGGGCTCTCGGAGAACATCCGGGTGCGCTCGGTGGTCGGTCGCTTCCTCGAGCACACGCGCATCTTCTTCTTCCACAACGGCGGCGCCGAGGATGTGTATCTCGCGAGCGCGGACTGGATGGACCGCAATTTCTTCCGCCGGGTCGAAGTCTGCTTCCCGGTGCTCGATGCGAAGCTCAAGCGCCGGGTCATCAACGAGGGGTTGAAGCCCTACCTCGAGGATAATTCGCAGGCATGGGAGATGGACGCCAACGGCGACTATCACCTGCA
>DATIGN010000196.1:0-57386 GCA_035454685.1 Burkholderiales bacterium | reverse complement strand
GTACACACCCAGCTCCCAAACCGACGTGCGGAAGACCTTTGCCAGAGTGCGGCTGGAGCAGCAGGCGCAGATAGGACAAGAGGAAGAACACGCGCAAATCCGCCGCGCGGTCCCAGTTACTAAACTAATCGTCGTGCGCCGCGCAGCGGAGTTGCGCGCCGACTGAAGCGAACGATTTTCGCGCCTTGACGGTCAAAGGAGGCCGGGCCAAATTGTGCTAAACCCAGCAACGCCCGGCCTTAAGTACCATGCCTCTCGCCGCCGCCTCTATGGCCGGACTTATTCCAGCGCGTCGGCTGGAATTCATTACGCCTCCACGTGGCGCGCCTCTAGCCTCTTGGCCCCGGTTTCTAGAGCGAAACCTCGAACTCAGCCAAGTTGCCGAGTCTCCGAAAGGAGGCGCTCAACGTAACGTGCCACAAGATCGATCTCCAGGTTCACTTTCGTCCCCGGCCGCAGCCGCGACAGGGTCGTGTGTTGCAGCGTGTGCGGAATCAGGTTGACCTCGAATTCTTCTCCGTCGACCCGGTTGACGGTGAGGCTCACGCCGTCCACGCAAATGGAGCCTTTCCGCGCGACGTACTTGGCCAGATCGCGGGGGATCCGGATCGCGACGCGGGTTTGCTGCTTTGAAGTGACTTCTCCCACCCCATCGACATGCCCCGTGACCAGGTGGCCGCCGAGCTTGTCGCCGAGCCCAAGGGATTTCTCGAGGTTCACCGAGCCGGGCCGGTCGAGTCCGGTCGTAACGCGAAGGGTTTCTTCGGACACGTCGGCCGTAAAGCCGCGAGCTTTGATCGCGGTGACGGTCAGGCAGACGCCCTGCACGCAGATCGAGTCGCCGACCGCGACCCCGGTGAGATCCAAATCAGCGCACTCAACCTCGAGCGGGCGAGTGCGCACGATCCGCCCCACCGCCTGCACGATGCCCGTGAACATGCGGCGGAGGGTAACGCAAAAAGCCCGGTCTAACGGCTATTGCGACCTATGCCAGAGCGCACCGATTCGCTTGTCGAGCGAGAGCGCCGATGCGGCAAGCGCGAAGATGAACACGCCGACCGCGACGGAATTCGCAGCTGCCACCCTGGAGGCGAAATCGAGCATCCAGGGGGCGCAGATAAGCCAGATGCCTGCACCGAGGTTCAGCCACTCGACGGGCAGGTGCTCTTCGCACGCTACGCATTCGAAATGCGAAGCGAGCGCGAGAACGAGCCCCGCCGTCACCGCGTTCCCTGTCGCTCCCGCCTGCTCGGAATAGCCGGCGATCCAGGGCGACACGGCGAGCCAGAGGCCGAGCGCGAAGCTCGCCCAGTCCTGCCATTTCGCACTCATCGCGCCTCCTCGAAGCGCCCACCAAGGGCACTACGCTATTGGACCGCCCCGGCATTGCGGTCGTTCGACCCAGGGGCGTAGTCTGTTTCGAGTGCGCGCGGTAACGATGCAACGACAGGTGGAGCTGATCGGCGCGGCGTGGGGCCTGGGCGGCGCCGATCCGGGCTGCGCCGAGGCGCCCGCCGTGCTGGCGCCCCTCGTGTTCGCGCGGCTCGAGGCGTGCGGGGTCCCGGCGCGCGTGGGCCCGATCCTCGAAGCGCCCGCCGGCGAGCGTCGCAAAGCATTTGCGGTCAGCAGGCTGTGCCGCGAGCTCGCGGGCGCGGTCGCGGCCGCGCGCCGGCGCGGCAGGCTGGCGTGCGTGATCGGGGGCGACCATACCTGCGCGGGAGGGACCTGGACCGGCGTGGCGCGCACGCTAAGCGCGGACCTCGGCCTCGTGTGGATCGACGCGCACATGGACAGCCATACGCCGGGGACCAGCCACACCGGCCGCCTGCACGGCATGCCGCTCGCCTGGCTGCTCGGCCTGGACGACGACCCGCTCTACGGGCTCGGCGCCGGCGTGCTCAAACCGCAGCACGTCTGTCTCCTCGGCGTGCGCAGCTACGAGCCGGAGGAGGACGAGCGGCTGCGCAAGCTCGGCGTGCGGGTCGTGTTCATGGACGAGATCCGCAGCCGCGGCATCGACGCGGTGCTCGACGAAGCGCTCGACATCGCCACCGCCGGCACGAGCGGCTTCGGCGTGAGCATCGACCTCGATGTGATCGAGCCCGAAGAAGCACCGCACGTGGGCACGCCGGTGACCGGCGGGGTGACCAGCGCCGAGCTCGCGCGCGCGCTCGAGGACATCGCCGGCAGGCCTGGTCTCGCCGCGATCGAGCTCGTCGAATACAGCCCGCGGCTAGATCACGAGGGGCGCACCGCGCGCGTCGCGGTGGATCTGATCGCCGCGCTGTTATGCGGGCCGCGCCAGGATGCGCAAGTCCTCGCCCAGGTGCTCGATCGATAACAGGCGCAGTTTTATTCTTTTCTCGAGAGAAAGGACAGCAGGCAGGTCGAGCATGCCCTGCGCGCCGTCGCCGAGGAAGCTCGGGTTCAGGTAGAGCAAGAATTCGTCGACGCAGCCTTCGCGCACGAGCGAGCCGTTCAGGCGAAAGCCCGCCTCGACATGGAGCTCGTTCACCCCGCGGCGCGCAAGCTCCTCCAGCATTCGTGGCAGGTCCACTTTCTGGTTTTCATTTGGAAGAACCATCACCTCGGCGCCTGCAGGAACCCGGCGAGCCATGCCCGCGAATATCAGCACGTTCCCGCCCTCGAGGATGCGAGCGGACGCCGGCGTCTCCAGGCGGCTGTCGACGATGACCCGCAGCGGCTGGCGCGGGGTTGCGACCTCGCGCACCGTGAGGCGCGGATTGTCGGCCCGGACGGTGCCGGCGCCGGTAAGGATGGCGCAGGCGCGCGCGCGCCAGCGGTGGCCGTCGCGGCGTGCCTCGGCGCCCGTGATCCACTGGGAGGTCCCGTCCGCCAGCGCGGTGCGCCCGTCGAACGTCGCCGCGACCTTCAGCCGCACCCAGGGCCGCTTGCGCGTCATGCGCGATACGAAGCCGACGTTGAGCTCGCGCGCCTCGGCTTCCATCAGGCCGTGCTCGAAGCGGATGCCGGCGGCCTCGAGCGCGTCGCCGCCGCGCGCGGCCCGCGGGTTCGGGTCGCGCATCGCGGCAACCACTCGCCCAATCCTGTTCCTGGTTAGTGTTTCTACACACGGAGGAGTCCGCCCATGGTGATTACAGGGCTCGAGGGTGACGTACACCGTCGCGCCCGCCGCCGCGCGTCCCGCGTTCTGCAGCGCGACGACCTCGGCGTGCGGCCCGCCCGCGCGCTCGTGCCAGCCTGCGCCCACGATGGTTTCGTCTTTCGTGACCACACACCCCACCCGGGGATTCGGGGTGGCGGTGTAGAGACCCTTCTGCGCAAGTTCGAGCGCCCGCCGCATCATCGCGTGGTCGAACGCCGAAAAGCGCGTCACTTGCGTCTCTTTCTCCCCGCCTTTACTTCCTGCACCGCCTCGCGGAAGTCATCCGGGCTCTCGAAGCTCCGATAGACCGAGGCGAAACGGATGTAAGCGATCTTGTCCAGCTTGGCGAGCTCGCGCATCACGAAGTCGCCGACGCGCGTCGTCGGCACCTCTCGCTCGCCGAGCGAGCGCACGCGCTCGATCACCCGGTCGACCGCGGCCTCCACCGCGTCGGTGGACACCGGGCGCTTGCGCAGCGCGAGCATCATGCTGCCCATGAGCTTGTCGCGGTCGAAGTCGGTGCGGCTGCCGTCCTTCTTCACCAGGCGCGGCATCTTGAGGTCGACGCGCTCATAAGTGGTGAAGCGCTTCTCGCAGGTGACGCACTTGCGCCGCCGCCGGACGGTATTCGCCTCCACATTGGCGCGAGTATCAACGACCTGGGTATCGTCGGAGCCGCAGAACGGGCACTTCATGCGTAGACCGGAAAGCGCTCGCAGAGCGCCTTCAGCTCGCCGCGCACGCGCTCGGCGGTTGCCTCGCCCGCCGGATCCTCGAGCACGTCGGCGATGAGGTGCGCAAGCCTCTCCGCTTCGGTCGCGCCGAAGCCGCGCGTGGTCAGCGCCGGCGTGCCGATGCGCACGCCGCTCGTGACCATCGGCTTCTGCGGATCGTTCGGGATCGCATTCTTGTTCACTGTAATGTGCGCGCGCCCGAGTGCCGTTTCCGCGTCCTTGCCGGTGATGCCCTTCGAGCGCAGGTCGACCAGGAACATGTGGCACTCGGTGCGGCCGGAGACGATGCGCAGAGCGCGCTTCTGCAGCGTTGCGGCCATCACGCGCGCATTTTCAATCACGCGCCTTTGGTAACTTTTGAACTCCGGCTTGAGAGCTTCTCCAAGTGCGACCGCCTTGGCGGCGATCACGTGCATCAGCGGCCCGCCTTGGAGTCCCGGGAATACCGATGAATTGATCGCTTTTTCCTGCTCCGGCTTGCCAAACACCATGCCGCCGCGCGGACCACGCAGCGTCTTGTGATTGGTGGTGGTGACGAAATCGGCGATGCCGATCGGCGACGGGTAGAGCCCGGCAGCGATCAGGCCGGCGTAGTGCGCGATGTCGGCCATAAGCAGCGCGCCGCACCTGTCGGCGATCGCGCGAAAGCGCTTCCAGTCGATCGCGAGCGAGTATGCCGAGGCACCCGTGACGATCAGCTTCGGTTTCTCAGCGAGCGCAATCTTCTCCGCCGCGTCGTAGTCAATCTCCTCGCTCGCGTTCAATCCATAGAAACGCACCCGGTACAGCTTCCCCGAGAGGTTCACCGGCGCGCCGTGTGTGAGGTGGCCGCCGTGCGCGAGCGACATGCCGAGGATCGCGTCTCCCGGCTTGAGCGCCGCGGTGTACACCGCCTGGTTCGCTTGCGAACCCGAATGCGGCTGCACGTTCGCCCACGGCGCACCGAAGAGCTTCTTCGCACGCTCGATTGCGATCGTCTCCGCGATGTCGACGAACTCGCAGCCGCCGTAGTAGCGCCTGCCCGGATAGCCTTCGGCGTACTTGTTGGTGAGCCGGCTGCCCTGCGCGATCAACACCGCACGGCTTACGTAGTTCTCGGATGCGATCAGCTCGACGTGCTCCTCCTGGCGCAGATTCTCGCGCCGGATGGCGTCCCAGACTTCGGGGTCGGATTGTGCCAGCAGGTCGGGGGCGAGCATTTTCTCGGAGGCGGGAAAGCGGCCGATTTTACCAGCGGAGAACCGAGCGCTGGTTGCGCGCGCACATGGATGTTCCTAGCATGCGCCCCCATGGTCGACTTACTGTTCTCGCTGCCGCTGTGGGTGCTGGCCGTCGTCCTGAACACGTGGCTGATGGGCTTCGCGCTCCTAAGCCTCTGGGCACTGCGCCGATGGCTCCTGCCTCGGCTGCGCATCAACACCGACGTCGAGGACGCACGTTTCCAGGGGATTCTCGTCGCAGGCCTGGCGGGCTTCGTAGCCATGGTGCTCTTTGTCATCATTGCTCTCGACCGGCCGTTCCGTGGCGCAATGGCGATCCCCGCGGACTCCTATCAGCTCGTCTACGACCAGCTCATGAAAAGGTGAAATCAGCGCCGCAGCAGTGTTGATCCTGGACGAAGCCGCAGTACGCAAGTTCCTAGAGATGCGGGCGCTCATCCCTGCGGTGGAACGCGCGCTGCGCGCGCTTTCGGCGGGCGAGGCGGTGCAACCGGTGCGCGTCATGGTGCCGGTCGCGGGGCAAGGCGGGTTTCTGGGCAGCATGCCAGCCTACGCGGGAGGACAGCTCGGCGCGAAGCTCGTCACCTTCTTTCCCAACAACCAGGGCGTTCCCACACACCACGCGCTGGTCGTTCTCTTCAAGCCAGATACGGGCGAGCCGCTTGCGGTGATGGACGGGAGACTTATCACGGAGATGCGCACGGCGGCAGTTTCGGCCGCCGCGACCAAGACGCTCGCACGCCGCGACGCCGCCGTGCTCGCGATCTTGGGCTCGGGCGTGCAGGCGCAGAGCCACCTCGAAGCGCTGCGGCTGGTGCGCGATTTTCGCGAGGTTCGGGTCTGGAGCCCGCGCAACGCGCGCGCATTCGCGGAACGCGTTGGCGTTCGGCTCGCGCGCTCGGCGGAGGACGCGGTACGCGGTGCCGACGTGGTGCTGGTCGCCACCACCTCCAGGACGCCGGTCCTCGAAGGCGAGTGGCTGTCGCCGGGAATGCATGTCAATGCGGTCGGCGCGCCGCGGCCGGACTGGCGCGAGCTCGACGACAACGTCCTGCGAAAGGCAAAGCTCTATGTCGAGCAGCGCGAGGCCGCTTTCCGCGAATCCGGCGACGTGATCGCCGGCGGCAAGATCTTCGCCGAGATCGGCGAGGTCTTCGGCGGCGGCAAGCCGGGACGCGAGTCGGTGGAGGAAATCACCCTGTTCAAGTCGGTCGGCGTCGCGGTCGAGGATCTTGCGAGCGCTGAGCTCGTGTACCGGAGCGCGTCCGCAGCGCACGGCAGCACCTTATGAGACGGCGTCAATCCCTGCATGGCCTGCTCGCCCTTGGCCTGTATGTGGCTTCGCCGCTGCTGTCCTACGGGTCGGATGTCGGCACAGTATTCCGTCGCAGCGCCGATTACCTGGACCGGATTCTGCGCGGCGCCAAGCCGGCCGACCTGCCGTTCGAGATGGCATCGACCCTTCAGATGGGTGCTGAACCTGAGCACCGCGCGAGTCCTCGGCCTCGCCATCCCGAACGCAGTTCGGATCCGGGCAGACGAGGTCATCGAATGAACCTTCAGGACTTGCGCCGCTCGAGCTCGTAGCGCACGACGTGGTCGCCACCGTCGTGGGTCGGACCTCCCAGGCCGATGGCGCCGCGCTCGCCGAGCATCGCCTCGTCGCGCCGCAGCGCGACCTCGCGGGTGTTGCCGTCGATCGCGAGGAACGTGCCATTCGAGGACTGGTCGGCGATCACGAAATTGGTGCCGCGGCCGTAGATGCGGGCGTGAACGCGCGATGCCTTGCTGCTGGCGACGACGACCTCGTTCGTCTTGCCTCGGCCAAGCTTGACCGAGCCATTCGGCTCGACCACGACCGTGTCGGCGCCGTAGGTGAGCTTGAGGATCCATTCCCGCATTCCGGCGGTGAGCTGCGAGCGGGAGAACGCCTCGGTCACGTCGGGATCGGAGCGCCACAGGACTTCGCACACCTTCACTTCCTCGGCGCGGCCTCGGACCCTCACCGGGTAGAGCTCGCGGCAACGCGTGCGCGCGACGCGCGACAGCGCTTCGACCGTCTCGTGCGTGGTCAGGATCTGCTCCGGCCCGGCGGCGCCGACCAGGCGCGCGCAGACGTTCACCGTGTCGCCGAACACGTCGCCCGCCTCGGTCACCACGGGGCCCCAGGTGAACGAAACCTTGATCATCATCTTGGGTCCGGCGTCCGCGTGGGCGCCGGTCACTCCCTCCTGCATCGCGCAGGCGGCGCGGAAAGCGGCGTCGGTGCCAGGAAACTGGCACACCATGCCGTCGCCGAGCGTCTTCACCACGTTGCCGCCGGCCGCCTCGACCTTCTCCCTGAGCAGCGTGAACACGCGGTTGATTGCAGCGAGGGCGCGCGCGTCGCCCATCGATTCGTAGATGGCCGTGCTTTCGCAGATATCGGCGAAAAGGATCGCGAGCTGCTCGCTTGCCATGTCAGATTCTAAGCGGTGGCAGGAGATCCCCGGGCGTATCGATGTCCCGAATTACGCCCGGGTCGCCCACCGGGATTTTTATCAGTATGTCCTCATTGTCCGCGACGAGCTTCTTCGCTCCCGCGTCGCCCTTCAAGGCGAAAAGTTGTTCCCGAAACTTTTTTGACAGCGCAACGGGGTGGCCGCGGCGCGCACGGAAATACGGCGCCGCCAGCGGCGCGCCCGCGGCGAGCGCATCGCGCACCGCGGCGATCGTCGTGCGCCGCACGAAGGGCATGTCGCCCAGGGCCACGAGATAGCCGTCCGCTTCTCCAGCTTCTCTTGCTGCACAGGCTAGGCTCGCGCCCATTCCGTCGGCAGCGTTCTCGCACACCACGACCTCGCAGCCTGCGTCCTTCAGCGCGGCCGCAGTCTCGGCGCTCCCCGGGCGGACCACCGCGATAACCCGGTCCAGCTCCGCCTTCAGATGGCGCGCGGCCTGCACGGCGATCGAGACGCCGTGCGGAAGCGTGTGCCGTAGCTTGTCCGAGCCGAACCGGGTTGCCGACCCTGCCGCGAGCAGCAGCCCGACGATCTTCAGGCGGGTTTGACCTCTTTTACTTCACAAGCCGAGGGGTCGAAGCGACGTTCCGGCTTCGCGGCCCAACTCGGCTCGCCCACGCCGTGGCGCACCGCCGTCATCTCGGCAAGGATCGCAACCGCGATCTCGGGCGGGGTCTTCGAACCGATGTAGAGCCCCACCGGTCCGCGCAGCCGCGCGATCTCCTCGTCGGAGACGTCGAACTGCCGGAGCCGCTCGCGGCGCGCATCGTTGTTCTTCTTCGAGCCGATCGCGCCGACGTAGAACGCCGCCGACTTGAGCGCTTCCATGAGCGCGAGGTCGTCGAGCTTTGGGTCGTGCGTGAGCGCGACGATCGCGCTGTGACCGTCGAGCTGGAGCTCGCGGACCACGTCGTCGGGCATGCCGCGGTTGATCGGCACCGACGCAAGGTCCCAACCCGCGGCGTATTCCTCGCGCGGGTCGATCACCACGACGTGGTAATCGAGCATGCGCGCCATCTCGGCGAGGTAGCGCGTAAGCTGGCCGGCTCCGATGAGCACCAGTCGCCAGCGCGGGCCGTGCACGGCGGAAAGCACCCGGCCGTCGAACTCGAGCACGTCCTGCCAGCGCCCGGGCTCAAGCGTCGCTTCGCCGCTCTCCATCTCGAGTCTGCGGTGGACGAGCTGTTGGGAAGAAATTCTTTGCAGAAGCTCGGCTATCCCGCTCCGGTCCGTGAGCGGCTCCATAACGAGCTGCAGCGTGCCGCCGCACGGCAGCCCCCAGCGCGTCGCTTCTTCGTTGGTGACTCCGTAAGTGACGAGCTCGGGCTTGCGGGCAGCAACAGATTTGTTCTTTATTTTTTCTATCAAATCGTCTTCTACGCAGCCGCCGGACACCGAGCCCACCACTTGACCATCGTCGCGGATCGCGACCATCGCGCCCACCGGGCGCGGCGCCGAGCCCCAGGTCTTCACGATTGTGCCGAGCGCGACCCTGCGCCCGCCCTTGCGCCATTGCTCCGCGGTCCGAAGCACTTCGATATCTACGCTATCCATGCGGAAATGTTATCCCAACTCTGCAGCCGCCGGCCGTTCCGTCCGCGACAAAGAGGCTCGCAGCGTGACTCGCTGCGATCTCGCGCACGATCGCGAGCCCCAGGCCGCTGCCAGTGCCCGGCGTGCCAGGCACGCGGTAGAAGCGCTCGAGCACGCGCTCGCGCTCCTCAGCAGCGATTCCGGGTCCGTCGTCCTCGACCTCGAGGAACGCGTGGCCGTTGCGCCGGCCGGTGCGCACGGTGACGCGGCCGCCGCGGTTCGAGTACTCGATCGCGTTGTGCACGAGGTTCGACAGCGCCTCGCGCAGCAGGAGGGCGTCGCCTTGCACCGGCGCGGAATCGAGCTCGAAACCAAGGTCGATATCGCGGGTGAGCGACTGTCGCAGCCATGCATCGGCCTCACCGCCAACGATACCTTTCAAGTCGACGGCCGCGGTCGCCGAGCGCGCGCCCGGCTCGGTGCGTGCGAGCGCGAGCAGCTGGTTTGCGAGGCGGCCGGTCCGCATCGTCGCCCGGTGCACTTGCTCGAGCTGCGTGCGGCAGGCGTCCGGCATCGGCTGCGCGAGCGCGAGCTCGGTGTGCGCCTGCAGTCCGGCGAGCGGCGTGCGCAGCTGGTGCGCCGCGTTCGCGAGAAAACGCTGCTGGCTGCGGCTTGCCGCCGACACCTCCTCAAGCAGGCCGTTCAACGCGCCCACGAGCGGCCGCGTTTCCTGCGGCGCGCCGGCGGCGTCGATTGGCCGCAGGTCTCCCGCCGAGCGCGCCTTGATCTCATCCGACAACCGCGCCAGCGGCTCCAGCCCGCGCTTCACGCCGAACCAAACGATGACGAGCGTCGCGAGCGCGATCAGGAGCTCCGGGAAAAGGCTTTGCAGCAGAATGTCGCGCGCGAGGCGCTGGCGCTTGAGCGTGGTCTCGCCGACGAGCACGGTGCAGATCGAGCTCCCGCACGGCGACTGCACCGTCACCACGCGCACTTGCCTGCCGTCGTACCTGGTGTTGTGCGCGATCTGATCGCTCGGCGGCGGCGGCAGCTCAGGGTCGCCGGCGATCTCGATTCCCGACGGGCTCGTGATGCGGTAGAAGATGCGATCGAAGCGGTCGGTGCGCAGGACCTGGTCCACCGCCTGCGGCAGCTCGAAGCGGTACTGGGTCTCCGTGACTCGCACCTGGGAACCGATGGCAAGGCCGATATCGACCAGCGCCTGGTCGTATGCTTGCGTGGCGGGCTCGAGCGACGGGTAGTACGCCACCACCGCCCCGACCGCAAGCAGCGCCGCGATCGGCGGCAGCAGCAGGCGCAGCAGGTGCGCGCGCAGGCTTCGCGCGGCCATCGCGTCCCCTTACTCGAACTCTTCCAGCATGTAGCCGAAGCCGCGCACGGTGCGGATCTTGATTCCGGCCGGCTCGAGCTTGGAGCGCAGGCGCGAGACATAGACCTCGATCGCATTTGGCGAAAGGTCGTCTCCCCAGCCGGCAACCGCCTGGATGATCGCCTCCTTCGAGACGATCTTCTCCACCTTGGCGAGCAGCACTTCGAGCACCGCCCACTCGCGCGCCGCGAGCTCCAGGGGCTCGTTGCGCAGAAAAGCCCGTCTAGCGACCGTGTCGAGCGTCAATGGCCCATGAGCGATGCGCGGGCCGCCGTGCGCCTGCGAGCGGCGCAAGAGCGCGCGCACCCTAGCGGTGAGCTCCGGCATCGCGAAGGGCTTCACCATGTAGTCGTCGGCCCCGAGGTCGAGGCCGCGCACGCGGTCTTCCACCGCGTCGCGCGCCGTAAGCACGAGCACCGGCGTCGGCCCGCTCTTGTCCGAGACACTGGAGCGCAGCCGGCGCAGCACCTCGAATCCGTCCATCTGCGGCAGCCCGATGTCCAGGATAACGAGGTCGAACTTTTCGTTCGACGCGGCGGCCACCGCCTCCTCGCCGCGCGCGGTAACGTCGACCGCGTGCCCCTCGGCCTCGAGGATGCGCTGCAGCCCCGATGCAAGCGGGGCGTCGTCCTCCACGATCAGCAATCGCATGGCCGGCGGCGAGAAATGGCAGTGGCATAAATCATACCGCCGCGCTACGATATTTTTCTCCCCGGAGGAGCCCCGCATGACAATCAAGGTATCCATGAAGGTCAATGGCAAGCCCGTTTCCGCCGATGTCGAGGCGCGCACGCTGCTTGTCGCCTATATTCGCGAGAACCTGCGGCTGACCGGCACTCACGTCGGCTGCGACACGGCGCAGTGTGGCGCATGCACGGTGCTCATGAACGGCCGCGCGATCAAGAGCTGCTCGATCGTGGCGATGCAGGCCGAGGGTGCCGACATCATGACGATCGAGGGCGTGGCAAAGCCCGATGGCACCCTGCACCCCATGCAGGCCGCGTTCAAGGAAAACCACGGTCTGCAATGCGGTTTCTGCACCCCCGGGATGGTGATGAACGCGCTCGACTTCGCCCAAAGCCATCCCAACCCCACCGAGCAGGAAGTGCGCGAAGCGCTCGAGGGCAACCTTTGCCGCTGCACCGGCTACCACAACATCGTGAAGAGCATCATGGCCGGCGCACGGGCGATGGGAGGCAAGATATGAACGCCCCGCTTATTGGCGCGCGCGTCCAGCGCAAGGAGGATTACCGCTTCCTCACCGGCACCGGCCAGTACACCGACGATGTGGCTTTGCCCAATCAAAGCCACGCGGTCTTCGTGCGCTCTCCCCACGCACACGCAAGAATAGGAAAAATCTCGTACGAAGAAGCAAGAAAGTGTCCCGGTGTCCTTGCGGTGTACACCGGCGCAGACCTGGCCGCGGCCAAGGTCGGTGGGCTGCCGTGCGGCTGGCTGATCACCGATGTCAACGGCAAGCCGATGAAAGAACCGCCCTACCCGCCGCTCGCGCAGGGCAAGGTACGCCACGTCGGCGAGCGCGTCGCGGTAGTGGTCGCCGAGACGCTCGAGCAGGCACGCGACGCCGCAGAAAAGGTAAAGGTCGATTACGAGGAACTCCCCGCCGTAATCGACCTTACCAAGGCAAAGACGAGCACTCCGATTCACGATATCGCCGGGGACAACACCTGCTACGTCTGGGCGCTCGGCGACAAGGCCGCTGTCGATGCTGCTTTTGCAAACGCAAGCCATGTGACAAAGCTCGACTTCTGGAACAACCGCCTCGTGCCAAACGCGATCGAGCCGCGCTCGGCGAACGCGGTGTATTCGCGCGCCGACGACGGCTACACGCTCTACGTCGCGAGCCAGAACCCGCACGTCGAGCGGCTGCTGATGACCGCGTTCGTGCTCGGGCTGCCCGAGAGCAAGGTGCGCGTGGTTTCGCCCGACGTCGGCGGCGGCTTCGGCTCGAAGATCTACCTCTACGGCGAAGACGTGGTGGTCACCTGGGCGGCGAAACAACTGAACCGCCCGGTGAAGTGGACCGCCGAGCGCTCGGAGTCCTACGTCTCCGACGCGCACGGCCGCGACCACCTGACGAGCGCCGAGCTCGCGCTCGACAAGGACGGCAAGTTCCTCGCGATGCGCGTGCGCACGACCGCGAACCTCGGCGCGTATCTGTCGACCTTCGCCTCGTGCATCCCGACCATCCTGTACGCGACCCTGCTTGCCGGGCAGTACACGACGCCGCACATCTACTGCGAGGTGACCGCGGTGTTCACCAACACCACGCCCGTCGACGCTTATCGCGGCGCCGGCCGGCCGGAAGCGACCTACGTGGTCGAGCGCCTGGTCGAGACTGCGGCGCGCGAGATGCAGATGAGCCCGGTCGAGATCCGAAAGCAAAACTTCATTCGCGAGTTCCCGTACCAGACGCCGGTCGCGCTCTGCTACGACACCGGGAACTACCAGGCCACCCTGGATGCAGCGCTCAAGCTCGCGGACGTTCAGAACTTCAGCAAGAGAAAAGAAGAGTCGGCAAAGCACGGCAAGCTGCGCGGCATCGGCTATGCCTGTTACATCGAAGCCTGCGGCATCGCGCCCTCCAACGTCGCCGGCTCCCTCGGCGCGCGGGCGGGCCTGTTCGAGGCGGGCGAGATCCGCGTGCATCCGACAGGCACCGTCACCGTGTTCACCGGCTCGCATTCGCATGGCCAGGGCCACGAGACGAGCTTTGCGCAGGTGGTCGCCGACCGGCTCGGGCTGCCGATCGAGGCGGTCGAGGTGGTGCACGGCGACACTTCCAAGATCCTCTTCGGCATGGGCACCTACGGCTCGCGCTCCATCGCCGTGGGTGGCACCGCGATCGTCAAGGCGCTCGACAAGATCGTCGCCAAGGGCAAGAAGATCGCTGCGCATCTGCTGGAAGCCTCCGAGTCGGACATCGAGTACGACCGCGGCCAGTTCAAGGTCGCGGGGACCGATCGCAAGAAGACCTTCGGCGAAGTGGCGTTCGCGGCTTACGTGCCGCACAACTACCCGCTCGACAAGCTCGAGCCCGGGCTGAACGAAAACGCGTTCTATGACCCGACCAACTTCACCTTCCCGGCGGGCAGCTACGTGTGCGAGGTCGAGGTAGACAAGGAAACCGGCGCGACGCAAATCGTCGGCTTCACCGCGGTGGACGACTTCGGCAAGGTCATCAACCCGATGATCGTCGAAGGCCAGGTGCACGGCGGGCTTGCGCAGGGCATCGGGCAGGCGCTCACCGAGGGCTGCCGCTACGAAGACTCCGGCCAGCTCGTCACCGGCTCGTTCATGGACTACTGCATCCCGCGCTCCGCCGACATACCGCTCTTCAACATCGACACCCGCGAGACGCCGTGCACGCACAACCCGCTTGGCGTGAAAGGCTGTGGCGAGGCGGGCGCGATCGGCGCGCCGGCGGCGGTGATGAACGCCATCACCGACGCGCTCGGCGTGAAGGACGTGCCGATGCCGGCGACGGCGCAGACGGTCTGGCGGTCAATGAAGAAAGCGGCCTAGGAGGAGATCTTTCATGCATGCATTCGAATATCACCGTCCATCCAGCACAAGCGACGCGCTGAGTCTCGGCAAGAAGGAAGAAGCGAAGTACCTCGCGGGCGGACAGAGCCTGGTGCAGGCGATGAAGCTGCGGCTCTCCTCGCCCACGGACCTGATAGATCTGGGCTCTTTGAAAGAACTTTCTTTTGCGAAAGCAACGGGAAGTGGTGTCGAAATCGGCGCCATGACGCGCCATGCCGACGTCGCCGACTCGAAGGACGTGCAGAAGGCGATCCCGGCGCTCGCCGCGCTCGCCGGCATCATCGGCGACCGCCAGGTGCGCCACATGGGCACGCTCGGCGGCTCGCTCGCGAATAGCGACCCGGCGGCCGACTACCCGGCGGCAGTGCTCGGCCTGGGCGCTACGATCACCACGAACAAGCGCAAGATCGAGGCGGACAAGTTCTTCAAGAGCCTGTACGAGACCGCGCTCGAGCCGGGCGAGCTCATCACTTCGGTCGCGTTTCCGGCGCCGAAACGCGCGGCCTACATGAAGTTCAAAAACCCGGCTTCGCGCTTCGCAATCGTCGGCGTCTTCGTCGCCGACTTCGGCGCCGGCAAGGTCCGCGTCGCGGTCACGGGTGCCGGCCCCTGTGCGTTCCGCCAGGCCGACATGGAAAAGGCGCTCGCCGCGAAGTTCGCCCCCGAATCGGTGGCCAACATCAAGGTCAAGCCCGACGGCCTCAACAATGACCTGCACGCGTCGCCCGAGTACCGCGCGCACCTCATCACGGTCATGGCGAAGCGCGCCGTGGAGGCCGCGCTCAAGTAAGAAAATCGGGGTCTGACCCCAAGAATCGGGGTCAGACCCGATTCTTGGCCCCGGCGTTCAGCGCTTGCGCGCCTGCTGCTCGACGCGCGCCTGTGCGCTGGCGGACTTCACTTTCTTCTTCTCCTCGGGCGGCGGCAACTGCGCCTTCAGGCCGAGGCCCTGGAGCGAGAGCTCGCGCAGCCAGCCCTTGGAGTGGTAGAGGTGCTCGTCCTCCTCGTCCTCGACTTCCTGGTAGGCCTCCTTCAGCGCCTTGCCTTGCGCGCCGTCCATCTTCTCGGCTACCTCGCCGATCAGCTGCCAGTTGAAGTGATCCACCGTTTCGGCGAGCACCACGCACTCCGCCGCCACGCACTGCGCCTGCTCCTTGTCCCCCGCGCCGAGCGCCGCTTCCATCGCCGCCACGAGCGAGGCGCCCATGTCGTGCGTGATCTTGCGCCCTGGCGTCTGCTCCTCGGGGTCGATCTCGAGCTGCAGGCAGGCGTCATGTAAAACCTGCACGTGCTTCTCGGTTTCTTGGCGGTAGCCCTCCCACTCCTCTTTCAGGTCTTCGTTGACGGCGCACTTCAGCGCCGTCGCGTACACCTTGGTGCCGCCCATCTCGTGCTCGAGCGACTGGAGCATCAGCTCCTTGACCATCTGCATTTCCATGGACTTCTCCTGTTCGTTGGTGGCGAATCAGGAGAGCGCCAAGCAATGGCCGTTCCCGACGGCGCTATTCGATCACCTCGTTTGCCCGCGCGAGCAGCGCGGGAGAAACCTTCAGGCCCAGAGCCTTCGCGGTCCTGAGGTTGATGGCGAGCTCGAGGCGATTCGGCAGCTGGACCGGCATCTCTGCCGGCGAAGCGCCCTTCAGGATGCGGTCGACATAGGAGGCCGCCAGCCGGTGCATCTCGACCGAGTCCAGGCCGTAGCCGGCGAGGCCGCCGGATTTCGCGGCGTAGGTGAATGGGTAGACCGCGGGCAGGCGATTCTTGGCGCAGGTGTCGATGATCAGCTTCTCGTGCACCCGGTTGCTCGGGTTCGGCATCACGATCAGGCCGCCGTTGCGCTCGCGCGCGAACCCGGCGATCGCGTTCCCCATCTCGGCCGGATCGGTGGCCGGAGCGAGGCTCACGCGCATGCCGCGTGCCTCGGCGGCGGATTCCGCGGCGCGCGCGAGCTGCACGTTCGCCGCAATCTTCGCGTTGAGCAGCACGAGCGCCCGCTGCACCGCGGGCGCGAGCTCCTTCAGCAGCTGCAGCCACTTGCCGCCCATCTCCGGCTCGTAGTTGGTGAACCCGGTGGCATTGCCGCCCGGCCGCGATAGGCTCGCCACGAATCCCTCGCCGACCGGGTCGGAGACCGCGACGAAAACGGTGGGAATGCGGCGGTCGACCTGCCGCAGCACGGCGAACGCCAGGTTGCTCTGGACCACGATCAGGTCGGGACCCATGCCGACGATTTCGGCCGCTTGCTGCCGTATCTTCGCCGCATCGCCCGCGCCATAGCGATACTCGGTGCGGAGGTTGCGGCCCTCGGTCCAGCCAAGCTCCCGCAGTCCTCTCTGGAACGCCGCCATGCGCTCCTGATTCTCCGGGTCGCCTTCGGCCAATGCGACCAGGAAGCCAACGCGCGCGACCTTGGGCTGCGCGCGCGGGGCGCCGGACGCCGCGAGCAGCAGCGCGCCCGCGGTTTCGACGAAGGCTCTCCGATCCACGTCGCTAGTCTGCCCTTAGGCGAAGGCGCCGTGTTGTCGCAGATTCACCCGAACGAAACGGAAGGAAGTGGCGGTGCATCCTCAAATGCCGGAAAATGAACGTGTTATGCAGAAGCGCTTCCCGAAATCGATCGACGAGACCCAGGCCCTGCTCGCCTCCGGCGAGTACGTGGCCGACCGAAGCCTCGCGACCTCGCTTTTCCTCACGCTCGCGATGAAGCGCCCGCTCTTCCTCGAAGGTGAGGCGGGGGTGGGGAAGACCGAGATCGGCAAGGTCGTGGCGCAGGCGCTCGGGCGGGAGCTGATTCGGCTGCAGTGCTACGAGGGCCTCGACATCGCGCAGGCGGCCTACGAGTGGAACTACCCGCGGCAGATGATCGAGATCCGCATGGCCGAGGCGGAGGGCGTGAAGTCGCGCGAGGGACTCGAGCAGGACATTTTTTCCGAGCGTTTTCTCATCCGCCGCCCGCTCTTGCGCGCGCTGCAGCCGCTCGGCGACCCGCCGGTACTCTTGATCGACGAGCTTGACCGCACCGACGAGCCGTTCGAGGCGTACCTGCTGGAAGTGCTTTCCGACTGGCAGATCACGATCCCCGAGATCGGCACGGTGCGCGCCGAGGAGCCGCCGATCGTCGTGATCACTTCCAACCGCACACGCGAAATCCACGACGCGGTGAAGCGCCGCTGCTTCTACCACTGGGTCGACTACCCCGACGCGAAACGCGAGCTCGAGATCCTGCGCCGCAAGGCACCGAAGGCGGTCGAGGGGCTGTCGCGCGAGGTGGTCGCGTTTGTGCAGCAGCTTCGAAAGGTGGATCTCTTCAAGCTGCCCGGCGTCGCCGAGACCATCGACTGGGCGAACTGCCTCGCTGCGCTCGACCGCGTGGTGCTCGACCCCGAGACGGTGAACAATACCCTGGGCGTGCTGCTCAAGTACCGCGACGATCTGGAGCGCGTCGCCGGCGAGGAGGCCGAGCGCCTGGTGGGCGAGGCGAAGGCCGCGGCCGCCGCCGCGTGATTAGCCTCGGTGCCGATATCCGTAACTTCCCTCCAGCACTACGTCGAGCGGTGGCGCGATCAGGCTGCGAGCGCCTGGGACTCCCTGCGCCGGCGGATCGGCGGCAAGCCGGATCGCACTGAACGCCCCGCGCAGCGTCTAAGCGCGCTGTCGGGCGCGTTACTTGCCGAGAGCGGCGAATTCGCGAGCTCGGCGCTTGCGCGCGAAGCGCTCTCGGCGTACCAGGCGCTCGACGCGCAGGGCCGGTGCGAATTTTTCGACGCGCTCGCTCGCGACCATTCGCCCTCTCCCGAAGCCGTGGCGAGCGCCGCGAGGGCTTATCAGACCGATCCATCCGCAGACAACCTGATCCGGCTGCAGCAATCGGTGGAGGCGCCGCGCCAGGAGCTGTTCCGGCGCCTTAACATGGCCCCCGGCGGAACCGCCACGCTGGTCGAGATGCGAGGCTGGCTGCTGAAGAACCTCAAGGAAAATCCCCAGTGGCGGATCATCGACTCTGACCTCATGCATCTGCTGCGCTCGTGGTTCAACCGCGGCTTCCTGCGGCTCGAGCGCATCGACTGGCGCACTTCGGCGGCCGTTCTGGAAAAGCTCATCAGGTACGAGGCGGTGCACGCGATCGACGGCTGGCGGGATCTCCACCGCCGCCTCGAGGCCGACCGGCGCTGCTTCGCGTTCTTCCATCCGCAGCTTCCCGACGAGCCGATCATCTTCATCGAGGTTGCGCTCACCGAAGGCATGGCGGCACGCGTTCAACCATTGCTGGACGTCGATACCCCGGTCGCGAGTCCGGTAAACTGCGACTGCGCGATGTTCTACTCGATCACCAACTGCCACGAGGGGCTGCGCGGCATCTCGTTCGGCAACTTTCTCATCAAGCAGGTGGCGGAGGAGCTCAGGCGGGAGTTTCCGCAGTTGCGGCGCTTCGCTACGCTTTCGCCCATTCCCGGCTTCCGGCGCTGGCTTGACCGCAGGCGCAGCGAGCGCCTCAAGGAGCTGGCGCCGCTCGAGCAGCTCGAGCAGCCGGGCTGGCACGTTCGCGACTCCTCCGACGTCTTGCAGCGGCTGTTGATGCGGCTTTGCGCGTACTACCTGCTGCACGCCAAGCAGGCAGAGGGAGGCCACGCGGAGCCTGTCGACCCGGTGGCGCGCTTCCACCTCGGCAACGGGGCCGCGCTCGAGCGCCTGAACTGGATGGGCGACACCTCGCAGGCCGGCATGGCGCGCTCCGCCGGCCTGATGGTGAATTACGTGTACCGGCTGAACGAGGTCGAGCGCAACCATGAGCGCTATTGGCGTGAGAAGCTGATCGCCGCCTCGGCGCAGGTCGAGAAGCTCGCGCGGGAATGCCTTTTCGCCGCGCCGGCCAAAGGAGGACCGGCGGCTTGAACGTGCAAGGCCGCCTGCCCGAAAACGTCATGCACTTCGCGCGCCTGCTGCGTGCGGCGGGCATGCGGGTGGGCTCAGACCGCGTCATCGACTGCGTACGCGCGCTCGAGATGGCCGGCGCGCAACAATTTCCCCTGCGGCGCGACGACTGGTACTGGACCATGTCGGCCGTGCTGCTCTCGCGCCAGGAGCAGCGCCCGATTTTCGACCAGGCGTTCCGTATCTTCTGGCGCGACCCGAAGCTCGCCGAGCGCATGATGAGCCTGCTCCTGCCGCACGCGCACGGCCGCGCACCCAAGCCGGAGCAGCAGCAGAGTCAGCGCCTCACGGATGCCCTGTTTTCTCAAAAGCAGGAATCACGGGAAGGCGAGAAGCTCGAGCTCGAAGCGCGCCTGACCTTCTCCTCGCGCGAGGTGCTCTCGCGCATGGACTTCGACACCATGTCGGCGGCCGAGCTCGCCGAGGCGAAGAAGATGCTGGCGCAGTTGCGGCTGCCTTTGCCTCTGATCAGAACCCGGAGAAGAAGAATCTCTCCGAAGGGAAAAGCTATCGATCTTCGTGCGACTTTGCGGGAGAGCCTGCGCGAAGGCGGCGAGGTGATTGCGCTGGTGCGCGCGGCGCCGAGAACGCTGCACCCGCCGCTCGTCGTGCTGTGCGACATCTCGGGCTCGATGAATCCGTACTCGCGCATGTTCCTGCATTTCCTGCACGCCATCACCAACGACCGCGATCGGGTCTCGGTGTTCGTGTTCGGCACGCGCCTCACCAACATCACGCGCCAGCTGCGCCACCGCGACGTCGATGTCGCGATGAGCAGGGTGGCCGAAGCGATCAAGGACTGGTCGGGCGGCACGCGCATCGGCGCGAGCCTGCGCGAGTTCAACTTCAAGTGGGGCCGACGGGTGCTCGCGCAGAACGCCTGCGTGCTGCTCGTCTCCGACGGCCTGGACCGCGAGGCGGGCGAGGGCCTCGCGGAGGAGATGGAGCGCCTCGCCAAGTCCTGCCGGCAGCTCGTGTGGCTGAACCCGCTCCTGCGCTACGAGAAGTTCGAGGCCCGGCCGGCCGGCGTGCGCGCCATGCTGCCGCACGTGGATCTTTTCCTGCCGGTGCATAATCTCAAGAGCCTCGTCGATCTCGCGAGAACACTGAGCACGCCCATAAAGGAGCGACCCCTGTGGAAATGACCGGCGAGCAGCGGATCGCGGCCTCGCAGCAGGACACGTGGAAGGCGTTGAACGACCCCGAGGTGCTCAAGGCCTGCGTCCCGGGCTGCGAGTCGATCGCCCGGGTGAATGACAACGAGTACCAGGTGCAGATGACCGCCCGGGTCGGCCCGGTGAGCGCGAAGTTCCGCGGCCGCCTGTCGATCTTCGACGTGAACGCACCGAACTCGTACTCGCTTGCCTTCGAGGGCCAGGGCGGCGCCGCCGGCTTTGCCAAGGGGGCGGCGCAGGTCAAGCTCTCCCCGGAAGGAAACGACCAAACGCGGCTCGCCTATGAAGTCAAGGCCAATGTCGGCGGAAAGCTGGCGCAGATCGGCTCGCGTCTGGTCGACGCGGCGGCCAAGAAAGTGGCCGATGAGTTCTTCCGCAACTTCAACGAGAAGATGAGCACGCCCGCCGAAGAAGCCGGGCTCGCGCGGGGAGAGCCCGAGCACCACGGCACCGAGGTGGTCGCCGACCCGGCGATGCCGTCGGTCTCGAACACGACCCTCATGTTCTTTGCCGCGGGCGCGCTGGTCGTTTTCATCGTCGCCCTGGTCGCGTTTCTCGGCTGAGCTCCGTGGCTGAGCTCCTTTTCCGCGATGATCCGTACCTCGCCGCATGCGAGGCGAGCGTCGTTTCGCTGCACGAGAACGCCGTCGAGCTCGACCGCACGGTGTTCTATCCGCTCGGCGGCGGCCAGGCGGGCGACACCGGACGCATCGGCGAGTGGCGCGTACTCGACACCCGCAAAGGAGGAGATTCCATCCTTCACCTTCTCGAGCCCGGCGCGAGGCCTGAGCCCGGCATGAAGCTGCCGATCGAGATCGACTGGGAGAGGCGCTATCGGCTGATGCGCTTGCACACCGCGCTGCACCTCCTCGGCGCGGTAGTGAAGGCGCCGGTGACCGGCGGGCGGATCGGCGACGACAAGGCGCATCTCGATTTCGACATCGAGATGGACAAGCTGGTGAAGGAGCACATCGAGGCGCAGCTGAATGAGTTGACCCAAGCCCGCCACGCGACTTCGTCGTATTGGATTACCGATGCCGAACTGGACGCGCGGCCCGAGCTGGTGAAGACGATGTCGGTCGCGCCCCCGCGCGGCGAAGGGCGGGTGCGCCTGCTCGAGATCCCGGGCGTCGACCTGCAGGCCTGCGGCGGCACGCACGTGCGCAACACTGCCGAGATCGGCCGCCTCGTGGTCGCGCGCATCCGCTCCGAAGGCAAGCGGAACAAGCGGATTACACTTATGCTCGCAGACCATGGCGCAAGAGCCTGAACGCCGACCTGCCGCCATCCTTTTCGCCGAGTTGCGCAACTTCACACGTCTTTCCGAGGTGCTGCAGCCCGAGACGGTGCTCGAGCTCGTGAACGAGTTCTTCTCGCTCGCCGCGCGCGCAATCGAGAATAACTCCGGCAAGGTCCTGTCCGTGCACAACGACGGTCTGGTGTCGGCGTTCGTGGACGGGGAGCCGGCGCAGTTCAACCGCGCCGCGATCCAGACGGCGCAGGTGATCCAGACCGAATTTGCGCCGGTCGGTGAGCGCTGGCAGAAGGAGTACGGCTTGCCCGCCGCCGCCTCGTCGGGCGTGCACACGGGCGAAACGCTCTTCGGCTATGCCGGCCCCGAAGGCCAGCAGCAGTTCGTGGGCTTCGGCGACAGCGTGAGCATCGCCGAGCGCCTGGTGCACCGCGCACGCCCGGGCGAGATCGTGATCTCCCTCGACGTAATGAAGGCGCTTCGCGCAGCGGTGAGGACCCTCGGCGCCAAGGAGCTGCCGCCGCTCGAGCTCGGCGGCAAGCGCCCGCCGCTGCCGATCTACGGCATGATCCTGGAGACGCGCCTCGACTTTACCTGACCGGCTCCCCGGCAGCGTCGCGGATCGCCTGCGCCAGCGTCTGGGCCGGATAGGCGCCCGAGATCCCGGACTTGCGGTCGAAAATGAACGTCGGCACCGCCGAGATGCCCATTGCGCGCACTTCATCCTCGAGCGCCGACACATCGGGCGCCCGCTCGGGCCAGCCCTTCACCCCGCATTGCGCCGCGATGTCGGCAAGCACCGCCGGGTCGCCGATGTCCGTCGCGTCCTCGAAGTAGGCACGGAAGAGCGCATCCACGAGCGCGTTCTGGTTTTCAGCGAGAGCAATCAATCGGTGGGCTTGCGTCGTGTTGGGAGTACGTTGAATCCTGTCGAAGGCGAAGTCGATGCCCTCGCTCTTGCCCTCGGCGACCACGCGCGCATCGAGCTGGCGCGAGCGCTCGAGCGAGCCGAACTTGGCCCTGCGGTATTCGGCGCGCGGCACGCCCTCCTTGGGCATGCCGGGGTTGAGTTGAAACGGAAGCCAGCGGATCTGGGGGCTTAATTCATTCTTCAGCAAACTCAACGCTCTTTCCAGCCGCCGCTTGCCGATGTAGCACCACGGGCAGATAACGTCGGATGCAACCTCGAGCTTCATTATTTCTTCGCAGGAATCGTCCAGAAATAGACCACGCGCCCGTTCGACTCGAGGCGCTTTTCGGGCTTCCAGGTTCCCATGTCGAACTGGTGCGAGACGATGCGCGTGCCGGGCTTGAGCTCGTCCAGGAGCCGCGGCCGGAGCTTCACGTTGAGGTCGGGCAGGAGGTAGAGCGTGATCACGGTCGCCTCGCGGAAGTCGGCCTTGAACAGGTCCTCCTGCCGGAACTCGACGAGCTGGGTAACCCCGGCGCGGCGCGCGTTCTCGTTCGCCTCGCGGATGCGCTCAGGATCGATGTCGATGCCCACCGCCCGGATGCCGAACTTCTTCGCCGCGGCGATCGCGATGCGGCCGTCGCCCGAGCCGAGGTCGTAGAGGATGTCGCTCTTGCCCACGTTGGCGAGCCGCAGCATGTCGTCGACCACCTCGTGCGGTGTGGGCACATAGATGACGTCGGGCTGCTGCGCGGGCTTGCGCGGCTGCGCCTGGGCCAGGAACCGGTACGGGGAGCTGGAATCGAGGGCGGCTGCCGGGGCCGCGGCAAAGACGGCCGCGGCGACGGCTAACAGGATTCGCATCCGCGAAATTATGCCCTAGGGGGAGAACCCGGTCGCGAAACGGCTCGACGTGACGGCAGCGTCGAGCTCGCGTTCGTCGTCGGGCTTGAGGTCAGCCTTCGGCGCAAGCGGCAGGTCGCCCTGCGCGGACGGCTCGGTCAGCGCGGCCTCCAGGTCATCGGTGCCGTGGATCTCCACGCGCGCCCATGCGATCAGCAGCATCGCGGCGACGATAGCGATGATCGCGATCCACGCGATCACAGGATGCTCGTGCGGATCCGGATGCTCGTGGTGGCTGAAAACATGGACCATCCGGATTAGACGTTACTCCCGCCCGCAGGTTCGGGCGAGCGAACTATTCACCCGCGATCGTCATGCTCTCCACCAGGATCGAGCCCGTCGAGCGGCCGCTGCGGACTACCACGTCGCTGCCTATGGCCGCGATTTGCTTGAACATTTGGTTCAAGTTGCCTGCGATCGTGATCTCCTCGACCGGAAATGCGATCTCGCCGCCCTCGACCCAATAGCCGGCGGCGCCGCGCGAGTAGTCGCCCGTGACGGGGTTGACTCCCTGCCCCAGGAGCTCGGTCACCAGCAGCCCGCGGCCCATGGTTTTCAGCATTCCCTCGAAATCGGGCCCCTCGGAGCGCACTACGAGGTTGTGATGCCCGCCGGCGCTGCCGGTGGATTTCATGCCGAGCTTGCGCGCCGCGTAGCTGCCGAGAAAATAGCCCTCGACCACACCGGCGCGCACGATCGGCCGCTCGATGGTGGCCACGCCTTCCTCGTCGAAAGGGCTCGACGCCATGCCTTGCGGCTCGTGCGGACGCTCGTCGATCGCGACCAGCGGCGGGAACACCTGCTTACCCAGGGTGTCGACCAGGAACGAGGTTTTTCGGTACAGATTGCCGCCGCTCACAGCCGAAACGAAGTGGCCGATCAGCCCGACCGCAACCGGCGCCTCGAACAGCACTGGCGCCTGGCGGGTGGCCATCTTGCGCGCCCCGAGGCGCGCCGCGGCGCGCTGGCCGGCGTAGCGGCCGAGCGCGCGCGCATCGGCGAGCTTTCCCGGCAGGCGCGAGGCGCTGTACCAGTCGTCGCGCTGCATGAGACCCTTGTTTTCCGCGATCACCGCGCACGAAAGCCAGTGACGCGATCCGGAGAAGCCGCCGACGAAGCCGAGGCTGTTCGCGAACACGAACTGGGTCTGCTGCGCAGAGACCGTGGCGCCCTCGGAGTTGCGGATCTTCTTCGATACCGCGAATGCCGCCGCCTCACAACGGCGCGCGAGCTCTACCGCCTCCTCGGTGGAGATGTCCCAGGGATGGAAGAGATCCAGGTCGGGCTGCGCGCGCGCGAGAAGCTCGGCGTCGGGCAGCCCGGCGCAATCGTCTTCTGCGGTATGCCGTGCGATCGCCGCCGCGGCGTCGACCGTCTGCTCGAGCGCGGCGCGCGAGAAATCCGACGTGCTGGCATGACCGCGGCGCACTTTGGGCCGATCACCCAGGTACACCGTGACGCCGATCGAGCGGTCGCGGTTGTGCTCGATGGTGTCGGGGCGGCCCTTGCGCACCGTGACCGAGAGCCCGTAGCCCTCCGACACGTCGCAGTCGCAGGCGTTCGCGCCGGCGCGGCGCGCGCGTTCCAGCGCCGCATGCGCGAGGCTTTCCAGCTCCGCGCGCTCGCAGCTGAAACCGTGGCGCTTCGGCATGGGGGCGCTATGATAATCGCGTGGATCAGGAAATTGTCAGCAAGACCCGCAGGAAGCGTGAAATGCACGAGCTGCAGGCGCTCGGCGCCGAGCTCGCGCGCCTTTCCGAGGCGCAGCTCGAGTCGATCGAGCTGCCGGAGGATCTGCGCGAGGCTCTGCTTGAGGCGAAGCGCATCTCGAGCCACGAGGCGAAACGCCGGCAGATGCAATACATCGGCCGCCTGATGCGCGGCCTCGACCCGGCCCCGATCCGCGCGCGCCTGGGTGAGATCGAAGGCAGCTCGGCGCAGGCCACCGCACGCCACCGCCGGCTCGAGAGCTGGCGCGAGCGGCTCCTCGGCGACGACGAAGCTCTCACCGAGTTCGCCGCCGAGCATCCGGGCGCGGACCTTCAGGCCCTGCGCACGCTCATCCGCAACGCGCGCAAGGAGGGGGGCGCCGGCAAGCCGCCGCGCGCGTACCGTGAACTCTTCAGGGTGTTGAAAGCGATTGAAGCTTCAACCGCTGTTCAGGGCTGAGATCACCCTGGCTGCACCTCAGGAGCTCGGCGAAACGCCGCAGGGGCGGCGGCGCATTATCGCCATCACCGGCGGACGCTTCGCGGGCGAACGCCTGTCGGGACGGGTGCTCGCCGGCGGCGCCGACTGGCAGGTGATCCGCCCGGACGGCGTCGCCGACCTCGACGCGCGCTACACGCTGGAGACCTCCGACGGCGCTCTGATCTATGTCCGCAACCGCGGTTACAGACATGGTTCTCCTGAAACTATGCGAAGGCTCGCCGCCGGCGAAGCCGTGGATCCTTCGTTGTACTACATGCGAACCACCCCGCGATTCGAGACCGGGGATGCGCGCTATGCCTGGCTCAACCGTATCGTTTGCGTCGCCACGGGCGCGCGCCACACGGACGCCGTGGAGCTCGAAGTTTTCGAGGTGAGATGAAACAAGATCTGCTGATTGGACTGGTCTCGATCAGCGACAGGGCCTCCGCCGGCGTCTATAAGGACGAAGGCATCCCGTCGCTCAAGGAGTGGCTCGCCTCGGCGATCGCCTCCCCCGCCTGGCAAGATGAAACGCGCCTCATCGCCGACGAGCAGCCGCTCATCGAGGCGACGCTGAAGGAACTCGTCGACGACCAGGGGTGCAGCCTCGTGCTGACGACCGGCGGCACCGGACCTGCGCCGCGCGACGTGACGCCCGAGGCGACGCTCGCGGTGGCGGACAAGGTGATGCCGGGCTTCGGCGAGCAGATGCGCGCGGTGAGCCTCAAGTACGTACCGACCGCGATCCTGTCGCGCCAGGTAGCGGTGATCCGGAAACACGCTCTGATCATCAACCTTCCCGGGCAGCCAAAGGCGATCCGCGAGACGCTCGACGGCGTGTTCGCCGCGGTGCCCTACTGCGTCGATCTGATCGGCGGCCCGTACATCGAGACCAACGAGGCGGTGGTCAAGGCCTTCCGTCCCAAATCGGCTCTGCGGAAGAAGTAAGCATTAGTCCTTCAGATACTGCCGCGCAATGGTCGCTCGCGCCCTCCTCACCTTTGCCCTGGCGCTCGCCGGCTGCGCCGGTGCCTTTCAGGCTGCGCCGGAGGTGCGCTACGAGCCCACGCCGACCGACGTGGTGGAGATCATGCTTGAGCTTGCCCAGGTGCGCGGCGACGACGTGGTCGCCGACCTCGGCTGCGGCGACGGCCGGCTCGTGATCGAGGCCGCGCGCCGGCACGGTGCGCGCGGCTTGTGCGTCGACATCGATCCCAAGCGCATCGCCGAGGCGCGGCGCAACGCTGCCGCCGCGGGGGTCGCCGAGCGCGTCACCTTCCTCAATCAGGACCTCTTTGGAGCCGAGCTGCGCGGCGTCAGCGTGGTGATGCTATTCCTCTCGCCGCGCTTCAATCTGCAGCTTCGCCCCAAGCTCGAGCGCGAGCTCGCCTCCGGCGCCCGGGTGGTCTCGCACTGGCACGATATGGGCGACTGGCCGCCGAGCCGAACCGTGCGCGTCACGAGCGACGGACGCGAGCGTGCCGTCTACCTCTGGACCATGCCTTAGACTTGCCGCATGCAAGCCGTCGAGATCGAGACCGGATCGAACCCGGTCGGGGCGGTGATCTGGCTGCACGGCCTCGGCGCCGACGGCCATGACTTCGAGCCCGTCGTGCCGGAGCTGCGCTTGAAGCGCGCCGTCCGATACATCTTCCCGCATGCGCCGATTCGCCCCGTGACGATCAATATGGGCATGCGCATGCGTGCCTGGTACGACATCTTCCAGTTCGGCGGCGGCCCCGAGGACGGGGCCGGCATCCGGGCTTCGCAAAAAATCCTCGAGGAGCTGATCGGCCAGGAGACGCGCCGGGGTTTGACCCCTCGGCAGATCGTGCTTGCAGGATTTTCCCAGGGCGGGGCGATCGCGCTGCACACGGGGCTGCGCTTCGCCGAGCGCCTCGCCGGGATACTGGCGCTCTCGACGTATTTGCCGCTTGCATCCACCGTTGAAGAGGAGGGTTCGCAGGCGAACCGCGACGTCCCGATCTTCATGGCGCATGGCGAGTTCGACGACATCATTCCCCTGCGTCGAGCCGAGGGGTCGCGCGCGCTTCTGGCCAAGCTCGGCTACAAGGTCGAGTGGCGTGCCTACCCGATGCCGCACTCGGTCTGCGCGCCCGAGATCGGCGATATTGCCAAGTTCTTGGCGCAGGTACTGGAGGACTAAAAGATAAAATGCCCGGATGACGTCCGAGCAGCAGGCCGTCCCGGGCTACACCGTCGTCCACATCATCGGCCAGGGCGGGCAGGCGCAGGTCTTCCTTGCCGAGCGCGAGCACGACGGGCTGCGCGTCGCTCTGAAGGTACTGAACCGGAAGCTGCGCAATGATCCGGTGTTCCTCGAGCGTTTCGTGCGCGAATACAAGCTGGTGGCCAGCCTGAACAGCAACTATGTCGCGCGCATCTACGACCAGGGCTTCAGCGGCGACTTCCCCTACATAGCGATGGAGTTCCTGCCCTCCGGCACGCTCGCCGCGCGCATCCGTGAAGGGCTGACGGCGCGCGCGGCGCTCCGCATTGCCAGCCAGATCGCGCAGGCGCTCGACACCATCCACTCGCACGGGATCGTGCACCGCGACCTTAAACCCGCCAACATCCTGTTTCGCGCCGACGGCCGCCCAGTGATCGTGGATTTCGGGCTGGCGCGCGACATGCGTATCAACTCGACGCTCACCGTGGCCGGCCAGTTCCTCGCCACGCCCCGGTACATGAGCCCCGAGCAATGCCTGGGCAACTCGGTGGACGCGCGCTCCGATCTCTACAGCCTGGGCGCGATGCTGTATGAGATGATGACCGGCAACAAGATCTACGACCACGCCCACTCGGCCGACGTGATCGCCATGCACGTGCACGCCCCCGTGCCCCAACTGACCGGCATGCTTTCGGTGCACCAGCCGCTGCTCGACCGCCTGCTCGCCAAGAACCCCGAGGACCGCTTTCAGAGCGCGGCCGAGGTGATCGCCGAGATCGGCCTGTGAAGGCCCCGGGCGAGCAGCAGTACCTCGATCTCGTCGCGGAGGTGCTCGAGCACGGCACGCGCAAGTCGGATCGCACTGGCACGGGGACGCTGTCGGTGTTCGGGCGCCAGCTTCGCTTTGGTCTCGAGGACAGCTTCCCCCTGCTCACCACGAAGAAGCTGCATCTCAAGTCCATCCTCTGTGAGCTGCTGTGGTTCCTGCGCGGCGACACCAACGTGCGCTGGCTGCAGGAACGCGGCGTAACCATCTGGGATGAATGGGCCGACGAGAACGGCGAGCTCGGGCCGGTGTACGGCTATCAGTGGCGTCACTGGCGCACAGCGGACGGCAAGGAAGTCGACCAGATAGCGAATCTCATCCAGTCCCTCCGCCACAAGCCGGATTCGCGCCGGCACGTCGTCAGCGCGTGGAATCCCGCCGACATTGACCGCATGGCGCTACCGCCTTGCCACCTGCTCTTTCAGTTCTATGTCGCAGGCGGCAGGCTCTCATGCCAGATGTACCAGCGCAGCGCGGACCTTTTCCTCGGCGTGCCGTTCAACATCGCGTCCTACTCCGCGCTCACGCTGATGGTGGCGCAGGTGACCGGGCTGCAGCCCGCCGAGTTCATCCTCACGCTCGGCGACGCGCACCTGTACCTCAACCATCTGGAGCAGGCGCGCGAGCAGGTCACGCGCAAGCCGCGCGCTTTCCCCCGGCTGCGGCTGAATGCAGCGGTGCGCGAGCTTTTCGAATTTCGCTACGAAGACTTCAAGCTGGAGAATTACGACCCTCATCCCGCCATCAAGGCACCCATCGCGGTCTGACCCCGAGGAGGACCCATGAAGCGCTTCTTCGCTCTGCTTTTCGCCTTGGCAAGCGCTGCCGCTGTTGCGGCCGATTACCCCGCTCCGCGCGAAGGAAACTGGGTGGTGCGCGACTTCAAGTTCCATACCGGCGAGGTGCTGCCCGAGCTGCGGCTCCATTACCGCACGGTGGGTGCGCCAAGCGGCGAGCCGGTGGTGGTGATGCACGGCACCACGCAGTCTGGTGCCGCGATGCTTAACCCGAACTTCGCGGACGAGCTGTTCGGCCCCGCGCAGCCTCTCGACGCGAGCCGCTACTACATCATCCTGCCCGACGCGATCGGGCACGGCCGCTCGAGCAAGCCCTCGGACGGGCTGCGAACGAAATTTCCGCGCTACAACTATGACGACATGGTCGAAGCGCAGCACCGCTTGGTTACCGAGCACCTTGGCGTGCGCCGTGCGCGCCTGGTGATCGGCAACTCGATGGGCGGAATGGAGACGTGGATCTGGGCGCAGAGATATCCGCACTTCATGGACGTGGCCGTGCCGATGGCGTCGCTCCCGGTGGAGATGTCCGGCCGCAACTGGATGACGCGTCGCCTCATCATCGACTCGATCCGCAACGACCCGGAGTGGATGAACGGCGAGTACACGAAACAGCCGCGCAGCACGCAGTTCGCCTCGGTGTTTTTCGCCATCGCCACTAACGGGGGCAACCAGGCGCTCCATAAGGCGGCGCCGACGCGCGCCAAGGCCGATCAGCTGCTCGATGCGCGGCTCAAGGCGGCGTTCACCGCCGATGCAAACGACGTGCTCTACCAGTGGGACTCGTCGCGCGACTACAACCCGTCTCCGGGGCTCGAGCGTATCCAGGCGATGCTGCTTGCGATCAACTCCGCCGACGACGAGCGCAACCCGCCCGAGCTCGGTGTGCTCGAGCGGGAGATTAAGCGTGTCAAGAACGGGCGCGCGCTGCTGATTCCGGGCAGCGAGAACACGGCTGGGCACGGCACCACGGCGCAGGCCAAGTTCTGGGCGAAAGAGCTTGCACAGCTTCTGCAGAACGCACCGCGCCGCGCGCAATAGCCGTGCGCGCCTACATCATCACGTTTTTCGCAGCGCTGGTGCTCGGCGCGTTCGGTGGCTTCGCGCTCGGCGTTTTCGTCTACCCCTATGTGTTCCTCTCCGACATCGTCGCCACCGAGAAGGTGCCGGATAAGCCGGCGGGCGAGGCGCGCAAGGTGCTCGCGCGCGGCACGTTCATCCACGCAAACCCGTCAGACCCCATTCACTACGGCAAGGGAGGCGTAACGGTGTACGAGGGCGTGCTGCACCTGGAACCCGATTTCGAAGTGGGGCCAGGACCCAAGTTCCACGTCTACCTGGTGCCGGAGAAGGAAGTAGTGCCCTCGACCAATGTCGGGCGCACCATGTTCGTGGATCTCGGCCGGCTGAAGGCCTTCAAGGGCAGCCAGAACTTCGACATCCCGGCCGGAATCGACATCGCCAAGTTCGGCTCGGTGGTGATCTGGTGCGAGCAGTTCGGGGTCTTGATTTCGCCGGCGCGGCTCTCACCGGCATGAGCTATTCGCGGAGGTTTCGCGGCGGTTACAGGAACACCACAAAAAAATAGGGCCCGCCTGTAGGGGGGAGGACGGGCCCCGGGGAGCAGTTGAACTGCTGAATCGACTGCTTGAGCTGTATCGGTCTGCTTGCTACAGCGTTCCTTTAATCCAGAGCTGCAGCAGATAAAGCATACCGGCCGCAGCGAAGCCGTACAGCACGAAATATGAGACCAGGCCGCTCTCCGGGTCTCCCCGAGCGCGCGAGAACCAGGCAAGCGCTCCCACCAGCCCCATCGAGCCGAGTGCCGCCGCACCGGCGGACAGGCTGCGGCCGAAGGCCTGGGCAACCCACCCGTCAGGCGATATGACCTTGTAGATCGTGCCGCCGATGCCGCCCAAGACGAGCGCGAGCACGAGACAACTCCATAAGGTATGCGTGACCGAATGGAGTTCCTGCTTGAGCCTGATCGTTGTCATCTCCCCGCTCGCGTAACGGGGCCTTCTGAGCAATCGGCATGCCATCTTTGCCCCGTGTAACGGAAACAGTGCCTTGCGGCGCATTCATAAGAAATTCCGCGCGAGCGTCTGTCGGGCATACCCGACGGCGCAAGTCGAATCCGGCAGCGCAACCTTGACGGGATGGTTATTTTGACTGTCGGGTAAAGGCGACGGCGGAGCGCTACTTGCCGACGCGGTCCAGCAGGCGCACGACTTCGTCGTGGCCATCGCGCCGCGCATAGTCGCTCGCGCTCAGGCCCTTGCGGTTCTTGGCACGCGGATCGGCGCCGCGTGCGAGCAAACGCTGCACCACCACGATATGGCCGCTGAGCGCGGCCCAGTGCAACGGCGAATCGCCGTCGGCGTTGCGCGCGCCGGGCCGGGCGCCTGCGGCGAGCAGCAGATCGGCGAATTCGGGCTCGGGATGCAGCGCGGCAAGGTGCAGGGCCGTCTCTCCGTTGCGTGTGCGCGCGCCGGGGTCGGCGCCCGCGTCGAGCAGCGCCTTCGTGAGCTGACGCAACCCCGTCTCCACCGCGCGATGCAGGGGCGTGTCGCCCTTCGCATTGCGCGCTTCGAGCATCGTATTGCCGCCCGCGAGGAGATCGAGCGCAGCGCGCTCGCGGTGATCATCGATTGCCTGGAAGAGCGCCTCCGAGGCGAGCGCGCCGGCGCAGAGCGATACGCCGAGCACGAGCGCGATGGCCCTCATCGCCCGGCAAGCAGCTCCGCGATGTGCAGCGTGCGGCGTCCGGTCAGCGTCTCGATCTGCTCGCGACACGAGAAGCCGCTCGCTACGACCGCCGCGTCGCGCGCGTCCGCGAGCGCGGGCAGCAGCGCGAGCTCGGCGATACGGCGCGAAGCGCCTGCGTGCTGCGGCCGGTAGCCGTACGAGCCCGCCATCCCGCAGCAGCCGGTATCGGGTGCAAGCACTTCGCATCCGGCGCTTTTCAGGAGGCAGAGATCGCTCGTTACACCCCACAGCGCCTTTTGATGGCAATGCGCATGCATGAGTACGCGTTTTGAAATGCCTGCTTTGAAATTCCGGCGATTCAGGAGCTCGGGAAGCGAAACAGCCTGCACCGCCAATCGCGCGGCACGCGGATCGCCGGGAACCAGCTGGCGCAGCTCGTCGCGGAACACCGAAAGGCAGCCCGGCTCGAGAACGACGATGGGAATGCCTGCATCCAGCCGCGCGCCGAGCACTTCCAGCACGCGCTGGAGCGCGCGCTTCGCCTGCTCGAGCATCCCATAGTCGTAGTAAGGGCGGCCGCAGCACACGCGCTGCGCCGGCAGCTCGACTCTGCAGCCCCCGCGCGCGAGCACCTCGTGCGCCGCCGCCGCGGTGTCGGGACGAAAGTAGTTGTTAAACGTATCGTCGAACAGCACGACGGGCTCACCCTTTCCGTTCGTCCTGAATTGGGAACGGAAGGTGCGCGGCGCGAACTTCGGCAACGTGCTCCCCGGCGCAACGCCGGCGACGCGTTTCAAGAAAGAAGTCTGCGCGAAAGCATTTGCGATTCCTGAGAACCGGGAAGCAAGCGGGGCCCACTCGCCGATGCGTCCCATCGACCACGCCTGGCGCGGGCGGCGATGGGTTTCGTAGTAGTGCGAGAGAAACTCCGCCTTGTAGGCCGCCATGTCGGTGTGTGTCGGGCAGTCGCTGCGGCAACCTTTGCAGGCGAGGCACCAGTCGAGCGCTTCCTTCACCTCCTCGCTCGCCCAGCCCTTCGTGATGACTTCGCCGCGCAGCATCTCTGCGAGCAGGCGCGCGCGGCCGCGCGTGGAGTATCGCTCTTCGTGAGTGGCGCGGTAACTCGGGCACATGGTGCCGCCGCTGCGGGCTCGGCACTTACCCATGCCGATGCAGTGCTCGGCCGCGCGGACGAAACCGTCGCCGACCGGGCTCAGGAACGAAAATTTTGTCTTGACACTGACAGGCTTGTACTCCGGCCCAAGGCGCAGGTTGGCGTCGAGCGGCAGCGCGTCGATCAGCTTGCCGGGGTTCATGCGGTTCTGCGGGTCCCAGGCCCGCTTGAACTCGCGGAACGCCTGCATCAGCTCCGGCCCGAACATGATCGGCAGCAGCTCGCCTTTCGCCTGGCCGTCGCCGTGCTCGCCCGAGAGCGAGCCGCCGTACTTGACGACGAGCTCGGCCGCCTTGGTGAGGAAGCGCCGCCAGTGCGCAAGGCCTGCTGGCGTGCGCAGCTCGAAGTTGATGCGCGCGTGGATACAGCCATCGCCGAAATGCCCGTAGAGCGAGGTGCGGTAGCCGAAGCGATCCACGAGCGCCTGGAACTCGCGCAGGTATCCGCCCAAGCGCATCGGATCGACCGCGGCGTCCTCCCAGCCGACAACCGGGTCGGCGCCCTTCCCGCCCAGGTTAAGTGCGGTCGCTGACGCGCCAGTCTCGCGGATGGTCCAAAGGCGGCAGATGAGATTCTTATCGTTGACAAGAGCTCCGGGAATTGACTTTGCTTTCTCGACTGCTTCCTTCTCGGTCTCGCCCCCAAACTCGACCATCAGCCAGGCCTTGCCCGGCGGAAGCAGCGCGATGTCGTCGAGCCGCAGCCCTCGCTCGCGCAGGCCACCGATGATCGCCTCGTCGAGCCCTTCGCAGGCGATCGGCCCGGCGGCAAGCATGGGTGGCACCGCGTCGCCCGCAGCACCGATGTCCGGAAAGCCGAGCACGACTAGCACGCGGTGCTGCGGGCTCTTCACCAGGCGCGCCTCAGCCTGCAGCGTGAGGGCGCAAGTTCCTTCGGAGCCGACGAGCGCGCGCGCCACGTTGAAGCCGTTCTCGGGCAGAAGCTGGTCGAGGCTATAGCCCGAAACGCGCCGCCGGATCTTGGGGAATCCCGCCCGGATGCGGTCCGCGTACTTGTCCGCGATGCTCTTCAGGCTGGAGTAGATCTCGGCCCGTCGACCTCCCTCGGAAAGAATCTTGTGAAGATCCGCATCGGATGTGGGCCCACACCAGAACCTTGCGCCGTCGTAGGTCAGCACCTCGAGGCGCTCGATGTTCTGCACGGTGGTGCCGCCCATGACGGAATGCGGCCCGCACGAGTTGTTGCCGATCATGCCGCCAAGGGTGCAGCGCGAATGGGTCGCCGGGTCGGGAGCGAACGTGAGACCGTGGGCCTCGGCCGCGTCGCGCAGCGTGTCGCACACCACACCGGGCTCGACGCGCGCGAGCCGCGCCTGCGCATCGATAGAAAGCACCCGGTCGAGATACTTGGAGCAGTCGATGACGACCGCGACGTTGACCGCTTGCCCGTTGAGCGAGGTCGCCCCGCCGCGCGCGAGCACCGGGACGCCGTGGCTCGAGCACACGCGCAGGGTCTCAACGATGTCTTCGACGGTGCGCGGCAGCACCACCCCAATCGGCACCTGTCGATAGTTCGAAGCATCGGAGGCATACGCGGCGCGCATGCCCCGGTCGAAGCGCACTTCGCCCGACAGGACGTGCTGCAGCGCAGCCTGAAGTCGTTCATATTCGACCATGCGTAGGCATTCTTGCACATGCCTTGATGCTTCCTTGACTTCACACGGGGCCCGACATACGCTCGTTCGCAGACGATCGAAAGGCTTGCGGGTCGTCTGCATCACGATGTCTTAGTCAATCTCATCCGAGGACTTTTAGATGAAATCAGTTTGCGCAAGGATGCTTTGCCGCTTGTTGATGGTGCTTATGGTCTGGGCGCCTATCCAGTACGCGAACGCAGGCATGATCGGTACCGACCAGGTCGCTTCAGTCGCATCGCAGGCCGACCGCAACACCGTGCTGCAATTCCTCGGCCGCGCTGACGTGACGAGCCAGCTGCAGTCGCTCGGCGTCGATGCTTCCGCAGTGAAGGACCGCGTCGCTTCCATGACCGACCAGGAAGTGCAGTCGCTCGCCGGCAGGATCCACAGCACGCCCGCCGGTGCCGACTCCACGGGCACCATCCTCCTGATCGTCGTGGTCGCATTCGCGGTGTGGTGGATCTGGTTCCGCCGCTAGCCATTCGCTTCGTACCGCAAAGCGCCCGCGTGATCGCGGGCGTTTTCATTTTGGCAGCGGCCGCGGGCTGCGCGAGCCTCGTGCCGCAGACCAAGGAGCTCGCCGAGCGCGGCGTGCTGCCCGGGCTGCCCGAGCGGATCGAGCTCACCGCGGTGCCGTTTTTCCCGCAGCTCGAGTACCAGTGCGGGCCGGCGGCGCTCGCCACCGTGCTCGTCGGCGCTGGCGCCAAGACCAGCCCCGAAGAACTCGTGCCCCAGGTCTATATCCCGGACCGCAAAGGCAGCCTCCAGGTCGAGATGCTGGCCGCGGCGCGGCGCCACGGCATGATTTCGTACGCGCTCGCGCCGCGCTTCGAGGACCTGCTGCGCGAGATCGCCGCCGGCACGCCAGTCATCGTGCTGCAGAACCTTGGCCTGTTCAGCGACGGCTGGCACTACGCGGTGGCGATCGGCTACGACTATCCGCGCGGCACGCTCGTGCTGCGCTCGGGCACGCAGGAGCGCGAGGTCATGCCGTTCGCCGCGCATGAGATAGTCTGGATGCGCAGCGGCTACTGGGCGATGGTCGCCGTGCCGCCCGATCGCATTCCGGCGACGGCCGAAGAGAAGAGCTGGCTCAGCGCCATCGCCGCGCTCGAGCGCACCGGCCAGGCGCGCGGCGCGCGCGCCGCCTACGCGGCCTTCCTCGGGCGTTGGCCGGAGAACGTCAATGCGCGCATCGGGCTTGCCAATACGCATTACGCGCTCGGCGAGCTAACGCAGGCCGAGGTCGTATTGCGCGAAGCGGCGCGGCGCGAGCCGGAGTCGGTCGTGGTGCTCAACAACCTCGCGCAAACGCTGTCCGACCTTGGCCGCCACGAGGAAGCTCTGCCGGTGATCGAGAAGGCAGCCGCCGCGGGTGGGCCGTTCGCCGGCGCGGTGCAGAAGACGCACCAAACGATCCTAGAGCGGCTCGGGAAGAAACCGGTCCAGTAGCGGCGGCAGCGGACAGTCGAGCACCGCGCCGACCAGGCGCATCAATGACGCCTCCGCGACGCGGATCTTGCCGTCGACCGTGGCCGCGGCGAACAGCCCCTTTACCAACAAGCCTTTTTCAATCGGCGCGAGGCTGCGCAGTGCTTCCAGCCCTTCGTTGGCGGCATTCAGGCTGAGCTCCGCCCCCTGAGCCAGTTCTGCTGGAATGCCAAGGACGCCCGCGCCGATGGTGAGCGCGGCCTGCAGGTCCGCCTCGCGCTCGCCGGTCGCATCGCTACGCGTGCCGGCGTGAGCGACCAGCGCCAGCAGCGTCGCCACCTGCTTCTTGAGGTCCGCGATCCTTTTCGTCTCGGCCGGCCTGGATCGGGGTGCAAGCTGCGAACGCACGAGCGTGAGAACGACGAACTCGTGCAGCGAGACGCGCCGGTCCGCGTTGACCACCGCCTCCAGCGCGGCCAGGTGTTCGTGCTTCGCGGGTTCGGGCGCAGCCTTGACCGCGGGGAGCGCGAGGTCAATCAGCGGAAGGTGAAACTCGAGGCCAAGGCCGCGCACGTGCGCCGCCATCGCGCGCCCTTGCGCCGCAATGTGCGCGTTGCCGATCGCTTCGAGCTGCGAGCGCATCGCCTCCTCTGGCTCGGCGAGAAGAAGCGCGAGCATTACCGCGCGCGCACCGTCGACACTGCGCACGCTCTCGCGCAGCGGCTGCGGCAGCGCCGCGAGCAGCCGCCCGGCGAATTCCATCTTGCCCGGGTCGAGCGTGCCGACGAGGGCGGCGCTCTCGCCGGGCGTTCGGCCCCACGCCACCGCGAAATCGCTCCCGCGTCTGCCCTTCTGCTCTACAGCAGCGAAACGCTCGCCCTCCAGCGGCAGCGCGGCGACTCGCTTCGCACGGTACTCGCCGCGCTGGAATTGCGGATGCACGCGGCGAATGCGCTCGTCGAGTGGCGGGTGCGTATCGAACAGCCTTGCGAGCCGCACCGTGACCGCGGCGCCGAAGAACATGTGGGACAACTCTTCGGCGTAGCGGTTGGCGATGAGCGTGCCGGCGCTGGAGACGCGGATCTGGTCGAGCGCGCCGGCGATGCCGTCGGGGTTGCGGGTGAACTGCACGCTGGAAGCATCGGCGAGGAACTCACGCTCGCGCGACACCGCGGCCTTGATCAGCCGCGCGAAGATCAGACCCACGTAGCCGATGACGAACAGCGCCAGTCCCACCAGAATGAATCCTTTCGAATCGCGCGAGCCGCGCGCGCTGCGCATTACGAACTCGCCGACCGAGCCGATGAAGACAATCCCGGCAAGCACGCCGAGCATGCGCACGTTGAGCCGCATGTCGCCGTTCAGGATGTGGCTGAACTCGTGCGCCACCACGCCCTGCAACTCGTCGCGCGTCAGCGCCTGGAGCGTGCCGCGCGTGACCGCAATCACCGCGCTTGACGTGTCCCAGCCGGCGGCGAAGGCGTTGATGCCGCGCTCGCCGTCCATCAAGTAGACCTCGGGGACGCGCACCCCGGACGCGATCGCCATCTCCTCCACCACGTTGCACAGCCGCCGCTCCAGCGGATCGGTCGTGCCGGGCGTCACGCGGCGGGCACCGATCATGCGCGCCACCGCCACGCCGCCCTCGGCGAGGCGCGCCACGTTGAAAAGGCTTACGCACAGGATGAGCGCCGCGGTGGCAGCCGCGCCCGCGACATAGACCGCAGCCGGCGCCGGCTCGCCGGCGCTCCAGGCATAGAGCGCGCCGAGGATAACGTCCACCGCCACGACGACCGCGAGGACGGCAGCCGCGAACAGCAGCACCATGATCCTGGAGTTGCGGCGTGCGAGCCTCTGGTGCTCGAAGAAATTCATGCGACGATCGCCGGCGCCACCGGGCAGTCCCAGAGAACCAGCCAGCGCGATCTGCGGCGCGCGCGCTCCTGCGCTTCGAAAAAATCCAAGCTACGTGAGCGAAACCTTGGGCGCCTTGCGCTCTTCCGCCGACTCGGTCGCCTGCAGGAGCTCCGCGGCCTGGAAGCCGAACATGCCGGCGAAGATGGTGTCCGGGAAGGACTCGCGCCGGGTGTTGTATTCCATCACCGAATCGTTGAACGCCTGACGCGCGAACGCGACCTTGTTCTCGGTGCTGGTGAGCTCCTCCTGCAGCGCGAGCACATTCTGGTTCGCCTTGAGGTCCGGGTACTGCTCGAACACCGCGAGCAGGCGGCCGAGCGCTCCGCCAAGCACGCCTTCGGCCTGCGCGAGGCCGCGCATTGCGTTCGGGTCCCCGGGCTCCGCCGCCGCACGCTGAGCAGCGCCCACCGCGTCACCGCGCGCCTTGATCACCGCCTCGAGCGTGCTGCGCTCGTGCGCCAGGTAGCCCTTCACGCTCTCGACCAGATTCGGAATGAGGTCGTAGCGGCGCTTGAGCTGCACGTCGATCTGCGAAAACGCGTTCTTGTACCGGTTGCGCTGCGCGACCAGGCCGTTGTAGGTGACGACTGCCCAAATGGCGAGCGCAACGACGATTCCAAGTACGATCCATCCCCCAGTGCCCATACGCCTCCCCTATCGGATGACGCTCCTACTATACCGTGCGCTGCGCGCCGAGCCCGGCGAGCTCGCCGCGGTCGCCTGGGCGTTCGCCTACTTCTTCCTCCTCCTTTGCAGCTATTACCTCCTGCGCCCGGTGCGCGATGCGCTCGCGGTGGACGCCGGCGCGCAGGCGCTGCAATGGCTCTTCACCGCGACGTTCGCCGCGATGCTCGCCCTCGTTCCGGTGTTCGGATGGCTTTCCGCGCGGCTGCCGCGGGCGCGGCTGCTGCCGGTGCTTTACGGATTCTTCGTGCTGAACTTGCTCCTGTTCTCGGTCTCGCTCTCGCCCCTCGTTTTCTTCGTCTGGCTCAGCGTGTTCAATCTGTTCGCGGTCTCGGTATTCTGGAGCTACATGTCCGACCTCTTCGACACGCCGCAGGCCGCGCGCCTCTATGGCGCGATCGCCGCCGGCGGAAGCTGCGGCGCGATCGCCGGCCCGCTGCTCGCCGCGTTCTTTTCGAACGCGCTTCAGCATTCCGGACTGCTGCTTCTCGCCGCCGCGCTTCTCGCCTTGACCATTCCCTGCATCTCAATGCTCGGGCGCTGGGCGCGGGCCCATCCCCGCTCGGGCGACGCGCCACCCGAAGCGCCGCTCGGCGGCTCCATCCTTGCGGGCGTGCGTGCCGCGCTCGGCTCGCGGTTCCTGCTCGCGATCTGCGGGTATCTCCTTTGCTACACCGCGCTTTCGACCGCCCTTTATTTCCAGCAGGTGGCGATCGTGAAGGAGGCCGTACCGGATATGAACGAACGCACCCGCCTTTTTGCGAGTGTCGACTTGGTGGTCAATTCACTTACTCTGGTGCTTCAAGTGCTCGCATTCTCCCGTCTCACTGCAGTCCTTGCCCCAGGCTGGCTGCTCGCGGTTGTGCCGCTCGTCTCCGCGGTCGGCTTCATCTGGCTCGGCGCCACGCCGACGCTCGCCGCGCTCATTACCTTTGGCGTCGCGCGCCGCGTGGGGGAGTTCGCGGTTTCCAAGCCCGCGCGTGAGGCTCTCTTCACCGTGGTGCCGCGCGAAGACCGCTACAAGGCGAAAAACTTTATCGACACCGTGGTGTACCGCGGCGGCGACGCGGCGTCCGGGTGGCTTTTCGGCGCGCTGGGAAGCGCGATCGCCTTCGTCGCAGCGGCCGTCGCGATCGGCTGGACGGCTATCGCGTTCTACCTCGGCGCTAGAATGAAATCATGGACCCGCGACGACGCGCGCTCCTCGCCCTCGTTGCAGCCGGGGCGCTAAGACCGTCTCTCGCGCAAGACGGCATCATGACGAAGCGCATCCCGTCGAGCGGAGAGCGTTTGCCGGTCATCGGCGTCGGCACCTGGCAGACCTTCGACGTCGGCAACGACCCGTCGGCGCGCGCTCCGCTGCGCGAAGTGCTCAAGCTCTTGAACGGGAATCTCATCGATTCCTCGCCCATGTACGGGAGCGCGGAAACCGTCGCCGGCGATCTCATCGCCGAGCTCGGCATGCGCGACCGGCTCTTCGTCGCCACCAAAGTCTGGACCAACGGCCACGACGCCGGCATCGCGCAGATGGAGACCTCGTTCCGGCGCCTGCGCGTCAAGCGCATGGATCTCATGCAGGTGCACAACCTGGCCGACGTAACGACGCAGACGAAGACGTTGCTCGACTGGAAGGAGAAGAAGCGGATCCGCTACACCGGCATCACGCACTACACCTCCTCCGCCTACGCCGAGGTCGAGCGCCTGCTCAAGACCCGGCAGTACGACTTTGTGCAGATCAACTATTCGCTGGGCGAACGCGAAGCGGAAAGGCGCCTTCTGCCTCTTGCCCGGGAGCTGAAAATCGCGGTCATCGCCAACCGCCCCTTTGTCGAGGGCGCGCTTTTCCGCCAGGTGAAAGGCAGGGCGCTCCCGGCCTGGGCGCAGGACCTCGGCATCGCGAGCTGGGCGCAGTACTTCCTGAAATGGATCGTCTCGCATCCGGCAATCACCTGCGCCATCCCCGGCACCGGCAACCCGAAGCACATGAAGGACAACCTCGGCGCCGGACTCGGGCCACTGCCGGACGAGAATGCCCGCCGGCGAATGGCCGAGTACTTCGATGCCCAAGGTTGAGATCCGGCGCGAGATCGTCGAGCGCGTGCTGGCGCGCCGCGGCCGGTTGCATTTGTTCGACTCGCTCGATCCGAAGCGAAGCGCGCTTCTCGTCGTTGACATGCAGAACGCCTTCGTCGCGCCCGGCGCGCCGATCGAGGTGCCCGCGGCGCGCGGGATCGTGGCGCCGATCAACCAGCTCGCCGCCGAGCTCCGGCACCGGGGCGTGACCATCGTCTGGGTGGCGCACGAGAACCGCGCCGACGGCCGCGACTGGGCGGGGTTCTTCGACGCCTTCGTCGCTCCCGGCCGCCGCGCCGAGGCCGCCGCGGCGCTCGCCGGCGGCTCGAAGCTGCAGCAGCTCTGGCCCGAGCTCGACGTGAACCCCGGTGACCTGCGCGTCAGCAAGAACCGCTACAGCCCGCTCATCGGAAATTCTTCTCTGGAGAAATTGCTCAGAGAAAAAGGGATCGACACACTGCTTCTCGCCGGAACCAAGACCAACGTTTGCGTCGAGTGCACCGCGCGCGACGCGATGATGCTCGACTTCAAGGTGGTGCTGCTCTCCGACTGCACCGCATCGCTCTCCGACGACGAGCAGCGTGCGACGCTAGAAAACGTAATCCAGCAGTTCGGCGATGTGCGCACAGCCGAAGAGGCTCTCGCCCTGTTTACATGATCACGCATACCGGCGGCTGCCACTGCGGCCGCGTCAGGTTCGAGGTGCAGGCGCCGGCGAAGCTCGACGTGCTCGAGTGCAACTGCTCCGTATGCAGCAAGGCGGGCTACCTGCACCTCATCGTCCCGGCTGATCGCTTCAAACTACTTTCTGGGAAGGATATGCTGACCGGCTACGGCTTCAACACCCATACAGCGAAGCATTTGTTCTGTTCGGTATGCGGCATCAAGTCGTTCTACGTACCGCGCGCCGACCCCAACAGCCGCAGCGTGAACGTGCGCTGCCTCGATCCGGGCACGGTCGAAGGGATGACAATCACACAGTTCAACGGCCGCGACTGGGGAAGGCGAGGATATTCGCCGTGATGGGGCTAACCGCGCCGGTCGATGAAGCGCGCGGCCTTGACGTTGGCTTCGAATTCCCTAGCGAGCGTCCCGGTTTCGAGCACCACGATCTGGGGCGCGAGCTCGAAGGTATGCTTGATCCCCTCTGCCAGAGCACGGGATACCGCTGCCGAATCGACTCCCTTCTTCGTCTCTATCAAAACCCTGAGGATGTCGTTGCCGCCCTCGTTCACCGCCTCGGCGCGGAAGTCGCCGATCTCGAGGTGGCGGAACATGAAGTCCTCGAGATCCTGGTGACCCAGGTTGACGCCGCGGATCTTGAAGAAGCCGGCGGTGCGGTGCGCGTGCTTGATGCGCGGAAACACCGAGAAGGGACCTTCGCCGTCATCGGCCTCGCTGTAGGTGACGAGATCGCCGGAGCTCCAGCGCAGGAACGGCGTGATGTTGTTCGCCCAGAGCGCCGTCACGACTAGCGTGCCGATCTCGCCTTCTCTGGCCGGCTCGAGCGTCTTGGGATCGAGCACTTCGATGTAGTACATGTCGGTCCAGATGCGGAAGCCCGCGCCCGCTTTGTCTTCCGCGCCCATCATTCCGGCCTCGGTCATGCCGAAGGTGTCGGTGAGCTTTGCGCCCCAGCTGCGCTCGATCTTGGCGCGCTTCGCCAGGGAGACCGGCTCCGCGGAGGTCATCAGCTTGTCGATGCGAAGCTCGTGGCCGCGCGCTTCGGCGAGATTGGCGAGGTGCAACGCATAGCTGGACATGCCGAGCCAGATCGTCGGCTTGAGGCGGCGGATGAGCTCGATCTGCAGCGCCGAAGGCGTCGAAGTTCCGGCGCCGGCCCAGTTGACGGTAATGCCGCGCGAGCCCGCGCAGCGCGCGAAGACTTGCCCTACCGGGTGGATGCCCATCGGGAACGACACGTGCGCTCGGTCGCCGGGCTTCGCGCCCGCGCAGTCGAAGGTGCGGGCGAAGGCTTCGAGACCGTATTCGATGTCGCGGAAACTGCGCGGGTAGAAGAGCGGTTGTCCGGTGACGCCGCCGGAGCGCCAGTATTCGGCGATGCCGTCGTCGCCCGAGACGCAGAACTCGGCGTAGAACTCAGCGTCGGTAAGCGCGCGCAGCGTCTCCTTGTCGAGGATCGGAATGCTGCGCCAGACGTCCGGATTGTCCAGTCTCTCCAAAGCAATATTGTTCGGGATCCTTTTTTGCCAGAAGGGCGAGCGCAGCGCCTGCTCCACCGCGGCGCGCCTACGGAGGCTTTGGATGCGGCGGATCTCCTGCCGGGAGCTGGGAAGGGACAGCGGGGGCGGCACCGGTGGATTCTGCCGTAAGTCCAGCGCGCGCGGGCCGACCAAGCGGCATGAGAGCGATCCTGGCTGCCTTGCTCCTGGCGCTGGCTTGCGGCGTCCAGGCACAAAACAACGTCGATTCGTCGGGTCTTGCGCTGAAGGGCTATGACCCGGTCGCCTATTTCACCGAGGGCAAGCCCGTCCAGGGCAAGCCCGAGTTCACGGCGCGCCACGAGGGTGCGACCTACCGCTTCGCGAGCGCAGCGAACCGCGACGCCTTCGTCGCGGGGCCGGCCAAGTACGCGCCGCAGTACGGCGGCTATTGCGCGTACGGCATGGCTTCCGGCTACAAGGCGCCGATCGAGCCGGACGCCTGGACCATCGTCGACGGCAAGCTCTACCTGAATTACAACCGGTCGGTCCGCGACCGGTGGTCGTCCGACATCCCGGGGTCCATTCGCAAGGCGGACGCCAACTGGCCATCGGTTCGCTCCAAGTGAGACACTGCGCGAATGTCCCGTGCGTTGCGCCGCGGCACCCCCCTTGCGTCTCCAGTAACGTCGTCTGAAGTCAAGCGCCGCGCCCGCGAGCTCGGCGCCGATCTCTGCGGCATCGCCTCCGCCGCGACGCTCAACGCGTTTCCACCCGACCCGCGCTGGCCGCAGACTCCCGAGCGCATTTCGCCGTACTGCAAGAGCGTGGTCGTCATCGTGCAGCGCATCCCGGTCGGCGCGTTTCGCTGCAAGACCAACGTGCCGGTGCAGTACCTCGACATGCTGGTGCTGCGGCGCATGGACCGTATCGCGCTCAAGCTCGCGCAGGAGCTCGAGCGCGCTGGCCATCCGTCGTTCACGCTTGCGGCCCAGGAAACCGTGTGGGACATGAAGCGCGCGAGCTACGGGCAACTCTCGACGCGCCATCTCGGGGTCGAGGCGGGCCTGGGCACGCTCGGCCTCGAAGTCAACATCCTCACGCCCGAGTTCGGCCCGCGGCTCTATCTCACCGGCATCCTTAGCGAGCTCGAGCTCGAGGCCGACCGGCGCATGGAGGAGCAGGTATGCATCGGGGAGTCGTGCAGCCGCTGCCTGCACTCGTGCCCGCCGGACGCGGTGCGCCAGTGGGGGCTCGACAAGGCGGGCTGCGCCACCGAGGCGCAGGAATTCGGCTTCATGCAAATCACCAGGTTCTTCGGCAAGTATTTCGATCTTTCCCAGGAAGAGAAAAAAGCGGCGGTACGCTCGAGAGATCTATTCGGGTTCTGGCAGGGACTGCTGCGCGTGGTCGGCTCGTTTGGCGACTGTCCGCGCTGCCTCGCCGTCTGCCCGGTCGGTAACGATTACCACGCGCACCTGGCCGACATTCAGAAGCAGATCCCCGAGAAAACCGCCGAGAAAGTCGCCAAAGCCGCGGCGTTCAAGCAGGCGCGCAAGAGCGGCGTCGAGCTGCCCGGGCTTTCGCAGTGGAACATCCGCTGGGTCGGGGAGAAGGGCTACCAGGGGATCGTGGCGAGGCAGCTACAGGAATTCAAGAAGAGACAGCAACAGTGAACATTCTCAAGAGGAAGCTCACCGCGGAGGAGATCAAGGCCAAAGCGCGCGAGCTGGGCGCCGACCTGGTCGGAATCGCGGACGGAAGCAAGCTGAACACGAAGGAAATCACCGAGCACGACGGCGGCCGCGTGATCATGCTCGCGGTGCGGCTGCAGGCGGGGACTTCACGCATCCGCGCCTGGAACGACCGCAACAAGTTCTACAACGACGAGCTGTCGCTCACTTTCCTCGAGGAAGTGTCGCTCGAGCTCGTGTACTGGCTGGAGGACGCAGGCTACCCGGCGATCATCGTGCCGCCGACGCACGTCGACCCTTGGCGCTACGACGGCGACCCGAAAAAGCATCAGCGCACGCTCCTCTCGCTGCCGCACGCCGCGGTGGAGGCAGGCCTCGGCAGCCTTGGTTTGAATCTTCAGTTGTTGACCCCCCAGTTCGGCCCTCGGGTACTGCTCACCGCGGTCCTCTGCTCGGTCGACGTGGAATGCGACAAGCCGACGACCGAAGCGCTCTGCCTCGGGCCCGAGTGCGGACGCTGCCTCAAGACCTGCCCCGCCGACGCGGTGCTCGAGTGGGACCGCGACTGGGAAGCGTGCGATCGGTACCGCTCGCCGCATGGCTTCGCGCAGCTCTCGGAGTACCTCGGGCGCGTCATCGATGAGCCCGACGCCGCGAGGAAGAAAGCGATGCTGCGCTCCGAGGCGAGCTTCAACCTCTGGCAGAGCGTCCTGCGCGGCGCTGGCGTAATCACCGGCTGCCGGCGCTGCGCCGACGTCTGTCCGGTCGGCACGGACTACGAGGCGATGCTCAAGGACGCGCTCGAGGCCATTCCGGAGAATACGCCGCACAAGGAAGCGCGTGTCGCGGCGATGGCGAAGGGCGAGTCTTCGGCCGCGTATCAGCGGCAAGTACGCTGGATTGGTAGAATGAATTCGAGGAGGAGGGATTCATGAAAATGAGATCGGCTGTCCTGGCCGCCGCGGCGGCCTTCGCCTGCAGTGCCCATGCGGCAAACGAGCTCAAGATCGGGTACCTGTCGACGCTGTCCGGGCCGGCGGGGGCGATCGGCGTGGAGATCCGCGACGGCTTCAACCTCGCGCTGAAAATGGCAGGCGGCAAGCTTGGCGGGCTGCCGACCGAGGTGGTGTTCGCCGATGACACGCTCAACCCCGAGACCGGCAAGCAGCTCGCCGAGCGCCTGATCAAGCGCGACCGCGTGAACCTGATGACCGGCGTGGTGTTCTCGAACGTGATGCTCGCGGTGTGGCCGACGATCCAGGCAGGCAAGATCTTCTACATCGCAGCGAACGCCACCCCGACACGCATCTCCGGCGAGGGCTGCAATCCGCATTTCGTCTCGGCCTCGTGGCCGAACGAGGGATATCACGAAGCCGCGGGCCACTACGCGAAATCGAAAGGCTACAAGAACGCCTACCTGATCGCGCCGAACTATCCCGCGGGCAAGGATGCGACCTCCGGCTTCAAGCGCGGCTTCGGCGGCACGATCGCGGCCGAGGTCTACACGAAATTGAACCAGCTCGACTATTCCGCCGAGCTCGCCCAGATCCGCGCCGCCAAGCCTGCCGCGCTGTACGCCTTCCTGCCGGGTGGCATGGGCATCAACTTCATCAAGCAGTTCGTCGCCGCCGGGCTTTCCTCCGAGGTGCCGCTGGTGGTGCCGGGCTTCGTCTCCGACCAGGACATCGTGCGCGCGGTCGGCGAGCCGATGCTCGGCATCTTCGACACCGCGCACTGGTCCTACGATCTCGATAACGACGCCAATCGCAAGTTCGTGTCCGCGTTCGAGAAGGAGTACAACCGCATCCCGAGCGTGTTCGCCGAGCAGGGCTACACCACCGCGCTGCTCATCGATACGGCCGTACGCTCGGTAAAGGGCAAGATCGAGGACGAGAAGGGCTTCCACAAGGCGCTGATGGCCGCGCCCGCGCGCTTCAAGTCTCCGCGAGGTGACTGGAAGTTCGCGCCTAACGGCACGCCGGTGCAGGACTACTACCTGCGCGTGCTCGCCAAGGACAACCAGGGCCGGATCGTCAACAAGAAGATCGGCACGGTGATGAACGCTCACGTCGACTTCTGGGCGAAAGAATGCAAGATGAAGTGAGCAGAATGGGGTCAGACCCCATTTTCGGTTGCTCGGCGTAGCCCGCACGAAAATGGGGGCTGACCCCAAGGAAATCGGGCTCTGACCCCGATTTTGCTTCTCGAGCAGTGTCTGAACAGCCTGCAGTTCGGGCTGATGCTGTTTCTCCTCGCCGCCGGGCTGACGCTGGTGTTCGGGATCATGGACATGATCAATCTGGCGCACGGGTCGCTGTACATGATCGGCGCCTACCTGATGGCGACGTTCGCCGAGGCGACGGGGTCGTTCTGGGCCGCGCTGCCGCTCGCGCTTGTCGCCACCGCCCTGGTGGGCGCCGCTCTGGAGGTCAGTCTCCTGAGAAAGCTCTATGAGCGCGACCATCTTACGCAGGTGCTCGCGACGTTCGCAGTGATCCTGATTGCGAACGAGGTGGTGCGCATTATCTGGGGGAACCAGTCGCTGATGCTGAATCCGCCTAGTACGCTCACGGGACCGGTGCAGTTGCCGGGCGGCATGCAGTACGCCTCCTATCGCCTGGCTATCATCGCGGTCGGCGCCGCCGTCGCAGTCTGCCTCTATTTGCTGGTTGCCAGAACAAAGATGGGAATGCTGGTCCGGGCCGGAGCCTCGAACCGAGAGATGGCGATCGCGATGGGCGTCAACATCCGGCGCCTCTTCACGGTTGTGTTTGCGTTCGGCGCGGCGCTGTGCGCGCTCGCGGGCGCGATGCTCGGACCGATCCTCGCGGTACAGGTCGGAATGGGCGAGAACATCCTGATCCTCGCCTTCGTGGTAATCGTGATCGGCGGCATTGGCTCGATCCGCGGCGCGTTCGTCGGCGCGCTGCTCGTCGGACTGGTCGACACGATGGGGCGCGCTCTGCTGCCCATCGCCTTCGCCAAGATGTTCTCGCCGCAGGTCGCCTCCAACCTCGGCCCGTCGATCAGCTCGATCCTCATCTACGTGCTGATGGCCGCGGTGCTCTTCCTGCGGCCCCAGGGGCTCTTTCCCGCCCGCGGATGAAGCGAATCCTCTTTATTGCGGTTCTCGCGTGCGCCTTTCCATGGGTCATGCAGGCGCTCGACCAGCACTTCTATACGAGCTTCGCCACGCGCATCCTGATCTACGCCATGGCGGCGGCGAGCCTCAACCTCGTGTTGGGCTACGGCGGCATGGTGAGCTTCGGCCACGCCGCCTTCTTCGGCGCCGGCGCCTACATCGTCGGCATCCTGGCGGTCGAAGGCATCACGAGCTTATGGATCTCCTGGCCGCTCGCGATCGCGGTCGCGGCGCTCGCCGCGGCTGCGATCGGCGCAATCTCGTTGCGCACGCGCGGGGTGTACTTCATCATGATCACGCTCGCCTTCGCGCAGATGATGTACTACGTGTTCGTCTCGCTGAAAGCCTACGGCGGCGACGACGGGCTTTCGCTGCCCGGGCGCTCGAGCGGCCTGGGCGTCAGCCTCTCGGACGACTTCGTCTGGTATTACCTGGTTTTGGTCTTGTTGATAGTCATTCTTTACTTGCTGCACCGGCTGTTAGCCTCGCGCTTCGGGCGCGTGATCGAGGCGATCCGCGAGAACGAGACGCGCGCCACCGCGGTCGGCTACCCGGTGTACCGCTACAAGCTGCTGTGCTTCGTGATCTCGGGCGCGATCGCCGGTCTTGCGGGCGCGCTGATCGCCAACCAGACGAGCTACGTCGGCCCGGCGCTGCTGCACTGGGTGCAGTCGGGCACGCTGATGATCATGGTGATCCTCGGCGGCGTCGGGCGCTTCTGGGGCGGCCCGGTCGGCGCGGGAGCGCTGCTCGCGCTGGAGGAGCTGTTCTCGGGCAGCCCGCTCCTCGGCCCCTACTCGCTGCACTGGCAGCTCCCGGTGGGCGCGATCCTGCTCGCCGTGGTGCTCTTCGCGCCGCAGGGAATCGCAGGTGCTTTCGCTAAGAAACCTCAGTAAGCGCTTCGGTGGGGTGGTGGCGGTCGACGGCGTCACCCTGGATGTCGCCGCCGGCGAAGTGCACGCGCTGATCGGACCGAACGGCGCCGGCAAGACGACACTGATCCACCAGATCTCGGGCACGCTCTCGGTCGATGTCGGCGAAATTTTTTTTCTCGAAAAGGAGATCACTCGCCTCCCCGCGCACCAGCGGGTGGCTGCCGGCTTGGCGCGCAGCTACCAGATCACGAGCATCTTCCGCCGCTTCCGCGTGCTCGATAATCTGGCGCTGGCGGTGCAGGCGCGCAGCGGCTCCAGCTTCTCGTTCTGGCGGCCGGTGGCCGAGGAGGCGGCCTTGTTCGAAGAAGCCCGCCGGATTGCTGCGCAAGTGAATCTCACTCAAAAGCTCGACGCTGTCGCGTCGACCCTTTCGCATGGGGAGCAGCGCGCGCTCGAAGTCGGGCTCGCGCTCGCGACGCATCCGAAGCTCGTGCTGCTCGACGAACCGATGGCCGGCATGGGACCGGAGGAATCCAGGCGCATGATCGAGCTCATCGGCCGTATCCGCACGGACGTCGCCGTGCTTCTGGTGGAGCACGACATGGACGCGGTGTTCCGCCTCGCGGACCGCATCTCGGTGATGGTGAACGGCCGCCTCATCGCGACAGGTTTTCCTGAACAAATACGAATGAATGTAGAAGTGCGCAAGGCCTACCTGGGGGACGAACTTGCTGCTTGAGGTGGACAACCTCGAAACCGCCTATGGCACGAGCCAGGTGCTGTTCGGCCTTTCCTTTTCGGCTGCCGAAGGCGAAGCCGTAACGCTGCTGGGCCGGAACGGAATGGGCAAGACCACGACCGTTCGCTCGATCCTCGGCCTCACTCGCGCGCGCGGCGGCGCGGTCAGCTTCCGCGGGCGCAAGATCGAGCGCGAGCCGCCCGACCGCATCGCGCGCATGGGGATCGCGCTCGTGCCCGAGGGGCGGCAGATCTTCCCCAATCTGAGCGTTCGCGAGCACCTGGTCGCCTTTGCCGAAAACCGTTCAGGCGGGAGCGACCCCTGGACCCCCGAAAAGGTGTTCCAGCTTTTTCCCCGCCTCGGCGAAAGGCAGAACAACCAGGGAAACCAGCTTTCCGGCGGCGAGCAGCAGATGCTCGCCATCGGCCGCGCGCTCGTCACGAACCCGCATCTCCTGATCCTCGACGAAGCGACCGAAGGCCTCGCGCCGCTCGTGCGCGAGGAGATCTGGCGCTGCCTCGGGCGGCTGCGCGCCGCCGGACAGACTATCCTGGTGATCGACAAGTACATCGAGCGCCTGGTGAGGCTCGCCGATCGCCATACCATCATCGAGCGCGGGCGCGTGGCCTGGCAGGGAAGCTCGGCGGAGCTTGACGCCGACCGCGGGCTCTGGCATCGCTACCTCGGGATATGAGTACTAGAAAAGCTTGGTGAAGATACCGCCCCGGGAAATCGCAAAAAGCAGGGGCCCGGGCCGGCCCGCGGTCCGGCGAACCATGCCGGGAAGGCAGTGCACCAGCAACTCGCCTAATTCATTTCCGTTCATGTCCTTGCCGGTCGCCACGAATCCCCTCAGCTGCGTCGCACGGTATGTTTCCCGTTCCAGGCGATTACGCCGGATATTCTGGTCCTTGGTTATCAGGGCACCCAGCCACGACGGGCCACTTCAGGTATCCACTCCACGTCCAGCATGTCGCCCGGGAAGTGATCGAGATGGACCTCCACCTTGGCACCGGCGGACCGAAGCATTTCGGCCACCTGATAGCGGCCGATCTGGTGATCTAGGAAAAAGGTGAGCGAGGCAAGCCGCTCGGCCTCACGCTGCGCGACGCTCGCACCGGATGGCATTCTGAATTGCCTCCGGCGGTGCTGCATAGTCGCGCGCGAGGACATCAATGTCGTCGCCCGCGTCGAACCGCTCGGCAAGGATTGCCGTTCGCACTCCAAACTGATCGAGCACCGGACGGCCGAACGACAATCTCGGGTCGATCACCACATCTGCACTCTTAGTCTTGTCGCGTTGCGCGGGGAACAGCACTATCCTTTGCGGGACGCCCTTAGGGTCCCGTTGCACTCGCTTCAGCCTGCCGCGGATGATTTCGCGCATCTGAATTTGACCTTCCTGGGAGACGCCGATCAGCGAGCCCATCTTCTCGACGAACAGATCGACCCCGTCGGTTTCAAATTGCTCGTCTGCCAGTGGTCGTTTGCTTTGGAAGGCCCGGCGCAGGTAATCGACTGCCCTGCGGACCTTGGGGAGCGGTATGTCGTGTTCGCGACGAATGCCGGAAAGGACAAACGCCTCAACGAGGTTGATGAACGACAACTGTCGTTCCCTGCGGTCGGCAATTTCGATCACCGGCTTGAAAAACTTGGCTTGTTCCCCGGCACGGTAATGCTGTCCCATCATCCAGGCTCGAAGGGTTGACACGGGCAGACGAAGATAGCCGGCAGCTTCGGGAATGCTGTACGCCGGATGCTCTCTAAGGTCCCTGTCAGTGAAAGCGTTTCGCGCCATACCTGAAGTATCGGAGCGCTACATTATCCCAAAACATGAGCGACGTCCCGGATCGAAATCGACTGTTGCAGGCGCGTCTGCTGTCCTAGCATTGCGCATGGGTGGAGGAGGCATTATCTGAACCTGCGCTGGCCCGTCTCGGTGTCCCAGGTGGAGAACATCCAGCGCGAGAGAAAGCGCGTGGCGGTCGAACGCGCGCTGCAATCGCGGTTTCTCAAGAAGCGCATCCCGAAGGGGCCGATCGAGGACATCTGGCAGCGCATCCCGGTTCTCACCAAGGAAGAGCTGCGCTCGATCCCTCCGGAGCGCTTCCACGATGAGTTTTGCATCCAGCCGTGCACCAAAGCCGTGGAGTATTGGCGCTCGGGCGGCGCGACCGGCCGGCCACTCTTCTATCCGCGCTCGGCCGAGGACATGCAGCACGGCCTGCTCGCCTTCGAGCGTGCCTGGGCGCTGATCGGCGCCACCGCCGACGACTGCGCCCACATCTCCTTCCCGCTCGGCGTGCATCCGGTGGCGCACCTCTACGCGCGCGCTGCGATCAACCGCGGCATCGGCACGGTCTGGTGCGGCGCGGGCACCAACACGCCTTCCGAAGTCCAGCTCGAGCTGATCGATCATCTCAAGCCCACGATCTGGCTGGGCATGGCGAGCTACGGGCTACATCTGGCGAATCTCGCCGAATCAAGAAACTATGACTTGGCCGCTTCTTCTGTAGAAAAGATTATCGTGGCCGCGGAGCCGCTTTCGCCGGTGAAAAGGAAGAAGCTGGAGGACGCGTGGGGCGCTCAGGTGTTCGACCACTTCGGCATGACCGAGGCGGCGTTTGTTGCCGGGGAAGGCGTCAGCGAGCAGGGTATGCACGTCTGGGCCGATCAGTTTTTTGTCGAAGTGGTGGACGAGAAGACCGGCGAGCCGCTCCCCGAAGGTCAAGTCGGCTCGCTGGTCGTCACACCCCTCTGGAACAACACCATGACGCCGTTCCTGCGCTGGAGCTCGGGCGACCTGGTAAGCCTCGAAAGGAACAGGTCCCCCGACAAGAACCCCTGGTCGGTGTTCCCGCTCCTCAAGCACACGCGGCGTACGATCGGCTTCTTCAAAGTGCGCGGCGTCAACATCAACCACGCCGACCTCGAAGATGCGCTCTTCCGCGACCCGGACGTGGTCGACTTCCGCGCCGAGGTAGTGAACGAAGGCGATAACGATGCTCTGAGGCTCTTCGTGGAAAGCCGGTCCGGCCAAGCGGCGAACGTCGCCGATGCAGTGCGCAAAACCTTCCAGATCGCACCAGAAGTCACGCTGCTCGCGCGCGGCACGATCGCGCGCGAGTTCGAGGCCGCGGTGAAACCGCCGCGCTTCGTGGATAAGCGCGGCTAGCGCCGCGGCGGGGGCGAGACGGCGATCGGATCGCTCGCCGGGAAGGTCTCCTCGAGCGCATGGTCCAGCAGCCGCTCGAGGTGCTCGTCTTCGGGACCCGCAAGCAGCCCGTGGATGTCCTCATGGCCGAGGAGCACGGCTGCGTTCAGCGCGGTATGACCTTCGCGGTTCCTGATCCGCGGATCGGCGCCGGCAGCGAGCAGGCGCTGGACCTCCCGCAGGTCGCCGCTTGCGACCGCGGAATGGAGCAGCGTGTTTCCGAACGGGCCCTGCCGATTGGGGTTGCCGAGGGTGCTAGTCATACGAGCGATCCTCCCGTTTCCAAATGACACTTCGACGGCCGCTGCGGTTCCGCGCGTATTACGATTGAAAGGATGACGTTCCACTGCGGGATGTTCGACTGGGTCGAGGCCTCGGCGCGGCCGCCTGCCGAGGTATACGAGCACAAGCTGGAGCTTGCCGCGGCGGCGGAGCGCGCCGGGTTCCACGGCTTCTTCATCGCCGAGCACCACGGCACTCCGCTTTCGATCGACGGCTCGCCGACCGCGCTGCTCTCGGCGATCTTCCAGAGAACGCGCCATCTGCGCGCGGGCGCGCTCACCTTCTGCCTGCCCTGGTACCACCCGTACCGCTTCTACAGCGAAGTCTGCATGCTCGACCACCTGTCGTACGGGCGGCTCGAGCTCGGCGTGGGACGTGGCGTATCGCCAATCGAGTCCAGAATATTCAATCTCAACTCGATCGATGAGTCGCGAGAGCATTACCGCGCAACCTTGGACACGTTCTTCGCCGCGTGCGCTTCCCCGGCGATGAAGGTGAGCGGCGTGGAGGCGGAACTGCACCTCAAGCCCTACCAGAAGCCATACCCGCCGCTCTGGTTTCCGAGCTCGAACCGGGAGTCGATCGAGTTCACCGCGCGCCACGGCTACAACACCGCGTTTATTGGAAGCCACGCTGACTGCAAGCCGATGTTCGAGCGTTACCGTGAGCTCTGGGAACAGCACCGTAACGATCCCGGCCGCCACAATGCGCACGTGGCCGCGCCGTTTCTCGCGCGCACGCAGCACCTGGTCATCGCGGACACGGAAGCCGAGGCGCAGAAAGTCGGGCTCCAGGCCTACGCGACCTGGGCGGGCCACATCCACCATCTCACGCGCAAGCTCGGCCGTCCCGATGTGCACAAGACCACGCCCTACGACGAGGACTCCGCGCAACGCCTGATCGCCGGCTCGCCCGAAACAGCGCTCGAGAAACTCGACGAGATGCTGCGCCTGACCGGCGCCAACTACCTGCTGTGCATTTTCTCGTTCGGCGACATTGCGCCGGACCATGCCATCCGCTCGCTGGAGCTGTTCGCCGAGGAAGTCATGCCGAGGCTCGGCAAATCATCTCGTTGAGCGTGCCGGGGTCGACCGGCTTGGTGACGTGCGCATCGAAGCCGGCGTCGCGCGCGCGCTGAACGTCGCCGTCTCCGCCCCAGCCAGTAAGCGCGATCAGCCGCAGATCGCGGCCGCGGCGCGCGCGCAAGTGCCTTGCGACGTCGTAACCGTTGCGCACCGGCATGCCGATGTCGAGCACCGCAACGTGCGGGCGGAAAGACTCGGACATCTCGATGGCTGAGGCCCCGTCATATGCGGCGCGCGCCTCGTAGCCGTAGAGCGCTAGCACCCGGCACAGCGAATCGGCGGCGTCGCGGTTGTCGTCGGCGATCATCACGCGCATGCCGTGCGGCGCGACCGGCTCCGCGGCCGGCGCGCCGCGCGCCGCGGGTTCGGCAACGGCGAGCGGCAGGCGCACCTCGAAGCGGCTGCCCGTGCCAGGGCCTTCGCTCTCCGCGCGAATAGTGCCGCCGTGGAGATCCAAGATGCCGCGCACGAGGGAAAGCCCGATGCCGAGCCCGGCGGCGGACTGCTCCGCCGGCGCCCATTGCGCGAAGGGCTCGAAAAGCTGGTGCGCGAGCTCGGGCGGGAAGCCCATGCCATTGTCGAGCACCGCGATCACTGCCTCGCCGCCCACCTGGTCCGCGTGCAGCTCGATGACGCCGCCCGGCGCCGTGTACTTGGCCGCGTTGTTGAGCAGGTTGGAAAGCACCTGCGCGACGCGCGTGGGATCGGCGTCGAGCACCGCGTCGGCCGCGGACATGCGGGTGACAAGGCGATGGCCAGCGGCGTCGATCGCTGGCCGGCTGGTCTCCAGCGCGGCGGCCGTCACTGCTGCGATCGTCACGCGCTCCCGACGCAGCGAGAGCTTGCCGCTCGAGATGCGCGCCATGTCGAGAAGATCATCGACCAGGCGCGACATATGCGCGACCTGGCGCTCGATCACGCCCCGGCTCCAGGCGCGGTCGTGCTCGGCGGCGTCCGCACGTGCGAGGATCTCGACCGCGCTGCGAATCGGCGCGAGCGGGTTGCGCAGCTCGTGCGCCAGCGTGGCGATGAACTGGTCCTTGCGGCGGTCGGCCTCGCGCAGCGCCTGCTCCATGCGCTTGAGCTCATGGATGTCGGTGATCACCGCCACCCAGCTGTCGTTCCCCGCCGGGGCGAAGCGCACGCTCGCCCAGCGCCGCCCGATTCCAGGATAGTCGACCTCGCGCTCGTAGCTCACGTGCTCGCCGGCGAGCACGCGCTCGATGTGGGCCCTGATGCGCGCGAGCTGCTTAGCCCCGATCACCTCGTCCATAGGTTTGCCGATCACTTCCTGCGGGGTACGGCCCAGCCACTGCGCGCCGAAACGGTTGATCCAGAGATAGCGCAGGTCCCGGCTGCACAGCGTGACCGCCGCCGGCAGGGCGTCCGCCACGGTCTGCAGCTTCTGCTGCGCCTCGCGCACCGCGGCATCGCTGCGCACCTGCTCGGTGACGTCGGTGGTGATGGAGCCGATATGGCGCCGGCCTTCAGCGTCGCGCAGCGGAAACTTCACACTGCGCAGCGTGCGCACGCCGTCCGGCGTCGGGAACGCCAGATCGTAAAGCTGCGGCGCGTTCTTCTCGAGCACCGCATGGTCGTGGGCGCGGATCTCGCGGGCGACGCGTCCGCCGATCAACTCCTCGTCGGTCTTCCCGAGCCAGTCGGTGCGGCTTGCGAGGCGCTCGCCCGTGCGGTTCATAAAGAGGTAGCGGCCGCCCTCGTCTTTGAGGAACACGCCGTTGGGCGAGTTCTGCATGAAGGCGCGGAAGCGCTGCTCGCTCGCCTCACTGCGCTGCCGCGCACGCTGCATCGCGCCGCCCAGTGCGGCGATCAGAAAAGTAGAAAGCGCATAGGCGAAAAGCTCGATCAGCTGTGCCGCGCCGCGGAAGGCAAGCCGGCCGCGCGGCTCGACGAACAGCAGATCGCTGCCGATCCATCCCAACGCCGCTGCGACGAGCCCTGGGCCGAAGCCGCCGTACCAAGCGGCCACGATCACTGCACCGAACACCGTGATGTACGGCGTTCGAGCACCGAGCCACGGATCGAGCACCACGCGCAAGCCAAGCGCCGCGCCGACCGCCATGAGGGCGACGAGGTAGGGTATCCAGCGCCGCACGGCGCCTCCTCCAGAGGGGCGGCTAGATTATCATTGGCTCGAGGAGGCAGTCATGCTTCAAGAGCGCATTCCCGACTTGACCAAGTATGTAGAGCCCGACCGGGTGCGGCGCGAGGTCTACACCGACCCGCAGATCTTCGAGCTCGAGATGCAGCGCATCCACGAGCGCGTGTGGATCTACTGCGGCCACGAAAGCCAGATCCCGAAGGCCGGCGATTACTACACCCTGCAGATCGGCCGCCAGCCGATGCTCATGGTGCGCGGCTCGGACGGGAAGATCAGCGTGCTCTACAATCGCTGCCCGCATCGCGGCAACATGATGGTCGGCGACCGCCAAGGCAATGCCGGCGAGTTCTTCCGCTGCTCCTACCACGCCTGGACCTTCCACCACGATGGGCGCCTGAAGAACATCCCGATGATGGAGTCGGGCTACAGCGGCACGCGCTACGGCCGCGACAACCCCGACTGCAGCATGAAGCGCGCGGCGCGCATCGAGAGCTACCGCGGGTTTGTCTTTGCCAGCCTGGCGAAAGACGGTCCTTCACTTAAAGACTTCCTGGCCGAAGCCATAGTGGCTTTCGACGACATGTGCGACCGCGCGCCCGAGGGCGAGGTCGAGGTGGTGCCGAACTGCTTCCGCGTCATCCAGCACTCGAACTGGAAGATCTTCCTCGAGAACCAGCTCGACGCGCTGCATCCGTCGGTGGTGCACCAGTCCACCGGACGCGCCGCGCACGAAGTGGAGAAGGACATCGCGAAGAAGACCGGCAAGGCGCCGCTCAGCTACCACATGCTCTCGGCCTTCGCCACCGTGACCATCGACAAGTGGGACAACTTCCAGACGCTCAACTACCCCTACGGCCACTGCATCCTCACCGGCTACATGGGCCTGCGGCCCAAGGACCCGGATACGCTCGCCTACGAGAAGGTGATGCACAAGGCCTACGGCAAGGCGCGCACCGAGGAGATCCTGGGCGTCAACATCCACCACGTGCTCATCTATCCCGGTCTCTCGGTGCAGTCGCCGTTGCAGCAGCTGCGGGCGGTGCGCCCCCTGGGGGTGGACAAGACGCTCACCGAGATCTGGCACTTCCGCCTGAAGGGCGCGCCGGAAGCCATCTACCGGCGCTCGCTCGCCTACTACAACCTGGTCAATTCCCCGTCGACGTTGATCAATGCCGACGACC
>DATIGN010000195.1:0-3309 GCA_035454685.1 Burkholderiales bacterium | reverse complement strand
ACGCGCCCGCCGTCGGGGGTGAACTTGACCGCATTGGAGAGGAGGTTGAGCACGATCTGCTTGAACTTCCGTTCGTCGGCCTGGAACGTGCCGAGCTGCTTGTCCACGTCCAGGGCGAGCTCGATGCCGTGGCGCTGGGCGCGCTCGCGCACCAGCGTCATGGCGTTGGAGAGCGCGCTCGGCAGGTCGAAGGTCGAGATTTCGAGGTCCATGCGCCCGGCCTCGATCTTGGAGAGGTCGAGGATGTCGTTGATGAGCGAAAGGAGATGCTTGCCCGACTCGTGGATGTCCTTCAGATAGTCGGCCTGCTTCTCGTTGATCTCGCCGAACATGCGCTCGGAGAGCACCTCCGAAAAGCCGATGATGGCATTGAGCGGCGTCCTCAGCTCGTGCGACATGTTGGCGAGGAAGTCGGACTTGTGCTTGTTCGCCACCTCGAGCTGAGCGCTTTTCTCCTGAATCTCGCGGAACAGCCTCGAGTTCTGGATCGCGATCACCGCCTGGTCGGCGAAGGTCTTGAGCAGCCCCATCTCCTTCTCCGAGAACGGCCCCTTGTAGCGGCGGCCGACGAAGATGGCGCCGATGCCCCGGTCTTCCCACACGAGCGGCGCGTACATGCAGGCCTTCACGTCGGTGGCGGCGCAGTTCGCCCGCAGGGCCGGCGGCACGCCGTCGCCATACTCGATGTCCGGATACTGCATGCTGCGCTTCTCGATCACGCAGCGCCCGGCGCCGGAGTCGCGGCTCACGGGCGCGCCCTTGAAATTGCGCTCGAGGTGGTCGCGGTGCGCCCCCTGGTGGCCGACGATGTAGAACAGGCCGTCGTCGCCGATCAGATTGATGATCACCTCGACGCCGGCGAAGAGGTGCTCGCAGTTGCGTGCGATCCGGTCGAACACGGGCTGGGTGTCCGCGATCGAGCTCGAGATGGCGCTCAGGACCTCCGCGGAAGCCTTCTGCTGCTCGAGCGCCTCCTTGGTCTCGTTGAACAGGCGCACGTTCTCGATGCCGATCGCCGCCTGGTCGGCGAACACCTTGCTGAGCGCGATCTGCTTGTCGCTGAAAGGCCGCACCTCGCGGCGCCGCAGGAACATCGTGCCGAACGGCCTGCCCTCGCGCAGCAGCGGCACCGCGAGCATTGTCTGCTTGCGGCCGAACTGGCGCGCGAATTCCCAGCTGATCGGATATTCCGCCTGCGCGCTTTCGATGTCGTGCACGTGGATGGGCTTGCCTTCCACGATCGCCCGTCCTGCGAGCGTGCCTTTGGTATAGGGCACGGTCTCCCGGCCCATGAGCTCGCTGGGTCCGTGGAACGCCGTGCGGCGCATGACGCCGTCCTCGAGCACATAGATCGCGGTGGAGGCGGTGTCGCAGAGCCGTGTGGCGCGCTCGGCCACCGCCTGCAGGATCGGCTTGACGTCGGCTGGCGAATCCGAAATCACGCGCAGGATCTCGCTGGTCGCGGTCTGCTGCTCCAGAGATTCCTTCGTCTCGTTGAACAGGCGCGCGTTCTCGATCGCGATCGCGGCCTGGTCGGCGAACGTGCGCAGCAGCGCGACGTGCTTCTCCTCGAACGGCCGCACCTCGGTGCGGCGCAGGAGGATTGTGCCGAGGGCCTTGTCCTCGCGCATCAGCGGCATCGCGAGGATCGTGCGGTGCCCGTACTCCAGGGCGAGCTTCCGGCCGAGCGGGAATTCCTCGCCTGAGGCTTGCAGGTCGGCGATGTGAACGGAGGTCTTGTCGATCACCGAACGACCCATGACTGTAGTGCGGTCGAGCGGCACCGTCTCGCCGCTCTGCGGCCGGCCGAGGTCGCCGATCGCGGCTGCGACCCTCATCGCCTGTCCCTCGACGACGATGATGTCGGAGAACTTCGCGTCGCAGATGCGCGCCGCCCGCTCCGCCACCGCCTGCAGCACCGGCTGTACGTCCCCCGGCGAGCTCGAGATGACGCGCAGGATCTCGCTGATCGCGGTCTGCTGCTCGAGGGACTCCTTGGTCTCGTTGAACAGGCGCACGTTCTCGATCGCGATCACCGCCTGGTCGGCGAAAGTGCGCAGCAGTGCGATCTGCTTGTCGGTCAGCCGCCCGGGCGTCCGCCGCACCACGCTGATCGCCCCGATCGCCGTGTCGCCACGCATCATCGGCATGGTCGTCTGCGCGCGCAGCCCGCTCGCGAGGAAGTTCTTGATTCCGGCGGCCAGCTCCGGGTCGGTGTTTGCAGCGACGTCCGGAACGTCGAAAAGCCGCCGCTCGAGGAGCGCCACGCCGTGCATGTACGCGCGCGAGAGGGGGAAGGGGAAGCGTTTGCGCCACTCCTCGCACTCCGCCGGGTCGCGTGCCGCCACCGCGGCAAGGCGCACCTGCCCGTCGTGATCGGGCAGCGCGACCGACACCAGCGCGTCCGGGAAGAGTTTGAGCCCGCTCTGCACGATCGCGTCGAACACCGGCTGCACGTCGGTGGTCGAGCTCGAAATGACGCGCAGAATGTCCGAGGTGGCGGTCTGCCGCTCGAGCGCCTCCTTCGTCTCGTTGAACAGGCGCACGTTCTCCACCGCGATCACCGCCTGGTCGGCGAAGGTCTTCAGCAACTGTTCCTGCACGGGCGCAATGGGCCCCGCCTGCTCCCAGCCGACCACGATCGCGCCGATCGGATTGCCGTCGCGCAGGAGTGGCACGCCCAGCATCCGCCGCCAGCTGCCCGCGACCGCTATATGGCTGCGGTACTCGGGATCCGCGAGCGCATCCTCAAGGCGTTCCACCGACTTGCTCAGGATCGTTCTTCCCGAGATCTGCGACCGGTCCGGCCGCAAGGGATACGCTTCCTTCAGCGCCTGCACAAACTTCTCGTCGGGACTGGTCGAGGCGAGAAAATGCAGCCTCTCGCCGTCATAGCGGAACGCACTGGCGAACTTCGCATCGCACAGCGTGACGGCGTTGCGCACGATCGCGTCGAATACCGGCTGCACGTCGGTTGGCGTGCTGCTGATGACCTTGAGGATTTCCGCGGTGGCCGTCTGCCGCTCGAGCGCCTCCTTGGTCTCGTTGAAGAGCCGCACGTTTTCGATCGCGATCACGGCTTGGCTGGCGAAGGTCTTGAGCAGTTCCACGCGCTTGTCGCTGAAGAGCCCCGGTTCGCTGCGCGCCACGGTGATCGCGCCCACGACCTGGCCCTCGCGCATCATCGGCACGCCGAGCGCGCCGCGAAACCCGGCCTGCTCGGCCGCCCGCTTGAGCGCGTACTCCGGGTCGGCCAGCACGTCCGGGACATGGTCGATCGAACCCTTGCGTATCGTCCGTGCGACCACC
>DATIGN010000194.1:0-3578 GCA_035454685.1 Burkholderiales bacterium | reverse complement strand
ACGAGCCCGATCGCGGTGTCCTCGTCGCGCGCGACCACTGGGCCAATCTGGAACGCTTCCCTTCCTTCGCGGCCGAGCACATAACCGCGGTCGTGTACGAGCGCCGCCCGTGGAAGCCGATGTGCCAGGTCGCGCAACAGCTGCTCGCGGCTCGCGCCAAAGGCCTTGCGGTCCAGCTCCAATACGCTCTTCCAGTCTTTCTCAGTGAACGGGCGGGCCAAATTCCGAGTTTCCAAGGAGGATTCGTCTTGCAAAGAGTAGCGTTTGAACCCCCAGGTGTCGCGAAAGCCTTCGAGACGGTAGACCTCCCGCCCGGCCGGGGTGGCATCGAGCACCGGGGCGAGACCTCGCTTCTCGAGGTCGGCGATCGCCACTCGAAGTAGCCGCGTCGCATAGCCCTTTCTCCGGTGCTCCGGCAGTACGAGCACCATGCTGATCCAGGCGAAGTGCTCGAAGGGAAGCACGAGCGTCGAAGCGGCGAGCACGCCGGCCGCGACGCTGATGCCCCAGCCGTGGCCGATCGTAAGCATGAGCCGCCAGTCGGCCTCGTTCTGGTTCCAGTGCGCTGCCCGGGAAAGCGCGAGGCAGCCGCCCAGGTGCTCGAGCCCGAGCGGGTGCTCAGTACTTTCCGTCACGCGTCTCGAAATGCGTGGGCTTGCCTAGGCTCGGCTGGCCTCGGGCGACCCAGTCCGCGACCCAGTCGATCATCGTGCCGAGCGGCACGCGCGGCGCGCCGAGGAGCGCCCTCGACTGCGAAGTGTCGATCAGCCACGCAGTATCCGCTTCCTTGCCCGAGAAGGCCGGCTTCTTGGAGAAGCGCCGGCCGTACTCCTCCGCCAGCGCGCGCACGCTCACCTTGGGACCGCTGATGTTGATCGGGCTCGCCGGTATGGTGCAGCGGGCGAGGAGCCGCAGCGCGTGCTCATTGGCGTCGCCCTGCCAGATGACGTTCGCGTACCCCATGCCGAGCGCGACCGGGTTGCCGTTGAAGACGCTGGAGGCGACATCGTGCAGCACCCCGTAGCGCATATCGATCGCGTACGAAAGCCGCAGGAGCCGCCCAGGCGTGCCGTAGCGCCGCGAGCCGTGTAGGAACAGCTGCTCGCGCCCGACGCACGAGTTGGCGTAGTCGCCGGGCGGCGGCGTGGTGGCCATTGTTTCCGGCGCCCCGGCGCCATGCACATCCACGTATGGATAAACGCAAGCCGTGGAAAACGCGACGATGCGCGAATCGCGGAACGTCTCGGCGACGATGAAAGGCACCGCGACGTTCATGGCCCAGGTAAACGAGGGATCGCCCGTCGCGCCGAACTTGTGGCCAGCCATGAAGACCACGTTCTTCGCGCGCGGCAGCTTTCCGACCGCGGCGTGGTCGAGAAGATCGCAGGCGATGCATTCGATCCCCTGGTGCTCCAGCTTCTCGCGCAGGCCCTTGTCGGAAAAGCGGGCGACGCCGATCACGCGGCTCTTCGGCGCGGCGCGCTTCGCCATGCGCGCGAGCGTCGGGCCCATCTTGCCGCCGACGCCGAGAACGAGGATGTCGCCGATGCCCGAGAGCTCGGCCTCGAGCTCCGCCGACGGCCGCGTCATGTACTCTTCGAGCTGCTCGACATCGGCGAAGTGGCTCATGGCCGAATTCTATAATTTCAAGAAATGAGACAGCCGCGCATCCAGACCACGGTGGTCGGCTCGTATCCGCTGCCCGACTGGCTCGCGCGCGCGCCGTCGGAACAGGCGCTCGTCGATGCAACCCGCGTCGTGCTGCACACGCAGGAGCGGGCGGGAATCGATCTCGTGTGCGATGGCGAGCTCTACCGCTTCGACGTCAACCATCCCGAAACCAACGGCATGATCGAGTATTTCGTGCGGCCGATGTCGGGCGTGCGCAGCGACATCGGCTTCTCGGAATGGCTCGACTACTCGCGCGGCTCGGGCATGCGCTTTCGCACACGGCCGCCTGGTGTGGTCGAGGGGCCGATCGGCCCCGGAACGCTCAACCTCAAGATCCCGTGCGCGCGCGCCAAGGCGCTCGCCTCGCGAGCGCTCAAGTTCACGGTTACCGGGCCGCACATGCTCGCGAAGACGCTGCACGACCGGCACTACAAGAGCCCGAAGAAGCTCGCGCACGCGATCGCCGACGTGCTCGCCGCGCAGGTGAGGCACCTCGACGCCGACGTAGTGCAGCTCGACGAAGCGAACCTGCCGGGCCATCCCGACGAATGGAAATGGGCGGCATCCGCGATCAACAAGGTCCTGAAAGCCGTTCCGAAGAAAGCCAAAGCCGCGGTGCACCTGTGCTTCGGCAACTACGGCGGCCAGACGATCCAGAAAGGCACCTGGGCGAAGCTGATCGATTACCTGAACGCGCTCGAGGTCGACCATCTCGTGATGGAGACCGCGCACCGTCCTCCCGACGAGCTCGCGGTATTCAAGGACCTGCGTAAGGACATCGGCTTCGGCCTCGGCGTGGTAGACATCAAGCGCACCGACATCGAGAAGCCCGACGACATCGCGCGCGCCATCGAGCGCGCCGAGAAAGTTCTCGGCAAAGGCCGGGTGAAGTACATCCACCCAGACTGCGGCTTCTGGATGCTGCCACGCAACGTCGCCGACGGAAAAATCTGCGCCCTTCCCGCGGGGCGCGACCTGTACCTGGGACTCTGACCCGGAAAATCGAAGCCCAGGTTCCCGACCGGACGCCGAGTCGGGAACAGGTCCGCGAGACAACTGCTCCCCGAGTCAACGTACCGCGCCAATCCAAACGCCCTGTGGAAAGAAGCAATCAGAGCCGCCGTCGAGCTTGACGAACGAGGACGAAGCGCCTATTCGCGAAAGGAGCTCACGGTCATTGGCGAAAGAATGAATTGAGTTCCTGGCCAGAGGCCGCGCTGGCGAAACCATCGAATTTGCCTTGTTCTGCAATCAATCTGGCGGCGCGCATAAATCCGCCCCAGGCTGAGCGTGCAAGTGCGCCCCCAACGCTGACTCGCCGCACCCCGAGCGCAGAGATTTCCTGCATCGTGAGCTTGGTCGCCGAGCCCACAAGCAGGTTGAACGGCTTCGGCCCGACGCCAGTCACGACCGCCCTGATCTGATCGGGCGTGTGGATACCCGGCGCGTAGAGGCAGTCGGCACCAGCCTGCGCGTAGGCCTTGAGCCTCCGGGTCGTTTCGTCGAGATCGGGTCGACCGACAAGAAAGCATTCGGCGCGTCCGACCAGCACCACATCGCCGCCCGCCTTATCGATAGCTTTTCGCGCCGCGCGAATCCGCTCGACGGCAGCGTCGAGCTCATAGAGCGGTTTTGCCGCATCGCCGGTCGAATCTTCTATTGAAAGTCCAGCCACCCCTGTCTCGATTGCAAGACGAACGCTTTCCGCGACGCCAGCCGCATCGAGTGCGAAGCCACTTTCGAAGTCAGCATTCACCGGCAAGTCGGTTGCCCCGACAATGTCGTGCAGGTGCGCAAGCGCCATGTCGCGCGAAATGCCACCATCGGGCCTCCCCTGCGACCAGGCGAAGCCAGAGCTTGTAGTGGCAAGCGCCTTGAATCCAAGACTTTGTAGAAAACGCGCGCTG
>DATIGN010000193.1:0-16060 GCA_035454685.1 Burkholderiales bacterium | reverse complement strand
ATCTCGTTCCACGCCGCGATGAAATCTGCATCGAGGTCGCGGAACCGCAAGCGCACCTGCCGCTCTGCTACAGCAATGGCTTCAGGAGACACGGACTCCAATTCTAGGAAAGGCGTGCTGCACGGTCTTCTAGACACCGGATATACACGGGGCAAGCGGCGATCTGCCGGAAACCGCTATGTCGCTGATTTAGTTGGCGTCCCCACGGGGATTCGAACCCCGGTTACCGCCGTGAAAGGGCGATGTCCTAGGCCTCTAGACGATGGGGACTGCGCGGTGCTGTTCTGCAGGTTGGGCTGGTGGAGGTAACCGGGATCGAACCGGTGACCTCTTGCATGCCATGCAAGCGCTCTCCCAGCTGAGCTATACCCCCAACCAAGGGGCGGGATTATATCGCACTAGTTGCAGGGCCCGAGCCGTTTGCCGGTGACGCGGGTGCGGATCTCAAATTTCTGACCCTGCAGTTCGCCCGTCATGGTCGTCTCGCCTTCCATGGAGGCGGAGCTCAGGCGCGCGCTGCCCGCGCCGCGGAGGTTCCCGCGCGGGCAATGCATCGTCCATGTGTAGGTGTCGGCCGATTTCTTGCCGGGAATGACCTTGCAGTCGCCCTGCTGGCTCGGCTCGGCCATCCACTTGTCCGGGTTCTCCGCCTCTTCCTTGCGGATGCAGCGCTTGAAGCTTGCTTTCTGCGGCCCGGGAAGAAGCCGCGAGGTCGAAATGGAAGTGAACTCCCATTCGCCGGGCTCGATCTGGGCTGCGATTCCGGGCTGCGGAGCGAGGCAGCAAAGCAGCGCGAGGAAAAGCCGCTTCATCAGCAGCCTCCGATCCGGCGCCCGCTGATGCGCGAGCGCGCGGTGAACATGTCCGTCTTCAGTTCGAGCTCGCCCTCGATCGAGTCGCGCTTGTAGCGCACGCTGCCGGAGCCGCGGATCGGCTGCGGCGAGCTGCACTCGATCTCGAACGTGAACGCCGATCCGGTGTCGTTGCGGTTGAGGAACTGGCAGCCCGCGCCGGGCGAGGAGCCGAACAGGCGGCTTGGGTCGCGCGCGTCTTCGGGCGTCAGGCAGCGCGTCTGCGTGAAGTTTGCCGGCTCCTTAATCCCCTGCATCTCGGTGGTCGCGGTGAGTTCCCAGTTTCCGGGCTCGATATCGGCCCACGCCGCCGAAGCGAAAAGGAAAAGACCCGAGATGAAGCACAGCCGCCGTCGCATCAATCCGCCTCCAAATGCTGCGCGAGCCGCGTGAGCACCATGTCGCGGCCGAGGAGCTCGAGGACCGCGTCAATGGACGGCGTTTGAGAGCGCCCAGTCACGATGTGGCGCAGCGGCATCGCCACCTGCGGCATCTTGAGGCCGCTCGTCTTGGCCACGTCCTTGATCGTATCGCTGATCGCGCTGCGCTCCCAGGCCACCGACCCAAGCCGCGCCTTCAGTGTGCGCAGCGCCTTCAAGGTATCCGCACTCCACTCGCCGGGTGCGGGTTTCACCTCAACGGCGTAGAACAACATCGCCTCGTCGGCAAGCTGCGCGATCGAACTCGCCCTTTCCTTTACCAGCGCAACCACGCGCTCGAGCGACGGGCCGCCGCCGGGCTGCGCGCCGCGCCGGCGAAGCTCCGGCTCGACCAGCGCGGCTAGGCGCGCGTCGGCTGCGGCCTTGATGTATTGCTGGTTGAGCCACGCGAGCTTCTCGGGGTTGAACTGCGCGGGCGAGCGCGACACGTGCCCGAGGTCGAACCACTCGACGAAGCGTTCCTTGGAGAAGATTTCCTCGTCGCCGTGCGACCAGCCGAGCCGCACGAGGTAATTGAGGAGCGCCTCCGGCAGGTAGCCTTCGTCGCGGTATTGCAGCACGCTCACCGCGCCGTGGCGCTTCGACAGGCGCTCGCCATCTGCGCCCAGGATCATCGGCACATGCGCGAAGTGCGGGAGCGGTCTTTTCAGTGCCTCGAAGATATGGATCTGCCGCGGCGTGTTGTTGACGTGATCATCGCCGCGGATCACGTGGGTGATGTCCATGTCGATGTCGTCGACCACCACGCCGAAGTTGTAGGTCGGTACACCATCGGCGCGCAGCAGCACGAGGTCGTCGAGCTCGGCGTTCGGAAACGAGATCGGGCCTTTGACAAGGTCCTTCCAGCCGGCTTCGCCCTCCTCCGGCGTTTTGAAGCGAACCACGGGCGGAACGTCCGCCGGAGGCGTTTTCCCCTTGGCCCTTTCCGGGCGCCAACGGCCGTCGTAGCGCGGCTTCTCGCCCCTTTCAATCTGCTGCTTTCTCAGGAGCTCGAGCTCCTCGCGCGTCATGTAGTCGTAGTAGGCGTGGCCCGCGCCAATGAGCTGCTCGGCGACTTCCTTGTAACGCGCGAGGCGCTGCATCTGGAAGAACGGGCCCTCGTCCCAGTCGATGCCGAGCCACTCGAGGCTCCTCAGGATTGCGTCGACCGATTCCTTCGTCGAGCGCTCCAGGTCCGTGTCTTCGATGCGCAGCACGAACGTGCCGCCATGGCGGCGCGCGTACGCCCACGAGAAAAGCGCGGTGCGCGCGCCGCCGATGTGCAGATAGCCGGTCGGGCTCGGCGCGAAACGCGTCCTCACCTTCGGCGCAGCCGCCATCGCTATTCGCTGCCGCCTTCGACCGCGTAGCGCTGTGCGCGCCAGCGCAGCATCCCGCCCGAGAGGTTTGCGACCCGGTCGAACCCTGCTTTGGCGAGAAGCACCGTAGCCTGCGCCGAGCGCGCACCGGAGCGGCAGACGGCCACGACGGGCCTTTCTTTGCAAAGCCCTTCGCTTTTCCCCTGAAGGGTTCCCAGAGGGATCAAGACCGCTCCCGGCACGTGGCCGAGCGGGCCGTTGAATTCGTCGGGCTCGCGCACGTCGACGATCTGCACGTCGCGCAGGTGCTCTTCCAGCCAATGCGGCTGCACTTCCCAGATGCCGGCGAAGGTGTAGGTAAGAGGTGCCCAGTCGGGATCGGCAGCGGTGACGGTGGGAGGTTTTCCGCACCTCAGGTTGGCCGGGACCGCGACGTCTATCTGCTTCGGATGCGGCAGGCCGAGGTGCGTCATGTACCCGACGAAGTCGCCCTCGCCAATCGACTCGGCGAGCCGCGGATTGAAGAGCTTCTCCTCGCCGACGCTGGTCACGGTAAGCCCGCGGTAGTCGTGGCCGGGGTAGAGCAGGCAACGGTCCGGCAGCGAGAAAATCTGCTCGCGCACGCTGTGGAATAGCGTGCGCGCGTCGCCGCCCTGAAAGTCGGTGCGGCCGCAGCCGCGGATGAGAAGCGCGTCGCCGGTGAACGCCATCGAGCGGTCTTCGAGCACGTACGTCGTGCAGCCGGCGGTGTGACCAGGCGTGGAGCGAGCTTCAAGGGATCGTTTCCCGAAGCTGATCTTGTCGTGTGGCTTCAAGTATCTGTCAGCGCCTTCGGCGCTGCTGGAAGCGGAGACGGCGATACGGCTGCCGAGCTTCTCGCGCAGCAGCCACGCCCCGGTAACGTGGTCGGCATGGACGTGGGTCTCGAGCGTCCAGGCGAGCTTGAGTCCGAGCTCGTCGACGAGCGCGGCGTCGCGCCGCGCTTGCTCGAACACCGGATCGATCAGCAGCGCCTCGCGAAACGCGGGGTCGGCGAGCAGATAAGTATAAGTTGAGGACTGCGGATCGAAGAGCTGCCGGAAGAGCATGGTGGCTAACTTTACCGCCGTTTTTGCTAGAATCGTTTTTCCTGACGCATCGGGTGCTTAGCTCAGCGGTAGAGCACTTCCTTCACACGGAAGGGGCCAGTGGTTCGATCCCACTAGCACCCACCATTTCCGGAAACCTCGATTCGCTTTCTCCGGCAGGCTAAGCCCGTGCCGCTGCATCTGGCAACCTCGGTCGTGCACCAGCAGCTCTCGAGCTAGACGCCGACGAAGCAAAGGCCGGCGTCAGAAAGGCGTGAGCTAGGTCGGCAGGCGCTGCGGATCGTTCCAGAGCGGCGCGCAGTGGTGAGCCGCCTCGAACTCGCGCAAGAGCTCGCTGTGCCGGCGGTCCGGATCGTCGGCGACTTCCCAGCTGCAGCGCAGGCTTCCTTTCGAGCTCCACTGCCGTGCATTGAACTGCTCGGCGAGCGCTTTGCGGATCGTCGCCGATCCGCCGCAGGCCTTGCCGAGATAGATGACGCCGCCGTTCTGCCACAGCGCGAACACGCCCAGGGTATCGGGCGCGGCTTCGATCAGCGACGGCGTGAACGGCAGGCTCTGGGACTTGATCGACATTGGCATGCTCCCGCGATTGGCCGCAAATGGTACGCCGGTTTTGGTGCTGCAATGCGACACCTGTCGACGATGTGCTACAGATCGCTGGTACGCGCTTTGCTCCGGATACGGAATGCCGATTAAACCCAACGCAAATACGTGCTCGATCAAGGAGCAGATTGTCGAGGACGCGCCGAGCGGGCTGATCCTTCAGTTCGAATGTCAGAACGGCAGGACTCGGCTGGTAATCGCGGGCCGTGCGCTGCCTTTCGGCAACCGCGAGATCATTTTCGACAAGGAAGGCAGGGAAGCTGCGGCCGGAACGCTGCTCGGCGAGTTCCGCAGGCCGTCCTGGCTGAAGGAAGTGCCCTAGCGGAAGTGCCCTAGCCGGCGGCTACGCGGCCTCGTTGTCGCGCGGCAGCCGGCCGAATGAGCGCGCGTGCTCCTCGAGCAGCTCGGCCTCGCGTGCTGCCGGGTCGCTGCATACCTCCCAGCTATAGTGCGTCGGCCGTTTCTGGCCTTCGTAGTAGTGCGCGAGCAGTCGTGAACGGATGGTGCTGCCGCCGCCCCGGTTCTTCCCGTCGGCGCGGCCGTAATAGACGAGCTCGTCGGCGTCCCACAGCGCGTACACGCCGGCTTCTTCCGGCGCGCCCGAGATCACGATGCGCGTAAAGCGGTAGCGGCGCGCCGGGCGGTCCCCCACCTCGCCCAGCCAGCGCTGCGCCGCCCGCTCGTCGCGGAAAGCGCGCGCGTTCACGCCCTGCTGACGTGCGACGAGTTCGATATACTCGTTCGCGCTGTTCACTTCGTCGGTGTCGCCCAGCAGCGCGATCTGGCACGCGGGCGTGACGAGCTCGTTCGCATAGCCGCGGTTCTCCGCCGACAAACCGTAGTCCTCCGGCTTGAACATCGCGCGCGAGCGCCGCACCGCGAGCAGGATCTTGGACGAGCCGTGCTTGCGGCACGCCGCGTGCACGGCGAGCAGGAACTCGCGCATTTCGGCCGCAGTATCGCGGTTGTACACGGTGGCGTGCAGGTAGCCGTCGCGCAGCTCGATCGAGAACTTCATTGATCGAGGAGCTGCCGCAGCCACTCGCGTGCATCGGAGGGCGCGCCCGCGGGCAGGTTCATGCAGCGGTCGCGCATGTTGGCGAGCACGTGCTCGATCATCCCGCCGCGGTGCTCGGGCGCCAGCGTGTCGAGCGCGCGCGCGAAGGCATGGGCGAAGTGCGTCTTGTCCACCACGCGCTGCTCGTGCAGCGTTTCGATCAGCACGATGTTCGCCGCGGCGAGCCCGGCGAGCGTGTCGAGCAGGGAGTCGAACTCCCGGTTCAAAAGACCCACCCCCTGCTCGCGAAAAACCCGCTCGCTTCCCTGCTTGCCAGGGGGGTAAGAGCGCAGCCGCTCATGCCGACGCCGGCTGCACTGCTTGCGCGAGCGTGGCGAGCAGCACGTCGACGTTCACGGGCTTGGCGAGGTACTCGTTCGCGCCGGCGTCGAGGCATTTCTCGCGGTCGCCCTGCATCGCCTTCGCGGTCACCGCGATGATCGGCACACCGCCGTAGCCCTCCAGCGTGCGCACCATGCGGATCGTGTCGAGGCCGTCCAGGCCGGGCATCATCACGTCCATCAGGACGAGGTCCACGTTGCCTTCGCGCTTGAGCGTCTCGACCGCTTCCCGGCCGCTGTCGGCGTGCAGCACCGTCATGCCGTGCATTTCGAGCGCGCTCGTCATGGCGAACACGTTGCGGATGTCGTCGTCGACGACCAGGGCCTTGCGGCCGGCGAGCGCCTGCCCGGCCTCGGGCCCGATGGCGGCGGATTGTTCGTCGCTAGCGCCCGCGGGGCGTTCTTCCATCGCTGCACCTTTTTCTTCGCTTGTTTGCGCAGTCTTTCCGGAGATGTGATGCTCGGCGGGCAGGTATAGCGTAAACGTGCTGCCCACGCCCGGCTTGCTCGCCACGCGGATCTCGCCGCCCAGCAGGCGCGCGAGCTCGCGGCTGATCGAGAGCCCCAGGCCGGTGCCGCCGTACTCGCGGCTGGTGGAGCCGTCGGCCTGCTGGAACGCCTCGAAAATGAGACGCTGCTTGCTCGGCGGGATGCCGATGCCGGTGTCGGATACAGAGAACGCGACCACCGCGCCGCCGCGGTCGAGCACCGGGTGGCCCATGCTCCACCCGGAGCTCACCTGCTCGACGCGCAGACGCACCTCGCCCTTCGCCGTGAACTTGAACGCGTTCGACAGGAGGTTGGCGAGGATCTGCTGCAGCCGCTTGCCGTCGGTCTGGATCGCCTGCGGCAGGTGCTCGTCGAGCACGATGGGGAACTCGAGGCCCTTGTCCGCGGCCAGCTGGCGGAAAGTGCGCTCTACCGAGTCGGCCACGTCGGCGAAGCGCTCGGCGTCGATGTTGAGGGTCACGGTGCCCGACTCGATCTTCGCGAGGTCGAGGATGTCGTTGATCAGCGCGAGCAGCTCGGCGCCCGAGGAATGGATGGTGCGGGCGAACTCCACCTGCTTCGGCGTGAGGTTGCCGCCGATGTTGTCGGCGAGCAGCCGCGCGAGGATCAGAAGGCTGTTGAGCGGTGTCCTCAGCTCGTGCGACATGTTGGCGAGGAACTCGGACTTGTAGCGCGACGAGAGCGAGAGCTGCTCGGCCTTCTCCTCGAGCGCGGCACGCGCCTGCTCGATCTCGCGGTTCTTGAACTCGACCTGGCGCATCTGCTCCGACAGCTGGCGCGCCTTCTCCTGGAGCTGCTCGTTCGCCGAGCGCAGCTCGGCCTGCTTCGATTTCAGGAGCGCCTCGGATTTTTGCAGGTTCAGCGCCTGCTGCTCCAGGCGGTCGTTGGTCTTCTTCAGCTCCTCCTGCTGGCTCTGCAGCTCGGCGGTGAGCGACTGCGACTGGTGCAGGAGGTACTCGGTCTGCATGTTGGCCGCGATCGTGTGGAGCACGACGCCGATGGATTCGGTGAGCTGGTCGAGGAAGGTCTGGTGAATCTCGCTGAACTTGGAGAACGACGCGAGCTCGATCACCGCCTTCACCTGGCCTTCGAACAGCACCGGCAGGATGATGATCGACGCCGGCGCGCCCGAGCCGAGCGCGGAGCCGATGCGGATGTAGTCGCCTGGGGCCGCGGCGAGAAGGATGCGCTTCTTCTCGAACGCGCACTGGCCGACCAGGCCCTCGCCGAACGCGATTTTGCGCGGCAGCGTCTTTCCCTGGCGCTGCGCATAGCCGGCGAGGAGCTCGAGCTGCGAGTCGCCGCTCCTGTGGTCGGCGACGTAGAAGGCCGCCTGTTGCGCGTTAACCAGAGGAGTCAATTCAGACAGAATCAATCGAGAAACGGTGACAAGGTCGCGATGCCCCTGCAGCATGCGCGTGAAGCGTGCGAGGTGCGTCTTCAGCCAGTCCTGCTCGGTGTTCTTGCGCGTGGTGTCCTTGAGGTTCCCGATCATCTCGTTGATGTTGTCCTTCAACGAGGCCACCTCGCCCAGCGCCTCCACGGTGATCGAGCGCGTGAGATCGCCCTTGGTCACTGCGGTCGCCACCTCCGCGATCGCGCGCACCTGAGTGGTGAGGTTCGCCGCGAGGCGGTTCACGTTCTCGATCAGCTCGCGCCAGGTGCCGGCGGCGCCCGGAACGCGGGCTTGTCCGCCGAGCCTGCCTTCGGTACCCACCTCGCGCGCCACGTTGGTTACCTGGTCGGCGAAGATCGCGAGCGTGTCGATCATCCCGTTGATCGTATCGGCAAGCGCGGCAATCTCGCCTTTCGCCTCGACCGTAAGCTTGCGGCGGAGGTCGCCTCGAGCCACCGCGGTGACCACGCTCGCCACGCTGCGCACCTGGCTAGTGAGGTTGGCCGCCATCGAGTTCACGTTGTCGGTCAGGTCCTTCCACACGCCGCCGATGCCCGTCACCTGCGCCTGGCCGCCGAGCTTGCCCTCGCTGCCCACCTCGCGCGCGACGCGCGACACCTCGGAGGCGAAGGCGTTCAGCTGGTCCACCATGGTGTTGATCGTGTTCTTGAGCTCGAGCAGCTCGCCCTTCACCTCCACGCTAATCTTTTTCGAGAGATCGCCGCGCGCCACGGCGGTGGTGACCTCGGCGATGTTTCTCACCTGACCGGTCAGATTGGCGGCCATCGAGTTCACGTTGTCGGTCAGGTCCTTCCACACGCCGGCAACGCCGCGCACCTGCGCCTGGCCGCCGAGCTTGCCTTCCGTGCCGACCTCCCGCGCGACGCGCGAAACCTCCGAGGCGAACGCGTTCAGCTGGGCGACCATCGTGTTGACCACCGTTCCGAGGCGCAGCGCCTCGCCGCGCAGCGGGCGGCCGTCGGCGTCGAGCACCATCGTCTGCGAGAGGTCGCCCTTCGCCACCGAGCCGATCACGCGCGCCACCTCGCTCATCGGGTAGATCATGTCGTTGATCAGCCCGTTCATCGCTTCGATCACCTCGTACCATCCGCCGGAGGCGCCGGGCACATTCATGCGCGCGGTGGTCTGGCCCTCTTTACCCACCAGGTCGGCGACGCGCGCGATCTCCGCCGCCTTCGCCTCCTCGAGCTCGACCACGTCATTGAACGTCTGCGCGATCTCGCCGTCGATGCCGGTCAGGTTAAGCGGCATGCGCACCGAAAAATCGCCTCGTTTGAATGCCCGCAGCGCCTTCAGCAGCTCGCCCCGGTCGAGCATCATCTGCAGTCCTGCCTGGATGGAGTCCATAGCGTTGTTCTGTCTGAGAAAAACATCGGAATCGTAGGGAGGATCCCGGACGCGGGGTATCGCTGCATCCCCCGCGCTCATGTAGTGCTTTTACTACAAGAGAACGCCAAGAAAGATCGGGCTCCGAGCCCGATCTTCTCTAATCGACGAGATGGTGCGCGATGGCGTAGTGCATCAGCTCCGCGTTCGACTTCATGTTCATCTTGCGCAGGATGCGCGTGCGATGCGTGCTCACGGTATTCGGTGACAGGAAAAGCTCGTCCGCGATCTGTCTCACGGTCTTGCCGGAAGCGATCATCCACATCACCTGGTATTCGCGGTCCGAGAGCGTTTCGTGCAGCGGCTTGCCGCGATTGTCCTCGAGCTCGAGCGCGAGCTTCTCGCCGAGCGTGGGCGTAACATAGCGCCCGCCGCCGGCGACCTTGCGGATCGCGCTCACCAGCTCCTCGGGCGCGCTTTCCTTGGTGAGATAGCCTGCGGCGCCGGCTTTCAGCGCGCGCACTGCGTAGCGATCTTCCGGATACATCGACAGGACCAGCACGGCCCTGCCGGGATAGCGCTGGCGAAGCTCTTTGATGAGCTCGAGGCCGTTCTTGCCCGGCATGTTGTAGTCGAGCACCGCGACCTCCCACGGCACGCGGCGCGAGAGCTCGACCACTTCCTGGCCGTTGCGCGCTTCGCCGACCACCGTCAGGTCCGACTCGACGGCGAGCATCTGGCGCAGGCCCTGACGCACGACCGGATGGTCGTCGGCAATGAGAACTTTCATTGCGGTTTCCTCAAGGGGATGGAGACCGACACGCGCGTGCCATGGCCGGGCGAGCCCGCGATGGAGACATCGCCGCCGAAGAGCAGCGCCCGCTCCTGCATGCCGAGGAGGCCGAGGGACTTCTTGGCGGTGAGCTCGCTGTCCTGGATGCCGATGCCGTTGTCCGCCACCTCGAGCGAGACCGCCGACTCGCGGATCGCGAGCTCGATGTCGACGCGCGTGGCGCGCGAGTGGCGCGCCACGTTGGTGAGGATCTCCTGGAAGATGCGGAACATGGTGGTGGAGACGTCGATGTCGAGCCTCGCCTCGGGCGGCAGGCTCGCGCGGCAGCGGATCCCGGTGCGCTTCTGGAATTCCTTCGCTTGCCAACCGACCGCGGCCACCAGGCCCATGTCGTCGAGCATCTCGGGACGCAGCCCGGTCGCGATCTTGCGCACCGTCTGCACCGTCGAGTCGATAAGAGCGCACATCGAGTCGGTCTTGTCGATGAGCGGCTTCTCCTTCAGCCGCTTAGCAAGCCAGGTGACCTCCATCTTGAGACCGGTGAGTACCTGGCCGAGCTCGTCGTGGATCTCGCGCGCGATATGAGCCCGTTCCTCCTCGCGGATGCTGATCAGGTGAGCCGCCAGGCGCCGCAGCTTGTCCTCCGAGTCGCGCAGCCGCTCGCTCTTGCGAAAGAGCTCGACGAACACCGCGACTTTCGACTTCAGCACCTCCGGGATCACCGGCTTCATTAGGTAGTCCACCGCGCCCACTTCGTAGCCCCGGAACATCGAGGTCATTTCGTCGGCAGCGGCGGTAAGGAAGATGATCGGAGTCGACTTCGAGCGCGCGCGCGCGCGGATCAGGCGAGCGGTCTCGAAGCCGTCGATGCCCGGCATGCGCACGTCGAGGAGGATCACCGCGAAGTCGTTGCGCAGCGCGAGACGCAGGGCTTCCTCGCCCGACTGCGCCACCATCAGGTTCTCCCCGAGAGTGGAGAGCAGCTCCTGCAGCGCGAACAGGCTCTTCGGCTCGTCGTCGACGAGCAGGATCTTGGCGTTGTCGGCCGCCTCCGCCTGGGGCTCGGATTCCAGCGAAGCCGCGTGCGCGAGGTCGTTCACCCGACCAGCTGGTGCCGCACCGCGTAGTGCACAAGCGCCGCGTTGCTGGTAAGGCCGAGCTTGCGCAGGATGCGCGTGCGATAGGTGCTGACGGTCGAAGGCGAGAGTCCCATCTCCTTCGCGATCTCGCTGATCTGCTTTCCAGTGGCGAGGAGCCACATCACGCGGTACTCGCGGTCGGAAAGCTTTTCGTGCAGCGCCTTTTGCGGATCGCTCGAGCATTCCGAGGCGAGGATCTCGGCGAGCGAAGCGGACACGTACTTGCCGCCGTTCGCGACCTTGCGCACGGCGGTGGCGAGCTCCTGCGGTGCGCTGTCCTTCGTGATGTAGCCGGCTGCGCCGCCGCGAAGCACGCGGCTGCCGTGAACGTCTTCCGAGTGCATCGAGAGAATCAGCACCGGACGGCCGGGGAACTCCTTCTTCATGTCGCCGAGAAGATCGAGCCCGCTGCGGCCCGGCATGGTGAAGTCGAAGATCGCCATGTCCCATTCCAGCTTGCGCGCCATCTCGAGCGCTTCGTCGCCGTTCGTCGCTTCGCCTACGACGGTTGCCGACGGATCGCTCGCGAGCATCTGCTTCAGCCCGTGCCGCACGATCGGGTGATCGTCTGCTATCAGTATTCGCATGTCGTCTCCCCTGCGGTTTTCTGCGGACGTGGGAAAGTATATTCACGCGGTGCACGCTTGGCCATCGCTCGGCGCGACACAAAAGGAAGAAATTTTTTCGACGTAGCAAGGAGTTGACACGTTTGTAGGAAGCGCCCCGACACAACGCAGTCGCAGCGGCGATTCGCGCTGTGAAGTCGGCCGCACCCGACTGTCGATTCGGTGCGGAAACAGCGACTTGAAATTCTTACTGCCCAGCCTGTCGTGGAAGCCCTACATATATGTAGCGTTGTGCCCTACGTTTTGTCGCTAACCCGTTGATTAGCGCATAGGGTAACCGGTGGCATGGCTTCCGCTCCCGCGCCTCGCGTGTGGGAGGACAAGTCCGACCCGGAGAAGTCGAAGATCTTTTTCCTGCGCCGCGTGCATAGCTCCGCAACCGATGTGCGGAAGACCTTTGCCAGAGTGCGCCTGGAGCAGCAGACGCAGATTCTGGTGAAGGAGCAGGCGGAGATTCCGCAAAACCAACAGGCAGGACCAGGTTCGTCGGGCGGGCACTTTCGAGGCTAGCCTGCACCCGGCTCGCGTTCATACCGCTCGCAACTGGCCGCATGCGGACATTTGATCCCGTTTGCGCCGCGCTCGCCCCTTAGAAGCGCAATCGAAGCGTTGCTAGAGCCCCTGCTTGCGGGACTGCGATTCGTGCGCCTTCGCCGTGCGGTGACAGTGTAGCGATATGTCCGACCTGCCGTGCCGCCGGAATCTGATTCTGGCTGTTATGTACGTATCGAACGTACGGAACACGATGTGTCGGTGTATATGGCGGCTAATCGGACCCGGCGCTGAAGCGCCGCAACCTCCTTCTCCTACGGTACACGACGCAATCAGTCAACGCCGGGTCCGAGCCTGCCTTCCCTGTGAATCGTGAGGAGCAGTGTGCCGCCGCAAGCGCACGTGAGTTTCAATCTCCGAGCGTCCACCCGCGCTCGGAGATGGAGCCCCACAGGACTGGACCCCCCGCGGGGCTTTTTTCTATTTGGCCGAGCGCAGGCCAGACATTACGTAGGCAATATCTCAGCTCTAATGGCGCTGGCTTATTCTTTGGGTTCTTCTGGCGGGTAAGTCGCCAGCGCTGCGGCTGCACGAGAGCATGTCTAGCGCCACTATGTAAACACCGGCCCGCGCTGTTGCTGTGCCTTGCACCCACTCGTGCATGTCCTCCGATCTCACGTCGAGGTGCTGTGCAAGCTTATCTTCACCGCCTACGACTTCGGCCGCGCGCTTGAGAATCTCGCATTGGATACCATCGCTCGCCATGAAGGAATATAAATTGGCCCGAATAAAGATTCTGTCGCTGTCCTTTGGCGGCCGGTGTCACCAATGCTTGACAGTGCGAAGTGATTGATAAACGAAGGCAAGTGGCAATCCAGAATTCTTTCCCGAGCTCGTTGGTGGTTAGTACCTTTAGACCATTGTGACCGTGCCGCGCGCTCTCCACAATCGGGACGCCGAGCGTAGCTCCCACTGATACGGGGCGCGTCGGTAGCCCTGGTCCGCGAAACTTTCCCTACCGAGAGTTCTCGCGGCGGGGCTGTTTTTCTTAACACCCAGAATAGAAGAAGGCCACAAATCTGCGAGCCCCGCTCCGGCGGAGCTTTTTACTTCGAGCGCGCTCGTGCCTTGCTCTCGCGCTTGGCTTCGTTCCATAGCTTCACCGCTACGGCATCGAGCTTCACTGCGCGGTCGTCCAGCCGCACGCACGGCACTGGACGCGAAACGGGAAGCGCGAGGCCTTTTCTTCGATCAGCACACCCGCATGCTTGCCGCATGCGGGACATGCTTTGAGGCCTTGGAGCATCCCCTTTCTCCCGAGCGGCCAAGCATACCGCCGGAGCGAGAGCGCGCGAGGAAATCGAGCGGCTCAGCGCTCGGCAGCCAAGCTGCCGGTCGACGTCGTTGTGAGCCGCGGAAGCAACGGTCTGATGGATGGCATGGACGTGCAGTTCGGAGCCGAGAGGGTGCGCGTCGTCCCGGTGAGAAACGCCGCCGGCCGCATCGTCGAGATGAGAAAGCGGAAATAGTTGGCCGAAGAAACGGCCCCAAAAGTGCCGTAATGAGATGGCGACCGCATCCTCAAGACTGCAGATGACGCACGATTAATGCCTTCGGCATCGTATACGCTTGCGCCGCCGTGACTGGGAAACCCTCCTCTATACCGCCCTTGCAATAGTCAGCGTCTTCACCGCGCTCGTGCTATTCGTGTACTGGTGGCTCACCGGGGGACTAGACCTCTAAGCTTCTAGCTGCACATGCATGGCGCTTTGCCCGGCATCGCGTTAGGTTCGAGCCCCGCTTCGGCGGGGCTTTTCATTTCGGACGCGCTCTAGCCTTGCCCTCGCGCTTCGATTCGTTCCATACTTCACCGCCACGGTAGCTTGGCTTCGTTCCATAGCTTCACCGCCACAGTATCGAGCTTCGTCGGCTCGGTCATCCACCCGCACGCACGACACTGGACGCGAAACGGGAAGCGCGAGGCTTTATCTTCGATCCGCTCACCCGCCTGCTTGCTGCATGCCGGGCAGGATTTCAGGGTTTCGCTATCCACCTCGCTTCGCGTCCTCTTCCGTAAGCCTGTTAGGGAAAGATGCGCCGCTTACCGAATTGGTCGGTGTAGCTGCCATTGCCAGAAGCGGATTTCGTGCATGGGGTTTGAGCCGCATACTGCTTACTCGGCGCTTACTCGCTGAATTCCGCCATGCGGACTTAGCCTAAGCCGTTGATTGTTAGTAGGTCATGGTGAATTCCAACGGATGTCCTGCGGATTCAAGATCCGCAGCTCCAGCGCCTTGCCGATCGCGTGCGTGCGGTTCACGACGTTCAGCTTGCGCAGAATCTTCTGCACGTGGTTCTTCACCGTGAGCGCGCTGATCTTGAGAATCACGCCGATCTCGAAGTTGGACTTGCCGAGGTAGATCCACTTCAGGATGTCCTGCTCGCGCGCGGTGAGCACGCCGTGACTCGAGGCTCTTTCCACCGCGCTCGGCGTACGCTGGAGCTGCGTGCGCACCCACGCTGCATGCAACGCGGGCGCGAGGAGCTGCGCGAGGTAGGTCTGGCGCGAGCCGACGCCGCCGGGGCGGCAGGCGAAGGTGAAGAGCGCGAGCGCGCGGCCGTCGGCGTCGTGCACGCCGTGCACCAGGAGCTGCGTCGCGCCCAGGCACTCGGCCTCCCGCACGAAAGATCCTGCCCCCAGCGGGGCGCTGGCCGTATCGAAAACCACCGGTTGGTAGGGGCGCTCCTCCCACATCTTGAGGAGCGCGGGCGCCACCGCGGTGTCGCGCAGGAAGGCGTCGGAGAACGCGGTCGGATCGGGCGTGGTCATCGAGAAACCGTCGGCGCGGAACGCGGGCGGCTTGCCCTGGCACAGCGTGCAGATCAGGAGCTCGTGCCGGATCAGGCTTTGCAGCAGGCCCTGCGTCCAGCTGAAGAAGTGGGCGCGCGTATGCACGCGCAGCGACGCGTCGAGGTTGAGCACGATTGAGTCCACCGTCAGAAGATCGGTCGCGGCGCTGCGCGTCGCCTCTGGAGCGCTCGCAGTCCCCTCCAGCGGGGTGAGTGGCGCCGGCGATGAGTTGATGCTTTCGGCTGTAGTCGTCAATGGCATGGCGTGGCCTATATAGTCCAAGTGAATGACGTGATCGTTCGTCCGGGACGGGCGCAAGTCCGTTACCGTTGAGTAAGAGGGGGACACATCTCCTCCGCACCCCCTCCTTCTACGCGGCCAGGTCCGCCGCGCCCAGGTCGGGCTTGAAGCGGTAGCCCGTGCCGCGCACCGTCTCGATCATCTTGTCGTGCCCGGTCGGCGCGAGCGCCTGGCGCACGCGCCGGATGTGCACGTCTACCGTGCGCTCCTCTACGAACACGTGCTCGCCCCAGACCTCGTCCAGCAGCTTCGCCCGCGAGAACACGCGGCCCGGATGGGTCATGAAGAAGTGGAGCAGCCGAAGCTCGGTGGTCCACAGGTCGATCGGCTTGTCGCCCGCGCTCACTTGATGCGCCGCCGGGTCGATGCGCAAGCCAGCGATCTCCACCACGTCGTCGGCGAGCTGAGGCGCGCGGCGCCGCATTACCGCCTTGATCCGCGCGAGAAGCTCGCGCGCGGAGAAGGGCTTGGTCACATAGTCGTCGGCGCCGCTTTCCAGCGCGGTGACCTTGTCCTGCTCCTCCGCCCGCGCGGTAAGCAGCACGATCGAAATGTCCTTGGTGCGCTGATCCGCGCGCAGCCGCCGCGCGAAGGTGAGCCCGGGTACGCCGGGCAGCACCCAGTCGAGCAACACGAGATCGGGCCGTGTATCGCGCACGAGCGCCTCGGCTTGCGGCACGTCGCCCGCGCACATCACCTTGTAGCCCGCGCGCTGCAGGTTGGCCGCAACCAGGTCGCGCACCACCACTTCATCGTCAACTACCAGAATGCAACCACCCATGGCGTCTCCGTTTCGTTGAGGGGCGCGGCCATGCTATGTCGCGGCCGGCAATAGGCATATCGCTGCGCCCTTATTTAACAGTCGTGTCACATTGGCCGGTTGTCGTTGACCACCGACAGGCGAAACGCGGATCCCGTGCTAGAACAG
>DATIGN010000192.1:0-3438 GCA_035454685.1 Burkholderiales bacterium | reverse complement strand
GCCTGACCGAAGCCACGCGCTCGTGCGCGCACGCCTGCACAAGGCATCGGCGCCGCTCGCATCCGAAGGCGCGTTGTTCTGGATCGTGCGGCCGCAGCTGAGCTTGAACCAGGTGACCGGGCTTTCGACCGTGCTGAGCGGGCCCGAAATCCATGTGTTGCCGGGCAAAGGCGCGCAGCTCCAGGCCGAGTTCACGGCCCTGGAGGTAGCGCCGGCGGGCATCGGCATGCTGGGATTGCGCCTCGTGCTGCGCGCCGAGCGCCCCCGCGGGGTGCGGGTCAACACCCCGGTGAACTATCGCGGCGTCGAGGTCGGCCTCGTGCAGCGGCTCGACCTCGCGCCCAACTCGGCCTCGGCGGACATCCACATCCTGATCTACAGCCGCTACGCGCCGCTGGTACGCGGCGGCTCCGTGTTCTGGAACACGAGCGCCGTGCAGGCGACCGGCAGCATCCTGAAGGGCATCGAGCTCGAGCTCGAGTCGCTGCGCACGCTTTTCACCGGCGCCATCGAGTTCGCGACCCCGAGCGAGAAGGCGCCGCGTGCGCCCGCGGGCACCGTGTTCTTCCTGCACGACAAGCCGAAGGAGGAATGGCTAAACTGGTCGCCTAAGATTCCGCTCGCGGAAAAGTGACCTTCGTTCTCGTTCACGGCGCGTGGCATGGCGGCTGGTGCTGGCGTTTGGTGCGCGATCTTCTCGAGAAGTCCGGCCATCGCGTCCACGCCCCCTCGTTGACCGGCCTCGGCGAGCGCAAGCACCTCGCCCGCCCGGACATCGACCTCGACACCCACATCGCCGACATCGTCTCCCTGCTCGAGATGGAAGACTTGAGCGACGTGGTGCTCGTCGGCCACAGCTACGGCGGCATGGTGATCACGGGCGTTGCTGACCGCGCGCCCGAGCGCATCGGGCGCCTCGTCTACCTTGACGCTTTCGTCCCGGAGGACGGCAAGTGCACGCTCGACTACGTGGTGCCCGAGCGCGCCGCGCGCATGCGCGAGGAGGGCGAGAGAGTAGGCAGCGTCACCCCGCCGCCGCTATCGCTCTGGGGAATCGCGAAGCAGGAGCACATCGACTTCGTGAAGCCGCGCGAGGTGCGCCATCCCTACAGAACCATGTCTCAAAAGATAAGGCTTTCCGGAAAGGCGCAAGACATCCCGAGGACCTTCATCTACTGCTCGTCGCCCGCGACCGGCTCGTTCGACCGGTTCGCCGCGAAATATCGCGGAGATGCCGCCTGGAGATTCTTTGAGTTGAAAACCGGACACGACGCGATGATCCTCATGCCCGAGCGCGTGGCCGAGCTCCTGCAGCGCTAGAAACAAAAAGGGGTCGAAGCGATTTGCTCCGACCCCTCAAGTACTACTCCCTGAGCGTTATTTCGGGTTCTTGCGCTTCCACTCCTGCCAGGCGCGCCATTCTTCGAACTCCTGGCGCTCCGAGCTGCTCGCCGACTCACGCCACTTCTTGAACTCTTCCTGCTCTGCGGCGGTCATTGGCGGAACGCTCGCGGCTGCAGCTCCAGCAGTCGCGGCTGCAGCGCCAGCAGGCGCGGCGGCCTGCTGAGGCGCCGCGCCGGCCTGCGGAGCAGCCTGCTGCGCAGCCTTGTTCTTTCCGCTGAGGTCGATGTCCCACGTCAGATCGCCGAAGAGTCCAGGCCGGCCCTCGCGCATTTCGCGCTCGTAGGCCGGTCCCGGTGACGTCGATCCCGTTGCCGTCGTTCCCGTGGGGCTCGCGGCGCAGCCGGCAAGGCCGGCTGCGAGGACGACCACTACGAAGAACATTGCCTTCATGCTTTAGAACCGGATGCGGGTTCCGACAGCTGCCACCTGGATGTCTTCGACTGCTGCGCCGGGACGGTCCAGCGTGTACTGGTGCAGGCCGACGTACAACTCGGCCCAGCGGATCGGGGTCCACACGTAGCCGATGCCGATGGCGTCGCCTTCATCACCGAGCGCAGCCTGATCATCGAAGAGCCCGTAGCTGACAGAGATGGCGTGCTGGCCCCACTTGTAGCCGACCTTACCCCACATCTGTGTGGCGTCGCGCGACGTGAGCGTATTTGGGACACTGGACTCGGTGTACGCGAACGTCACGTTCAAGCCCGACGTATGCAGCCAGGAGATCGAGCCGCCGATGGTTTCATTATTTTCACCGCCGGGGAGGGTGTTGTTCTTCTCCTCCGACCAGCCGAGCGCGGCCTGCAGTTCGCCCGCGAGCTTGCCGCTCCACCATATCGAGGCTTCGTTCGCCTCGGAGGTGTTCTGCACGCCGGCGCCGAGTGTTGCCGACTTCTGGCCGGTGCTGACTTGTGCGCGGAATCCGCCGAAGACCGGCGTCGTGTACATCACGCGGTCATAGCGGCTCTCGAAGTCGTTGTTGTTGTGGGTGTTGCCAAGCGTGGGTCCGAGCACGCCGCCCGCCGAGGTGCGCCATTGGAGGTTGCCGCCCCAGTCGCACACGCACACGCCGTTTGCGAGGCCGGTGCCGGAGAGGTCGATGGTCGAGGCGTCATCCGCGCCCGCGGAGCCCTGACCTAGGTTGATGCGGCCCCAGCCGCCTTCAATGAACACATCGAACCAGCGCTCTGCCAGTCCCGGACTGTCGCTCGGAGCGTTCATTCGAACCTGGTCAGACGAGTTGGATTGCCACTCCACCTCGAACCGCGCGCCCGCGCGCAGCCCGGGCGCCACTTGGGCCGAGCCCATGATGCCGAAGCGCGTGCCGCTCGGTTCGCCGTCGACGAAGAACGTCTTGCTCTGCACGCCGTCGTCGGCAAACATCAATGCTCGGTTGACTTGCCCGTACAACTGGATCTGCAGGCTCTGGCCGCTCTGGACTGTCGTGGCCTGCTGCGCTTGAACCGCGCCGGCGCCCAGCAGCATCGCGGCTCCTACGGCTGCCGCAATCTGAGTTTTGCGATGCTTCATTAAGCCCCCTTCGTTTGTTCGTGATTCGTTGGAAACCCGGTCAAGAGCCCCGGGGCGCGACGGATTATAGGGAAAGTACTTGGGAATCCATCACAAATCCTTAATTCGTGTTGTTTTTTCGCATCAGCACGGCCCCGCTTAGGTGCCCAGAGGCCCACCATTACTGCGCTGCACCACGCTGTCGCGGCCCTTGGCGGCAAGCAAAGCGGGGTCAGACCCTAGCCAAGAGAATCGGGGTCTGACCCCTGATGCGTAATGCCTAGAACTGGAGCGCGCGCTGGATCGCCGGGCGCGCAGCCATTTCGCTCGCCCAGCGCGCGACGTTCGGGAAGCCTTCGCACAGTTCGGGCATCGCGCTCTTCGCGCGCGCGTAGCCCGCGTAGAGGGAGAAGTCGGCGATGGTGACTTCGTTGCCGGCGGCGTATTTCTGCTTGGCGAGGCGCTCATCCCAGACCTTGAGATATTGCTTCCAGCGTCCCTTAAAGAGGTCTGCACTGGCGGCATGCG
>DATIGN010000191.1:0-18181 GCA_035454685.1 Burkholderiales bacterium | reverse complement strand
GTATCGTTCGGGACGCAAGGAGTGACGGCAGCCAAGAACGCCACCGAGACGATCCCCATCGTCATGATTGCCGTTCGCGATCCTGTTGGCACCGGGCTCATCGCGAGCCTCGCGCGCCCGGGCGGGAACGTCACAGGAGTGGCCGGCTACGCCGGCCTGGAAACCGTCGCCAAACAACTGGGACTGCTCAAGGAGACCGTCCCCAAGATCCGCCGTGTGGCCGTCCTCTCGAACCCGGCCAATGCGTACCACCCGCTCGCGATCAGAGAAGTGACAGGCGCGGCCCGGTCGCTGGGAGTGCAGCTTCAGCTCCTGGAGGCTCGCGGTCCGAACGAGTTCGACGGCGCATTCGCGGCGATGGCCACCGAACGTGTGGGAGCACTGCTCGTAGTGTCCGACGCGATATTCAACAGCCACCGAACACGGCTCGCAGACCTCGCAGCAAGGAGCCGCCTGCCGGCAGCATACGGCGTCAGGGAGAGTGTGGAGGCCGGGGGTTTCATGTCTTACGGGCCAAGCTTTCTCGATCTCCACCGGCGCGCCGCCACCTACGTGGATAAGATCCTCAAGGGGGCCAAGCCCGCCGAACTGCCCGTCGAGCGGCCGACCGAGTTCGAACTCGTGATCAACATGAAGACCGCGAAGGCCCTAGGTCTCACCATCCCGCAGTCGGTGCTGCGGCGGGCGGATCACGTCATTGAATGACCGGAAGCCGCGCCGCTATTTCCACCGTAATCGGGACACCACCTCGCGGGGGCGACTTAGTCAGAGTGCCCTAAGCTCTTTTCAGCCCGCCGAGAAGGGCGGCGACCTGCGGGCGCTTGCGGCGAGATTGCGGTTGCTGAGGTTCGGTCTTTGCGGCGGGGGAAGGCGGTGCCGAAGGCTCGTAGGGCGCGGAGAAGATCGGGTCGGTAGAGCGTTTAGGCGGCATGCCCGCTGCCGGCCTCCGCTCCTTCTCCCGGCGCGCCTGGTCGCCCATCAGCGTGGCGACGCTCGCGCCGCTCGGCCCGAAGCCCGGGATCAGCACGCGCTCGATGCGTTTCTTGATCAGGCGCTCGATGGCCGCCATCGCGTCGTGGTCCTGCGGCGCTACGAGCGAGATCGCCTCGCCCGGAAGCCCGGCGCGGCCGGTACGGCCGATGCGGTGCACGTAGTCCTCGGGCGAATGCGGGACGTCGAAGTTGATCACCTGCGGCAGGCCTTCGATGTCCAGGCCGCGCGAGGCGACATCGGTCGCGACCAGCACGGTGGTCTTGCCGGACTTGAAGTCGGCGAGCGCCGCTTCGCGCTCGCCCTGGGACTTGTCGCCGTGGATCGCGTCGGCGTGAATATGGTCGCGCCGCAGCTGATGCGCGAGGCGGTTTGCGCCGATGCGCGTGCCGGTGAACACCAGCACCTGGCGCAGGCCGCGCGTCTGGATCAGGTAGGCGAGGAGCTCACGCTTCTTCTCGCGCGCGACGGGGTGCAGTACATGGGTGACCAGCTCGGCGGCGGCGTTGCGCGCCGCCACCTGGACTTCGGCCGGGTTGCGCAACAGCGTCTTCGCAAGCGTGCGGATCTCGTCCGGGAAGGTTGCGGAAAAGAGCAGGTTCTGCCGCTCGCGCGGAAGCAGCGCGATGATGCGCTTGATGTCGGGCAGGAAGCCCATGTCGAGCATGCGGTCGGCCTCGTCCAGCACCAGGATCGAGACCTGGTTGAACATCACCGTCTTGTTTTGCACGTGGTCGAGCAGGCGGCCGGGCGTTGCGACCAAAATCTCGACGCCTTTGCGCAGCTGCTCGATCTGGGCGTTCATGTCCACGCCGCCGTAGACCACGGCGCTGCGCAGCGGGACCTTCGCTCCATAGTCGCGGAAGCTCTCGGCCACCTGCACCGCAAGCTCGCGCGTCGGCGTGAGGACGAGCGCGCGCACCGGGTGGCGCGCAGGCGAGGCGGACTGGCTGGCAAACGAGGCGAGCCGCTGCAGGATCGGAAGCGCGAACGCGGCGGTCTTGCCGGTGCCGGTTTGCGCGCCCGCCATGAGGTCGCGCCCGGCGAGCACGAGCGGGATCGCCTGTTCCTGTACCGGCGTGGGCTTGGTGTAACCGAGTTCCGCGACGGCCGCAGTGAGCGGCGCAATCAGGCCGAGTGGATCAAAAGCTGAAGCGATAATGTTGAATTATAAGTCAATTCAGGGTGCGGACGCGCTCTTCTGCCTCCTGCGGCCCGGTGCCCGGAAGCTTGAGCTCCATGTCCCAGTCGCTTTTCTTGACCGCCGATTGCAGCAACCGGCACACCGAATGCAGCAGCACCGAGTCGAAGGTGAGCGTGATGCCTTGGCCCTGCACCGGGTGCAGCGCAACTACCGGCTGGCCCGTGCGGTCGTGGCCGGTCTGGATGCGCGCAAGAAGAAGGGGCTCTTCGCCGAGCGGCCGCTCGCTGCCCGCGGCGTCGTAGGGCTTGGAGAAATCGGCCTTCGAGACGGCGTGCTCGTGCTCAAGCCCGAGCAGCGCCTTGCGCGCCTCCGGGTTCGCCTGGGTGCGAATGCGCGGGCTCGCCTCTTCCGCGAGCTTTACGAGCAGCGGCCACAGCAGCTTCACGAAACGGCGCGTGAGCGCAAGCCGCAGCTCCACGCCCTCGCTTGTCGCGACGAGCATCAGCAGCCGGTCCTGCTCGGCGTCATAATCGACCTTGAGCTGCTGCAGCCGCATGGGGAAATAGTATATGGCGCAACTGGTCGAAGCCACCGGCGCGGCCGAGGTAGATCGGGTGCGCGAGCTGTTCGCCGAATACGCCCGCATGGTGGACGAGCCTTGCTGCTTCGCGGACTTTGAGCACGAGCTCGCCTCTTTGCCCGGGGAATACCGCCTGTTCCTCGCCGATCCCGCCGCCGGCTGCGTCGCCATGCGCGTCCTCGATCCGGACACGGCCGAGATGAAGCGGCTTTACGTGCGAGCTGCGCACCGCGGCCGCGGCCTCGGCCGCGCGCTTGCCGAGGTTGCGATCGCCGCAGCACGCGAAGCGGGCTGCCGCCGCATCGTGCTCGATACGTTGCCCAAGATGCGCGCAGCCCGGGAGCTCTACCGGGCGCTCGACTTCCGCCCTATCCCGCCTTACCTGAAAAACCCGACCCCTGGCGCGCTCTGCTTCGAGCTCAGGTTTTCCTGATCCGCTGCACGAGCTCGGAGGTCGAGCGCGCGTGCTCGAACGCAATGGACACGACCTTGCCGCCGCGCGCAAGCACGCCTCCCGAGCCCGCGATGCGCTCCACCGGCCAGTCTCCTCCCTTCGCGAGCACCTGCGGCCGGCAGGCGGCGACCAGTGCCTCGGGCGTGTCCTCGTCGAACCAGGTGACGGCATCGACGCATTCGAGCGCCGCCACCACCGCCAGCCGGTCGGCGAGCGGGTTGAGCGGGCGGCCGGTGCCCTTGCCCAAGCGCCGCGTGGAGATGTCGGAGTTCAATGCGACCAGAAGCGCCGCGCCGAGAGCGCGCGCGCGTGCGAGATACGTCACATGTCCCCGGTGCAGGATGTCGAACACGCCGTTGGTGAACACGAGCGGGCGCTCGAGCGCGCCGATCCAGGTCTCGAGCGCGGCGGGGTCCCGGATCTTCGCCTCGAACGGCGGCGGCTTCACGTGCGCGGCGGCTTGGGCTTCTCGGCCGGCGGCGGCGCGGGACGGCAGCGCTCGTCGCCTGTGTCGCAGTATTCGAACACCTTTACCACCTTGCGCACGCCGCCGGTGGTGCGCGCGACCTCGGTAGCCTTGTCGGCTTCGGCTTCGGTGACGAGCCCCAGCAGGTAGACCACGCCCGCCTCGGTGACCACCTTGACGTGAAGCGGGTTCAGCTCCTTCACGTTGACGAAGCCCCCCTTCACCTTCGCCGTGATCGTGGCGTCGTTCGCGCGCGAAGTGGCCGACGCGATGCCCGCCACCCGGATCTCGTTGGTCACGCTGCGAACGTTCGGCACCTCGGCCACGAGCTTCTCCGCCTCCGCGCGGACTCCCTCGTCCCAGGCCTCGCCGCTCAGCAGCACCGCGCGGTTGAAGGAAGTCACGTTGATATGGCCGCGCTCGCCGATGCGCTCGGCAATGCGGCTCGCGGCGCGCGATTCGATGGAGCTGTCGTCGAGCTGGGTGCCGGTGGTGCGGCGGTCCTCGAGCGATGAGACGGCGGCGACCCCGCCGACGCCGATCACGGCCGGGCAGCCCTGCAGGCCAAGCGCGGGAATCAGCGCGAGAAGAGCAGCGTATCGATGGCGTCGCATAGGCAATGAATGCAGAGGATATGGACTTCCTGGATGCGGGCGGTTTTCTGGTGCGGCACGCACAAGTGCACATCCTCGGGCTGGAGCGCCGCGGCCATCTTGCCGCCGCCGTTGCCGGTGAGCGCCACCACGCGGATGCCGAGCTCGTGCGCGGCGTGGACCGCATCGATGACGTTCGCCGAGTTCCCGCTGGTGGAGATGGCGACCAAGGCATCGCCGCGCCGGCCGATCGCGCGCAGCGGCTTGGAGAACACCTGCTGGTAGGCGTAATCGTTCGCGATCGAGGTGAGGCTCGAGGTATCGGTGCTCAGCGCGATCGCGGCGAGCGGCGGGCGCTCCATCTCGAAGCGGTTTACGAGCTCGGCGGCGAAGTGCTGCGCGTCCGCGGCCGAGCCGCCGTTACCGCAGGACAGGATCTTACCGCCGCCGCGCAGGGTCTCGGCAAGAAGCCGGGACGCCCGGGCCAACGGCTCGGTCAGCGCGGCGGATGCGGCCTGCTTGAGATTCGCGCTCTCGGCAAAGTGCGCAGCTATGCGGGACTCGAGCACGCCGCGAATTCTACTCGACGTAGACATCGAAGCGCACACGGCGCGCGGGATTGGCATGCTCCGCGAGCGCGCTGATGCGGGCACGCAAGGGCGTGCCGCGCTCGAGCGCCCAGGCAAGCGCCGCGTTCTCGCGCCGCGGGACGTAGCCGAGCAGGCGGCCGCGCCACAGCACCTTCACGGCGTTCGTGTCGTGCGCGTTCTCAGGCTCGCGCGCGAGCTCGAGGCGATCGCCGACGCGCAGCTCGCGCCACACTTCGGCGGCGGCATGATAGCGAAAGCCGGCTAGCGGCGAGCTCTGCACGACAATGCGCACCTGCTCCTCGGCCCCGGCGAGCCCGCACGCAAGAGCGAAGAGCGCCGCTATTCGCCGAAAGCGTCGCGGATCCATTGCACGTGGACCGACGCGCCGTCCACCAGAAACACGTCGAAGCGGCACAGGGCATCGGGCCGGCGCGTGAGGTACAGGCGCGCCGCCGCGAGCAGGCGCTGGCGCTTCGCCGCGGTGACGCTTTCGCCCGCGCCGCCGAACCCGGGCCCGCTGCGCATGCGCACCTCCGCGAATACCAGCATGCCGCGCTCTTCCGCGATCAGGTCGATTTCTCCGAGGCGGCAGCTCCAGTTGCGCTCGAGGATACGAAGGCCGGCGGCGCGAAGGAGCCCGGCGCAAAGGTCCTCGGCTCGCGCACCCTGGGCGTTCATGGCACGCTTAACGAACTGGAGGTACTGCGGTTGACTCCCGGGGTCCTGTATGTGGTTGCAACTCCGATCGGAAACCTGGCCGACGCGAGCCCGCGCTCCCTCGAGACGCTGAGAAATGCCGACTTGGTCGCGTGCGAGGACACGCGCACGACACGCACGCTCCTCGCCCGCCACGGCATTTCCGCGCGCACCGTTGCGTTGCACGCGCACAACGAGCGCCGCGCCGCCGCCGGGCTGATCGCAGCGCTGCGAGAGGGCAAGAGCGTCGCCCTCGTGAGCGACGCCGGCACGCCGGGCGTGTCCGATCCGGGTGCCTGGCTCGTCGCCGAAGCGCACCGGGCCGGGATCCGCGTGAGCCCGCTACCCGGTCCGAACGCCGCGGCCGCGGCGCTGTCAGCCTCGGGATTCGCGGCACCGAGCTTCCTCTTCGCCGGCTTCCTGCCGGCGAGCCCGGCCGCGCGGCGCAAGGCCCTCGAGGCGCTCGAGGTGCCGTGCCCGGTGGTGATCTACGAGGCGCCGCATCGCGTAGCGGAGACGTTGCGCGACCTGAAAGAGAGATTCGGCGATGCGAGGGAGGTCGCGGTTGCGCGCGAGCTCACCAAGAAGTTCGAGGAGCTTGTGCGCCTGCCGCTCGGCCAGGCGCCGGACTGGCTCGCCGCGCGAGCGGAACGAAGCCAAGGCGAGTTCGTGCTCGTACTCGCCCCGGGCGCGGAGCAGGAGCGCCACGCGCTCGACGCGGACAAGGTGCTGGAGGTGCTTCGCGAAGCGCTCGCGCCGAGCGAAGCGGCGCGCCTCGCTGCGAGGATCACCGGCGCGCCTAAGAACCTGCTTTACCGCAAGACCATCCGGCGGGTTAAGTAAAATTCGCCGAAGTGGATCGCATAACGCTAAGGCGTCCCGACGACTTGCATCTGCACCTGCGCGACGGCGCCGCGCTCGCGTCGGTGTTGGGCGATTCGGCGCGCCGCTTCGCGCGTGCGATCGTCATGCCGAACCTCAAGCCGGCGGTACGCACCACCGCGCAGGCAATGGACTACCGCAGCCGCATCCTGGCGGCGCTCCCCCATGGCGCGAAGCTCGAGCCGCTCATGACGCTGTACCTCACCGACGACACGCCGCCGGAGGAGATTGCGCGCGCGAAAGCGTCGGGGCACGTATTCGGCGTCAAGCTCTACCCCGCGGGCGCAACCACGCACTCGGACGAAGGCGTGACCCGTCTGTCGCGCTGCTTCCACGCGCTGGAGAAGATGGAAGAGCTCGGCATGCCGCTCCTCGTGCACGGCGAGTCCACCGACCCGGCGATCGACGTCTTCGACCGCGAGCAGGCGTTCATCGAGGAAGCGCTCGGCCCCACCGTCGAGCGCTTCCCGCGCCTCAAAATCGTGCTCGAGCACATCACCACGCGCGAGGCGGTGCACTACGTGGAAGTCACCGGGCCGAACGTGGCTGCCACCATTACCGCGCACCACCTGCTCCTCAACCGCAATGCGCTGTTCCTCGGCGGCATCCGGCCGCACCATTACTGCCTGCCGGTGCTCAAGCGCGAAAGCCATCGGGAGGCGCTGGTCGAGGCCGCGACTTCGGGCAACGCCAAGTTCTTCCTCGGCACCGACAGCGCTCCGCATGCGCGCGGCGCCAAGGAAGCGGCGTGCGGCTGCGCCGGCGTCTACACCGCGCACGCGGCGATCGAGCTTTACGCCGCGGCGTTCGAGGAGGCCGGCGCGCTCGACAAGCTGGAAGGATTCGCAGCCGTATTCGGCGCGCAGTTCTACGGCCTGCCGCTCAATGCCGGCACGATCACGCTCGAGCGAAGCGAGTGGCGCGTCCCGGAGCGGCTCGCTTTCGGGGCCGAGGAGCTCGTGCCGCTGCGCGCCGGAGAAACCGTGCCCTGGAAGCTCGTCTAGCGCATCCCCTTTTCGACGCCGTACGGCCCTGGCTTGGGGGGGAGCGTTCGCTGGAAGGCCTGAACGCTGTTGCGGAAAAGCAGGGACTGAAAACCGAAAGCGGCCGTCCGGTGCGGTTCGTGGCGCCGGGCGAGAGGGATGCCTACTACGAGATCAAGGTGTACGAGACCGGCCGCGTCGAAACCCGGCCCGACAGCCTGCACGATTACTTCAACGCGCTCGCGTGGCTCGCATTCCCGCTCACCAAAGCGCGCATCAACGCCATGCATGCCGCCGCGATCCCGCGCGAGCGCGGACGCCGCGGCCGGCTGCGCGACCTGCTGACAATTTTCGACGAGGGCGGCGCGATCGTGCAGTCCGATGACGCACACCTGATTTCGCTGTTAGAGGGCTTCGAGTGGAAAAAGCTCTTTTGGGAGAACCGGGAACGCGTCGTGAGATCAATGCGCATCGTCGTTTTCGGACACGCGGTGCTCGAAAAGGCGCTCGAGCCGTGGCCGGGAATCACCTGCAAGGCGATCGTCGTGGAGCCGCGCGCGCAGCCGGACACCGCGGCGCGCGATTGGCTCGCGGGCCTTGCCCCCGACGCATCGCCGCGCCTCATGCCGCCGCTGCCGATCTTCGGCTTCCCGGGCTGGCACGCCGAGAACGCACGCGGCGGCTTCTACGACGACGCGCGCTACTTCCGAGCCTCGCGGACGGATCGCTACGGAAAGACGTAGCGGATCGCCTGGCCGCGAGGCACCGCCTCGGGGTGGCGCGAGAGCACCAGCTCGGTGATTTCGGCGACGCGGCTGAACGGCACATCGACCATCATCAGCACGCGTCCGGCCTCGATATCGGCCTGGAACTGCCTGAGCCGCGAGTTCGGCACCGCCGCCCCCGCCATGCTCGCCATCCAGGCGCCGAGCGGCGCGCCCAGCAGCATGCCGATCAGCACCGCGACGAGCTGCGGGCTCGTGCCTTGCGGCGGATCCGCGACCACCATCACCCCGACAAGCCCGCCGATGATGGCTCCGAGCGCCAGGCCGACCGCCGCGCCGTGGACCATGTCGGTCTTGTCGAAATAGCTCGCCTCGTGAAGCGGATCGAGCGCGGTGCCGCGCCTTGCGAGGAAGCGCATGTGGCGGTCCTCGACGCGGGCGAGCAGCAGGTCGTCGGCGGTGCGGCTCGCGCTTTCCACGTCGGGCAAAACGAAGTACAGGCGTCTGCGCATAAGTCGCCCTCCTTGCGTCTTCTTAGACTGTCCCTGCGGCGGTAAAATTGCAATCGGAGTCGGCCAGGCAGCCGCTGCGCGCGCCTTTTCTAGAGGTAGCGTAGAGGAAAGTCCGGGCTCCGCAGAGCAGGATGCGGGGTAACACCCCGGCACGCATAACGCCGCGGCTTGCGGCGCAAAGGTGACGAACAGGGCCACAGAGACGAGTCCCGAAGGCAACTTCGGGGGTGAAACGCGGCAACCTCCATCCGGAGCAACACCAAATAGGCAAGCGTGGTGGCGAAAGCCACCAGTGGGAACAAGCCACTTCAGGCCTGCTCGGCCGAGCTTGCGGGTAGGTGGCTAGAGCCCCGGGGCAACCCGGAGCCCAGAGGAATGGCTGCCGGCTCCGCCGCGTCAAAACCGGCGGGGCCACAGAACCCGGCTTACCGGCCGACTCCCTTGCTTAGGGTCTCCCGGCGGAGAATAATCCTCCGCTGGGGGGAGTAATGCAGGATCGCCTCAGTCAGAACGACGTGACGAATCGCGTCAACGTCGAAGATCCTGCGCGGGTTCGCGATGCGGTGCTCGCGATCTACGCCGCGCGCTATCCCGGCGCGGACCTCGCCGCCGTCGAGCGCGGCTTCGCCGACTTCAAAGCGCTGTTCGAAGGCCGCTATCCCGGCTACCTGGCGTGCGACACGCTGTACCACGACATGCGCCACACGCTCGACATGACCCTCGCGACGGCGCGCCTGGTCGACGGCCACGAGCGCACCTGCGCCGCCGCCGAGCGCCTCGGACCGCGCCGCGCGGTGCTCGGCGTGCTGATCGCGCTGCTGCACGATTCGGGCTACCTGAAGCGTCCCGACGAAGCCGCGGTGGAGAACGGCGCCGTGTTCACCAAGACCCATGTCAGCCGCGGCGCCGAGTTGATATCGGCCTACCTGCCGAGCATCGGCTTCGGCGCCGAAGCGCCGCTCGCCGCGCGCCTGGTGCACTTCACCGGCTACGAGATGGAGATCGACGATATCCGGGTCGAGGACCCGAAGGACCGGCTGGTCGGCTGCCTGGTCGGCACCGCCGATCTCCTCGGCCAGATGTCGGACCGGATGTATCTCGAGAAATGCCGCGAGTTCCTCTACCAGGAGTTCGTCTGGGGCAAGATCGCGCGCGAGCGCCTGCCCGAGGGCCACGAGCTCGTGCGCTACGCCTCGCCCGAGGACCTGATCGTCAAGACGCCGGGCTTCTACGACTACGTCGCGCGCACGCGCATGCGGAAAAAGCTGGGAAGCGTCGACCGCTACGCCGAGGCGTACTTCGACGGGCTGAATCTGTACCAGTCCGAGATCGACCGCAACATGGATTTCCTGCGCGACACGATCGAGAGCGAGGATTTCAAGCGTTTGCGGCGCAGCTGCTATTCGCTTTCCGCGGGCAAGCGCCGCGCAGTGTGAATTAGTTAACGGCGCCGATAACGGACGCTTGTTCGGCGCCGAGAATCATGGCAAAACCGCACCATGACCGTGCCGAACAAACTGCAAAAGCAGGTGCCCGCGCCTGCGCTGTACCGGCTGCTCAGCGACAGCGCGCTCGCGCGCGCTGCGCTCGGCGTATGCGGCTTTCCGATCGCGATGCTCGACGCGCGCGCGGCGGCGCACCCGGTGGCCTACGTGAACGCAGCTTTCGAGAAGTTCTTCGGCTACGCGGCCGACGACGTGCTCGAGCGGCCGCTCGCGGCGCTCGTCTTCCGCGGCGACGAGCCGCTCGTGCACCGCATGCTCGCGGAGCCTAACTCGCGCTGGAAACTCAGGGCGTGGGGAAAAGATGGCGCCCTGCGCTATGTCGAGGTCTCCCTCGGCGCCGTGCGCAACGGCGAGGACGAACTCACTCACTGGGTGCTCGCCTTCTCCGATCGGGCCGAAGTCGAGCAGCTGCGCTCGGAGCTCGAGGGATTGCGCTCGCTCGCCGCCGGACCCTAGGTCTGAATAAGTCTTCCCCGCGAAGGCGGGGACCCCTGTTTGCTGGCGAGGATGTAGACCACCGGCTGCGTTACTCCCCGCCTTCGCGGGGACGACCGTTCAGCGCTCTTTCAAGTTTACCTAGGAGACTTTCTTTTCCAGCCAGCGCGCGGTGCGCAGCAGCCGCGCGTCGTAGCCTTTGCGCCCCACCAGCTGCACGCCGAGCGGCAGGCCGTTTTGTCCCTGCATCAGCGGCAGCGTGATCGCCGGCATGCCGAGCAACGTCCAGATGGCGCAGAACACCGGGTCGCCTGTCGACCCAAGCCCTTTTGGCGCGGCGCCGAGCGCGGGCGGCGTAAGGATCGCGTCGTAGCGCTGCTCGAAGAGCTCATCGAGGCTCTCCACCGTCGGGGCGATGCACCGCAGGGCGCGCTGGTAGTCGAGCGCTTTTGCTTCGCGCCCGCGCGCCAGCAGTGAACGTAGCTTCTCGGAGAGCTTGTCGCGCCCTGCAACCCACAGCGGCTCGAGGTTGGCCGCCATCTCGCATTCCATGATGGTCCGATGCCAGTCCCACGCCTCGGCGGCGGACGGGAACAGCTCGACTTCCTCCACCTGCTTTCCCAGAGTCTCCTGCAGCTCCGCGTAGGCCTCTTTCGTATCCGCGTCCGTGCGCTCCCAATGCGGCGTCTTGATGAAAGCGAACATGGGTTCGAGCGGGGGTTCTTCACGAGAGATTTCGCCAAAAGCAATCCGTGCTCTCGGCCTCGTGTCGGGATCGAGCTCGTCGTAGCCCTGGAGCTGCTCAAGGAGCAATGCAAGGTCTTCGACGCCGCGCGCGAAGAGGCCCACATGGTCGAGAGTGCGCGAGAGCGCCAGGATTCCCGTGCGCGGGATGAGCCCGTGCGTCGGCTTGAAGCCATAGGCGCCGCAGAAGGCCGCAGGCCGGATCACCGAGCCCGCGGTCTGGCTGCCGAGCGCGAGCGGGACCATGCCGGCGGCCACGGCGGCCGCCGAGCCGCTCGAGGAGCCGCCGGGCGTGTGCTCGGGATTGTGCGGGTTGCGTGTCTTGCCCGGGCTGAAATAGGCGCATTCGGTGGTCACGGTCTTGCCGAGGATCACCGCACCCGCGGCGCGCAGCATCCTCACTACCGCGGCGTCATCGCGTGGCGTGCGGCCCTTGTGCAGCACCGTGCCGTTCTCGGTCGGCATGTCGGCGGTGTCGATGATGTCCTTCACCCCCACCGGGATCCCGTGCAGTGGACCGATCGCGCTTCCGCTCGCCTTGAGCTCGTCCGCGGCGCGCGCCTGGTCGCGCGCGTGCTTCTCGTCGAGGAAGGTCCAGGCCTGGACCTTGTCGTCCACCTGGGCGATGCGCTCGAGGCACGCGTCGACCAGCTCCTGCGAGGTCAGCAGCCCTTTCCGGATGCGCTTCGCCGCCTCGCCCGCGGCAAGCCCCGCCGCCGGCTCAGCGGCCATACATCACGCTCGGCAGCCATAGGCCGAGCTGTGGCCAGGAGTAGAGAACGAACATCGCCACGACCTGCAGCCCCATGAACGGCAGCATGCCGGCGAAGATGGCATTCAGCGTCACGTGCGGCGGCGACACGCCCTTCAGGTAGAAGGCCGCCATCGCCACCGGCGGCGACAGGAACGCGGTCTGCAGGTTGAGCGCCACGATCAGCCCGAAGAACAGCGGATTGATGTCGAAGTGCGCGAGCAGCGGCACGAAGATCGGCATGAAGATGATGATGATCTCGGTCCACTCGAGCGGCCAGCCGAGCAGGAAGATGATCACCTGCGCGAGGATCATGAACTGCAGCGGCGTCATGTCGAGCGAGAGCACCCATTTCTCGATCAGCTCCTGTCCGCCGAGGAGCGCGAATGCCGCCGAGAAGATCGCCGAGCCGACGAATAGCCAGCACACCATGGCGCTGGTGCGCGCGGTGAGGAACGAGGACTCCTTGATGATGCCGAGGAAGTCCTTCAGCGTGCGCACGCCCACGGCGCCGGCGCTGCGCCCGCCCACCGGCGCGGCCTGCCAGTTACCGATGAAGCGGTAGATCGCCGTGAGAATGAAGGCGCCGAAAGCGCCGACCGCGGCCGCCTCGGCGGGCGTCGCCAGGCCGAACACGATCGAGCCGAGCACGGCGAGGATCAGAAGCGCAAGCGGGAAAAACGAGGCGAGCAGCAGCTTGAACACTTCCAGCCGCTCCCAGCTCCAGGCCCAGTAGAGGACCAGCGCCACGGCGAGCCCGATCGCGAGCATGACCCAGTACCAGTTGGGTGCCGGGAGGCGCGCAGCCGGCGCCGAGGCCGCTTTTTCGGCCGTTGCTGCAGCCGTCTCGGCCTGGGCGGCGTCGGGCTTCGGCTCCTCTTGCGCAGCGGACAGCTCCTGCGGCTTTTCCTCTTCTTCCTGCTTCTCGTCCTCGCTCTCCGGCGCCCCGATCAGGCCGGTGGACTGCTCCTGCTCGCTCGCGTCCGCCGCCACCGCCCCGCCCGCCTCGATCAACCCGGCAACGCTCGCCTCCACCACCGGCGCGGTCGCGACGCGGTGGGTGACGAACAGGATGCCCGCGATGAAGAGGAGGGGAAGCGCCGTCACGATAAGCTGCGCGTAAACAGTGCGGGGCGGAACGCCTGCCCTGCCGAACGATGCCCGGAACAAGCCGTTGATCGCGTTGCTGCCGCGCGCGGCCAGCGCCTGGGCGTGCGGCGGCAGCGGCACGCGCTTCTCGCTCTCCGGGAGCGGCGGCATGAGCTGCGGCTTCAGCTTTGCCAGCACGATGATGTAGGCGAGGTAAAGCGTAGCGAGCATGACCCCGGGGAAGAACGCGCCCGCATAAAGTTGCACTACCGACACGCCCGCGGTTGCGCCGTAGACGATAAGCAGCACCGAGGGCGGAATCATGATGCCGAGGCAGCCGCCGGCGGTGATCGCCCCTGCCGCCACCTTGATGTTGTAGCCCGCTTTCAGCATCGCCGGGAACGCGAGCAGGCCCATCAGCGTGACCACGGCGCCGACGATGCCGGTGGCGGTGGCGAAGATGGCGCAGGTGACGATGGTCGCCACCGCGAGCGACCCCGGAACGCGCGCGGTCGCGAGGTGCAGGCTGCGGAACAGGCGATCGATGAGCTGCGCGCGCTCGACCAGGTACCCCATGAAGAGGAACAGCGGCACCGCGATGAGGACGTCGTTCGCCATCACGCCATAGGTACGCTGCACCATCAGGTCGAGCACCTGGGCGACCGCGAGCTGCGGGTTGACGCTGCGGTAGGCAAGCCAGGCGAAGAACACGCCCATCCCCATCAGCGTGAAGGCGGTGGGAAAGCCGAGCATGATCGTCACCACGATCAGCGCCAGCATCAGCAGGCCAAGGTGGCCGTTGGTGATGCTGCCCCACGGCATCAGCACCGCGATCGCGACCAGGATGATCGCCATGAGCGAGAAGCCGAACCACAGCTCCTTGCGGATTTTCACGCCCGGGTATCCCGCTGCGCGATCACCTGGTCGAGCTTCTGGATGTCTTCGTCCTTCACGTGCAGCTCGGCCTTCAGCTTGTCGACATCGACCTCTTCGACGTCGGCCACACGCGAGGGCCAGACGCCATCACGCAGGCAGGCAATGCAGCGGATGATCTCGACGATGCCCTGCATCAGCACGAACGCGCCGGCGACCGGGATCACGGTCTTGAACGGATACAGCGGCGGCCCTTCGTAGGTGATCGTCGAGTGCTCGTTGATGCGCCAGCTCTCCTCGGCGTAGAAGTAGCCCGCGTAAGTGAGCGCGAATACGCCCGGCAGGAAGAACACGATGTAAAGGATGAGATCGATCGTGGCCTGCGTGCGCGGGCGGAAGAAGCCATAGAGCACGTCGCCGCGCACGTGGCCGTTCTTCGCCAGCGTATAGGCGCCGGCCATCATGAAGAGCGTGCCGTAGAAGTAGATCATCACGTCGAAGGCCCAGGCGCGCGGGCTGTCGAGCGCGTAGCGGCGGAACACTTCCCAGGTGACGTGCAGCGTGAGCGCCACGATGAAGAACGAGAACGCGTGGCCGACGAAGGTGCTGACCTTGTCGACGAAAAGAAGCGCTTTTTGCATGTGAAAAAGGCCATCCGGCTCGCGCCGGATGGCCGCTCTTCGATCTCCGGCGCTCAGGCTTTCTTGGCTGCGGGCTTCTTGCCGAAGTAGTGGTTGTAGGCCATGCGCGCGGAAACCTGCGTGTCCAGGTACCAGCGCACCGCGCGCGCCGCGAACGCCCTCTGCGACTCCTCGACCTCGCGGAAGATCGCGTTGTCCTTGCGCTTCGCGGCAGCCTGGTCGTAGACCACGAGCTGGCGCTGCAACACCGAGTCCGGCGTCTTGTACATGCGCACCTTGTCCTTGGTCTGCAGCTCGATGTAGTCCTTCGAGTAGCGGTCGATCGCCTTCCACGACATGTCCTGGGAGGCTGCTTCCACCGCGTTCTCTATGATCGCCTTCATCTTCGCCGGCAGGGCATCGAACTTGGTCTTGTTGAAGCTGATCTCGAACTGCTCCGCGTTCTGGTGGTAGCTCTGCAGCATGTACACCTTGGAGACGTCGGCGAAGCCGAGGAGCCGGTCGCTGCTCGCGTTGTTGAACTCGGCCGCGTCCAGCAGCCCGCGGTCCATCGCCGGCACGATCTCGCCGCCGGGCAGCGCGTTTACCGCCGCGCCCAGCCCCGTGAACACGTCGATCGAGATGCCGACGGTGCGGAACTTGAGGCCCTTGAAGTCCTCCGGCTTGGTGATCGGCTTCTTGAACCAGCCGAGCGGCTGGGTGGGCATGGGTCCATACGGAAACGAGACCACGTTGGCGCCGATCGACTGGAAAATCTTGTCGAGCAGCTGCTTGCCGCCGCCGTACTTGTGCCATGACAGCAGCTGCTGGGCGTCCATGCCGAACCCCGGGCCCGAGCCCCACAGCGCGAGCGCGTTCTGCTTGCCGTAGTGGTACACGAGCACGCCGTGGCCGCCGTCGAGCGTGCCCTTGGAGATCGCGTCGAGCAGGCCGAAGGCCGGCACCACCGCGCCCGCCGGCAACACCTCGATCCTGAGGTCGCCGCCGGTCATGTCGTTCACCTTCTTCGCGAAGTCGACCGCGTACTCGTGGAAGATGTCCTTCGAGGGCCAGGTGCTCTGCCAGCGCATCGAGATCGGCCCTTGGGCTTTCACGATCATCGGGAAGCCGAGGGTCGCGGCGCCCGTGGCTGCGGCGGCACCGCGCAGGAATTTGCGGCGTGAAGCGCTCATTGTTTTCTCCTCCTCCTAAGGTGAACAGTGGGAATGCGGCCTAGCCAGCGATTCTAGAACAGTAAACGGTGACGGTGTATTCCGCACTGCAAGATGCGAGGCTCTGGCCGCGCTTGTCGGTGGGATGCCAGCCGACGAGTGCGAGCATGACGAGGAAGCCCACGACGTACGCCAGCGCCACGTGCCAGCCGTGCCTGAGCCACCGTCCCACCGATTTCGCCTCGGGATACATGTTCGAGATCGCGACCCCGGCCGAGGAGCCGAACCAGATCATCGAGCCGCCGTAGCCCACGGCATAGGCCAGCATCCCCCAGTCGTAGCCGCCCTGCCGTAGCGCAAGCGCGGTGAGCGGGATGTTGTCGAACACCGCCGAGATAAAGCCCAGGCCGAACGTCGTCTGCCACGAGGCGGGGGGCAGCTTCTCCACCGGCATGAGCGAGGCGCAGGTAACGAGCGCAAGAAGGAAGATCGAGCCCTTGAGCGCTTCCGGGAGGAGGCGCCAGTCGGGGGGGCGCAAGAATGCGGTCGCGAGAAGCGCCACCCACACCGCGGCGCCGATGACCGGGAAATGGTCGAGCACCGCGGGAAACTTGAGGTTCGCGATTACGTTGGCGCCGATCGCGGCGACCAGGATCACCGCGACGATCGCGAGGCGCATCCAGTCGACGCGGTGCGCCACGCGGGCGTCCTTGGTGATGGGCGCATAGCGCTGCTGCTGGATCGCGGCCGGGATCGCGCAGACGAGGAGCGCCACGCCGGCGGCCACGTACGCGTCCAGTACCGCGAGCGGGCTCACGCCGTCGATCCACATCATGGTGGTGGTGGTGTCGCCCACCACGCTGCCCGCACCGCCGGCGTTGGAGCAGGCCACGATGGCGGCGAGGTAGCCGATGTGGACGCGCTTGCGGAACACCCCCGCGGCCATCGTGCCGCCGATCAGCGCAGCGGCGATGTTGTCGAGAAACGAAGACAGCACGAACACGATCACCAGCAGAACGAAACCGCCCTTCCAGTCGTCGGGGAGGAAGTGCGGCAGCACTTCGGGTACCTTGCTGCGCTCGAAATGGTTGGAAAGCAGCGCGAAGCCGAGCAGCAGCCCGAACAGGTTGGTGAGGATCACCCACTCGTGCGCCATGTGCAGCGCGAATCCGCTGATCCCCGGCCCGGGCCTGAAGCCGGTAAAAGCGAGCTTGTACAGGACGATCGCGGCAAGGCCGGTGAGCGCCACCGCAAGCACATAGCGGTGAAAGAGCGCCACGCCCAGCAGCGTCACGCCGAACAGAACGAATTCGAAAGGAATCCCGAGAAGGCTCACGCCTTCAGCGCGACCAGCACTTCGTCCAGCATCTTCTTCGCGTCGCCGAACAGCATGCGATTGTTGTCTTTGTAGAAGAGCGGATTGTCGACCCCGGCGTAGCCCGAAGCCATGCTGCGCTTCATCACGATCGAGGTCTTCCCCTTCCACACTTCCAGCACCGGCATGCCGGCGATCGGGCTCGCAGGATCGTCCTGCGCGGCGGGGTTCACGATGTCGTTCGCGCCGATCACCATCGCGACGTCGGTGTCGGGGAAGTCTTCGTTGAGCTCGTCCATCTCGAGCACTATGTCGTAGGGCACCTTGGCCTCGGCGAGCAGCACGTTCATGTGCCCGGGCATGCGGCCGGCGACCGGGTGGATGCCGAAGCGCACGTTGACGCCCTTGTCGCGCAGGAGCTTGGTGATCTCGTACACCGAATGCTGGGCCTGCGCGACCGCCATGCCGTAGCCGGGGACGATGATGACGTTCTTCGCGTTGCGCAGCAGCTCCGCGGTCTCCGTCGCGCTGATCGGCGAGACTTCTCCGGCCGGTTGCGCGCCGGCGGCGGCGGGCGCGCCGCCTTCGGTCCCGAATCCGCCCGCGATCACGCTGATGAAGTTGCGGTTCATCGCGCGGCACATGATGTAGGAGAGGATCGCGCCGCTCGAGCCGACCAGCGCGCCGGTGACGATGAGGAGGTCGTTCGACAGCATGAACCCGGTCGCCGCGGCCGCCCAGCCCGAGTAGCTGTTCAGCATCGACACCACCACCGGCATGTCGGCGCCGCCGATCGCCATCACCATGTGGATGCCGAAAGCGAGCGCGATCGCCGTCATGATGAGAAGCGGCTTCATTCCCTCCGGGATCGAGTGGCTGTTGATGAACCATCCGCCGCACCCGATCACCACCAGCAAGCCCGCCAGGTTGATCCAGTGGCGCGCGGGCAGCAGCAGCGGTCTTCCGCTGATCTTGGCCGAGAGCTTGCCGAAGGCGATGATCGAGCCCGAGAAGGTGACCGCGCCGATCAGGATGCCGACGTAGATCTCGATCTCGTGGATG
>DATIGN010000190.1:0-12146 GCA_035454685.1 Burkholderiales bacterium | reverse complement strand
TGAAGCGCGCCGGGCCTTCGAGCGCGACTATCTTGTGCGCATCCTCAAGATCACCGGGGGCAATGTGACCAAAGCCGCACGCCTCGCCGGGCGCAACCGCACGGAGTTCTACCGCCTGCTCGAGCGCCACTCGCTCGAGCCTGCGATGTTCAAGGGTAATATTAAGGGCGATAAAGACCAGAAGGAGCGAGCTGCTGCATGAGGATAGTGATGAGCAGGGTGTTACAAGTCATCGCCTTCTGGGCGATTTTTGTTTTGGCGGCCGCCGCCCAGGAGCTTGGACCGGAGGACCTCGTCAAGAAGGTGACGCAAGAGGTGCTCGACGCGATCAAGAGCGACAAGCAGCTAGCCGCGGGCGACAAGCGCAAAGCGATCAAGCTTGCCGAGGAGAAGGTGCTGCCGCACGTCGATTTCGAGGAGGCCACGCGCCTCGCGGTCGGCCGCAGCTGGGCACAGGCCACTCCGGAGCAGAGGAAGAAGCTGGTGACGGAATTCCGCAACATGCTGGTGCGCACCTATTCGAACGCGATCACCGCGTACGAGGGCCAGACCATGAAAGTGATGCCGGTGCGCATGAAGCCCGGCGACACCGACGTCACGGTGCACAACCAGTTCATCCGCCCCGGCGGCAAGCCTGTGCTCCTCGACTACTCGATGCGCAAGACCGACTCGGGCTGGAAGATCTACGACATCGTGGTCGAGGGCGTAAGCCTCGTGCTCACCTACCGCAGCGAGTTCGATGCCGTGGTGAAGCAGGAAGGCATCGACGGCCTCATCAAGCGCCTCGCGCAGAAGAACACGCCAGCCGCCGCGGGCGGCTCAAAGTAGTTGGAAAAGGGTCCCGACCCCTTATAGTTACCCTAATAGTCAGCGCCGCTCGCGGCTGAGCGAGTAGTAGGTGCCGGCGAAGATGATCGCCGCCCCGGCGAGCACCAGCGGGTCGAACGGCTCCGCGTACGCGAGCGCGCCCACTACCGCGATCAGCGGCAGTCGGATGAAGTCGATCGGGACCGCGACCATCGCGTCAACCAGCCTCATCGCCTGCGTCATGCAGTAGTGAGCGCAGAAGCTGCCGATACCGATGGCCAGGATCCAGGGCAGGTCGGCAGCCACCGGTGTGACCCACTGCGGCGCCGCGGCGACGAGCGAGATCGGCGTCTGCACCACAGCCATCCAGAAAAGCACGGCGAGCGCGCTGTCGGTCGACGACAGCCGCTTGGTGAAAATGAAGGACGAGGCATAGCAGAGCGAGCCGAGGATCATCGCCACCGCCGCCGGATGGAACGCGCCGCCGCCAGGACGCACGATGATCAGCACGCCGACGAGGCCGAGCGCGAGCATCACCAGTCTCGGGAAGGTGAACTTCTCCTTGAGGAAGATCCAGGCGAGGAGCGCCGTCCATACCGGCATCGTGAACTCGATCGCAAACACCATGGCGAGCGTGAGCGCGCCGATGGAGTAGACCCACAGCACCTGCCCGCAGAAGTGGATGGTGTTTCTCCAGAAGTGCAGCGAAAACCTGCGGGTCCGCAGGGCAGCGGTACCGGCCCGGGGAATCATCAGCAGCACGAGGGCGAGCATCACCACGCTGCGCAGGAACACAATCTCGAACGACCCCATGTGGCGCTGCAGCTCGCGCACCGCGACCGCCATGGCCGTGAAGGAAAGCACCGCGCCCGCCATCCACAGCACGCCGCGCAGCGTGTGGGCGGGCTGCGTCGTCAACGCGGAACGTGAAACAGCCGGAGCGTCGGGGGCGGCATGTTCCGTAATGTTATGGTTTTCCCCTCAGGCGACCGGGCCGTTTCATGAAACGAACCCAGAACAACCTCAAGCTCGACATCTTCCCCCATATCTTTCCGCGCGCCTATTTCGAGCGCATGAAGAGAATCGCCGAGGGCAAGCCGGCGCTTGCCGCGCAGCTCAAGCGCTGGATGCACATCCCGGTGCTCTGGGACCTCGAGCGGCGCATAAAGATGATGAAGCGCTGGCCGGGCTACAAGCAGGTCCTCACGCTCTCCATGCCCGCCGTTGAATTCCTGGGTAATGAAAATGAGACTGCGGAATTGGCCAGGCTCGCGAATGACGGCATGGCCGAGATTGTGGGGAAGCACCCGGATCTCTTCCCCGCCTTCGTCGCCTCGCTGCCGATGAACAACGTGCCCGCGGCGCTCGAGGAAATGGACCGCGCGATCCTCAGGCTGGGCGCGAAGGGCGTGCAAATCTTCACCAACGTCAACGGCCGGGCGCTCGACGAGCCGGAGTTCTTCCGTATCTTCGAGCGGATGAGCAAGACCTACGACCTGCCGATCTGGGTGCACCCGACGCGAACGGCGAGGTTTTCCGATTATTCGAGCGAACAAAAGTCGAAATACGAGATCTGGTGGCTGTTCGGCTGGCCGTACGAGACGAGCGCGTTCATGGCGCGCATGGTGTTCTCCGGCATGCTGGAGAAGCTGCCGAAGCTCAAGATCATCACCCACCACCTCGGCGCGATGGCGCCGTACTTCGTGAACCGCATCGGCTACGGCATGGACCAGTTCGGCAGCCGCACTTCGGACGAGGACTACGAAAGCTTGCTGAAACGGATGAAGAAGCGGCCGCTCGACTACTTCAAGATGTTCTACGGCGACACCTCGGTGAACGGCGCGGCTTCCGCCATCCGGTGCGGCCTGGATTTCTACGGAACAAAGAGAGTGTTGTTCGGCACGGACTGCCCTTTCGATCCCGAAGGCGGGCCGCTCTTCATCCGCGAGACCATCAAGGCGCTCGATGGCATGAAGCTCAGTCCGGACGACCGGCGCCGCATCTACTTCGGCAACGCAGTCAGCATGCTGAAGCTGAAACTTCCCCAAGAGCGCGCAAAGGCGAAATAATCACCGCATGGCGCACGCGCCGGCGGATTTCAGCGGGTCGATTCCGGAGTTCTACGACCGGATCATGGGGCCCGCGCACTTCGACACATTCGGCGCCGAGCTCGCCCGCCGCCTGCCCGCGACACCGCCGGGCGACGTGCTCGAGATCGCCTGCGGGACCGGCTGCGTTACGCGTTACCTGCGCGAGCGGCTGAGCACGGAACTCAAAGTGGTCGCCTCGGACATCAGCGCGGCGATGCTTGGCTTTGCAAGACGCAAGCTCGAGGGGGTGCAGGGAATCGAGTGGCGCGAAGCCGATGCCTGCAAGCTGCCGTTCGGCGATGCCGTGTTCGGCGCCGTGGTCTGCGCCTTCGGCGTAATGTTCGTGCCGGACAAGGCGGCTTGCTTCCGCGAAGCGCGCCGCGTGCTGCGCAACGGCGGGGCGCTGTTGTTCGATGTATGGGACGGGATTGAGAACAACCCGCACGGCCGGGTCGCGGCTGACGTGATCGAAGGGCTCCTGCCGGACGACCCGGCGGCGCGGTTCGGCTCGATTCCCTACCACTTCAATGACCGCGCGGCGATCGGTCGCCTGCTCGAGGGTGCCGCGTTCGTCGTAGAGCGGATCGACACGGTGCGCATAAAGTGCAGGGCGCCGAGCGCGCGCGAGTTCGCCACCGGGCAGCTGCGCGGCACGCCGCGCTCTCTCATCCTGCAGGAACGCGGCATCCCGGTTGACGGCGTGATCGAGAAGGTGGCCGCGGCGCTCGCACGCGCCGGCGGCGCAGAGCCGTTCAGATACACCGCGCAAGCCCTGGTGGTCGAGGCGCGAGCGATTTAGGCAGCCGGGAAGCGGACGACCACGCGCGTGCCGCGGCCGCCGTCGCCGTCGGTGAGCTCTACGGCCGCGCCATGCTGGGCCGCGATTTCGCGCACGATGGCGAGACCGAGCCCGCTGCCCTCGGCAGCCATCCCCGGGATGCGGTAGTAGCTCTCGAACACACGCTCGCGCAGTTCGGGCGGTATGCCCGGCCCCTGATCCGATACCGATAGACGGGTCGCGCCGCCGGAATTGGCGATCTCGACGCGTATCGTCGAGCCCGCCGGCGAGTAGCGCGCCGCGTTGTCGAGCAGGTTGCGCGCGAGAGTGGCGAGCTTGTCTCGCTCGCCCTGCACGAACGGCTCGCTCTCGGGCGCCTGGGCGGCGACGCTCACCTTGATGCCGCGTTCCTTGAGCGTGGGCAGGACATCGTCGAGCGCGTCCTCGACCGCCTGGCGCAGCGACACCGGCTCGGCGACCGGGGCGCGCGCCGCGGCGCGGCTGAGCGCGAGCATCTGCTCCGCCAGGCGGATGGCGCGCTCCAGTCCTACCAGCATGCGCTCGAGCGAGGCGCGGCGCTCGGCCTCCGAGGTTGCGCGCACCGCGTTCTGCGCGTGGATCTTCAGCGCGGCGAGCGGCGTGCGCAGCTCGTGCGCGGCGTCCGCGGTGAAGCGGCGCTCGCGCGCGATGGCCGATTGCACGCGCTCGAGCAGGCCGTTCAGTGCCTCCAGCACCGGTTCGATCTCGGCGGTGCTGCGTCTGAGGCGGATGGGCTGGAGCGAGCCCGGCTGGCGGCGCGCGATGCGCTGCGCGAGCTCGGCAAGCGGCGCGAGGCCGTAGCCGAGCAGCAGCCCGATCAGCACGAGAAGGAGCGGTATGCCGGCGATGAGCGGTGCGACCGCGGCGAGCGCCAGCTTCCCTGCCAGCTCGCCGCGCACGTCGTCGCGCTCGGCCGCCTGGACCCATACCTCGTCCGAGCGCAGCGTGAACACGCGCCAGTCTTTCTGCGTGCTAAAGCCGGGGGCGAGGGGCGCGTAGGCACTTTCCGGTGCGGAGGAGGAGCGCATGAGGAGCCGTCCTTGCGCATCGAGTACCTGGAAGGCGATCTTGGTCTCGTAGGGATGGCCGAACGGGCCGGCCTCGTCGTGCGCGGTGCCTTCGAGCGGCGCCGGGAAGGAGACCACGATCGGCGCGGCGCCGGGCGCCGGAAGCGGTTGCGTTGCGATGAGCGCCGCGAGTACCCGCGCGGACGTGGCGAGGCGCGCGTTGAAAAGCTCGTCCGCCTCGTCTTCGCTGCCGTCATAGCCGATCCAGGCGGCAGCGCCGAGCACCGCGAGCAGCACGACGATCGTGCCGCCGAGAAGCAGCGCCCGGGTAGAGCGCGGCCTGAAGCGCGCCGCCGTCAAGGCGGCGGGTCGGCGACGTAGCCGACGCCGCGCACGGTGCGGATCACCCCGGGGTAGAGCTTCTTGCGCAGGTTGTGCACGTGCACGTCGAGCGCGTTCGACTCGACGCTGCCGTCCCAGCCGTAGAGGGATTCCTCGAGCTGCGCGCGCGTCATCACCTGTCCCGGTGCGGCGAGCAGCTTCTGCAGCAGCATGAATTCACGCCGCTGGAGCGCCACCGCGCGGCCCTCGTGCGTCACGCTGAGCGCGCCGAGGTCGAGGCGCAGGTGGCCGTGCTCGAGAACGTTTTGCGCCGCGCCGTGCAGGCGGCGCTGCAGCGCGCGCACACGGGCGATGAGCTCCTCGACGTCGAAGGGCTTGGTAAGGTAGTCGTCGGCGCCGGCGTTGAGGCCTGCGATGCGCTGCGCGACCGCGTCGCGTGCGCTGAGGATGAGGATCGGGATGCGGTTGCCGGCGGCGCGCGCGCAGCGCAACACGTCGATGCCGTCTATCCCAGGGAGGCCCAGGTCGAGCACGACTGCGTCGAAGCCGCTGTGCTCGAGGGCCGTCGCCGCGAGCGGCCCGGTGCGCACCCACTCGACCGCGAAGCGCGCGCGCGTCAACGCGTCCTCAATGCCTGCGCCGAGAAGCTCGTCGTCCTCCACTAGAAGAATGCGCACGCCGGGAGAATACGCCGCTTTTCAGCGCATCGCCGCGAGCAGGGATTCGATTTCCTTGCGCCGGCCTTGGTCGGCAAGCGCGCGTCCGGGACGCGCCGGCGCCTTGAGCGCCTTGTTCAGCACCTGGCGTGCGGCGGCGTAGTCGCCCTTGCGGTACAGGAAGTCGCCCATGAAGTAGTTCGAGTCGATGCCGTCGGGGTTGAGGGCGAGCGCCTTGTCCAGCATCTCGCGCGCCTTATCGTCGTTGCCGAAGCCGATCGGCCAGCCGGGCACCTGGTAGTACAGCGACCCGAGGCTCGTGTAGGCCGAGCCGTCGAGCGCCTTCGGATCGATCTCGAGCGCCTGCTCGAGCGCCTTTTTCGCGTCCTTGGCGAGTGAAAGCGCGCCCAGCCCGCCGCGCGCGCCCGCGTAGCTCGCGGCGATGATGCCGTACCAGATCTGCGGCTCGGCACGGCCAGCGTACTTGCCGCGCACCGCCGCGGCGCTCTTGGTGAGCTCGGCGAAGGCCTTCTCATGCTCGGCGGCCGGGCGCTGGTACTTGATCTGCGCCCACTCGGTCTGCAGCGCGCTTATGTCTTCGTCAAGACCGGCGAATGCGGCGAGTGGCATGGCCATGAATGCGGCGAGGATCAGCTTTTTCATGAAGTTTCTCCGTGGGGGGTGCGTGGCGTCGGATGGTGGAAAGCTGGCGCAGGAGCGCACGGTCGACGAGGCCGGGCAGGACCTGGTTCAGGCGCGCGAACAGCCGCTCCGGCATGCCGAGCAGCCGCTCGCGCACCGGCCGCTCGAGGAGCGCGAGGAGCTCCTTCGCCACGGCGGCGGGCTCGTCCATCGCCACGCCGAGCTCGGCGTTGAGCGCACAGATGCCCGCGCTGTTCATCGCGGTGCGCGTCGCACGCGGCGCGAGGTAGAGCACGCGCACCGGGCTGTCGGCGAGCTCGCGGCGCAGCGCCTCGCTGAAGCCGCGCAGCGCGAACTTGCTCGCGCAGTAGGCGGCGTGGCCGGGATAGCCGAGGTAGCCCATGATCGAGCCGACGTTCACGATCCAGGCCTCGGGCCGGCGCTTGAGCTCGGGCAGCAGGCGCCGCGTGAGCTGCATCGGCGCGAGGACATTGGTCTCGACGATGCGCGCGAGCGCGGCGTCGCTCTGGCCTTCGAGCCAAACGAACTCGCCCGCGCCGGCGTTGTTGATGAGGAGATTGATGCCCGGGAGCTTGACCGCGTCGAGGCCCTCAGGCGTCGCGAGGTCCGCGGCGAGCGTGCGCGCGACCGGCCCCGCCGCGGCGGCGCTTTCGGCGAGCCTGCCGGCATCGCGGCCCACGAGCACCAGATCGTCGCAATGCGGCGCGAGCGCCCTGGCGATCTCGCGTCCGATCCCGCCGCTCGCTCCGGTAAGAAGGGCACGGTAGCGCTTCATGACGGCAGCCCCCGGAAGATGTCCCCGTAAAGCCGATACACCCGGCGGGCCACGTGAACGACGTGATCTCGGTCTGCGGGCTCCAGGCCGTTGACGGTCCGTTCGAAGAAGCGGACGTGCTCCTGGTCGAGCGCGCCATGCGACGTGAGGTAGGTGAACGCTGCCGACGGCAGGCTGAGCGCGCGGGCGATGACATCCGCCGCGCGCGTGGCGATCGCGTTGCTCGTACCTTCGAGGACATGGACCATGCCGAGGAAGCCAGCGGGATTCACGCGCGCGATGTAATCGTAGACGTAGGCGACCATCAGCTCGGTGGCGGGCGCCGGCTGCGCGCGGCGCGCGGCCTCCGGATCCTCGCCGCAGGCGCGCAGGTCGTCGAGGATCCAGGCGTCGTGGCCGGTTTCCTCGGCGATGTACTCGGTAATCGCATCGCGCAGCGTGGCGCGCTCGTCGCCGAGACGGCTGCCGCACGCCATGAGGAGCGGCACGGTGTGCTTGACGTGATGATAGGCCTCGCGCAGGAAGGCGATGTAGCGCGAGCGCGTGACACGGCCGGCGAGGCAGTCGGCGATCGCCGGGACCGAAAGCAGCTCGGCGCGTTCGGCAGCTGTGCGGCTTTGCAGCTCGTCAAAAAAGGCCATCGAGGCGTTCTCCGTACCTCTTCCACAACGCCTCGCGGCGCGCGCGGCCGTTGGCGGTGGCCAATCCGTTCTGAGGGGTGAAGGGAGCGTCGGCGCGTACCCACGCCCCGATCTGCGCGTAGTCGGGCAACCGAGCGTTCGCGGCTCGCACCTGCGCCTCGACCGCCGACGCCGAAGCGCCGGCGGCGGCCACGACGAGCGCGCACAGGCGTGGCTGCGCTTCACCGAATACCGCAGCCTGCACGATCGCCGGCCCGGCAACGAGCTCCGCCTCCGGCCACTCGGGCGACACATTGCGGCCATACGATGTGATGAGCACGTGCTTGCGCCGTCCATGGACGTACAGGAAGCCCTCGTCGTCGATGCGTCCGAGGTCACCCGTGGCTCGCCAGCCGCCATCCGGGGTTTTGACTTCGATTTCCCCATCCCGAATTTCCACGTGCAGATGCGGCAACACCCTTCCAACGCTTCCAACCTTGTCAGCGCCCGGAACGTTGAGCGCGACCACCGACGCGCACTCGGAGAGGCCATAGCCTTCGTAAACCGGCAAGCCGAGCGCGCGCGCACGGAGGATCAGGGCGGACGAAACCTTTGCCCCGCCTACCGCTGCGAACCTGAGCGACTTCGGCGCTGGCGCGCCGCCTTCGAGCGCGGCGGCGAGGGTAGCAAGCATCTGCGGCAGCAGGATCACGCTATCGGCCTGCCAGCGCTCGATCGCCGCCAGGCACCCGGCCGCGTCTAAGCTCGAAGAACCGCGCATGCCCACTTGGGCGAGCGACGGCACGCAGACCTCGATGTCTGCGCCGAGCGGCGCGTAGACGCCCGCGACGTTTTCGAGCAGCACCGCGAGCGGCAGCAGGCACAGATGCCGCTTCAATCCAAGACCCCGGGTAGCGGTGGCGAGCGCGCGCGCGACCGCTCGCTGCTCTTCAGTGGTGAGCGCAACGCCCTTCGGCGTGCCGGTGGTGCCCGAGGTGAACGTCATCTTCGAGGTGTCGCGCGGAAAAGCGGCTGGTAGCGCAGCTCGCCGCCACCAGACAAGCCCTTCGATGCTGTCAGCTGCCTCGAACCCGGGAAGGCGCGCGCCGATCACGCTGTCCATGCCGGTCTCGGCTATCGCGTGCTCGATCTGCGCGGCGGTGAAGAACGCGGGCAGCGGGACGAGCACCACCCCTGCTTTCTGCGCGGCGAGGTCCGCGACTACCCAGTCTGCGCCGTTGTCGGAGGCGAGCCCGAGGACGCGCGGCCTCGGGCGCGCCTTGAGGAGCGCGTGCGCAAGCCGCTCGACGCGCTCGTCGAGCTCGCCGGGGCGGATGACGCTCACCCTATGCGGCCGGCCATTACGCTCGGTTTGTGCGCGTAGTAGCTGCCCCAGGAGACGCCGCGGTCGGGCAGGTGCGCGGGCGTGGCGGGCGCGAGCGCGTACGCCCTGAAGCACAGGCGCCGCAGTAAGGCGCGGACCTCGCGCGTCGCCGTGAACACGACCCAGCGGTAATCGCGTTCGAGGAGGTAGCGGCCGAGCGCCGGAACGAAGCTGCGCGCGAACCCGGGTGGGACGGAGGCAAGGTTGCCCACTTCCACGATGCGCGCGCGCGGTACGGGCTGGCCGACGGCCTCGGACAGGACGTCTTCGATCGGGCGTGCGAGATAGTGCTCGAGAAAGAGCGCGCCCGAAGCCGCGGGCGTGTAGCCCGCCGCTGCATGCCAGCGCCCCGCGGCGTCGCGCAGGCCGAGGAGATGGGCGCAGAAGTGGCTGACTCGCGCCCCGTATACGCTGCGAAAGCGCTCAGCGATGAAGCGCTCGATCGCCGCGCGCTGCGATTGCGCGTTCGTGAGTGCAGTGCTTTCGATCGAGACCGTCCGGATCGTGGCTGTCATGGCGGCGCGATCCTAGAGGCGCAGGATTAACCCGCCATTAATAATCGGCGCCCGCGACCGAACGGATCAAAGACAGTGTGAGAAGATGACTTTTCTCATATGTTTCTGCGCAACTCCTGGTACGTCGCGGCATGGGACCGCGAGGTGTCCCGCGTCCCTCTGGGAAGGATTCTTGTCGGTGAGCCGGTCGTTTTCTACCGGAAGGAAAACGGCGAAGCCGTCGCCCTCGCGGACCGCTGCTGCCACCGGCACTTGCCGCTGTCGATGGGCAGGCTCGAGGGTGACCGGCTGCGCTGCGGCTACCACGGGCTGCTCTTCGATCCGGCGGGTGCTTGCGTAGAGATACCAGGGCAAACCGTAATTCCGCCTCAGGCGCGCGTTCGCGCCTTCCCGCTCGTCGAAAAATACAACTGGATATGGGTGTGGATGGGTGAGCCGGACAAGGCTGATCCGGCGTTGATTCCGAATTGGTGGTGGGCCGAGCACAAGGACTGGGCGTTCACGCGGCCCGATCGCGTGCACCTCAAGTGCAACTACCAACTCATCGCAGACAACGTCCTCGACGTCACGCACCTCGCGTACGTGCATTCCTCGAGCATCGGGACACCTTCCATCATCGATTTTCCGGCCACGCTCGAGCGCGAGGATCGGCTGGTGCGGCTCACGCGCTGGATTCGCGAGCGCCCGCCGCCGCCGCTTTACCGGAAGGCCGGGGGCTTCGCGGGCAACGTCGATCGCTGGCAGATCGTCGAGCACGTGCCGCCGTGCTTTACGGTGAATTTTGCAGGCTGCCAGGACGCAGCGAAGAAGATAGATTTGATGGCGCTAAGCGCGCCCACGCCCGAGACGGAAAGTACGACGCACTATTTCTTCGGTTTCGTGCGCAACTTCGGCCTGGGCGACGCAGGGATGGAGAAAATCTTCGCCGTCGACATGGTCCACGTGTTCAACGAAGACTTCCCGGTGCTCGAGGCGCAGCAACGCATGCTCGAGCTCAAGCCCGGCGCGCCCAGGGTGGACATCACGGTGGACGCGGCGCCGCTCGCGGCTCGGCGGATGCTGGAGGGCTTGCTCGCGAAGGAGCGCCGGACCGTGAATTCCTGACGGGGTCTGACCCGATTCCTCTTAGCCGCTGAGGCCGAGGACGCGCTCGGCCATGTCCGGGTCGCGCGCGAGCTCGGCGGAGCGCGCGCGGTGGACGATGCGGCCGCGCTCGATCACCACCGCGTCCTCGGTCAACGAGAGCGCGATCTCCGTGTGCTGCTCCACCAGCACCATCGCCATGCCCTGGAGGTTCTTGAGTGAAGCGTCGAGTTCTTCGACGATGATGGGCGCGAGGCCCTCGAGCGGCTCGTCGAGAAGAAGGAGCTCGGGGTTGGTCATCAGCGCGCGCGCAATGGCGAGCATTTGCTGCTCGCCGCCGGAGAGCTGGTTGCCCATGTTGGCCTTTCGCTCCTGCAGCCGGGGAAAGAGTCGGTAGGCCGAGGCGAGGTCCCAGCGGCCGGGGCGCGCGGCGACGGTGAGGTTCTCTTCCAGTGTGAGCGAGGGAAAGATCTCACGCTCCTGCGCCACCCAGCCGAGGCCGAGCTGCGCGCGGCGATGCGGTGCAAGGGAAGTGATGTCTTGCCCCTGGAAATGCACGCTGCCCTGATGCAGCCGCGTATATCCCATGATGGTGAGGAGTAGCGTCGACTTGCCGACGCCGTTGCGCCCGAGCACCGCGAGGCTGCCGCCCGGGGCGAGCTCGAGCGAGATGTCCTCCAGCACCACCGCTTCGCCGTAGCCGGCACGCACACCGCGAAGCGCAAGCAGCGGCTCAGGCATGGGCTCTGCCGAGGTAGACCTCGCGCACGCGCTCGTCGCGCGCGATGTCCTGCGGCGGGCCTTCGACGAGGATCCTGCCGCCGACCATTACGATGATGTTCGAGGCGAAGCGGAACACGACGTCCATGTCGTGCTCGATGAACAGGATGGTGAGGTCGCGCGAAAGGTTCGCGATCGCGTCGAACAGCGCCGCGCTCTCGTCCTTCGGCACCCCGGCCGCCGGCTCGTCGAGCAGCAGCACGCGCGGGCGCGTGGCGAGCGCGAGCGCGATCTCGAGCAGCCGCTGCTGGCCGTACGGCAGTTCCTTGGTGATGCGAAACGAGGCGGCCTCGAGCCCGAGTGAGCCCAGGATCGCATGAGCTTCGTCGATGCCCGCCCTGAAGCGCGGCAGCCCGCGCCACCAGTTGTGCGCCGCGCCCTCGCGCTCGAGCACCGCGAGCGCGACCGCCTCGATCGCCGAGAGCTGCGGGAACAGCGTATTGATCTGGAAGGTGCGCGCGAGGCCTTTCTTCACCCGCGCCTCGGGCGCGAGCGATGTGATCTCCTCGGCGCCGAGGAACACCTGGCCCGAGTCCGGGCGCAGCATCCCGGTGAGGAGATTCATGAGCGTGGTCTTGCCGGCGCCGTTCGGGCCGATCAGGGCGTA
>DATIGN010000189.1:0-3394 GCA_035454685.1 Burkholderiales bacterium | reverse complement strand
TCGTCGAGCCGCGCTTCGCCGACGGCGACTACAAGCGGCTGCCGGGGCTGGTGCAGGAGCTGCTCGCGCTCAAGGTGGACGTGCTGGTCACGGCCGCGACGCCGCCCAGCCGCGCGGCGATGGCGGCGACGAAGACGACCCCAATTGTGTTCGTCGCGGTCGGCGAGCCGATCGCGGTGGGGCTGGTGAAGAGCATGGCGCGGCCAGGCGGCAACATCACCGGGCTTTCGCTGCTCACGTCGGAGCTAAGCGGCAGGCGTCTCAAGCTGCTTGTCGACTGCGTCGGCAAAGCGAACACGGTCGCGGTGATCAGGAATCCGTCGAACCGCGTTCACGAGACGTTCCTGGCCGAATCGCGTGCCGCTGCGGGTGCGCTCGGGCTGCAGATCGCGTCACTCGACGCCGCAGGGCCGGATGACATAGAGCGCGCCTTCGACGCAGCGCGGGCGATGAACGCGGATGCCGCGATCGTGTTCGACGATCCTGTCCTGTGGAGCCACCGCAAGCGCTTCGTTGCTCTGGCGGCCAAGTCGCGCTTGCCGGTCATGTACGGCTATCGCGAGTTCGTGGACGAAGGCGGGCTGATTTCGCTGGGGCCCGACCGCATCGAGCACTACCGGCGCACCGCAATCTACGTCGACCGTATTCTTAAGGGCGCGAAGCCCGCCGAGCTGCCGGTCGAGCAGCCGGTGAAGTTCCAGCTCGTGATCAACGCGAAAAGCGCGAATGCCCTCGGCCTCAAGGTGCCGGAGCGCCTGCTGCTCGCGGCGGATGAGGTGATCCAGTGATCTCGCGCCGGGCATTTGTCGCGGCGGCGCTCGCGGCTCCGCTCGCAGCCCGGGCGCAGCCGGCGAAGACGCACCGCATCGGCTACCTGCTGCTGACGCCGCTCACCGAAACGCCGTCGCCCGAGCGCGCCGCGTTCCTCGCCGAGCTGCGCAGCCTCGGCTACGTCGAGGGCAAGAACCTGCGCATCGAGTACCGCTCGGCGCAAAGCCGGCGCGAGAAGCTGCCCGCGCTCGCGGAGGCGCTTGTGCGCGAGAAGGTCGAGGTAATCGTCGCGACTTCCACGCCCGGGACGCGCGCGGCGGCCGACGCTACGCGCGACATCCCGATCGTCTTCATCGGGGTGGGAGATGCAAGTCGCGCGAAGCTGGTGAGCAATTTCGCAAGGCCTGAAGCCAACCTGACCGGCGTTACCTGGCTAACCGCCGAAACGGTGTCGAAGCGCCTCCAGCTCCTCAAGGAAACGCTGCCGCGCGCATCGCGCGTCGCGCTTGTCTGGAATCCCGCCGACGGCCCTTCCAGCGAGCATTACGCGCTGGTGCGCGAAGCCGCAGACCGCCTGCAGCTCGCGCTCGAGGATTACCGGGTTTCCGGGGTGGACGAGCTGCAGACCGAGCTCGAGCGGCTACCGCACGAACGTCCGGACGCAATCTTCGTAATCACGGATTCGCGCATGGTGACTTATCGCAAGATCATCGCCGACGAGGCGCGCAAGCTCCGCATCCCGTGCTTCGCGGACTACCGCGGCTTCGCCGAATCCGGCGCGCTGATGTCGTACTCGGCTGATCTCACCGACCTCTTCCGGCGCGGCGCCGCGTTCGTGGCGCGGCTGCTCAAGGGCGCAAAGCCTTCGGAGCTGCCGGTCGAGCAGCCGACGCGCTTCCAGCTCGTCATCAACCTGAAGGCGGCGAAAGCGCTGGGACTAAAGATCCCGCAATCGGTGATGGTGCTCGCCGACGAGCTGATCGAATGAAACGCCGCGCGGGTGATACAGTAGCCGCGAGGAGAGAGAAGGCCTGAAACCCGCGGAGCCCATCGTCGAGAAGCACGCCTCGGCTGCGGCGCCTGCCGCGGCCCGGCGCGTGCATCGCGGCCAGCTTTTCCGCAAGTATTTCCTGCTGATCCTGGGCCTCGTATGCGGCGCGCTGCTGATTTCGGGCGGCATCGGCCTCTACTTCGCCTACCAGGAGAACAAGGAGGCGCTCGCCAGCCTCCAGCGCGAGAAGGCGGCGGGTGCGGCGGCGCGCATCGAGCAGTTCGTGAGCCAGATCGAGCAGCAGCTCGCGTTCGCCGCGCTGCCGCAGCTCGGCGCCGAGGGGCTGGAGCAGCGGCGCATCGAGTTCCTCAAGCTCCTGCGCGTGGTGCCCGCGGTGACCGACATCGCACAGATCGACGCCAAGGGGCGCGAGCAGCTCGCGGTGTCGCGGCTCAAGATGGACACCGCGGGCGCGAACGAAGACCGCTCGCAGGAGCCGGCGTTCAAGAACGCGCGCCCGGGCCAGACCTGGTTCGGGCCGGTGTACTTCAGGAAGGAAACCGAGCCCTACATGTCGATCGCGGTACGCTCGGGCGGCGAGTCGGGACCGGTCACCGTGGCGGAGGTGAACCTCAAGTTCATCTGGGACGTCGTCACGAAGATCAGGATCGGCCAGAAGGGCAAGGCCTACGTCGTGGACTCGACCGGCCACCTCGTCGCCGACCCCGACATCGGCCTCGTGCTGCGCAAGACCAACCTCTCCCACCTCGAGCAGGTGAAGGCCGCCTTCGCGCGCGGGGCGGACGAGTCGCACGCCATGCTGGCAAAGGATCTCGCCGGCAGCGAGGTGCTGACGGCATACGCGCCGATCGAGCCCGCGCGCGAGCAGGCGGCGCGCGGTGCGCCGGCAAGCACGCTCGGGTGGAAGGTCTTTGTCGAGCAGCCGGCAGCCGAGATGTACGCCGCGCTCGACGCCACCCTCTGGCGCACCGTCGCGCTCATCGTCGCGGGCCTCGTGTTCTCGGCGCTCGCTGCGCTCTGGCTCGCGCGCAACATGGTGCGGCCGATCAGCGTGCTGCAGGAGGGCGCGCAGCGCATCGGCGAGGGTGACCTCGAGCAGAAGATCGACATCCGCACCGGCGACGAGCTCGAGGCGCTCGCCTCGCAGTTCAACCGCATGACCGAGCAGCTGCGCGAGTCCTACGCGGGCCTCGAGCGCAAGGTCGAGGAGCGCACCGCCGAGCTCACCGAGTCGCTCGCCTACCAGACCGCCACCGGCGAGATCCTGCAGGTCATCAGCAGCTCGCCGACGAACGTGCAGCCGGTCTTCGACGTGATCGCCGAGCGCGCGGCGCGGCTGTGCGAGGCGAATTACGGCTGGGTGTTCACCTTCGACGGCGAGTGGATCCGCGTGGGCAGCCTTTTCGGCAGCGATCCGCAGAGCGTGGAGGTGTTTCGGCGCGAATTCCCGATGCGAAGCTCTACCGAGTCGGTGGTCGCACGGACGATACGCAAGGGTTCGATCGACCATGTCCCGGACGTGCTGGCCGACCCGGAGTACGCGCTCAAGCGGGCGGCCGAGCAGGCCGGGTTTCGCGGCGCGCTCGGCGTGCCGATGATGCGCGAGGGCCA
>DATIGN010000188.1:0-7789 GCA_035454685.1 Burkholderiales bacterium | reverse complement strand
CGCCGACCTGCTGGTGGGCGCCGACGGCGTCAACTCGATGGTGCGTCGGTCCCTTGCCGAACGCCTGCAACCGCGCATCCGCTACCTCACGAACAAGTTCGCCTGGTACGGGACGACGAAGGCGTTCGACTGCCTGACGCTCACGTTCCGCGAGAGCGAGCATGGCCACTTCGTGGCGCACCACTACCGCTACGCCCCCGGTATGAGCACGTTCATCGTGGAATGCGATGCGGCGACGTGGTACCGGGCCGGGCTCGACCGGGCGAGCGAGGAGGAGAGCAGAGCCTACTGCGAGCGCGTCTTTGGCCCAGACCTCGACGGGCATCCGCTGGTCTCGAATCGGTCGATCTGGCGCAACTTCCCGCTGCTGTGGACCCCGCGATGGATCGCGGACAACATCGTCCTGATCGGTGACGCCGTGCGCACCGGGCATTTCTCCATCGGCTCGGGCACCCGGCTCGCCATGGAGGACGCGATCGCGCTCGTCAAGGCGCTGAGCCAGAATCTGTCTTTGGAAGAAAGTCTTGCTTCTTTCGAGGCCGCGCGCCGGCCCATCGTCGAGAAGCTGGTGGCCGCGGCCGACGCAAGCGGCGCCTGGTACGAGCGCTTCCCCGAGCACATGAAACTCGCGCCGCGCCAGTTCGCCTGGAGCTATATTCAAAGAAGCGGCCGCATCGACCCCGAGAGGCTCAGGAAGACGTCCCCCCGATTCGTCGATGGAAAATGAGCGGATAACTTGATGCTTTTCCCCACCACGCTTGTCGGCAGCTACCCCCAGCCGGAGTGGCTGATCGACCGCAAGAAGCTTGCCGGCCGCTTCCCGCCGCGCGTGCGCGCGAGAGAGCTGTGGCGCGTTGAACAACCCTTCCTGCAAGAAGCGCAGGATGACGCGACCGTGCTGGCGATCCGAGCGCAAGAGCAGGCGGGCCTCGACATCGTCACCGACGGCGAAATCCGGCGCGAAAGCTACTCCAACCGCTTCGCCACCGCGCTCGAGGGCATCGACATCGACAATCCCGGCAGCGCGCTCGACCGCTCCGGGCATCCGAATCCCGTGCCGAGGATCGTCGGCAAGATCAGGCGCAAGCACCCGGTGGAAGTGCAGGACGTAGTGTTCTTGAAAAAGAATACGAACAGGCGGGTGAAGATGACTGTTCCCGGTCCCTTCACCATGTCGCAGCAGGCGCAGAACGACTACTACAAGTCCGAGGAAGAGGCGGCGATGGACTACGCCGCGGCGGTGAACGCCGAGATCAGGGATCTGTTCGCTGCAGGCGCCGACATCGTGCAGGTGGACGAGCCGTACATGCAGGCGAGGCCCGAAAAGGCGCGGCAGTACGGCCTCAAGGCCCTGAACCACGCTCTGCAAGGGATAAATGGAACGACGGCAGTGCATATCTGCTTCGGTTACGCGGCGATCATCCACCAGCGTCCGTCGGGATATTCGTTTCTGCCTGAGCTCGCCGGCTGCTCATGCCAGCAGGTTTCCATTGAGACTGCCCAGTCGAAGCTCGACTGCTCGGTGTTGACTTCTTTGAGTTCAAAAAAAATCATGGTGGGCTGCATCGATCTTTCCGACATGAAGGTGGAAGCGGCGCAGAAGGTCGTCGAGCGCGTCAAGAAAGCGCTGCGTTACGTTCCGAAGGAAGACGTGATCCTCGCACCGGATTGCGGCATGAAATACCTCCCGCGCGACGTGGCGTTCGGCAAGATGAAGGCGATGGTGGAAGCCGCGACGATCCTGCGAGCGGAGTTTTCATGACGCCGCCCTTCCGCGTCGAGCACATCGGCAGCTTCGTGCGCCCGGAAGCGCTGCTGAACGCCGCGCGCGCGCACAAGGCCGGCACGATGGACGATCAAGAATTCAGGCAGGTGCAGGACGCCGCGATCCAGGGGATCGTCGCGTTCCAGGAGTCGATCGGCCTGCCCTCGATCACCGACGGCGAGTTCCGCCGCCGCAGCTGGTCGGCGGGGTTCATCGACGCGGTGGAGGGCTTCGGCTTGCGCGACGGCACGCTCACCTTCCGCAACGAGACCGGCGTGGTCGGGGTGTCGGCTTCGCCTTATGCCAGGGAGCGGCTCAAGCGCAAGCGGCGCATCGTGGCCGACGACTACCGCTTCCTGAAGTCGGTGGTGAAGCGCGGCGTGCCGAAGGTGACGATCGCCGCGCCCGACGTGATGCACTACTTCCTCGGCGCGAAGGCGTTCGAAGCCTACAAGGACAGAGAGGCGTACTTCGCGGACCTGGTGAAGATCTATCGCGAGGAGATCAGGGACCTCGCCGCCGAGGGCTGCACCTACCTCCAGCTCGATGACACCGCGCTGCCCTGCAACTGCGACCGGCGGGCGCGCGAGGACGTGAAGGCACGCGGCGAGGATGCGGATGAGCTGACCGAGCGCTATGTCAGGCTGATCAACAGCTGCATTCAGGAAAAGCCGGCCGCAATGGCGGTCGCGATTCACCTGTGCCGCGGCAACCTGAAGGGCGCATGGATGGCCGAGGGCGGCTACGAGCCGATCGCCGACGCGCTCTTCAACCGGTTGAACGTCGGCACCTACTGCCTGGAGTACGACACCGAGCGCGCGGGCGATTTCGCGCCCCTGCGGTTCGTGCCCAAGGGAAAGCGCGTGATCTTGGGTTTGGTGAGCACCAAGACGCCAGTTCTTGAAAGTAAGGATGTCTTGAAAGAGCGAATTGAAGCGGCCGCAAAGTGCATCGCGCTCGAGCAGCTGGGCATCGGCCCGCAATGCGGCTTCTCGAGCGTCGGCGGCGGCGGCCAGGCGCTCAACCAGGAGGACACGCGTCGGAAACTGGAGCTCGTAATGGAGGTGGCCCGTGAAGTCTGGGAATAAACGGCATGGATTAGCGAGGGGCCTCACCAACTACGGGGATCCGGCGTTTTCGCTCTATCTGCGCCGCTCGTTTGCGAAGAGCATGGGCTACTCGGGCGAGCTGCTCGGCCGCCCGGTGGTCGGCATCGCCGACTCGCGCAGCGGCTTCAACAACTGCCACCGCCACTTCCCGGAGCTCATCGAGGCCGTGAAACGGGGCGTGCTCGCCGCGGGCGCGCTGCCGATCGAGTTCCCGACGGTATCGCTCGGCGAGGTGTTCCTTTATCCGACCTCCATGATGTTCAGGAACCTCATGTCGATCGACGTCGAGGAAATGATCCGCGCGCAGCCGATGGACGCGGTGGTACTAGTCGGCGGCTGCGACAAGACCGTTCCCGCGCAGCTCATGGGCGCCGCCTCGGCCGACATCCCGGCGGTGCAGCTTCTCGCCGGCCCGATGATGCCCACTTCCTTCCAGGGCGAGCGGCTCGGCGCCTGCACCGACTGCCGGCGCTTCTGGGCGCTCCATCGAGCCGGGAAAGTAGATTCTGCCGAAATAGAAACCATAGAGGGCAATCTCGCCACCACCGCCGGTACCTGCGCGGTAATGGGCACCGCATCGACCATGGCCTCGCTTGCCGAGGCGCTCGGCATGGCGCTTCCCGGCACCGCGGCCATTCCCGCGGTGCACGCCGATCGGCTGCGCGCCGCGGAAGCAAGCGGCAGGCGCGCGGCGGAAATGGCCCATTCGCCTCTCAAGCCGAGTCAAATCATCACCGAAAAATCCGTAGAGAACGCGCTGCGCGTGCTGCTCGCCATCGGCGGCTCGACCAACGCGATCGTGCACCTGAGCGCCATTGCAGGACGGGCGGGAATTCATATTGATCTGAAGAAACTCAATGCCCTGTCGGACAGCACGCCGGTCCTGGTCGACCTGAAGCCGACCGGGCAGCATTACATGTCGGACCTCTACGCAGCGGGCGGCGTGGGCGCGGTCATGAGGGAGCTCAAGCCGCTCCTCCACCTGGATTGCATGACCGTTGGCGGCATTTCTCTGAAGGAAGTGCTGGAAAAACAGCCGGCGTGGGTGGACCGCACAGTAGTGAAGAAATTCGAGGAGCCCCTCGCAAGCCAAGGAGGGCTGGTCGCGTTGTTCGGCTCGCTCGCGCCCAATGGCGCGATCCTCAAGCGCTCCGCGGCGGACCCGAAGCTGTTCGAGAAGGAAGGGCGCGCGGTGGTGTTCAAATCGCTCGACGATCTTTCCGAGCGGATCGACGATCCTGCGCTCGACGTGACCGCTGATGATTTTCTAATGCTGCAGAACGCCGGCCCGAAGTCGGGCTACGCCATGCCGGAGGCGGGCTATCTGCCGATTCCGGCCAAGCTCGCTCGTGCCGGCGTGAAGGACATGGTGCGGATCTCCGACGCGCGCATGAGCGGCACCGCCTACGGCACCATCGTGTTGCATGTTTCTCCGGAAGCGGCAGTCGGCGGACCGCTCGCACTGGTCCGCAATGGCGACCGTATCCGGCTTTCCGTGAAAGAACGGCGGATTGATCTGCTTGTGGACGAGAACGAAATCAAAAAGAGAAGAAGCGGCTGGAAGGCTCCGGTCGCGGCACCAGCCCGCGGCTACGCTAAGCTCTACATGGACCACGTGCTCCAGGCCGAGCACGGCTGCGATTTCGATTTTCTGAGAAAAGCCTGAGAGCGCCGCCGAAGCTCGTTTGCCTGGAGGCGTACTGGAACGAGAAGCTGTTCCAGAGCTTCTCGGTCAAAGGGTTCTTCGAGGCGATGGCGCCGCTCGCCAACCCCCCGCTTACCATCGCACACCGCTTCGTCGAGTCCGAAGCGGGTCTTGCCTATTACGCGAGGCGGCCAGACGGCCTGATGTGGCGCAGGAAGGAGCTCTTCGATACGCCGGTGTACTACCTCGCGTTCCACGGCAGGCCCGGCGGCGTAAACCCGCTCCTCGGGCGCATCGAGGCCGACGCGCTGTGCGAGGCATTTGCAAACTACGGGGGCTACACGAACCTCGCTTACTTCGCCTGCTGCAACGTGCTGCGCGGAGAGAAGGGGCGGCGCTTTGCGCGAAATTTCCTCAGGATCTCGGGCATGAGGGCGGTGATCGGCTACGCCACCACGGTCGACTGGATGGAAAGTCTGGTGGCCGACATGCTTTTCCTGCACCGCTTCTACCGCGATCCGGCGCCCTGGCGAAATCTGAAGCAGATCTTCCGTTCTGTGCAGCGCGACTATCCGCTCGCTCGGCGTCTAGGTCATACGTTGATCACTTGACCCGCATCGCGGCCGCGGTGCGGCTCTCCACTCCGAGCTTGTCGTAGATGTTCTGCAGGTGCTTCTGCACCGTGCGCGCGCTGATGCGCAGGATTGCGCCGATCTGCGCGTTGCTCTTTCCGGCGGCTACCCAGCGAAGCACCTCGGTTTCCCGCGCCGTGAGCTGACCGACGGTGCTGATCCTTTGATAGATCTTGGCCAGGTGCGGACGCAGTACCTCGAGCAGCGCGCGCTCGCGCTCGGTGAAGTCGCGCCGCGTGCGGTTCAGCACGAAGCTCACGAGCAGGCCGTCTCGCACGTAGATCGGCAGCGCGATCGCGTGGTCGATGCGGATGCGGCGGTAATAGTCGTTGTAAAGCGCGGTGCGGCGGAATTGCTCGAACGGGACCGAGTCAGTAATGCGCTGCGGAACCCTGCCGCCCTGGTAGGCGTGAAAGCGCACCAGCGGATGCTCGTGGAAATGGCGGTCGAAGGCGGCGCGATCCAGGGCGCTCAGCGCGCCAGCCGGCAGGCCGAACACCTCGCGCTTGCCGCTCGCCAGGTGGCAGATCGATAATGTGGTGAACTCGGAAGCGACCAGCGCCGGGAGCCGCTCGACGCCGAGCTTCGCGAAAGAGACCTTGTCCAGCGCTGCCTCGCTCATGGCGCCGAGGAGATCGAGGGCTGCGCGGAAAGTACGCATATTTGCGTATGTAGCCTGCCGCAAGGCTGAGCCAAAGTACAGGCGCTATTGCCACAGGAGACTGCTATGGAAGCCGCAGAACGGAAGGATTTTCGCAAGCCAGACGAAGTCCGCGAGTTCCCGAAGGGGCGTCTGGAGCTGATCAAGATCGGAGGCGCGACCGTGGGGCGCGCGGTGTTCGAGCCGGGCTGGCGCTGGTCCACTTCGGTGCAGCCGCTCGTCAATACAAAGAGCTGCGAGGCGCCGCACTTCCAGTACCACGTCTCTGGGGTCCTCAGGATCAAGATGGATGACGGCACCGAGTTTGACTGCAAGCCTGGTGAAGTCTCGCTGCTGCCTTCCGGTCACGATGCCTGGGTGGTGGGAAACGAGCCCGCGGTCGTGGTCGACTTCCAGGGGATGATCGACTACGCGAGGTCTCGATGAGCCGGCCGATGCTCGCCCGCGCCGAGGTGACCGTCATCCTTCCAGTGAAGGAGCTCGAGCGTGCGCGCGATTTCTACGTGAACCGGCTCGGCCTGGAGGCTGAGGGGCTGGCGCCCGACGGCAAGTTCATCCTGCGCGCGAAGGGCACGCGCCTTGCGCTCATGCCCAAGCCGGGCGGCACCAAGGCGGAGCACACCGCGCTCAGCTTCAAAGTGGACGACATCGCCGCGGAGATCCAGGCTCTGAAGGCCCGCGGCGTGAGCTTTCACGACTACGACCTGCCGGGCTTCAAGACCGTGAATCACGTCGCCGTGCTCGGAAAAGAAAAGGCAGCCTGGTTCAGCGACCCCGAGGGCAACATCCTCTGCCTGCACGAGGATATTGCTTGATTTACCACGAGGGGGCCCGTCGGCTGCAGGACCGCTTCGACAGCCGGCGGCTCGCCGACCGGCTGGTGGAGAAGCTCTGGCGCACCGCGTTCACGGCGGAAGACAAGGCCTTCATCGAAGCGAGCCCCATGTTCTTCCTCGCGACCGCGGACGCGTCCGGGCAGCCCGATTGCTCCTACAAGGGCGGGCTGCCGGGTTTCGTGCGGGTGACCGGGCCTTCCGAGCTGTCATTTCCGAGCTACGACGGCAACGGCATGTTCCGCAGCCTCGGCAACGTACTCGCCAACCCGCGCGTCGGGATGCTGTTCCTCGACTTCGAGCAACCGAGGCGCCTGCGGGTCAACGGGCACGCAAGCCTGGTGGACGACGTTTCAGGGTTCGAGGGCGCCCAGCTCGTCGTCCGGATCGCGGCCGACGCGATCTTCCCCAACTGCCCGCGCTATATCCACCGCTATCGCCTGCTCGAGACCTCGGTATATGCGCCGAGGCCGGGGTATGAGCCGCCCGCGCCGGGCTGGAAGAAAAACTTCAGCGACGTCTTGCCGCACGGCCGCAAAGGCGACCAAGAAGAGCCGGCCGATTGACAAGCCAGTCGGTATTACTTCAAGCTTGATCTATTCAGGCTTGGAGTACCGGCATGGACCGAGAATTCATCGCGCGGCGCGAGGACCATAGCGCGCTGCGGATCTGGCTGCGCCTTCTCACCTGCACCCAGCTCATCGAACGGCGCGTGCGCTCGGGTTTGCGCGAGGAGTTCGGCACCACGCTGCCGCGCTTCGATCTGATGGCGCAGCTCGAGCGCCATCGCGAGGGGCTCAAAATGAACGAGCTCTCGCGCCTGCTGATGGTCACCGGCGGCAACGTCACCGGCATCGTCGACCAGCTGGAGAAGGAGGGCCTGGTCGAGCGCCTCGACGAGCCGGCCGACCGCCGCGCGTTTCGCATCCGCCTCACTCGCAGCGGCGACAAGACCTTCGCCGAGATGGCGCGCGCCCACGAGCACTGGGTGGTCGAGCTGCTCGCCGGACTCACGAGCCGCGAGCGCGACGAGCTGCTCAAGCTGCTCGCGAAACTCAAGAGCCATGCCATGGAGGTCACGCCTTGAAGCATTTCCTTTGGCGCACGGAAGGCAGCGTTGGCGTGGTGACGCTCAACCGCCCCG
>DATIGN010000187.1:0-2068 GCA_035454685.1 Burkholderiales bacterium | reverse complement strand
GATCGACTTCATGAGGAGGCTCAGCGCGCCGCGGATCTCGGCATCGTCGTCGACGACGAAGACCGTGGGCTCGGGCGTTGCAGCAGTCACGCTACTCCGCCGCCGCGGGCAGCACCACGTGGAAGCCCGCGCCGCCGCCGCGCGAGCCGGTGGCCCAGATCCGGCCCTGGTGCGCCTCGACGATCGAGCGGCTGATCGACAGCCCGATGCCCATGCCCTGGGCCTTGGTGGTGAAGAACGGCTCGAACAGGCGCCCCGCGGTCTCGTCGTCGAATCCCGGGCCGCTGTCGTGCACATCGACCGCGACCATGCCGTCTTCGCCGCGGCGCGTGACGATGCGCACCTCGCGCCGCTCCGTCCCCGCGGCGCAAATCGCGTCGATCGCGTTGCGCACCAGGTTGAGCAGCACCTGCTCGACCTGGATGTTGTCGGCCAGGACCGCCGGCAGGCCCTCGCCGAGGTCGGTAGCGATCTCGACGCCGGATTGCGCCGCTTCGGGCTGCACCAGGCGCACGATCTCGCCCACCAGGAAGTTGATCTGCACCGGGATCGGTTGCGCGTCCTCCTTGCGCACGAACGAGCGCAGGTGGCGGATGATCTCGCTCGCGCGCTCGGCGCGCGTGCCGACGCGCTCCATCGTCTCGGTGATCTCCTCGAGCGAGGCGCCGCCCGAGCGCAGCAGGCGCACGCACGCCTGGGTGTAGGTCGTGATCGCGGCGAGCGGCTGGTTGATCTCGTGCGCGATCGCGCTCGCCATCTCGCCCATCGAAGCCACGCGCACGACGTGGGCGAGCTGCTGCAGGTGCTGGCGCGCCTGCTCTTCGGCGCGCTTGCGCTCGGTGACGTCCCGGCCGGAGGCGATGAGCTCGGCCACTGCGCCGCGCTCGTCGAGGATGGCGGAGCCTTCCCAGGCGAGCCAGCGCCACTCCTTGGCCGCGAGCACGCGCGCCTCGCAGTGGCTGCGGTAGGGCGGCGCGAGCACCGCGGCAAGCGCGTGTTCGAACGCCGCGCGATCGAGCGGGTTGACTTCGAGCTCGAAGCGCTGGCCGAGGAGCTCGCCTTCGGCCTTGCCGAAGCACCTGCAGAACGAGGGGCTGACGAAGACATAGCGGCCCTCGCGGTCGAGCTTGACCAGCAAGTCGGTCTGGTTCTCGACCAGCAGCCGGTACTTCGCCTCGCTCTCGCGCAGCTCATCCTCCGCGCGCTTGCGCAGCAGCTCCACGCCGGCGCGCGAAGCGAGGATGCGAAATGCCGGGCTGTCGAGCACGTTGATCGGGCGCGGCCGGTCGTCGAAGAACGCGAGATGACCGACGACCTGCTTGCGATCGGCGCGGAAGATCGGCAGTCCCAGGTAGCTCACGCGCCGGCGCCCCGCCTCGGCGGGGTAGAGCTCCTCGAGCCGGTCGGGGACGAAGTACGGGCGCGCCTCGCGGAGGGTGATCTCGCACGGCAGGCCGGCGAGATCGAACTCCGTGTTCTCGCGCAGCCCGGTGTCGTCCCAGTAAGCCACCGTGCGCACGCGCGTCGGCGGGAAGTCGAGGCACTCGGAGATGAACGCCTGCCGGAAGCCGAACGTGCGCACGAGCTGCTCGAGCAGCGTGCGGAAGAACACGTCGCCGGAGAGCGGCGCCACCGCCCGGCCGATGAGGAACATGGTGTCGTCGGCGCGCTTGCGGCGCAGCTCCGCCTCCGCGCGCGAGGCGAAGATGCTCACCAGGGGGTGCTCGAGCAACTGCTCGTCGATCGGCGCGTCGTTGATGAACGCGAGATGCCCGATCACCTGAGCGCCGTCCAAGGCGAACAGTGGCACGCCGAGGTAGCCCTCGACGCCCAGCCCGCGCTCGGCGCTGAAACGGCTCTCGACCCCGGTCGCGCAGTGGAACACCTTGCCGGCCTTGATCGTCTCCTCGCACGGAGTGTCGGCGAGGTCGTACTCGACGTTGTCCACCAGGCGGTCGGACGCCCAGCGCGCGAGCGTGCGCACGCGCGTGGTCGGAAAGTTCACGCACTCGGTGACGAACACGAGCTTGCAGCCCAGCGCCTGCGCCAGGAAGCGCACCGCGGCGCG
>DATIGN010000186.1:0-11608 GCA_035454685.1 Burkholderiales bacterium | reverse complement strand
CGTGACCGGCTCGAAATACAGGCGGTCCGAGGTGTCGTAGTCGGTCGAGACGGTCTCGGGGTTGCAGTTCACCATGATGGTCTCGAATCCGTCGTCGCGCAGCGCGAACGCGGCGTGCACGCAGCAGTAGTCGAACTCGATCCCCTGTCCGATGCGGTTCGGGCCGCCGCCGAGCACCATCACCTTCCTGCGCGCGCTCGGGTTCGCCTCGCACTGTTCCTCGTAGGTCGAGTACATGTAGGCCGTCTTCGTCGCGAACTCCGCGGCGCAGGTGTCGACACGTTTGTAAACCGGGCGTATGCCGAGCTCGTGCCGCTTCTCCCTCACGCTCTTCTCGGTGGTGTTGAAGAGGTACGCCAGCCACCGATCCGAGAAGCCCTTTCGCTTCAACTCAAAAAGGTCTTGTTTTGAAAAGTCATCCAATTTCTGGTCGTCGAGCTTCATCTCCAGCTCGACGATCTCGCGGATCTGGTCGAGGAACCACGGATCGATCTTCGTCAGGCGGTGCACCTCCTCGAGGGTGAAGCCGTTCTCGAAAGCATCGCCGACGTACCAGATGCGCTCCGGGCCGGGCTCGCCGAGCTCCTTTTCGAGCGTCTCGCGGTCGCGCGTGCGCTGGTTCAAGCCGTCGACGCCCACTTCGAGACCGCGCAGCGCTTTCTGGAACGACTCCTGGAACGTGCGCCCGATTGCCATCACTTCGCCCACCGACTTCATCTGCGTGGTGAGGCGGTCGTTCGCCTGCGGGAATTTCTCGAAGGCAAAGCGCGGCACCTTGGTGACGACGTAATCGATGGTCGGCTCGAACGAGGCCGGCGTCGCGCCGCCGGTCACCTCGTTCGCGATCTCGTCGAGCGTGTAGCCTACCGCGAGCTTCGCAGCTACCTTGGCGATCGGGAAGCCGGTCGCCTTCGATGCGAGGGCGGAGGAGCGCGACACGCGCGGGTTCATCTCGATGATGAGCATGCGGCCATCGGCCGGGTTGAGCGCGAACTGCACGTTCGAGCCGCCGGTGTCGACGCCGATGGCGCGCAGCACCGCGATCGAGGCGTCGCGCATGAGCTGGTATTCCTTGTCGGTGAGCGTCTGCGCCGGGGCGACCGTGATCGAGTCCCCGGTGTGCACGCCCATCGGATCAAGGTTCTCGATCGAGCACACGATGATGCAGTTGTCCATGCGGTCGCGCACCACCTCCATCTCGAACTCTTTCCAGCCAAGCACCGACTCCTCGATCAGGACCTCCTGCGTCGGCGACGCCTCGAAGCCGCGCTCGCAGATCGCGAGGAACTCCTCGCGGTTGTAGGCGATGCCGCCGCCGGTCCCGCCCAGCGTGAACGAAGGCCTTATGACTACAGGAAAACCGATGCCTGCCTGGACCTGCAGCGCCTCCTCCATCGAGTGCGCGAGCGCCGAGCGCGGCGACTCGAGGCCGATCTTGCTCATCGCGGCCTTGAACTTTTCGCGGTCCTCCGCCTTGTCGATCGCCTGGCGCGAGGCACCGATCAGCTCGACGCCGAACTTCTCGAGCACACCCTCGCGCGCGAGGTCGAGCGCGCAGTTGAGCGCCGTCTGGCCGCCCATCGTCGGCAGCAGTGCGTCGGGCCGCTCCCGTTCGATGATGCGCGCCACCACCTGCCAGGTGATCGGCTCGATGTAGGTGGCATCCGCCATCTCCGGGTCGGTCATGATGGTCGCCGGGTTCGAGTTCACCAGCACTACCCGGTAGCCCTCCGAGCGCAGAGCCTTGCAGGCCTGCGCGCCCGAGTAGTCGAACTCGCACGCCTGGCCGATCACGATCGGCCCCGCGCCGATGATGAGGATGCTCTTGAGGTCAGTGCGCTTCGGCATGTTGCGTCATGAGTTCCGCGAAGCGATCGAACAGGTAGCCGATATCATGCGGCCCGGGACTCGCTTCCGGATGTCCTTGGAAGCAAAACGCCGCCCTATCGGTGCGCGCCAGCCCTTGGAGGGAACCGTCGAAGAGAGACAGGTGCGTAGGACGCAGGTTTCGAGGAACTGTTGCAGGATCAACCGCAAAGCCGTGGTTCTGGCTAGTGATGACAACTCGCCCGGTATCGAGGTCCTTCACCGGGTGGTTGGCGCCATGGTGGCCGAACTTCATCTTGAGCGTTTTCGCCCCCGAGGCAAGAGCCATCAGCTGGTGGCCAAGGCAGATGCCGAACACCGGGATGGTCGTGGCGTCGAGAATCTCGCCGATCGCCTCGATCGCGTAGTCGCACGGCTCGGGGTCGCCCGGGCCGTTGGCGAGAAACACGCCATCGGGCTTGAGCCGCAACACTTCTCGAGCCGGCAAAGAAGCGGGCACGACGCTGATGCGCGCGCCACGCTCCGCGATCATGCGCAGGATGTTCCGCTTGATGCCGTAGTCGTACGCCACGACATGCAAGCGCGGGGTGTCGTTGCGGCGGTGACCTTTTCCGCGCTCCCACGAGCCTTCGGTCCATTGGTAGGGCTTGTCGGTTGTGACGACCTTCGCGAGATCCATGCCTGCCAAGCCGGGAAATCTTCTTGCTTCCTCCAGGGCGTGGGCTTCATCCAATACGCCGGCCATCAGGCACCCGTTCTGGGCGCCTTTTTCCCGCAAAAGGGTGGTCAGTTTGCGGGTGTCGATGTCGGCGATACCGACCACATTGTTCTTGATCAAATAAGTGCGCAGATCGGTCTGCGAGCGCCAGCTCGAGTGCAGGCGGGGCAGGTCGCGCACTACGAGACCTTCCGCGTAAGTGCGCTGCGACTCCTGATCTTCTTCGTTCGTGCCGGTATTGCCGATGTGCGGATACGTGAGCGTGACGATCTGCCGACAGTAGGAGGGGTCGGTGAGGATCTCCTGGTAGCCGGTCATCGCGGTGTTGAACACCACCTCGCCGACCGCGCTGCCGCGCGCGCCGACCGAGCGGCCGCGAAAGACCGTCCCGTCGGCGAGGACCAGCACGGCGGATTCGAAGTTAGCCATTTGTGAAGCGCACGCGAAAAGCGGGAGAGGCTCGGTGCCGCTCCCGCTTCATTGAAGACAGGATTATAGGCCCAAAACGTCGCGCATGGCGTAAAGCGCCGGCGGGCGACCCTTCAGCCATTTCGCGGCGCGCAGCGCACCGCTTGCATAGGTGAGGCGGCTTTGCGAGCGCACGGTGACCTCGACTCGCTCGCCGGCGCCCGCGAAGATCACGGTGTGCTCGCCGACGATATCGCCGCCGCGGATCGCGTGGAAGCCGATCTGCTTCAACGGGCGCTCGCCGGTAACGCCTTTGCGTCCAAAGACAAAGTCCTTCTTCTTCAAAGCCCCGGCGATGATTTCGCCGAGCTGGAGCGCGGTACCCGAAGGGGCGTCGACCTTGTGCCGATGATGCGCCTCGACGATCTCTACGTCATAGTCGTCGCCGAGGATGCGCGCCGCGGTTTCGGCCAGCTTGTAAGCCGCGTTGACGCCGACCGCGAAGTTCGCCGCCTGCACGATCGGGATGCGCTTTGCGGCTCGCGCGATGCGGTCCTTGTCTCCTTCGGTGAAGCCGGTGGTGCCGACCACCATGGCTTTGGCGTACTCAAGCAGCGCCAGCGTCCCTTCGGGGCGCGTGAAGTCGAGGACCACGTCGGCCTGGGCGACAGCCGCCAGCTCGGAGCCGATGCTGATCCGGCCTGCGGGCTGACCGATGGCCGGGCTCCCTGACATATCGACCGCTGCGACGATGTCCAGCTCGCGATCGGCGGACGCGGCCTCGATCACCGCGCGTCCCATGCGGCCGCCGGCGCCGGCGATTGCTATCTTCAATGCGTCGCCCCGGCCGCCACCACGTCACCGTCGAGACGCGTGAGCTTGCCGTCCTCGAAGAACACGGTGAGCTTGCGCTGCTCGGGCTTTGCGCCGGCCCTCTCGTACCAGTAGACGTAGTCCCAGCGGTCGGCGTGAAAGATGTCGGTGAGCAGCGGCGTGCCGAGCACGAGGCGCACCTGCTCCCTGCTCATGCCGGGCTTGAGCTGGGCGACCATCTCCGAGGAGATGTAGTTGCCCTGCTGGATATCGATGCGGTACGGCGTGATGCCCGGAATGCGTGGCGCGGATGAGCAAGCGCCCAGAATACCGAGGCAAAGCGCCGCGACGAAGAGCGGGAAAAGGCGGCGAGGCATCCGAATATAATGATAGCCGATGAGCACGGTGCAAAGCCTGAAGGACAGCGGCCTCAAGGCGACGCTGCCGCGGCGCAAGATCCTCGAGCTCTTCGAATCGAGCAAGGTACGCCATCTCTCCGCCGAGGACGTCTATAAGGCGCTTCTCTCCGAGGGCCTCGACGTCGGCCTCGCCACCGTGTATCGCGTGCTGACGCAGTTCGAGCAAGCCGGCCTGCTCGCGCGCCAGCACTTCGAGACCGGCAAGGCGGTGTTCGAGCTCAACCAGGGCGGCCACCACGACCACCTGCTCTGCCTGCAGTGCGGCCGGGTCGAGGAGTTCTACGACCCCGACATCGAGAAGCGCCAGACCGAGATCGCCCGCTCGCGCGGCTTCGCACTGAATGGGCACTCGCTCGCACTCTACGCCGACTGCACCAAGAAGGACTGCCCGTACCACCCATGAAGCGGTAAATCGGGGTCAGAGCTGGTCAGACCCCGATTTTTCGGTTGGGGCCTGACCCCGATCTACTGGCCATTCAGGTCGCGTCGAGGAGCTCGGCCGCGTGCTTGCGCGCGGTGCTTTCCGCGCCTCCCAGCATGCGTGCAAGCTCCACAATGCGCGCCGTCCGGTCCAGGCGCTGAACCTTCACCTTCACCCCTGCGCGGCTCACGGACCATTGGTCGTTGCCGCTCGCCGCAACCTGGGGCAAGTGAGTGACGCAAAGCACCTGGCGCTGTTTGCCGAGCCGACGCAGCGACTTTCCGATAGTCTCGGCCACCGCACCGCCGATCCCGGAGTCGATCTCGTCGAAGACGAGCGACGCGACCGGCGAAGCTTTCGCCGCGACGAGTTGGATCGCGAGGCTGATACGAGAAAGCTCCCCGCCGGAGACCACCTTGGCCAGCGGCCGCAGCGGCAGGCTCGGGTGGGACGATACTTCGAACTCCACTCCCTCGGCGCCGGACACACCGGGCTCGTCCAGCTTTCTCAGCGAGACCGAAAAGCGCCCGCCGGCCATGGCGAGCTGCTGCATCGCCGCCGTGACCGCCTTGCCGAGCGCCTCGGCGCCGGCGCGGCGCTTTAAACTCAATTTCCTGCAAAGGGAATCGAAGCTCGTCTTCGCCGCGGCAACCTCCCGGCGCAGCGCTTCGGGGTTCACTGCAAGCTCGAGCTCGCCACGCCGCTTTTCCAGGTTTTGCAGCACCTCATGCAGCGCTTCGGGCCGCACCCGGTACTTCCGCGCTGCGGCGTGCAGCGTCTCGATCCGCGCGTCGACTTCGCGCAGCGCCTCCGGATCGAGGTCCACGCGCGAGGCGTATTGACGCAACGTGCGCACTGCTTCGCTCGCCTGCGCCTCGGCGGATTCGAGCATCTCGACCACGCCGTTCAACTGATGGTCATGCTGCGATAAGGTTTTCAGCCGGTTCGCCACCGCGGCGAGCTGGCTGAGGCATGCGCCTTCCGCTTCGGCAAGTGTCTCCAGCGCCGACTGCGCGCCGCCCAGCAGGCTGGAGCCGTGCTGCAGGCGCGTATGCTCGGCCGAGACCTTTTCCCATTCGCCCTCCTGGGGCGAAACTTTCTTTAGGTCATTCACTTGTTCTTCGACGTCGGCGCGCTCGCGCTCACGCTGCGTGAAGTTCCTATCCGCCTCGTCAACGAGCTCCTGGAGCCGCTCCCAGGCTCGATAGGTAGTTGCGGTTTCTTGAGCCAGCGATTCGCAACCCGCATGCGCGTCGAGAAGCGCGCGCTGGGCCGCAGGGCGCAGGAGCGACTGGTGCTCGTGCTGGCCGTGGATGTCCACCAGGTGCTCGCCCGCGGCCTTGAGCTGCGCGAGCGTCACGGCGTGGCCGTTGATGAAGCAGCGCGAGCGCCCGGTGCGGTCGAGGACGCGCCTCAGGATGACCGTGCCGGGATCGCCCGCCAGCTCTCCATCTGCAAGCCAGTCATCGAGTAGGGAGTTTTTCCGCACTTCGAATTCCGCGGTGAGCTCGGCGCGCTCGGCGCCTTCGCGCACCAGCGCGCCGTCGCCACGGCCGCCGACCAGCAACTCGATCGCGTCCACCAGGATCGACTTGCCAGCGCCGGTCTCGCCGGTGAGCGCGGTGAAACCGGGACCGAATTCCAGGGATGCTTTTTCAATGATGATGAAATTCGCCGCTTCGAGCGCGCGCAGCATCCGCTACCCTCCGCCGCGGCGCCTTTCGATCGCCTCGCTCCAGCCGAGCTTCTCGCGCAGCGTGGCGAAATAGCGATAGCCCTGGGGATGGACGAAACGCACGACGTCGGCCGAGCGCCTGAGCACCAGGCGGTCGCCCTCGGCCATGTCGGCGAGCGCGAGCCCGTCGAAGTGAGCGCGGGCGTCGAGCGCGTGCACGATCGCGATCTCGATCACGCATCGGTCGCTGACGCTCACCGGCCGTGCGGACAGCGTGTGCGGGTTAAGCGGCACCAGCGTCAGCGCCGGCACGGCGGGGTGCAAGATCGGGCCCTGCGCCGAGAGCGCGTACGCGGTCGAGCCGGTCGGAGTGGCGACGATCATGCCGTCGGCGCGCAGCGTGTAGACGAACTCGCCGTCTACCGAGAGCTCGAACTCGATCAGGCGCCCCTCCGCGCCCTTGCCGATCACCGCCTCGTTCAAGGCGATCGTGCGCAGCACCGAGGCGCCGTCGCGCCTGATCTCGGCGTCGAGCAGCGAGCGCTCCTCGATCGAGTAGTTGCCGTCGAGGATCGCACCGACGCCGCGCTGCATGTCCTGGTGACCGATGTCGGTCATGAAGCCGAGGCGGCCCTGGTTGATGCCGACGAGCGGCACGCGCTGGCGCACGAGCTCGCGCGCCGCCGACAGCATGGTGCCGTCGCCGCCGATAACGATCGCGAGATCGGCTTCGGTTTCGCCCTCCGCAAGAACCTGGCAGCCACGCCTCGCGAGGAACGCGCGCAGATCGCGCAGCGAGAGGTCGATTTCCGGGCTGCGCAGCTTGCCGATGAGCGCAATCCGACGGAAATCCGCAGGCATGCGTCGAGTGTACAATGAATTCCATGCTCGACAAGCGCGCCCAGATTCTTCTCAAGACGCTGATCGAGCGCTACATCGCCGAGGGCCAGCCCGTCGGCTCGCGCACGCTGTCCAAGTACTCCGGGCTCGATCTTTCGCCCGCTACGATCCGCAACGTGATGGCCGATCTCGAGGAGCTCGGCTTCATCGCGAGCCCGCACACCTCCGCGGGACGCGTGCCGACGCCGCTCGGCTACCGCTTCTTCGTCGACACGCTACTCGTGATCAAGCCGCTCGAGTCGAACGCGCTGCACCGCTTGGAGGACGAGCTGCACCCGGACAATCCGCAGCGCGTGATTCAGGCCGCGTCGCAGCTGCTTTCGCAGCTCACGCAATTCGCCGGCGTGGTAATGACGCCGCGGCGCGCCGTAACGTTCCGCCACATCGAGTTTCTCAAGCTCTCGGAGAAGCGCATCCTGCTCATCGTGGTCACGCCTGAAGGCGACGTGCAGAACCGCATTCTGTTCACCGAGCGCGACTATGCCGTCGCCGCGCTGCACGAGGCGGCGAACTACATCAACCAGAACTACTCCGGGCAGACGTTTGAGGACGTGCGCGCGCGCCTGCAGGGAGAGCTGCGCGAGCTGCGCCACGACCTTATCACGCTGATGTCGACCGCCCTCGACGCCGGCAGCCGCGCGCTCGCGGAGACCGGTGACTATGTGATCTCGGGCGAGCGGAATCTGCTCACGGTGCAGGACCTGTCGCAGGACGTGACGCGGCTCAAGCAGCTACTCGAGCTCTTCGAGCGCAAGAGCTCGCTGCTGCAAATCCTCGACCACTCGCTGCGCGGCCAGGGCGTGCAGATCTTCATCGGCGGGGAGTCCGGCGTCGCCGCGCCCGATGAGGTCGCGGTGGTTACCAAGCCCTACAGCGTGGACGGCGAGGTCGTCGGCACCGTGGGCGTGATCGGACCCACGCGCATGGCCTACGACCGCGTCATCCCGATCGTCGACGTGACCGCGAAGCTCCTGTCGAGCGCGCTTTCCCAGCACTGAAGAGCGTTCTCCTCGTCAACCTGGGAACGCCCGCCGCGCCGACGCCGCAGGCGGTCCGCTCCTACCTCTCCGAGTTTCTCTCGGATCCGCGCGTGGTGAGGCTGCCGCGCTGGCTTTGGCTCCCCATATTGAAACTGATTGTTCTGAAGACGAGACCCGAGCGTTCGGCCGAAAAGTACTCTCAGATCTGGATGCCCGAGGGCTCGCCGCTCGCGGTGTACACGGCGCGTCAGGCGCGGCTGTTGGAGGAAAGAACCGGCCTTCCGGTCCGGTATGCCATGCGCTACGGCGAACCACGGATCGGGAAAGTGCTGAGCGAGCTTGAAGACCCGATCGTGCTACCGCTTTATCCGCAATACTCCGAAAGCACGACGGCGAGCGTCGCGGATGTGGTGCCGCCCGGCGTGCCGATGCTCGAGCATTTCCACGACCACCCCGCGTACATTAGTGCGCTCGCAGCAAATGTGCGCCGACACTGGAGCCGGCACGGGCGCGGCGCGAAGCTGGTAATGAGCTTTCACGGCCTGCCCAAAAAAGGATCGGAGCGCTACGAGCAGGAATGCCGCGTCACGGCGCGACTCCTTGCCCAGACCCTGAAAACGGAATGTTTCGTCACCTTCCAGTCGCGCTTCGGGTATGCGGAGTGGCTGCAGCCGTATACCGAGCCGGCTCTCATCGATCTTGCAAGGCAAGGCGTGCAGCGCGTGGATGTCGTGTGCCCCGGGTTCGTTTCCGATTGCCTGGAGACCCTCGAGGAGATCGGCATCACCGCGCGGCGGGCGTTTCTCGCTGCCGGCGGGCGCGAGTTCCACCTGGTGGGCTGCCTCAACGACTCCGCGGAATGGATCGAGGCGCTTGCCGCGCTCGCCGACGGCGTACAAACACCCGCCTTACCGTCCTAGCAATCCTTTCAGCTTGTCGCCGATGCGCTCCTCGAGCTTGCCGCGGTTCTGCTCGATTTGCTCCTTGACCTTTGCCCCGACCTGCGACTTGGCCGCCTGTCCGGCCATGGCGCGCACGTCCACCTGGTACTTCAAGTCGTCGAAGCTGCCGCTGAGCTTGACCGGCACGGTAAGCCCGGCGAGGTCGTCCCGCTCCTTGCCGCCCTGTCCCTGCGACGTCGCGACGATGGAAGCCTTCACCACGTAGTCGAGCGTCGACGCGGGGATGTTGATGTCGCCCGCGCCTCCGAGCCGGAAAGCAGGCGCCTTGGCGTCGAGGTCCTCGTTGTGCGCGATGCCGTTCTTGATCGTGAAGCTCGCGCTGAGCTCGGTGAAGTCGGTTTGTTGCGTCTTGCCGCCCGCGTTCTCGCCGGCTACGGCCTGTTGCTGCGAGCCGCCGAGCGCGCTGCGCGCCTTGCGCAAGATTTCGCCGATATTGATGCCCTTGACCGCGCCCTCGCGCAGCTGCACTTTGGCGGTGCCGTTAAGCGCGCGCTTCATCGCGTTCACCGTGGCGCCCGCGGTAGTGACATCCATCGCCACGTTGCCGCGGCCTTCGAGCCGGTCCTGGCCGGCGAAGTCGCGCAGGATGGGCCCGATCGAGACGTTCTGCAGCTGCTCCTTTAGGCTTACCGAGTTCTTGTTCGCGTCGACCGCGAGCTCGCCCGAGATGCTGCCCTCGTAGAGCTTCGCCGAGTGCGGCGCCACGGCCACGCGGCCGTTGGCGGCGTTGACCTGCGCGTTCACCTCGGCGAGCTTGAGGTCGCGCACCTGGAGCGCACCGACCTGCAGGCGCCCCTTCGCGCTGATGCCCTTGAGAGCCGAAAGGTCGACCGGCGTATCCGCATCCTTTGAAGGAGCTTTCTCGGCTGCAGGCTTTGCAGCAGGCTTGTCGGCCGCCCCCAGATAGCGGTCGAGATTGATCCGGTCGATGCTCGCGTCGAACTCGTAGGGCTCGGCGAGCGTGAACTTGGCCTTGATCGTGGATTCGTCCAGCTTGCCGTTCACGTCGGCGCTCAGCTTGCCGGCATCGAGCTTATACCGGCCGTCAAGCGCGAGCTTCGCTTGCAGCGGCGGCGTCTTCCGCTTGGCGAGCGTCGCGAACTCGAGCTTGCCCTCGGCGTTCTGCGCGATACGGCCGGTCTTGAGCGTCAAGTCCTCAAGCGCGTACTCCTGGCCCGCCTGAAGGTCAAGGTAGCTGATCGAGGCGCGCTCGATGCTTACGCCGCCGATATCGAACACGACCGGGGCGGATTTCTCGTCCTTGGGCTTCTTTTCTGCCGCCGGTGGCTTGCCGCCCTGCTCCACCAGGTCGGAGAAATTGAAGCGGCCGTCTTTGTCCTTGACGATGCGCGCCTTGAAGCCGGACAGGCTGAGCGTATCCACGACGTACTGGCCGCCGAGCAGCGGCATCAGCTTGACCGAGGCATGCGCGGAATCGAACGATAGAAAATTCTGCTCGGAGCCTTTCTCGGAGAACGTGACCCCGGAGACCTCAGCGCCGAGGCTCGGCCAGAAGGCGAGCTCGATATCGCCCTTGATGCGGAGCGTGCGTCCGGTCTGCTCCTTCGCCAGGCGCTCGATTTCGCCCTTGTAGCGGTTCGGATCGAACGTCAGCGCGAAAACCGCGATGCCGGCTACCACGAGCAGGATCAGCGCGCTCAGGCCGAGCAGCGTGTACTTGATCGGTTTACTCATAAAATCAATGCCTTTAATTTAGCCCCGACGGCTTGAAACCGGCCGCCCAATCCCCATTTCGACCTCATGCAGGAGAAAACCGTTCAGCATACTGACGACGCCCAGAAAACGGGCGAAGAATCGCAGAAATCCCTTGCAGAGCAGCTCGCGGAGGCGCAAGCGAGGATCGAGCAGCAGCGCGACAGCATGATGCGCGCGGTTGCGGACGCCGACAACGCTCGCAAGCGCGCCCAGGCGGAAGTGGCCGCAGCGCAGAAGTATGCGCTGGAGCGCTTTGCCGAGAATTTGCTCCCGGTCCTCGACAGCCTGGAGGCGGCGGTCAAGAGCGCCGACCCGAGCGGCGTCGAGCTGACCCTGAAGCAGCTGCGCGCCGCGCTGGAGAAATCGTACGTACGCGAGATCGATCCCAAGCCGGGCGAGCGTTTCGATCCTTATCGCCACCAGGCAATGGCGGCGGTTGAGGCGGCGGACGCCGAGCCCAATACCGTGGTGGCCGTCATGCAGAAGGGCTACCACCTGCACGACCGGGTGTTGCGCCCGGCTCTCGTCACGGTTGCCAAAGCGCTTGAAAAGCGCGAAGAAAACCCCATCTCCGACACAGACTTGGATTAAGCGGACCCCCCATGGCAAAGATCATCGGCATCGACCTCGGCACCACCAACTCCTGCGTCGCGATCATGGAGGGCGGCAAGCCCAAGGTGATCGAGAACTCCGAAGGCTCCCGCACCACCCCGTCGGTGGTGGCCTACACCGAGGAGGGCGAGATCCTGGTCGGCGCGCCGGCCAAGCG
>DATIGN010000185.1:0-8196 GCA_035454685.1 Burkholderiales bacterium | reverse complement strand
GTGGGCTGGCTCGCCCCGCTCTGCTGGGGCGGGGTGCGGGTGCTACAGGCTCCAAGCGCGGCAGCGGCTACCACCGAAAGCGCAATCAGTCTATTCATGGCGATCCTCCATATGATTAGCGCTCTTTGACTAGCAATCCGCGTTCCGCCACCGCTACACTGTCGACATGCTCCGCGCGCTGCCCTTCGCTCTGCTGCTCCTCGCCGGGACCGTGATGGCCCAGGAGCCACTGACGCCGGACGAGCGCGCGCTCGCGGCACTGCCGCAGGACGTGCGAGCGCTGCTGAGCGGGCTTACTGCCCGCGAGGCACTGCAAAAATACGATTTCGCGCGGCAGAACCTGATCGCTCTCGGCACGCCCTATCCGTCGCCGGAGCGCCTTCGCGCTCAGGTGGAGGCGGTGCTCGCGCCGCGCGACCTAGTGCAAAGCTGGAGTGCCGGCGCGACGAGCTTCCCGCCGCTCAGTCCGCTCGTTCCGTCTGTGGCGTTCGAGTATCGTTAGCTTCGCCGCTGCCGCGGGACGCTGTTTCGCGGCCCTGCCGTAAGCAATCCTCGCGCAGAGTTCCGGACAGTTCCTTGCAGCGCTGTTCGATCTGCGCGTGATCGGTGGGGCTGTCGGGCATGCCGCCCGTTTCTCCAGGCAGGATCGTTCCACCCTTGAGCGCGCCCTCGCTCGGCGCGGCGCCGTCCCGGCTCTGTCCCGGCGGAATCGAGCCGCGCTGGCCCTCCTGGCCGCCGGCGGCGGAAGCGCAAGCGAGCAGGGTCAGGGCGATCAGCAGCCGAAATGCGCTCATCACCCGTGGCTGCAAGTTACGCTCCTGGCCTGATCAGGCTTTCCAGCTCCCTTGAGTTGGCCCGACGCCGTTCGGCGACACCCCGTAGCGCTTCGATTTCCGCGGATCGAGAAAAATGCCGCTTGGCAGGCGCGCCGCTCGTGGCTACGCTTCGCACAAGTTTTGAACACACGAGGAGCGAGCATGGATGGAGCCGCCGTTTCCCGCCTCATGTCCCTGGTCCCGGAACGCATGGCGCGCAGCCAGAGCGGCAGCCACTTCCGCGGCGACGGCTCCGCGCGGCTGGATCTTCTTTGCCGATTCATGCACTGGCTTGCCCCGCTCAGCCAGGTAACGCGTGAGGAGCAGCAGCTCCTCGGCGTGCGCGCCGGCGGCAAGGTGATGGCCGACGGCGACGAGGCCGCCGACGAGATGGAGGACGGATCGCTGCGCGAGCCGGGGCCCGGGAGTCAGATCACCGCGTAGCGAACGGCGCGCGAGGGCGCAGCTAGCGGAACAGGGCGTCGATCTCGGCCCGGCTCAGGCCGATGTCCTTCAGCGTGCGATCGCTGAGGGCGCGCAGCTCGGTGCGCGAGCGCGCCGCGGCCCACGCCCTGAACAATCTCCTGAGAAGGCGGACCATGGCGGCGACTATGCCGGCCGCTGCGCGCGCGCCGCAAACGCAAAATGCGCACGCACGTCATGCGCTTCGGGAATGCTAGACCTTGAGGAAGAGCGTCACGAGCGCGCTCCCCCCGCGCTGCGCGCTCCAGTGCCCGTGGACTTTGGGATCGAAAGCCTCGCCCTCGGGCAGCGTGTCGGCGGAAAAGAAATGATCGCCAGGGCGGAACACGCGTGAGCTGCCGTCCTGCAGGCCGATTTCCATCTCGCCCGCTAGGATGAAGACCCATTGCGGCTGCGGCGTGCAGTGCCACTGGCTCCGGAATCCGACCGGGCTCGCGCGCAGCTGGTAGCCGCTCGACGGAAAAATGGGCGACAGCATCGCCTGCTGCGTGCCCTCTGGCAGCGCGACCTCCTCCTCGCGCCATCGCGCGCGGCCGTCCGCGCCTGTGTACAGCACGAGTTTGGTAAAGGTCATGGTGTGTTGCCCGCATTAGGATAGTACCGCCGAGGAGGACGACGCATGCGCATGAAATGGATCGCGACCGGGCTGCTCGTGCTGGCGGCCATCGTCTACGTGGTGTCCGAGAAGCTCGACTATTACTATCTATCGGCGTTCAGCGAGGCGGCGATGGTCGGTGCGCTCGCCGACTGGTTCGCCGTGGTGGCGCTCTTCCGCAGGCCGCTCGACCTTCCGATCCCGCATACCGCGATAATCCCGCGCAACAAGGGCAGGATCGCGCGCGGGCTGTCGGAATTCATCCAGCAGAACTTCCTTTCGTCGGCCGCCGTAGTCCGGCGCATCGCCGAGTTCCGGCCCGCCGATACGCTGTGCCGCTGGCTGCTGAAGGCGCAGAACGTCGATACCGTAGCGGACTACGCGACGCGCTTCGTCGCCTACGCGCTCACCGCGGTGGACGACGAGCGCGTGCGGCGCTTCCTCCAGCGTAACGTCACCGGCCTGCTGCGTAACGCGGACGTCGCCTCGGCCGCGGCTCAGATCCTCGACATCCTGACCGAGAACAAGCGCCACCACGCGCTTCTCGACGCCGCGCTCAACGCCCTCGATGATCTGCTGGCGAAAGAGGGAACGCGGCGCTACATCGCGGTAGAGGTCGGCAAGAGCGCGCCGCTGCTCAAGCGGATCAGCGACTTGTTCCAGCTCCAGCTCGACGAGCGCGCGGCGCTCAAGATCGCCGAGGCGGCGATCGCCAAGGTGCACGAGGTGCGCGAGGACCGGGAGCACGAGCTGCGCCGGCGCTTCGACGAATTTGTCGCGGGGTTCATCGCGAGTCTGAAAAACGACGCATCGTTGCGCGAAAAAGTCGAAGCCGTGTGCAACGAGATTCTGGAAAACCCCGCGCTCGGCGACTACATCGGCGGCCTGTGGCAGGAGTTCCGCGTCTGGCTGGGCGCGGACCTGCAGCGAGCTTCCTCGGTGACGCGCCAGCGCGTCGCGGGCATGGTGCGCGCCTTCGGCGAGCGCCTGGAGGCCGACCGCGAGATCCGGCAGTGGATCGACGAGCAGATCCTTACTGCAATCCCGCCGCTCGTGGACGAGCATCGCGCGAAGATCGGGCGCTTCGTCGAGGACCAGATCAACGACTGGCAGGAGAAGAAGCTCGTCGACGAGCTCGAGCGCCACATCGGCGCCGACCTGCAGTACATCCGCGTCAACGGCACGCTGGTCGGCGGGCTTGCCGGCCTTGCGATCGCCGCGCTCACCCAGCTCGCGCGCTAAACGCCGATTCGGGGTCAGGGTCGCAATTCGTTCTTGCGGTCCCGGCGCTCAGTCGGTTTTCGTTCGCTGATTGGCTGGTCCTTGTTCGACTCGCTTTTATCAGGGCGCTCGACGTTGTTGCCGGCGGGCTCGACGCGCGAGCCGGTGTCCATTTTGTCGTCGCGCATGCCCGCACCCGCGGCAGCGCCGCTGCCGCGCACATCGGCGCCGCCCTGGATCCTGGTATTCGGATCGATCTCCAGCGGGGGTTGGGCGGCAAACGCTGCCGAAGACAAGAGACTCAGGATGATTGATAAGGCGGCTCGCATGGCCCCGAAATTGCTGCAATCGGCATGCCATGAAGGTCCTGATCTCCATCCTCCTTGCAGCGGCGCTCGCGGCGTGCGAGCGTGGCGTGCCGCAGCGGGGCGGTGCGAACGAGGGCAGCGCCACGCAGTCGGCCGGAGGCGTGAGCTCCGAAGAGGGCAAGGCCGCGCGCAGGGCAGCCGCCGGGAACTAGCCTAGCGGCTGCGGTACTTGTCGATTGCGCCGCGGGCGAGCGCCATTCCATGCCCCGGCCGGTCGGGGATGCGGAAGCGCCCGCCCTTGCACTCGGGCAGGTCTTCGAATAGATCCGGCGGCGCCCAGTCCATGAACTCGACGAGGAAGCCGTTGGTGAGCGCGCCCACGACGTGCAGCGAGATTTCGTGCACGACGTGCGGTGAAACCAGCACGCCGTGCGCAGCCGCGAGGTTGCCGATCTTCAGTGTCTCGCTGAACCCGTTTGCCCGGCACACGTCGGGCATGAGGTAGCGCGCGGCCTTCCGCTGAATGATGTCTCTGAATTCGTAGCGGGTGTAGTTGTTTTCGCCGGTGGCGACCGGGATGCGGATCGTGTCCGCGACCTCTTCCAGCGCCTGGAAATCGTCCGCCAGCACCGGCTCCTCGTACCAGACGAGGTCGAAGTCCTCGAGCAGCGTCGCTTGGCGCTGGTTGCCGAGCACGTCGAGCCGCTGGTTGACGTCGACCATCAGCCGCACGCCGGGGCCAAGGGCGCGGCGCACCGCTTCGACGCGTGCACGGTTCACTTTCGGATCCGGGTCATGGATCTTCATCTTGTAATACTTGCAGCCATAGCCGGCGTACTTTTCCGCTTCGCGTACCAGGTCTTCTACGGTGTACTTCGCCCAACCGCCGCTGCCGTAGCAGGCGATGCGGTGGCGCATGGCGCCCCACACCTTGTAGAGCGGCTTGTCGAGCACCTTGCCGATGATGTCCCAGAGCCCGATGTCGAGCGCCGAGAGCGCGTACGCCGCTACGCCCTGCTTTTTCATCCCCATGTCGACGCGGAACATCTTTTCCCACAGGTACTCGACGTAGGTCGGGTCCTCGCCGATCAGCGCGGGCTTGAGCCGCGCCTCGAGATAGGCCTGGACCGCCTCGGCGCCGCCGCCGCCGAAGACGAGGCTGTAGCCCAGGCCGCGCACCCCCTGGTCGGTGCTGATCTGAGCGACAACGACCTTGTGCTGCGGGTATTGGAGTGCCATCGGCTTCGGGGTCGGCACCGTGAGGACGCAGCTATCGACGGCGGTGACTTTCATGACCTGCCGATCGCCGGTTCGGCGTTACTCTTCGAGGCTACATAGACGCGCTTTTCGCTCACAAAGCCTGATCCCCGGTAACTATAATCTCTTGCAGCAATTCCGAATAACTTCCGCGCAGGTCCCGTCCAGGGCGTAGCGACTGCCACGTGCACGTGTTCGGGCCCCCGGTGCACTGTCCGCTCGCCGGCGACCGAGCCTACACCCCGCCCGAAGCTTCAGTCGAAGAACTTGTCGCGTTCCAGGAACGGCTCCGCGTGGTGCGCGCGCTGCTCGAAGCGAACCCCGAGCGCTGTGTGTGGGGCAGCGACTGGCCGCATCCCTTCGGCCGTGGTCGGCGCGACCCGCTTGTGGTCCAGCCCTTCGATCCGATCGATGATGTCGCCGCTTTGGAGCGGTTGCACGGCTGGGTGGGCGATCCGGCGCTGTTTCGCAAAATCATCGTCGACAATCCGGCTCGCCTTTACGATTTCTAAGTGAGCGCGCGCCTCATCGAGACCGAAGTCTTCGCCGAGCTGCCGTCGCGGCTGCGAAAAGGCGGCACGCCCCCCGAGCGCCTCACCGCGGGCAAGGCAACGCCGATGGGGTCGTTCCTCGAGGGGCCGTCGTTCGACCGCCACGGCAATCTCTATGTGGTCGATCTTGCGTGGGGCCGAGTTTTCAGGATCGATGAAAAGGGGGTGTTCGACGTCGTGCTCGAGTACGACGGCGAGCCGAACGGCCTGGCGATCCATAAGGACGGACGCATCTTCATCGCCGACCACAAGCACGGCATCCTTCGCCTCGAGCGCGACAAGGCCGTGCCGGTAGTGTCGCGTTACCACCAGCAGACTTTCAAAGGGGTGAACGACCTCACCTTCGATCAGCAGGGAAACCTCTACTTCACCGATCAGGGCGTCACCGACCTCGCCGATCCGACCGGCTGCGTGTACCGCTACACCGCCGACGGCAAGCTCGTGCAGCTGGCGAACTGCATCCCGAGCCCCAACGGCCTGGTCGTCGACACGAACGTGGTCTATGTGGCCGCAACGCGTGCGAACGCGGTCTGGCGGCTGCCGCTCGCGCCCGACGGCACGGTCGTGCGAATCGGCGTGTTCCTGCATCTTTCGGGCGGCCGCGGCCCGGACGGCATGGCGATGGACGAATCCGGCGGCCTGGCGGTCGCGCAGGTCGATTTCGGCGCGGTGTGGATCTTCAGCCATCGCGGCGAGGCGCTGTACCGCGTGCAAAGCTGCAGGAGCGACATGGTGACCAACGTCGCCTATAAAGGCGGCGAGATTTACATCACCGACTCAGGCAGCGGATGCATCCTGCGCGCGAAGGTTCCCACGGCCGGCCGGCCGCTCTACTCGCACCTGTAAACGCCACCAGGCATGCGGTTTGCAAGGCTAGCGCTCATGAAAACGACTACTTTACTGACCCTCGCCGCCGCGATAGCGCTCGGGGCGGCTGCATGCGATCGCAATACCGGGCAATCCAAGAGCGCGTCGTCGCCCGAGGCGGGCGCCGGAGCATCTGCACCCAGAGAATCGAGCACCCCGAGCACGCCAGCGAACCTCGGCCCACCGCAAAGCCAGGAGGAGAAGCGCGAAGGCGCCAATCCCGTGCAGCAGCAGGTCGACCCGAAGCAGGAAGAGCAGCAACGCGACTTCCGCATGCGGGGTGAGAGCGCGGGCCCGCGCGGCGGCGGCTAAGCGAGCTCCTTCCGGACTATCCTTGCGCCCTCGGCAAGCGCTTTCAGCTTGCCGAACGCAGCCTCGCGCTTCAGGTATTTCATCCCGCAGTCCGGTGCGAGCACCAGGCGCTCGGCCGGCACATGCTTCAACGCGGCGCGGATTCGGCCCGCCACCTCCTGGGGCGTCTCAACGTCGTTGGTGCCGAGGTCGATCACGCCCACCATCATCGTCTTGGAGAGATCGCGCAGCACGCCGAGGTCGAGCCTCGGCTGCGCCGCTTCGATGGAGATCTGGCGAGCGCTGGTCGCCTCGAGCTGTGGCAGAAACGAGTAGCCGGTCGGCTTGTCCTTCACCGCCGCGGCGTAGCCGAAGCAGAGGTGCACGACCGTCGTTCCGGGGATTCCCTCGAGCGCCCGGTTGATCGCCTTTACCCCATAGCGCGCGGCGCGCTCGGGTCGCGCCTGAAGCCACGGTTCGTCGATCTGTACGACGTCCGCGCCCGCCGCCTTCAGGTCTCGCAGCTCCTCGTTCACGGCGGCGGCAAAAGCAAGCGCGAGCGCTTCCTCGTCCTTGTAGTAGTCGTCCTGCGCCTGCTGCGCCATGGTGAACGGCCCGGGGAGGGTGATCTTGGTTTTCCGGGAGGTATTGCCCCGCAAAAACGTCACGTCGCGAACTTCGACCGGTCCTTTGCGGCGTATCGGGCCGGCGACGCGCGGTACCGGGATCGAGACCCCGCTGCGGTTGATTGTCGAGCCCGGATTCTCGATGTCGATGCCCTCGAGCTCGGTCGCGAAGCGGTTGGAGTAGCTCTCGCGCCTCATCTCGCCGTCGGTAATGATGTCGATCCCGGCGCGCTCCATGTCGCGGATCGCGAGCAGCGTGGCGTCGTCCTGCGCTTCCTCAAGCAACGCCTTGTCGACGCGCCATATTTCCGGCGCACGGACGCGCGGCACCTTGGAGCCGAGCTTGGCGCGGTCGATCAGCCACCCGGGCTGGGGATAACTACCGACGACTGTCGTGGGAAGGAGATAGTCCAAGGGAACTACGATCTTAACGCCGCGGGCCCAAACCTTGCTGCATATGCTTCCACCCCAACCACGGAGGCCCTCTCAGATGAGACTTTCAGCTTTGGCAGTAGCAATTTCCATGGCGCTCGGCGCCGGCCTACTCACCGCCTGTGGGGATAACACGGGCGACCGCCGCGCGACCCCAGGCTCGGGCGCGACCTCGTCCTCCGGCTCGGCCACGACCCCGAGCTCGCCGTCGGGCTCCGCATCAGGCTCGGCGTCGGGGACCACTACCCCGAGCTCGCCGTCCTCCGCGAGCGGCTCGACGAGCACGTCGCCGTCGGGCAGCGCCACGAGCGGCTCGACCTCGAGCACTCCAAGCGCCACGGATGATCCGACCAAGGAGAAGAAGCAGTAAGTAGCAGGTCGCACGACAAGGCCGTGCTTGCCCCCGAGGGCAGCGCGGCCTTTTGCTATTCGATCTGAGCGCTCTTGCGCAGTCCGGCGATCATCGAAGACTCCAGCATGTAGGCGCGGGCGCGTTGCGGGTCGCCGGCAATCGCGACCAGCTCCTCCATGCGGCTTCTGTGCACCTGCGGGTCGCGCTCCTCGAGCAGTCGCTTGTTGCGGATCGACATCGCCTGGACATGCTCGATCGTCGCGGCGCGGCGCTGGCGCACGTAACGCTCGAGCAGCGAGTCGTCGGCCTCTCCGCTCCATACCTTCGCCAGCTTCTCGGCGAGGTTGACGGCATCGTGGATGCCGCTGTTCAGGCCGAAGCCGCCGAGCGGGTTGTTG
>DATIGN010000184.1:0-6074 GCA_035454685.1 Burkholderiales bacterium | reverse complement strand
GAGCGGGGTCAGCACCCAGCCCGGACAGATGGCGTTGCAGGTGATCCCGGTCGTCGCGGTTTCCAGCGCGACCACCTTCGTCATGCCGAGCAACCCGTGCTTGGCCGCGACGTAGGCCACCTTCTGGGTCGAGGCGACCAGGCCGTGCGTCGAGGCGATGTTGATGATGCGGCCCCAGTTGCGCGACTTCATCTGGGGCAGCGCAGCGCGGATGGCGTGGAACGCGGCCGACAGGTTGATTGCGATCACCGCGTCCCACTTTTCGACCGGGAATTCCTCGACCGGCGCGGTGTGCTGGATGCCGGCGTTGTTGACCAAAATGTCGACTCGGCCAAGATCGCGCGTCGCCTGCGCCACCATGCCTGCAACGTCGCCCGGCTTGGACATATCGGCGGCGCTGTAGCCGACCTTGACCTTGTATTGAGCCTTGAGCTCCGCGACCAGCTTGTCGACCTGGGCCTTGTCGCCAAAGCCGTTCAACAGGATGTCGGCCCCGTGCGACGCCAGGACACGCGCAACGCCCAGTCCAATCCCGCTCGTTGAGCCTGTGATAGCGGCGGTCCTGCCCTTGAGAGATTGCGTTTCCATGCGGCGATGCTAGTAGCATGATCCGCCTCACAGCAATCAGTCTTAGGTATGTAAATTGAAACCGAGCGAGTACCACGTTACGGGAATATTGCGCGACGGCCGCCGATTGGAGGTGCGCGCGCTCAAGGCCGAAGATCGTGACGGCCTTGTCGCGGCTGCCGGCCGCTCGAGCGGCAAGACGCTTGCGCTGCGCTTTTTCTCGCCAAAGCGCGGATTTACCGAGAAGGAAATCGAGTACTACACCAACGTCGACTTCGCAAGCCATGTGGCGTTGGTCGCGGTCGTGGAGGTGGCCGGCAAGCCGCTGATCGTCGGCGGCGGCCGTTACATCGTCGCCGAGCCGGGCCGCGCCGAAATCGCCTTTACGGTGGAGGACGCGCACCAGGGACGCGGAATCGCGTCCTTTCTTCTGCGCCATCTCATCACGATCGCCCGCGCCGCGGGGCTTAAGAAACTTTTCGCCGAGGTGCTGCCGGAAAACGCGCCCATGCTCAAGGTTTTCGAGCGCAGCGGCCTCCCCATGACGAGGAAGCGCGAGCGCGACGCGGTGCACGTCACGCTTCGGCTGGACTAAAGCGGCTGCGACCGGTGTTTGCCCCCCGGAGACCAGACACCATGAAAAACCTCGTGATCCTCGCCACGGTCGTGCTCGCCGGCTGCGCCGCGGACTGCGGACCCGACTGGCGCGAGATCGGCCTGCGTGACGGGAGCCTCGGCGCAGGCTCTCAGGCGGAGCGCTATGCCGCCCGCTGCAACACCACGGTCGACACCGCGGCGTACGAGCAAGGCTACCGCGAGGGTTTCGCCATGCGCCCGCGCGTGCCGTATCCGTAGTTCGCCGGCTTTCCGAATGTGCTAGAAAGCGCCCATGCGCTTTCTGGCAATCCTTCTTTTCCTGCCCGCCGCGGCGTCCGCTTTCGATCCGGGCACTTACCTCGGCGCCGGCGTGCGCTCGCGGCCCGAGTACGACGGCGCGTCCGAGCAGAAGCTCCAGCTGATACCGCTCGTGCGGTACTACGGCCCGATTCTTTTCGCACGCACCACGCAAGGAGTCCTCGAAGGCGGCGCGCGAGCCGAGCTCGTCAAAGGCCTCTTCGCGGGCGTGCAGCTCGCTTACGAGGAGGAAAACGACCGTACCGGCCTCGACCCCGGCGCCTCGTACGGCGTGCACATGGAGTGGGACACGCACATCGGGCCTGCGCCCATCAACCTCCTCGCCCGCACCCGGTTCCATTTCGATTCGGATAACGGCAGCCAGACGGACCTGCGCGCCAGCGTCGGCGTCTATGGCTCGGAGCGCTTGGGCGTCGGGGTCTTCGGCCAGGCCACCTGGGGGAGCAGCGACTGGGTGCGCTCGTACTATGGTGCCGGTGACGGCGGGCTGCTATTCACCGCGCTCGGCGTCGAGGGCATCTACGAGCTCGGCCGGCACTGGCTGCTTATCGCGAGCGCGCACGCTCGCTTTCTGCAGGGTGACGCAGCTTCGAGCCCGATCACCGAGGAACGGACGAACTACTTCGGGAGCGTCGGCGTAGCATACCGGTTTTGAAAGGACCCACCATGCGCAAAGTCCGCGTCGCCCCCAAGGGCATGGGCCTCAACGATTTCGTCGCCGAGCAGGAAGGCTTCTTCGCCGATGAGGGGATCGAGGTCGAGTGGGACATCAAGACCTTCCGTGGAACGCAGTCGAGCTGGAAGGATCTCGACTACAAGTCGCGCCCGCAGGACAAGCCCTACACCGAGGGCGACAAAAGCCTGATCCAGTGCGCGTGCGTATGGGGCAGCATCTCGAACGCCTCGGCGGGCATGGGGCGCTTCGTGCCCGACTGCTACGGCGTCTCGCCCTGGGCGATCTTCGTGCGCCCCGATTCCAAAATAAGGAAACCTCAGGATCTCCGGGACGTTCCCGTGTCAGTCGGCATGCGCGCCGGCAGCCACTTCAACGTGCCCCTCCGGCTCGAGAAATACCTGCCGCTAGAGAACATCAAGGTCGTGAACACCGGCGGCTTCGGTGCGCGGTTGAAGGCGCTGCTCGAAGGCGAAGTGGAGGCGGCGAGCCTGCTGCCGCCGCAGATCGACATGGCGCGCCAACTCGGCCTGCGTAGGGTGATGGAAGACGAGTTTCATACACTGTGGTGGGTTCCCGAGACCGCGCACAAGGACGACGTGCGCGCCTATCTGCGCGGCTTGGACCGGGCGGAGAAATCGCTGCATCTGAATTTGCAGAAGTATCTCCCCCTGTGGGAGAAGTGCGTTCCGCCGGAATTCAAGCACGCGCACAGGTGGGATTATTCGAAATTCACGCGTGGCGAGCGCTTCGTGTTCAAGCCGATCCCGCGCACGGAGTTCGACGAAACGCTCGCGCAGGTGAAGCGCTGGCACCTCGATCAATACCTCAACGAAAAGTCCTTCGACAAGCTCACGTATCGGATATAGGAGACTCTATGCGTTTCCTAGGACTGACTGGCCTCGTGCTGCTGCTGGGCCTCGCCGCGTGCGGTACGACCCAACCCGGACCGATCTATCAAGGCGGCTCGCCGATGATCGATGTCCCCACCCCGCCTTTCCCCTACAACTCGAAATTTTGCACCTGAAGGGAGAGCCTCATGGATGCAGCCGGTGACAAGCTGATGTCTGAGTTGCGCGCAGTGGTGGCCGCGGCGGAGGAACTGCTCGCCGCGGCCGGGACCGAGAGTACCGAGCGGCTGAACGAGCTGCGCGGCCGCGCCGAGGAGGCGCTGCGCGGAGCGCGCGCGCGGCTCGAAGGCGCGGGCGAGGAGATCGGGGACCAGGTGCGCAGGCACCCGTTCGCCGCGCTCGGCATCGCCGCCGCCGTGGGCGTCGTCATCGGCGTGCTGCTGGCGCGCAAATGAGTGCCGGCCTGCTGGAGTCGGCGCAAAACTTCATCGGAAGCCTGCTGGACCTCGGGCGCACGCGCTTCGAGCTCTTCAGCACGGAGCTGCGCGAGGAACTCGCGCGCCTCGCCACCGCGCTGCTCGGCGGGCTCGCGGTGCTGGTGCTCGCCGCGCTCGGCCTGGCGTTCGCCGCGGCGGCGTTCATCCTTTACGTGAGCGAGGCGAACCGGCTCACCGCGGCGATCGGCGTCGCGGTGTTCTTCTTCGCCGCGGCCGCGATCGTCGCCTTGCTCCTGCGCCGTATGGCCGAAGCCAAGCCTCGTGCGTTCGACGCCACCATCGCCGAGTTCCAGCGCGACCTCGACACGATCAAGCAATGAGCCGAATTCAGGGGCTGACGCAACGGCGCGAGGAGCTCGTCGAGCGCTCCGCCGCGCAGCGTGCCGCCCTCCTCGCCGCCGCCGAGCCGCTGGCGCGCAAGGTTGCCGCGGTCGACCGCGTCGTGTCCTACGTGCGGCAATACCCGGTCGTGGCCTCGATCGTGGCGGGCGCGCTCGCGCTCGCCGGCCCGCGCCGACTCTTTCACCTCGGGGCGCGCGCCATCACGCTCTACATGCTGTTCAGGCGCTAGCGCTTATTTCGGCGTCGGTTCGAACTCGTAAACACCGCCGTCGGCCATGAGCGAAAGGTAGAGCCGGCCGCCTTTGATCAGGTAAGAGCGCACGTACGGCCAATGCTTGACGAGCTGGTCGTACATCGATTCGGGCGGGCACTGCGCCCGCGTCATCGCCATGGCGCCAAACTCGAGTTGCTTTGGCCCGGGCGACTTCCAGCCGCCGCGGCCGCGGTTGCAGTCGAAACGCACGTCGAAAACCTCGTCGTCGGCGAACGTGAGCGTGTACTTGGATTTGTCGTCGGGAGTCCGTACCGTGCCGTCGCCGCCCTGGAACCTGATGAGCTGCCACGACGTTCCGGCGAGCGTTTGCGGCTGGGACGGCGCGAGCTGCGCGCAGCCTGACGCGAGCATCAGAATTCCGAGCATCATACGGGCCATGTCGTGCGGCAATTTGGGCTTGTAGTCGGCCGGAAATAAGAGTGTCCACGTTCACGTCCGCCTTGGCCAGCACTTTTGCGGCCGCCACCGCGAACAGTCCTTCGACGTCACCGGCCGACGTTCGCCGGCGCCACTCTTCCATCAGGTGCGCGATTTGCTCGTCATCGGATGCCACAACTACAAATTCCAGCCAGAAGCCTGCCCGGCCCGAAGGGGTCGTAGCGGCTTGACGCGGACCAAGACTGAGCTTCGGCGCAGCTGCATTCCACCCGTGCAAGTGGCAGAATCTCTAACCTAACTAGGAGGCAATCATGCGTGCCACACTGTCCGGACTGTTCCTCGCGCTACTCGTCGCCTTGCCGTCTTCTCCGGCGCTCGCCGATGATTACGACGACACGATCAAGGTATTCCGTGAGGCGGGCGAAAGCGGCAAGTTCTTCAAATCGAGCTACGGCTATGCAATCTTTCCGACCATCGGCAAGGGCGGCGTCGGAATCGGCGGCGCGCACGGCTCGGGGCGCGTGTACCAAAAAGGCGCTTACGTCGGCGACACGTCGATGACGCAGATCACCGTCGGCCTTCAGCTCGGCGGCCAGGCGTTCAGCCAGATCATCTTCTTCGAGGACAAGCGCGCCTTCGACGAATTCACCGGCGGTAACTTCGAGTTCGGCGCGCAGGCGAGCGCGGTGGCGATCACCGCCGGAGCGCAGGCGCAGGCCGGCACTACAGGGACCGGCGCGGGCGCGAGCGGCGGCCAGCACGATGCCACCACCGTCGGCGGTTACCAGAAGGGAATGGCAACCTTCACCGTGGCGAAGGGCGGGTTGATGTACGAGGCGAGCATCGGCGGCCAGAAATTCAGCTACAAGCCTAAGAAGTAACCCGAGTCGTAAACCGAATTCGGGGTCAGGGCGCGAATAAGTAAAACGAATCGTGACCCTGACCCCGAATTAGGACGCGGCGCGTCTCGGCGGCGAGCGCGCCGGTAACGGCGAAAGCTAAGCTAGCAGAAGCGAGAAGGCCCGCATGTCAGGGGCCGAAGTACCAGCCGCCATTCACGTCGATTGTGGCTCCCGAGACGTAGCCGCCCGCCTCCGAGCACAGCATTGCCACCACGCCGGCGATGTCGTCGGGTTTCCCTGCTCTCCTTAGAGGCAGGGACTGAATGAACGCCTCGCCGGCATTGCCCCAGTCGGCCGCCGCGATGCGCGGGGTCTTGATGAACCCGGGCGCGATCGCGTTCACGGTGATGCCGTGCGGGCCGAGCTCGAGCGCGAGCGTTTTCGTCAGCCCGATGATCCCCCCCTTCGCCGCTGCGTAGTGCACACCCACGCGATCGCTCCCGCGACGCGCGGCGATCGAAGAGAAGTTGATAATGCGGCCGAATTTGCGCGCCTTCATGCGCGGCGCGAACTCGCGGCAAACGAGGAATGTGCTCGTCAGGTTCGCGGCGATGACGGCGTTCCAGTCGTTCTCATTCAGATCTTCCAGTGCAATTGCGCCGGGAATAGGAGGAAGCGTGTTGTCTCTGGTCGGCGCCGCCGGGCCACCAGCCACGTTCACCAGGAAGTCAATTT
>DATIGN010000183.1:0-2745 GCA_035454685.1 Burkholderiales bacterium | reverse complement strand
CTCTTCCACCCAGCGAACGAGCGAGCGCTTGTCGAGCGCGCCCGAGATGCGGCCGGCCTCGCGGCCTGCCTTGAAGACGATCAACGTCGGAATGCCGCGGATGTCGTGCCTTGCGGCAAGCGCCTGCGCCTCGTCAGTATTGAGCTTGGCGAAGCGCACACGGGACGCGAGCTCCGCCGCCGCCGCCTCGAACGCGGGCGCCATTGCACGGCAAGGCCCGCACCACGGCGCCCAGAAGTCGACAACCACGGGTAGCTCGGTGCGCCCGACGAGTGCGTCGAAGCTCGAGTCGTCGAGCGCAACCGGCTTACCGGCGAGCAGCGGTGCATGGCACTTGCCGCAGCTCGGGCCGTCGCCCAGGCGCTCGCCGGGGACCCGGTTCGCGGTTAGGCAGGATGGACAGACGACCTGAACCACGGCGTTCGCTTCAGAATGGATACCAGGGGGCAAATTCCGGTGAAGCCGCTCTGGAAGAGGTTCGCACCGACGAAGGCCGTCAGCCACAGCCAGTTGAGGCTCACCAGGGTCGCCAGGGCGAGCGAGATCAGGACCACTGCGCCGGCGAAGATGCGGACCACGCTTTCGATGCTCATGCGATTCTCCATGGGAGGAAAAGAGTCACGGCCATTGTGGCGACCGGCGCAGCCACGGTCTGCGACCCAGGTTCCATAGTGCAGCGGGTCGCGTTTTCCGGGTTGACTTACGTCAACTACACTGGAGCGATGCGCGAGCAGCTACTCGAACGCTTCCCGGTCTTCGCTGGCATCGCCCCGAAGTTCCTCGAGCGGCTCTTGGGCGAGGCCCAGCTGGTCCAAGCGCCAAAGGGGAGCGTCCTCTTCCGTCCCGGCCAGCCCTGCCGCGGATTTCCCCTGCTGCTCGAAGGGACGGTGCGCGTGTCGCAAACGTCCTCCGGCGGGCGCGAAATCGTGCTCTACCACGTGGAGCCGGGGCAGGGGTGCCTGCTCTCCGGGGGCTGCCTGCTCGGGCACTCCGACTACGGCGCCTCGGGCGTGGCCGAGACCGACGTGACGCTCCTTAGTATCCCGCCGGCGCTGTTCCAGGAGCTGCTCGTCGAGCATGAGCCGTTCCGGCGTTTCGTGTTCGGCATGTACGGGGAGCGCCTGGCGCAGGTGATGCAGCTGGTCGAGGAGGTGGCGTTCCGCCGCCTGGACGCGCGGCTCGCGCAACTGCTCCTTCAGCGCGGGCCAGTGGTGGCGGGGACGCAGCAGAAGCTCGCGGAAGAGCTGGGCAGCGTGCGCGAGATCGTGAGCCGGCTCCTGCGGCAGTTCGAGGCGCGTGGCTGGGTGGAGCTCGGCCGCGAGCGCATCACGGTGCGCGACGCGCGCGCGCTCGGCGAGCTCGCCCGGTAAGCGCCGCCGCTTCTACTTGCGCTTCAGGTAGAAAGTGAATTCCTTCTGCGCCGCGGCGTGCGAGAGAAGCTCGTTGCCGGTCTGCTTGGAGAAGGCCTGGAAGTCCTTCACCGAGCCCGGATCGGTCGCCACGATCTTCAGCACCTGCCCGGACTGCATGTCGTTCAGCGCCTTCTTGGCGCGCAGGATGGGGAGCGGGCAGTTCAGGCCCCTCGCGTCGAGTTCTTTGTCGAAGTTCATGCCCGGGCTCTCTCTCGGTTAGCCGAAGCGTGCCAGCAGGTCGGCGACCTTGCCGGCGCCCTCGGGCTCGTGCCTGATCATGCACGACACCATCTCGTAGAACGCCCGGTCGAGCGCCCGACGGGCGGCCGAAAGCTGCTGCGCGATGTTCTCGCAGGTCCTGTCCTCCTCGATCATGCGCCGCACCGCGCGCACCTGGCCTTCGATGCGGGCAAGGCGCGCGTCCATCGCCTTCTTCGATTCTGGGTCGTGCATCACGGGGTCCATAAGCCAATATACACGGTGGAGTATCGACTAGTCATCAGCCAGGCCGCATCCTTCCATACAGGAATTCGATACCCCATACTCCCGTGGAGTACTACATTTCAGGAGGCACGCCATGGACAACACCGACCTCGATCGCCTGATCGAGCAGCGTCTCGACGCTCTTCTGCCGAAGAAGCTCGCTGAGCTTCGCGAGAAGCAGACCCCGTCGATGTGCATCATCGCCACGAAGGGAACGCTCGACTGGGCGTACCCACCCTTCATCCTGTCGAGTACCGCCGCCGCGCTCGGCTGGAACGTTTCGGTGTTCTTCACGTTCTACGGGCTCAATTTGCTGAAAAAAGACCTGAGCGGTCTGAAGGTGAGCCCGCTCGGTAATCCGGGAATGCCGATGAAGATGCCGTTCGGCCCCGAGTGGTTCAAACACATCAACTGGAACATCCCGAACGCCGTGCAGGGCATCGTGCCGGGCTTCGAGACGCTTGCCACCACGCTCATGAAGAAGACCATCCACGACAAGGGCGTCGCCGGTGTAGAGGAGCTGCGCACGGCGTGCGTCGAGGGCGGCGTGAACCTGATCGGCTGCCAGATGACGGTCGACCTCTTCGGGTTCACGCCGAACGATTTCATTGCCGAGGTGAAGGAGTACTGCGGCGCGGCCACGTTCCTGCCGATGGCAAGGGACGCCGACGTCAGCCTTTTCATATAAGCGCTGTCACTTAAGGGGGAGGGGGTTGTGAAGAAGACACTGCTTGCGGCTGCGGCGGCTTTCGCGCCGCTCGCGGCGCACGCGACCGACGGCTATTTCCCGCACGGCCACGGCATGAAGGCGAAGGGAATGGGCGGGGCGTCGATGGCGATGACGTCGGAC
>DATIGN010000182.1:0-29830 GCA_035454685.1 Burkholderiales bacterium | reverse complement strand
CAGCCATTCGTCGACGACGCAATGGCCGCCGACCCAGGCGATGCGGCCGTCGAGAATCGCCAGCTTGCGGTGGTCGCGCTCGGGGATGACGCCGATGTTCTTCAGAGTGCGCGGATGGTAGATGGCGAGCTGGCAGCCGGCTGCGCGCATCTGCTCCTTGACCCTGTCGCCCATCTTATTGCAGCCGACGGCATCCAGCACGAGCCGGACCTTGACTCCGGCGCGCGCCTGGCGCGAGAACGCGCCAGCCATGCGCTCGCCCAGCCGCCCCTCTTTCCATAGGAAAGTCTCGAAGTGGATGGTGTGCCGCGCCGCATGGATGTCCTCGAGCAACGCGTCGAAGAACGCGCCGTTCTGGAAGATCTCCACCACGTTACCGCGGATCGCCATGCCGAGCGACATGCCGGCGATCGACGGAATCAGCTCCTCTAGGGGAGCTTCTGACTTGAGCTCGAGGTGAGGGTCCTTATGCCGCTTGATAGACCAGATCGCCACGCCGAGCACTACGACGGCGAGCACCAGCACGGCGTTGATCCACGTCATGGCGGCAAGATACTAAGGTCGACCTCGTCCCCTGGCCCCAGCCCGAACGGATCATGCCCCTAGCCGAAACGGATCGCGAATCTGATCGCCCCGCTTGGCTGCTTGCAACCCATTGACCAAGGTGGCCGTCGGCGAAAAGGCGGGCCGTGCGCACCAGCCATCATTCAGTTCGAGCTGGACGGAGCGCGATCCATCAGGAAGACCGCTGAAAAGACGCAAATTTTATCAGCCCGGCGAGCGTCAATATCGCGGGCTCGACTACACACGCTTGTGATCGATTCACCTTCCGGCGGACGAGACGATCGGCGTAGAGTGGGCAGCTCACGCAAGAGGAGGAAGCAATCATGCGCAAGACCGCCGCCGCTGTTGCCGTCGGGTCACTGTTCGCATTCGCCGCCGTGGCCTTTTCTCACGAGGACAACAACGCCGCGGACACGGGCGGCAAGCTCGGCAAGGTGAACTTTCAGAATTCCTGCAGCCCGAAGGTGCAGCAAAAGCTGCAGCGCGGGGTAGCGATGCTTCATTCGTTCTGGTGGCCGGCGGGCGAGCAGGCCTTCCAGGAAATCGCTGCGGAGGATCCGAACTGCGTCGTCGCCGCTTGGGGCTTCCTGTCGATCCTCATGTACAACCCGTTCGTCGGCATTGTCCCGCCGCAGGACGTGGCGCGCGCCCAGGCGGCCATCGAGAAGGGCCGCCAGATGGGCGCCAAGACGCAGCGCGAGAAGGATTACCTCGAGGCCGCAGCGGCCTACTGGGAAGACTTCGCGAACCGTAGCGAGCGGCAACGCGCGCTCGCGCGCTCCAAAGCCTACGAGGCGCTCGCCGCCAAGTATCCCAAGGACGACGAGGCGCAGATCTTCAACGCGCTCTATCTCATCCCGATCCAGGAGCGCTCGGACCAGACCTACAAGGACGTGCTCAAGGCCGCCGCAATCCTGGAGAAGCAGTTCGCCAAGCACCCCAACCATCCGGGCGTGGCGCACTATCTGATCCATGCCTACGACGCGCCGCCGATCGCGCAGAAGGGACTCTCGTCGGCGAAGCGCTACGCGAGCATCGCGCCCGCGGCGCCGCATGCGCAGCACATGCCGTCGCACATCTTTACGCGCGTGGGCGCGTGGCAGGAATCGGCAGCGAGCAACCGCCGCTCGGCGGAGGCCGCGGTGAAGACCAAAGAAGGCGACGACGCGCTGCATGCGCTGGATTACGTCGTCTACGCCTATCTGCAGCTCGCGCGCGACACCGAGGCGCGCAAGACGGTGGACGAGGCCATGAGCATCACAGGGCACACACCGCGCTTCATCGCTCCGTACGCGCTGGCCGCAATGCCGGCGCGGCTGGCGGTGGAACGCGGCGCCTGGCGCGAGGCGGCGCAGCTGCAGCCCGTGCAGACGAAGTACCCGTTCGTCGACGCGGTCTACCATCAGGCGCGCGCGCTCGGCGCAGCCCGCATCGGCGACGCAGCCGCTGCAAAGGCGGACCTCGCCCAGATCGAGCGGCGGCGCGATGCCCTGCGCGAAGCGAAGAACGACTATTGGGCGACGGAAGTCGAGGTCATGCGCCTGTCAGCAGCGGCATGGACTTCTCTCGCCGAGGGGAAGAATGAAGAAGCCCTCGGCCTGATGCGCGCGGCTGCCGACATGGAGGACAAGAACGAAAAGCACCCGGTCACGCCCGGCCGCATCCTGCCGGCGCGCGAGATGCTCGGCGACATGCTGATGGAGCTCAAGGCCCCGGCCGACGCGCTGAAGGAATACGAGCAATCGCAGAAGCGCGAGCCCGGGCGCTTCCGCGGCCTCTATGGCGCGGCGCTTGCCGCGGAGATGGCGGGCGACGCGAAGGCCGCGCGGCGTTACTACGCGCGCCTGGTTCAAATCGCCGGCAAGGGCGAGCCGCGCGCCGAGCTCACGCTGGCTCGCACGTACCTCGGCCAGTAGACAGATGAGTTGAGAAAAATGGAGGGCCGCCCTGGGCCGCCCCCATTTTTCTCCAGCCGGCTATCGCCACAAAGGGCACGTGCGCCGTGCTCTGCTTCGCGTGCCTCGCCCAGAAGTGCCGCAGCGAAATAGCCGCAGTTTTCGATCTCAACACAGAGAAGCATCACCATGACTAGATTCACCGACCAGCAATTGCTCGACCTGATGACGGACTACCGGCGCAGCGGGGAATGGGACCGCGGCCGCAGGGAACTGAGCGGCTCGGCCCACGCGCAGCTACTGCTGCTGCTCACCCAAGTCTTCTGGGAGTTGGGCGCTGCGGATCGATGAAGCCGCGAAGTGCGACGAGGAGGTGTCGCCCGCGCTCTAAACGCGCTGGCCGAGCACCTTGAGCGGCAGTGGTCCGCGTCGGCCGACACCCGTTTCGTGTTCTGAACTGAAGCGTCCAGCTGAAGGCTATGCCTTCGCGGTTTTCTTTCCCCAGATCGCCCAGTATTCGGCGCCGCGGAGTTCGACCTGAATGTGGACGACCGTCTCGGCGTCGATGCCGAGCACGGTGCGGGCTCGGTCCTCGGGCAGGCGGCCGTCGAGCGCCTCGCCCTGCACAAGGAGACCTTCGGCGTCTTGGCGCTCGAGAGCGAGCTTGCAATGCTGGAGCCGCTCGCGGCCTCCGCAGGTATCCGACCAGGGCCGCGCGCCGTCCACGTTGGGCGCCCACAAGAGGCACATGCAGGCGCCGTCGAGCGATTGCACCGCGGCCTGCCACATCGCGATCACCACCATACCGTCGCCTTTGCGCACGCCGCTCCAGCTGGTGCGCGGGTCCTGCAGCCAGACGCCGCGCGCAGCGAACGCCTTGCTGCGCGGCAGTAGCCGTTGACGGCCGCCCTTGGTGGGTTCAGTCGCGCCGTTGCTGCCCGGACGGCGCCGCGGCCGCGCCTTGAGTAACTCGCCGCAGAGCGCGGCGAGCTCCGGCTCACCGAGCCGGAGCGCGTTGGCCTGGAGGTTGAGCATCTCCTGCTTGCCGAGCTGTTCCAGCCGTTCGCGCGTCCAGGCGCCGGCCTTGCCGGTCTTGAACACGCCTGGGGCGGGCTTCATGACGCTACCTCTTCTTGTAGGGGAAGCGCCGCTTGGCGAACGCGGGCGCAGCGCTGTCGAGATGGCGGTAGTTGATCCGGCCCCGGGTCACGTCGTAAGGCGACATTTCCAGGCTGACGCGGTCGCCCGCGATGATCCGGATGTGGCGCTGGCGCATCTTGCCCCCGGCGTACGCCAGGACGTCGGCGCCGTTCGTGAGCTTGACGCGGAACTGCGTGTTCGGCAGCACCTCCTGCACGGTGCCTTCCATCTCGATCATCGCTTCCTTGGCCAAAATGCCTCCTGGTTCAGATTGTCCTGATGTTTGACGCCGCCGGACCCTTCGGTCCCTGCGTGACGTCGAACGAGACCTTCTGCGCTTCCTTGAGGGACTTATAGCCGTCCATCTGGATCGAGCTGTGGTGGGCGAAGAGATCTTTGCCGCCGTCGTCCGGCGTGATGAAGCCGAAACCCTTGGAGTCGTTGAACCACTTAACGGTACCTGTTGCCATGTTCATGCTTCCTTTGCTTGATGCTGCGAGGCGAATCCGGCCCCGCGTACGGGCATGACGATCAAGGGAGGAACTGAACGGCCACTTCGGCACCGCTTGCGCGGCGGGTAGGGACTGCGCACTTCACAGCCTGAAGATCACTGCAACGGCACTCTAGCACACATTCGGCGCCGGGATTTTTCCTTTTTCACATGAGCTTCCGGGAAGGTTGCTCGCGAAACGTTTGAAAGATGCCGAGCGCATCGAGCACTCGCTCGAAGTGAGGCAGCCGTTGAGATTGAAGAGCGATTTCGCTACGCGCTCTATATCACTCCGAGTACCAGTAGGATGACGAGGACGACGACCAGCAAGCCAACGACCCCAGTCGGTCCATAGCCCCATGCGCTGCTGTACGGCCAAGCAGGAAGCGCCCCGATTAGCAGGATGATGAGGACTACAAGCACGATAGTTCCCGTCGTCATGGCGCTCTCCTGGTTACAGCGAGAATCGTAGGCCGGCCCGCGTTACAAGTCCCGCTTGCAGCATCGGGGTGGCGGCCGGCTTCCATGGCCCGGTTGGATTAAGGTCTGCGCCTTCGTCAATGCGCTCGGCGGGGTTTGGGCGCGCGCAGGGGATTTTTCGCGACTTTGTTCACACGTCAAGTCCTCGAGCAATTTTTTGCAGGTCAGGTAGGCAACAGGCGGGCTCCACGCTGCCAAAATTCCACCGAGAGGCAAGCAGCAAGGGAGAAGCACTGTGTTAAGCGGGCTGTTTACCCGGTCGGCGCAAGCGAAGGCCTCGGTTGCCCTGAAGGAACTGAAGTTGGGCTGCCAGAAGCTGCTGTCGGAGGCGGGCACGTCCAACGGCGAGGCCGTTGCCGCCGAAGTGATCCGCCTGTGGGGCGAGCTCGATGACGTCGCCCGCCTCGCGTTCTTCGAGTTTCTCGATGCGCTCGCACCGGAGAAGGAGCGCGTGCTGCGAGCAGCGAACGCCTATGCCGCAGAGTCATCGCGAGAAACCACCCTCGAGCTGCAGAGGGCGGTTTATCCCCCGCGACGCGTGCTCCTGCAGCGTCTTAACCGCGCGAGCGGCGGGGTGGCGACGGTGGTGGCGATGCGGCGCGCGCTGGCTAGCCTCGTGCGCGACCGTCCCGAGCTGCGCGCGGTTGACGCCGACTTCAGTCACCTGCTCGCTTCATGGTTCAACCCCGGCTTCCTCTACCTACGGCAGGTGGACTGGAACTCGCCCGCTGCGCTGCTCGAGAAGATCATCCGTCACGAGGCGGTGCACGCCATCCGCGATTGGAGCGACCTGCGCCGCCGCCTGCAGCCCGACCGGCGCTGCTTCGCCTTCTTCCATCCCCAGCTGCCGGATGAGCCTTTGATCTTCGTCGAGGTGGCGCTCGAGGGCGCAATCCCGCGCAAGATCGCCCACCTCATCGAGGAAAGGCGCGCGGCACCGCGCGTGGGAAAGCCAGCCAGCGTGGCCGCGTTCTACTCGATCAGCAACTGCGAGCCGGGACTAAAGGGCGTGTCGCTTGGCAACTTCCTGATCAAGCGGGTGGCCGAGAGGCTGCGCAGTGAAGTGCCTTCGCTCAAGCGGTTCTGTACCTTGTCTCCCGTACCCGGTTTGCGGAAGTGGTTGACGAAGGTACGCGGCGTCGCGGTGGCCGATGCGATCCGCACGCGCCACGGAGAGGATCTCGGGCGGCTGGACTCCGCCGTGCGCGCAGGCGCACTGGAGAGGGACGACGAGGCCACGCTCAGCGCATGCGCCGCCACTTACCTTGCGCGCTACGGTGCGACGACGAGCGGCGATCCGGTAGCGCGCTTCCACCTCGAAAACGGCGCGCGCCTTGAGCGTGTCAACCTTGCCGCCGACGTGTCAGACAAGGGCCTGGCCGAATCCCTCGGCGTGATGGTGAACTATCTCTACGACCTCGCCGCCGTCGAAGCTAACCACCAGCGTTTCATGCAAGGGGAGGTGGTCTGTAGCCGGCAGGTGTTGTCGTCCGTCCGCCGGTAGTTCGGGCAGAAGAATCCTGGCCGGTCGCCATGAGCGAAGCGATTAGATGTGCTTGAGCAGGATGCGCCCGGGATGGGCGTACGGAGGATGCGCAAGTTCATGTCTATCTCCGACGCTTTGAATGCCCATATAGCCTGCAATCGCCGTGCCTCCCCGCCGCAAGACGCCCCGGAGGAATCCTCGATCGAACGGATTTCAGGAATGGCGCGACTTCTCTGCAACGGCGGCGCGGTATGCCGCGATCGCGGCGCCGACATCCTGAAGCCCCGTGCCTGTCGAATCGAAGACGATCACCTCGTCATCTGATTCCCGGCCCGGTTTGCGGCCGCAGATGATCTCGCCTAGCTCGGCATGGACGGCGGCGGCTGACATAACGCGCGCCGCGATCGCATGGTGCAGGTCGCCGATGGCCGCGGCCTGGGCGGTGAGATCTGTGACGACCTTAGCGGCAGCGAGGAGCGCCGGGTCGATCTCCTGCTTGTCCTCGTTGTCGGCGCCGACGGCAGCGACGAAGGTGCCCGGCCGCACCATCTCCCGGGTCACGAAGTAACGCTTGGCGGTGGTGCACGTCACCGCCACATCGGTATGGGCGAAGCACTCTTCGACCGAGCCCGCCACCTTCAGCGTCATTCCGGTCGAGCGGTTCATCGCGTCGGCGAACGCGGTCGCCTTGTCGCGCTGGAGGTCGTACACCATGACGCGCTCGGGGCGGCCGGCGGCGTACAGCGCGAGGAGCTGCGCCTTGGCCTGGCCGCCGCAGCCGCAGACCGCGAGCGTGCTCCAGCCCTTGCGCGCGAGATGCTTCGCCGCGAGGGCGCTCGCCGCCGCGGTGCGCAGAGCCGTGATCGCGCCGGAATCCATGATCGCGAGCAGCGTCCCATCGGCCGCATCGCTCAGGATCACCGCGCCCTGGATAGTCGGGAGGCCGCGCGACGCGTTGCCGGGGAAGTTCGCGTTGACCTTCGCGGCGAAATACGGTCGGTCGGTGCTCAACATGCCTGCCTTGACGTGGAAGCTCCCCCGCTCCGCGTGCATGGACAGGATCGCCGGCGACGCCGCCTTCCCTTCGCCGAGCAGGCGGAAGGCGTGCTCGACGGCGGCAAGGCAGACCTCGGGTGCGAGCAGCCGCTCGACCTCGGCGCGGCCGAGGAACAGCACCTCGGTCATGTGTTCAGCTTGACCGGACCGCCCATCGCCCGCCAGGCGAAGTGGCCACCCTTCATGTAACTGGCGTCGAAGCCCTGCTCGCGCAACGCGACCGCGGTCTGGCAACCGACGTGGAAGCCATAGACGCAAAACACGACTACCGGCTCGCTCTTGGAGAGCTCGCCCGCCCATTCCTTCACGCGCTCAGGGTCGCGCCAAGTGGCGCCCTCGATGATGTCCTGCGTGCGGGAAACGTAATGCTTCGGCCGCGCGTCGATGAACTGCAGCTTCTGCCCCGCGTCTATCATGGCCTTCACTTGCTCCGCTGCCACGCCCGGCACATCGCCGAACTCCTTCTGCTCGAGCGGGCGCAGCGGCTCGACCTTCGCCGCGTCCTCGTAGCGCGCCGCGACGCCCTTCCAGTCTATGTTGCGCAGGAAGGTGTCCACGTATGCCCCCGCGTTCGCGCCGAAATCCATATGGAAGGCGTGCTCATACATGTCGAGCGCGAGGATCGGCACGCCGCCCGCGACGTTTTGGCTGTGGTCCGCGGCGTACTGGTTGACGAGGCGCCGCACGCGCGGCACGTAGGTCAGGAGCACCCAGCCCGAGCCGCCGCCGAGCGCTTTCCCCATTGCCGCGAACTCCGCCTGCCAGCGATCGGCCGAGCCGAAATCGCGCGTCAGCATCTCTGCGAAGGCGCCGGGCGCGCGCCCGTCCCCGCCGAGGCTAGCGAAGTAGAGCTCGTGGAGGGTCACGGAGTTCAGCGCGACCAGCTCCTCGCGCTTGAGCCCGTTCAGGACGAAGCCCGGCATCTTCGGGAAGTCGGCCGCCTCTAGCTGCGCCGTGATGGCGTTGAGCCGCCGCAGGGCGCCGCCGTAGTTGTTTTCGTAGTGGCTCTCGATCAGCTTTGCCGAAAGGCCCTGCAGCAGCCATGGACGGCAATGCAATGGTTTTAGTGCGTAGCGCATGTCCGGTCTCCTTAGAAGGTGAGCTCGCGCAGCCGCAGCAGCAGGGACGAGCGTGCGAGGATGCCGAGCATCCCGCCGCCGACGGCGGCAGGCACCGCAGGCATCTGCCATAGCAGCAGGCACGCAATCGTGATGACGAATAGCGCGCCGGTGAACGCATCCGGCGCGGCGGTCGGCGCGAGGTGAACGACGGTAAGCGCAATCGCGCCCACCACCGCGGGGCTGACGCCGCGCATCGCGGCACGCACCCACTTGAGCGCTCGGAAGCGCTCGAGCCACGGCAGAATCGACATCAGCAGCACGAAGGACGGGAGGAAGATGGCGCCCGCGGCCACCGCAGCACCCGCGACGCCCGCGACCTTGTATCCGACAAACGCCGCGAGCATGATCACCGGGCCTGGCGTCACCTGCCCGATCGCCAGCCCTTCGAGGAACTCCTCGGCGGAGATCCAGTGCAGCTGGTTGACGACCTGGTCCTGGATGAAGGCGATGATGGTGAGGCCGCCGCCGAAGGTCAGCGCTCCGACCTTGAAGAAGAACACGCCGATGTCCCACAGGCCGTTCGACGCGGTGGCGGGGCCAGTCGATAGGCCGCCGAGCCAGGAGGCGACGAAGTGCTCCGCGGCCAAGAGGGCAATCACGATTGCGCCGGAAACCAGACCAGCCCGGAGCGAATGGTGCACCGCCACGCCGATGCAGCCAGCGAGGAGGAACATTCCGGCCGGACCAATGGGCGACAGCGCAAGCGCCACGATCGCGGCGAGGGCGACGACGATAGAGAAACGGTCCTTGATGGCGTTGCGGCCGAGCCGCCAGACCGCGACGGCAAAGATCCCCAGGACCACCGGCCCGAGGCCATAGAACGCATCGCGCATGAACGGCAGCGCGCCGTAGGCCGAATGCAGAGCCGTCAGCGCCAGCATGATCGCAAAGGCCGGCAGTACGAAACCCAGGCCCGCTAGCACCCCGCCCGACATGCCGGCACGCTGGTAGCCGGTGAAGACGCACATTTGCAGGGCCGTGGCGCCAGGGAGTGCCTGCACCAGGGCCAGACCCTCGACGAAGCGCTCCTTGGAGAGCCACTGGCGCCGTTCCTGCACCTCGGCCTGGATCAGTCCCCAGATCGCGGCGACACCGAAGCCCAGTGCACCGATTTTGAGGAACACCCCGAGAACTTCGAGGCGACGACGACCTATGCTCGGGAGTCCTGCTTGCGTTCCGTTGCTCATACGCACTCCTCCCACGAAGGGAATGGAGCAGCCTTGAGACGGAAGCGTCTTGACTACCGGGTGTCTGCAAAGGACCCGGCCGGGGATGACCCCCGCTGGCACCCACAGTAGCGCTCCGCGCCCGCGGCGTCAATGATCCGTTGTATCTTTCATCACTTTGACGTGATACATATAACGCTAATTGAGCGACTTTGCCGCCTTGGTCCTTAGCTTGCCTACGCGCAACTCCACGCTGCGGATGCGCTTATGGCGGGCCCTAAAGCAGACTGGGTGCGGCGTCCTGCGCGACGGCGTGTACCTCCTTCCCTCCAGCGGGGGCAGCTACGCGGCACTTGCCAGGTTGGAATCGGAGATCCACGCCGCGGGCGGTTTCGCCATGACGGTCGAACTGGGCGCCAGGACGGCCGGGCAGCTTGCGGAGCTACGCAAGCTCTTCGACCGCGCCGGCGACTACGGGAAACTGGTCGGCAAGATTCGCGTCGCGAAGGCCTCGCTCGCTCGCCTGGGACCCCGGCGCGCGCAGACGCAGATGCTCCGGCTCGGACGCACACTAGAGAAGGTCGCGGCAATCGACTTCTATGCTGGCGAGGCCAAGGCGCAGGCGGAAGCAGCCCTGGCGGACGTCAAAGGCGCGTATCGAGCGGCGTATTTCGGCGCCGAGCCGCGCTTCTCCCGACGCAGGCCGCGGCGGTTCGATGCCGCGCGCTATCAGAAGCGCACCTGGGCGACGCGCAAGGCGCCGTGGGTCGACCGTCTCGCCAGCGCCTGGCTGATAAAGCGTTTCATCGATCGCGATGCCCGCTTTGCATGGATCGACCGCCCGAGCGACTGTCCCAAAAACGCCGTGGGCTTCGATTTCGACGGCGCTCAGTTCACCCACGTCGGAAAGCGGGTCACATTCGAGGTCCTGCTTTCGAGCTTCGGCCTGGAGACAGACTCAGCCCTCGCAGCCATAGGTGCCGCCGTCCACTTCCTGGACGTGGGCGGTATCCCTGTACCCGACGCCAAAGGGCTGGAAACGATGCTCAAGGGGGCGCGCGAGAAAGCACGGAGCGATGATGTCCTGCTTGCCGATGCGATGCGGACTTTCGACCTGCTCTATGCAGCCTACCGGATTGGCGGCGAGCGAGAAACGCCGACGCAATGAACCGTCCGATAGCGTTCTTATAGCAGCAAACGCTAGGGTAAGCCGCTCTTGTCCGCTGGCCACCGATTGCGCCGATTGGCACGATAACCTATGCAAATAGGCAATAATGCTATCTGGTGTTCCGTGCAACGGGAGACGACACTGGCGCCTCCTTCACACCACTGGAGCGGAAAAATGAAGCAATACATGATCGAGCGCGATATTCCCGGCGTCGGCGGGCTGGCACGTGACCAGTACAAAGACGTCGCCTCCACCTCAAATGGCGCACTGGCGAAGCTCGCCGGCAAGGCGCAATGGCTGCAGTCATACGTCGTTGCGGACAAGACGTTTTGCGTCTACCTCGCCGAGAACGAGGCGGCAGTGCGCGAGCACGCGCGGCTGAGCGGATTTCCGGCCACCAAGGTTACCGAAGTTCACAGCGTCATCAGCCCGATGACGGCGGTTTCTGGCTAAGGCAACGGCGGTGGCGCGGTTCGGGTGCCGCCTCCTCAATCATGATTTCTCTCGATAACGCAGGGCCGGGCCGCTTCTGCTGGGTCGATCTGGCTACCATCGATTTGGAGAAAGCTCGTAGCTTTTATGCACAAGTCTTCGGCTGGCGCACGTCGGAGAAGCGGGTGAACGGTGGCGCATTCTCCCTGCTGCAGCTCGCCGGACAGAACGTCGGCTCGATGTATCAGCTCGACCGAGGGAAGCGAGAACGCGGGGTACCGTCCCACTGGACGCCCTATGTACAGGTCGACGATATCCAAGAAGTCGTGCGCCGCGTGGCGCTCTTAGGCGGCTCGGTGCTCATCGGCCCGTTCCTCGTGTCCGACATCGCGCAAATCGCGCTTGTTCTCGACTCGGCCGGGGCCACCATTGGGCTGTGGCAGCCCGCCGCGAAAGGTGGGCGGTAACGCGGTCATGATTAGAGCAGCCGCTGGCAAGCGCGTCCTCGACGTCACTATCGTGCTTCTCGAAGGGGGATACGCATCGACCGCGATCGGTCCTCTGGAGGTGTTTCACTCCGCCGGGCTGTTATGGAATTGGCTCCATGGCGAGGCCGCAAAGCCTCGGTTTCGTGTGCGCACCGCTTCGATCGACGGTCGTGCGATAACGAGCCTCTGTGCACTAAGACTTAGGCCAGAGCTGGCGCTGCACGAGGTGCGGCACAGCGACATCATTATCCTGCCGGCATCCGGCTGGAATGTTCAGGAACGCATCGCCCGCAATACCGTGCTGCTGCCTTGGCTACGCAAATGGCACGCGCGCGGGGCGTACATCGCGGGGATCTGCAGTGGCGTCGCTTTCCTCGCGGAGGCCGGGCTGCTCGACGGCCGGCAGGCGACCACCCATTGGGGCGTGGCCGACGTGCTACGCGAACGCTACCCGAAGGTGCACTGGCGTACGGACGATTTCCTTACCGAGGACCGCGGCATTTTTTGCAGCGGTGGCGTTTACGCCTCGATCGACCTGAGCCTCTATCTAGTGGAGAAGTTTTGCGGGCACGAGATCGCCCTGCAATGCGCGAAATCGCTGCTCCTCAGCATGCCGCGGAGTCAGCAATCCGGATACTCGGTGCTGCCGCTAACGCGCCCCCATTCGGACGAGAGGATCAAGCGCGTAGAGGATTATCTGCAGCAGCATTTCGCGGGCGGCGCGTCGGTCGACGCGCTTGCCGACCGCGCCGGCATGAGCCGGCGCAACTTCATTCGGCGCTTCAAGAACGCGACCGGCCGGCTGCCGGGCGCCTACATCCAGATGTTGCGCATTTCATCCGCCAAGGAAATGCTCGAGGGAGGCGACCAGGCGATCCAGACGGTCTGCGCGCGAGTCGGCTACGAAGACATCGCTTTTTTTCGCCATCTCTTCAAGCGCCACACGGGCATGACGCCGGGCGAATACCGAACCCGTTTCGCGCGGATGAGCTTCCAGCGCGGCGAGCTTTCTTCCTGACCGCTGGGCGGTCTCATTTCTGCTCAATTGCATGCCATCTGTCGTCGGTCCGGCTGAAGGAGCCGCGTCCGGAGAAAGACATCGTCGCCGAGTGATAGGCTTTTCTCGCCTGGCGCAGGGTGGTAAAGTTGTTGCCGCAGGATCTCAAGAATTGGGTATGCGCTCTTTCCAAGCCGTCGAGACGCTCGTCGTGGTAGTGGCAGTCAATTCCCTTCCTTGACCATCGTGCCCGCAGCGGGGCTCGGACAGCCTCGTCAACACTGCAATCTCAAGAAGGGGAAATGACGTGGCAACAGGCACAGTGAAGTGGTTCAACGACTCCAAGGGCTTCGGATTTATCACGCCGGACGACGGCGGCAAAGATTTGTTCGCTCATCACAGCTCGATCCAAGGTTCAGGCCACAAATCACTGAAGGAGGGTCAGAAGGTATCCTTCGACGTAACGCAGGGTCAGAAAGGCCCCGCCGCATCCAACATCAAACCGCTGTAATCGCCCTCGCGCGCACGACCAAAGGGGTCTGGCAGACCGGTGGCGGCCAGCAGGAACTCTCCCTCGCGGCTAGTGGCCGCCCGCTACGAGCCGCTCGATCTCGGCCGCGAGGGCCACGGCGTCGTCGCTGAAGTAATGCGTGTGGCCCCCCGCGCCGAGGCAGAGCTCGGTGCGGTCCCCGGCCCGGCGCGCCGCAACTCGCCCGTCCGGGCCGACGGTAGCAATCGTGAAGCGTGACGCGTCCGTGTGCGGTGTCCAGAGAAAGCGACCTACATAATCGCCCGAGCGGCAGGCATTGACCCATTCGGTTGCACCGACATCCGCAGCCGCCGGCCCGGCATTCGCGAAGCCCCGCTCCCGCGAGCTCATCCATCGATAGAGGAGCGGAAAGCGCTCCGCGTACAGGTCGCGCAGCGGCGAGCCTACGGTGACGAGCGCAATGCGCATTGCACCGACGATGTCCTGCAGGCGGCCCTGCACATGCAGGTAGTGGAAGAGCTCCGCGCTGATCACGCTGCCCTGGCTATGCGCGACGATCACGAGGCGCGCATAGCCCGCGTCGCGCAGATGGGAGAGCAATGAGGCATAGCGCGAATAGATGCGGGCCCGCGGCGGCTGCCGGTTGGGCGGATCGGCGAAGTAATTGTCGATGTCGAGCACCGCGTCGATCGCGACGCTTAGGCGCCCGAAGGTCTCGGTAAAGCGCGAGCCGAGCGCGGCGATTGTCAGTGCGCCTCCGGCGAGCCACTTGCCCGTGGCAACCAGGGTCTCGCCCTGAAACATGTCGAGCAGGTGCACGAGCCACGCGAGATCTCCTCCAATCTTCATGGCGTCGCCGAATTCTTGGAGGACGAACGCGAGGTAGAGCGCGCTGCCGGCAATCGCCGCCAGGGGGATAAGCGCCGCAAATGCCCTTCCGAGCGCCCGGATCCCGCCGGTGAGCCAGTTTCCGAGTCGCCGCGCCCACTCGGCCGCGCCCTTAATCGCGCCGCTGTCATCGAAGTTCGCAGTGGGCTTCATCTCCTCGATCAGCGACGGCAGCACTACTAGCAGGGCGGCGGCGAAGGCGAGCGCGAAGCCGGCGACGAGGGGCGTGAAGAAGCCGCCGAGGGCCTGCACCCGGTCGTCGAGAAAGAACGCGGCCGACCGGTAGCCGCGGCCGAAAAAATGCGGCAGGTAGAGAAAATCCGAGAGCGCGCGCCCGACGATGTAGCTTACGACCGACCACAACACGAGGCTGAGCACCGCAAAGAGCCCGGTGGAGCCGATGAGCGCGAGCCGCGCCGTGTGAAGCGACGCCCGGGCCGCTTTGTCGCAGCCGCGGCCTAGCCAGAGTCCAAGCGTGAGGGCGCTAATCTGTACCGCGACGAAGACGGCCCACACGATCAGCACACCGCCATAAAGCACTTCACCTGCGCTAAGGGCGCTGAGAAGCATCCACTCGATTTCCGTAGTGGGGCGCACGAGCTGGCCGGCGACCCATACCATCAGGACAGTCGCCACCACGATCAGATGACCGAGCAGCCGAACACCCCGCGTGACACCGGAATAGCGCTCGATGAGATACCCACCCAGCAGGCCGATGCCCAACGCGCTGGCCACGAAGTAAACGACCGGCGCTACACCTGCGGCAGCGAGAGCCAAAACCGCGAACGCCAGACTGAAGGACGCGACCGCGAAGAGAAACGCGAGCTTCGCCCAGCGCGCAAACCCGGGCGCCGCACGCAACCAGGCAAGCACTGCGAGCGCCGCCAGCACAACACCTCCGAGCCCGAAAACCGCAGCGACAAGTTGTCCCCGAAGGTCGGGATGAACCAAGGCTGCTGCGCCGAACACGATCAAGAGCAGCATGGCGAGTTGCAATAACGCGGCCGGCCCCTTCATGATCCACGCCATCCAGGCGTGAAGGCGCTGCAGCAGGCGCCAGGCCCTTCCCCCGTTGGTGCTGAGGGACACCTGGTCGACCACGTCGGCCGCAAGCGTACTCAGGTGAAAGAACAGCTGGTAGAGCGACGACAGCGCGCGCAGGCCGCCGGTGCCGAGGCGCGACAGATCAGCCCAATACATCTCGTACATGTCGAGCGAGCGGCCATCCGCGCGGCGGCGGAGCCGGACCCGCGTCGACTCGTAGAGCGCATCGCTTTCCGGCAGCGCGAGGCGGCTGAGCAGGTAATCGTTGAGCGCCATGCCGAGGTCCTGCGCGTCCGGTGCCTGCCGCTTCGGCGCTCGCGCCTTCACTTCGGTCGTCTGCTGCGTTTGATAGAACCCGCTCGGCGTCCCCGGGCGCTCGCGCGGCGAGGCATCTTGCAGGACGCGGTCTCCCGGCGGCAGCGGCTCGACCGGTACCAGCACATCCTGCATTTCGCCCTGCACGTAGGAGGCCATTCCAGGGCCGCCTCGAGAGAGGAGTCGCGCTACTTCCCGTACCGTTTGGCGCGGACGTTGGTCGGCGATGCCATGCACCACGACGATGGCAACGCGATCGGTCGCGCTCATAGACTGATCACCATCCAAGTGCTCGGGCATTCGGCACTTATTCTTGTCTGCTTCTTCCGGCGCACTGTATGCCCGCACCGCAGGCGGGTCAAAGCGGATGCGCTGCAGTTTGCCGTTGCGTGATGACTTGACGTAGTTCCGAACGTTGCCCTTAGCATCGGGGTGCTGCGAAAGGTGCGGTTCGCCCTTCTGATCGCGGCCCGCCGGCGAAGACTGCCGGCTCCGGCTTCAGACCGGGATTTTCAACGCCAGCCGGGAGGTGATGACGCCGGTGCTCAGACCGATGGTGCGCAGGCCGCCGAAAAAGCGCGCGTGCTCGATCTTGCAGCAGCGATCCATGACGACTTCCAGGCCGGCGTCGCGCGCGATCCTGGCGCCTTCTTCGCTGATCACTCCAAGCTGTAGCCAGAGCACCTTGGCTCCTATCTTCACCGCCTGTCTTGCGATTTCCGGGACTTCGGAGGGCGGGCGAAACACGTCCACGATATCCACGGGCTTGTCGATCTCGTCGACGCGGCCGTAGACCCGCTGGCCGAGGATCTCTTTTCCGGCTTGCGATGGATTCACCGGGATGATGTTGTAGCCGTTGGCGGCAAGGTAGATGCCGGCGAACGCGCTGGGCTGATAGGGATTGGAGGACAGTCCGACCATCGCGATGTTGCGGCAGGTGGTCAGTATGCGCAGCCGGTCGTACGCGGTGCCGGCTAGGTTGGTCCGATCTCCTACTGGCATCGTCTCCCCCGCTATTTCTGGAATGGAGCGCCGAACGCCTTGCTGAGCAGGCTGTGGCCGCTCGGCGCGGGCTCCTCGTCGGCGCGACGCACCGTGCCGGCCGCCGGCGCGGCCTGCTGTGATTTCTCCAGCGCCTGGTCGAGATCCCACAGGATGTCGTCGATCTCTTCGATGCCGACCGATAGCCGGATCATGTCGGCACCGATACCGCAGGCTGCGAGCTCCGCCTCGGTGAGCTGCTGATGCGTGGTCGTTGCCGGATGGATGATCAGGCTCTTGCAGTCGCCCACGTTGGCGAGGTGCGAAAAAAGCTGCACGCTCTCGATCATCTTCCTGCCGGCCTCGCGACCGCCCTTGATGCCGAACGTGAAGATGGCTCCTGGCCCCTTCGGCAGATATTTTTCGCACAGCGTGCGATAGGGGCTGCCGGGCAAGGCCGGATAGTTCACCCAGCTGACCGCGGGATGGGTGCTCAGGAACTCGGCCACTTTGCGCGCGTTGGCTACATGCCGCTCCATGCGCACGTGAAGCGTCTCCAGACCCTGCAGCAGCAGGAACGCATTGAACGGGCTCTGGCAGGAGCCGTAATCCCTCAGCATCTCGCTCCTTGCCTTCATCAGCCAGCCGAAATCGCCGAAGTACTCGAAGAAGCGAAGATTGTGATAGCCCTTGGAGGGCTCGGTCATGCCGGGGAACTTGCCGTTGTTCCAAGGGAAGCGGCCGGCGTCGATGAGTACCCCGCCCATCGTCGTGCCGTGACCGCAGATGAACTTGGTGGCCGAGTGCACGACGATGTCCGCGCCCCAGTCGATCGGCCGGCAGCACCAGGGGCTAGCGAAGGTGTTGTCGACCACCAGCGGAATGCCGTGGTCGTGCGCGATGCCGGCGAGCGCCTCGATATCCAGGACGTCGATCTTCGGATTGCCGAGCGTTTCGGCAAAGATGCACTTGGTCTTCGGAGTGATCGCGCGCCGGACGGCATCCAGGTCGCTCACGTTCACGAAGGTCGGATTGATGCCGACCTTGCGAAAGGTCACGTCGAACTGGTTGATGGTTCCGCCGTACAAGGTGGTCGAGGAGACGAACTCGTCGCCCGCCTCCATCAGGGAGAACAGGGCAATGTGCTGGGCGGCCTGCCCGGAGGCGGTGGCGACGGCGCCGATGCCGTTCTCCAGCGCCGCGATGCGCTCCTCGAAGGCCGCAACCGTCGGATTCATGATCCGCGAGTAGATATTGCCGAAGCGCTGCAGCGCGAACAGATTCGCGGCGTGGTCCGAATCCTCGAAGACGTACGCGCTCGTCTGATAGATGGGAACGGCCCGCGACCCGGTGACCGGGTCGGGACGCTGGCCGGCGTGCACCGCCAGAGTCCCGAAGCCGAACTGCTTGTCCTGCGTGAATCCCTCTGTCCGGTTCATGCGCGTGCCGTCCTTTCTGATCTCTCGAGTTCATGCCGGCGCAGCGCCTCGGCGCCTGGGCCGGCGAGGAAACGCGCGATATGCGCGCTCAGTTCCCGCGCATCGTCGCCGGCGCCGTCGATGAGCGCCGACTTGCGGCGCCGCAGGAATTGAATCCCCATGAGATACATCCCCGGCGAGTCGACGACGACGCCGCCGACGTCGCGAATACGGCCCTTGCGGTCGAGGACCGGCACGTGGAGCCAAGAGTAGTCCGGGCGGTAGCCGGTCGCCCAGAGCACGGTGCGGATCCCGGCGCGATTCAGATCGAGCGCGAGCGGCGGAGATGCGTCGATGCGCGTCGGCTCGAAGCGCTCGGGCGGGCCGATCTCGCCCGCGAGCCCGCTGGCAGCGGCCCACGCGTCGATCGTATCGAGGAGCCGCTTCATCTTGAGGTCGGAGAGCGCCACCTGGTTGGCAAGCCCGCCGGAGAACTGCGCCTTGCCGTCCTTGATCCCGGCGAGCCGGCCGACCAGCTTCACTCCGATAGCCGTCAGCGAGTTCAGATCGACGGTGCGCCGATCCGGGTATCCCGCGAGCTGGAGCGACGGCAGGTTGCGCGCCCGCCTCAGGTCCTCGATCTCGTCGTAGCGGTGGTCGAGGATCCCCGCGGCGTCCATCCACCATTGGATGTCGCGCCCACGGTAGGTCCGCGGCGCGCGGATATGCTCGCCCACGGCCACGATTACGGGGCGGCCGGAGCGCTGGATCTCGTCGGCGATCTGCACGCCCGTGGCGGAGGCGCCGACCACCAGCACGCCGCCCTGCGCCAGCTGCTCCGGGTTGCGGTACTGCATGGGGTTGACGCTGGCCATTCCCGGCGGGAGCGCCGCCGCGATCTCCGGCACGCTGGGAATGTTGCAGGCACCGCTCGCCAGCACCACGATTCGGCTTCGCCACTCGCCCTGCGTGGTGGCGATGGCGTAGCCGTCTTCCAGCCGGTGAACCGAGCTCACGGCGGTGTGGGTGCGAACCGGGGCCGCGATCGTCGCCGCATACCGCTCGAGGAAGGCGACGGTTTCGGACATGGTGCGATAGCCGTCGGGATCGCTGCCGGTGTAGCGGTAGCCGGGCAGCCGGCTCTGCCAGTTCGGCGTGAGCAGCCGCAGGGAGTCCCAGCGCTCGGTCTTCCACGAGTTCGCCACCTCGCCGCGCTCGAGGACCACATGGTCGATCGAGCGCTCGGCGAGGCAGCGGCTCATGGCAAGGCCCGCATGACCGGCGCCAACGACCACCGCGGTCGCGCGCATCGATGCAGCCCCGCTCGACGCGCTGCTCAGCTCACCGTGACCGAGACGTTCGTCGGATTCGCGACGATGTCGAACACCGCCGAGCGCTTCTGCGACTGCGCCACCAGCGCCTCGATCTCTTCGCGCGTCGCGTCGGCGTCAATGGCGAAGTTGACCTTGATGCCGTCGAAGCCGTTGCGCACATCCTCATCGATGCCGAGGATGCCCTGGATATCCATTCCCCCCTCGATCGTCGCGGTGACCGAGCGCAGCTGGATCTTGCGCAGCTGCGCCACCGCGGCCACACCGGCAGTCAGGCAACCCGCCAGGCCAGTCAGGACCATCTCCACTGGCGTCGCTCCCTTGTCCTCGGAGGCGAAAATCTCCGGGTGGTCGATGTCGAAGGTGAACTCGGTCTTGTGGCTCTGCTCCTGGCCGAGCCCGTAGAAGCCCTTTACGTTGGTCCGGCTGTGCGTACCGTTCATCCACTTGCAGCTCGCTCGCCAGTTGAACTTGGCGCCTTCCGGGGCCTTGCTCAGCGCCTCCCGGGCGCCCAGCAACGCCTCGACGTTCACGCCGTTGTCGACTTGCTTTTCTGTGGTGGTCATGACTGCCTCCTCTGTCAGTGGGTCAACAAGTGCCTGGAGCTTGTGTGTGGGCGCGGGATCCGCTTGACGAGTTTTCTTTTAAATATCGGCCCGATTCGCAGGATCTTGGCAGCGCCGAAGGTAACGCACCGACGCGACGTTACGCCGGCGCCTAATGCAACGCAAGGACCTCATGCTTTTCCGCAGGTGAGATCGCAGCAGAACTGCCACCGCGTCGGCCCGTGGCGACGCTCGCGAAGATTTGGCTGGTGAGTTTCATGCACTACGACCTGGGCTTCTTCGATCACGAGACAGGGCGAGTTAAATGCGCCGATAATCCTTTCGAGGCAAGACTGTTACCCGCCCCGGCGTGCAGTAGCCGCACTGGAACCGTACGAGTCGCCTCCCACGCACCGGCTGTACAGCCCGACTTTCGTTCCTAGGCGCGCGCGACTACGCGGTTCTCAAGCCGGCTTAGCAGCCGCACCAGCGGCCACAGCATCACGAAATAGACGAGGGCCGCGAGAACAATCGGCGTGGGGTTGTAGGTCACGCTCTGCGCCTGCCGCGCCTGGAACAGGAGCTCAGGCATGGCAACGACGCTGCCAAGCGAGGTGAGCTTGATGACCTCGAGGGTGTTTGAGAGGAGGTCGGGGAGCACGTTGCGCACGGCCTGTGGCAGGACCACGTAAAGCATGGTTTGCAGTCGCCCGAGGCCGGTGCTGCGCGCCGCATCGATCTGGCCGCTCGGGACCGATTCGATGCCCGCGCGCAGGATCTCGCCGTAGTAGGCGCCGGTATTGAGAAAGAAGGCGATGCACACGCAGATGAAGCCGGTGAGCTCCAGCCCGATGAACGGCGAGCCGGCATAGAGGAAGATGAGCAGCACGAGCGGCGGGAAGGCGCGGAAGAAATCGACCCAGGCCATGAGAGGCCAGCGCACCCAGGCATTGCGTACGCCGGCGAGCAGGCTGAGGATCAGGCCGCCGAAGAGGCCGAGCGGCACCACCACGAGCGACAGCAGCACGGTGTTGCCGAGCCCGGCCAGGAGGATGGGCCACGCGGCCTGGATGATGTCGACGTTGAAAAAGGTCTGGAGCATCGATCAGCGCTTCCAGCGCATCCGGGTCTCGAGCCAGCGGCCCAGAACCACCATGGGGAAGAACAAGATCACGTACGCCGCGGCGCCCAGCGTGAGCGGCGACGGGTTGTAGCTGTTGGACACCGCCGAGGAAGCCATGCCCAGGATCTCGCTCACGGCGACGACGGAGCCCAGGGCCGTGCCCTTGGTAATGGCGATGGTGCGGTTAGTGAGCGGCGGAATGGTGAGACGGATGGCCTGCGGAAGCACCACGTTGATCAACGCCTGGCCGTACGAAAGGCCCGTGGAGCGCGCGGCCTCCCATTGTCCCTTGGGGATCGAGATGATGCCGGCCCAGAAGATCTCCTCTGCGAAGGCCATCAGCACCAGCGTGAGCGAGAGCCACGTCGAGACAAAGCCCGAAGGCGAAAGCTCGACCGAGGGGAGGCCGAAGTAGATGAACACGATGATGACGAGCGGCGGCAGCGCGCGGAACAGATCGACGACGAACACGATGAGCAGGTTGACCGGCCTGAAGCCGAGGCTGCGCAGAAGCGCAAGCGCCAATCCGGCGACGAGGCCGCTCGCGATCACCAGCGCCGCCAGCTGGATGGTGATCAGCGTGCCGTGGAGGATGTCCGGCAGGTAACGCGCCATCACCTGCGCGTTGAAGAACGTATCGAGGAAACGCTCCCAGTTGGACATCGTGCGGACCGTCTCGGTACTCTTAATGCCGCTGGATCTGGCCGATGAACGCGCGGGTGCGCTGGTGGCTGGGGCTCTCGAAGATCGCCGCCGGCGTTCCTTCCTCGACGATGGCGCCGTGGTCCATGAAGAGCACGCGATCCGCGGCGTTGCGGGCGAAGCCCATCTCGTGGCTTACCACCACCATCGCCATGCCGCTTTCGCGCAGGTCGCGCATCACGCCGAGCACCGAGCCCACCAGCTCCGGATCGAGCGCGCTGGTGGGCTCGTCGAACAGCATCACGCGCGGCTCGAGCGCGATCGCGCGCGCGATGGCGACGCGCTGCTGCTGGCCGCCGGAAAGCTCGCCCGGCGTGTGGCCGGCGCGGTCGGCGAGCCCCACGCGCGCCAGCGCGGCGCGGCCGAGCTCGTCGGCTTCGACTCGCGACTTGCCGGCCACCTTGCGCAGCGCCAGCGTGACGTTGCCGAGCGCCGTCATGTGCGGATAGAGGTTGAACGACTGGAATACCATGCCGATGCGCTGGCGTGCATGGTTGATGTCGGTGCGCGGATCGAGCAGGTCGACGCCGTCGACGACCACGCTGCCCGAGGAGGGCTCCTCGAGCCGGTTGAGGCAGCGCAGCAGCGTGGACTTCCCCGAGCCCGACGGCCCGATCACGAACACAAGCTCCCGCTCGGCGACCACGAGATCGACGCCCTTCAGGACATGCAGGGCGCCGTAGTGCTTGTGGATGCCGCGCGCCTCGACGACCGCCTTACCCGGCATTCCCGGGGATCAGCATTTCAGCTCGTGCGGCGTCGGGTCGTAGCCGGGCATGCCCGGCACGCCATAGCCCGGTGTGATCACGCGCTCGAGTGAATCGGGCCCCGGCACTTTGCCGAACCATTTCTCCGACAGCTTGGCGATCGTTCCATCCTTCTTCATGCAGTTGATCACGTCCTGCATCTGGTTGCGCAGCGCCACGCTGTCCTTGCGGAACGGCGCCGCCCAGTGCGCCCGCGTGTCCTTGAGCTCGAGGTCGGCGACGAAATTCGGGTTCTTGCTCGCCGCGTAGACGATGGTCGTGTTACCGCCGAGGGTCGCGTAGGCGCGCCCGGAGAGCACGGCCTGCGTCGCGTCCGGCTGGGTGTCGTAGGCCTGCACAGTGAAGCCGTGCTGCTCGCCCATCTTCTTGCTCAGCGTCTCGTAGGGCGTGCCCTTGTTGACCGAGACCACCTTGCCCTTGAGGTCCGACCAGTCCTTGATCGGCTGGGAGCCCTTGCGGATGCCGAACTGGTACGCGGTCCACAGATACCCTGCGGTGAAGATCATGCTTTCGGCCCGCTCCTTGGTCACCGTGGTCGGCGCGGCGATGAAGTCGTAGCGGCCCGCGAGCAGGCCCGGGATCAGGGTCGAGAAGCTCACGCTGTCAATCACGATCTCGCGGTTCATGCGTCTGGCGACCTCCGTGAAGAGGTCGATCTGGAAGCCCTCGGTGCCGCCTCCGAGCTTCGGCATGGCATGCGGCGCAAAAGTGCCGTCGACCCCAGTGCGAAGCGGGGGCTGCTTGGATTGGGCGAACGCGGACCCTGCGAACACGAGCGCAGCGGTCACGATCAAGGCAACGCGGCGATGCAGCATCAGGAAACCTCCCCCGGAAATGGATGGGGCGATTGTGCGGCAAAAGCGCTGGTTCGCCCAGTATCATCTGCGGACTCATGGCCGCACGCATCCTCGTCATCAATCCGAACTCGACCGAAGCCGTGACGCGCGGCATCGATCAGGCGGTCGAGCCGCTGCGCATGCCCGGTGGGCCGGCCATCGATTGCGTGACGCTCAAGGAAGGGCCGCCGGGCATCGAGACGCAGCAGCACGTGGACAGCGTGGTGTCGCCGTTACTCAACCTGGTGCGCGAAAAGGACAGCGAGTACGCGGCGTTCGTCATCGCCTGCTACAGCGATCCGGGGCTGCATTCGGTGCGCGAAGCGACGAAGAAGCCCGTGCTCGGCATCTCGGAATGCGGGATTCTCACGGCACTGACGCTTGGGCACCGGTTCGGGGTCATCGCGATACTCAAGCAATCCATTCCACGGCACCTGCGCTATGTCGGCGCCCTCGGCGTCACCGAGCGCCTCGCCGGGGAGCTTCCGGTGGGCCTCGGCGTCACGGAGCTCTCAGATGAGGGCAAGACCTTCGGCCGCATGGTGGAGGTCGGGAAAGCGTTGCGCGAGCGGCACGGCGCCGACGTGGTCGTGATGGGCTGCGCCGGGATGGCGCGCTATCGCCAGCCGCTGCAGGACGAAATCGGCATTCCGGTGGTGGAACCCACGCAGGCCGCGGTCGCCATGGCCATTGGCCGCGTGCGTCTCGCCTGGAGTTAAGGCAACTCGCCGGGCAGATCGAAGCGCTCGCGGGTGGTGCAGTAGCGGTTGGCGAATAGGCGGCCGATCGGGCGGTAGCGCTCCTCCGAGATGCGCTTGGTCGCCGGGTCGATGACGCCCTCGCGCGCATGGACGAGAAGGATCTCGCCCACCACCATTTCGCGCTCAGAACCGAACTCGATGCGCCGCTCGACGCGGCACTCGAGCGAAGCCGCCGCCTCGCCTATCCGCGGATGATTCACCAGTCTCGCCGGCACCGCTGTCAGGCCGAATCTTCCAAACTCGCTTTCGGCTTCCGGGATCTCAGTGCTCGAGAGATGCATCGCATTCGCGGTGCCTTCGTCCGCCAGGTTGACCACGAATTCGCCTGTGCGCCGGATGTTCTTGAGGGTGTGCTTGATCTCGCGATCGGAGCGCCAGTTGAAGCTGAGGATGCACAGCGGCGGCTCTTCCGAGATCACGTTGAAGAAGGAGAACGGCGCGCAATTGGCTACGCCGTTTGCGCTCCAGGTGGAGACCCACGCTATGGGTCGCGGGATGACGAGACCAATGAGCAGCTTGTAGCGCTCGTGAACAGGCAGTTGCGCGAGCTCGAGGTCCACGCGGCGGTGATCAATCGTTCGCCGGCGTCACTTCTGCTCCCACCCGCTCGACGATCAGCCGGTAATGCTCCGGGCGCCGGTGCGCGGCGAAGTTGAACATGGTCTTCTTGAGATTCGCCGCGAGGTCGATGTCGCAGTTGTGGCAGATGACCTCGTCCTCCTCCGACTGGCTTTTGGCGACAATCTCCCCTGTAGGCGCCACGATCAGCGAGTGGCCGAACATGCGGAAGCCGTCCTCGTGGCCAGCCTTGGCGGTCTCGACCAGCCAGGTGGCGTTCTGGAACGCCATCGACTGCGCCATGATCAGGTGGTGATGCACGCGCAGCGCCGGCGGCTCGGGATAATGCAAGTTCTCGCTCGGCGTATTGAAGCCGAGCGCCACGATCTCGGCGCCCTGCAGCGCGAGCACGCGGAACGCCTCGGGCCAGCGCCGGTCGTTGCAAATCAGCATGCCGGTGATGGCGCCGAGGTAACGCCAGACGCGAAAACCCAGATCGCCTACCTCGAAGTATTTCTTCTCCAGATGCTGGAACGCCGCCTTGGGCTTGTGGTCGGCGTGCCCCGGCAGATGGATCTTGCGGTATTTGCCGACGATCGAGCCGTCGGGCCCTACCAGGATCGCCGTATTGAAGCGCCGCCCCTCAGGCGTGAGCTCGGCATAGCCAATGTAGAAACCGATGCCGAGCCTCTTCGCTTCGTCGAACAGCGGCTGGGTTTCCTTCGAGGGCATGCTGTTCTCGAAGTAGCGCGCGTCGACCTCGGTCTGGTTCTCCATCCACCAGCGCGGAAAGAAGGTGGTGAGCGCCAGCTCGGGGAACACGGCGAACTTGGCCCCCATTGCGTGTGCGTCCTGCAGCAGCTTCTTCAGTCTCGACACGGCAGCGGCGCGGGAGTCCGCCTTGTGGAGCGGTCCGAGCTGGGCGGCGGCAATCCTGAGGTGTCTGGCCATGGGGTTATCCGATGAGTTGTCTCAATTTCCGTGCGGGGCCGTCGATCGTAGCGGCAACGGCTGCCGGGCCCGGCACGCCGCGCGCGAGGTAGCGCCCCGATCCGCGCGCCACTTTCAATTCGCTGCCCTCGACGACGACGCGTCCGCGGCTCAGCACGATCTGCGGCCAGCCCTTGTAGACATGGCCCTCGTAGGGCGTGTAGCCAACTGCGTCGTGCATCATCGAATAGTCGATGCGTTTCTCGACTTCGGGATCCCAGACGGCGATGTCGGCGTCGGATCCGATCGTGATCGTGCCCTTGCGCGGGTACAGGCCGTACATACGCGCATGGTTGGTGGCGCTGAGCGCGACGAACTGGTTGATGGTCAGGCGCTTCTTCAGCACGCCTTCGGAAAAGAGGATCGGCAGGCGCATCTCTATGCCGGGGACGCCGTTGGCCATTTCCTTGAAGGTGGTTTGCTCGCCGCGCGGAATCTTGGCCGTCTCGTCGAACTTGTACGGCGCGTGGTCGGAGGAATAGACCTGGAACGTGCCGTTGCCGAGGCCGGCCCAGATCGCCTCCTGCGCCGCCTTGTCGCGCAGCGGCGGACTGCAGCACCATTTCGCCCCTTCGACGCCGGGGCGATCCATGTCCTCGGCGGTAAGCACGAGATACTGCGGACAGGTCTCCGCATAGATCCTCGCGCCCAGGGTCTGCGCGGCACGAATCGTGTTCGTCGCCTCCGGGCTGGAGACATGAACGATCAGCACCGGCGCGCCCAGCACGCGCGACAGCATGATGATGCGGTGCGTCGCCTCGGCCTCTGCGAGCGGGCTATGCGCGACGCCGTGGAACTTCGGCGCCCCGTGCCCACGCTCGATCAGGCGCTTCGCGATCCAGCGGATCATGTCGTCGTTCTCGGCATGCACCATCACGAGCGCGCCCTCGCGCCCCGCGACGCTGAGTACCTCGAGGAGCTGATAGTCCTCCAGCCGCCACTTCGGATAGGTCATGTAGACCTTGAACGAGGTGATGCCGCCCCTGATCGCGGCCGGAAGCTCTTCGTTCAGGACCTTTTCCGTAGGGTCGCCGATGATCAGGTGGAAGCCATAATCGATCACGGCCTTGCTGCGAGCGCGTTCGTGGTAGTCGGCTACGGTCGTGGTAACCGACGTACCGCGGTGCTGGGCCGCGAACGGGATTATGGTGGTCGTGCCGCCAAACGCCGCCGACACGGTGCCGCTGTAGAAGTCGTCGGCCGACATGATGCCCATGCCGGACAGCTGCTCGATATGGCAATGGCTGTCGATGCCGCCCGGAAGCACATAGCAGTCGCTGGCATCGATGTCGCGCCGGCCCGCGGGAAGATGCTCCGCGACGGCGACGATCTTCTCGCCGCTGATTCCGACGTCACAGCGCGTCGTCTCGGTCGCGGTCGCGACGGTGCCGTTGCGGATCGTGAGCTCGAAGTTGTCCATGGGAAGCTCCGGCGGGCCAGAGCAGAGCATAATGCCTTCAGGGTAAGCGTCTTGTTCCGAGAAGCCGGGCGCCGATGAAAAGCTGCAACAGCAGCGAGCACGCGAGGGCGGCGGAGTAGCCCCGCGGATCCCAGCCGCCCGAGCCGGTGCGCGGCCACAGATCGAGCACCCAGCCGATGGCGCCCTGCAGCACGAACGCGGCGCCGAGCGTTAACGTGTTGACCGCGGTCGCGACGCGCGCCGTCTGCTCGGGCGGAAACATCTGGCCGACGGTGACGTAGCCCGCGGCGGCGCCGGCGACGCAGAAGGCGAAGAGCATCCACAAGCCTCCGACGACGAGCGGCGCCGCGGGCTGCAGCGCGAGCCCGATCTGCGCGCCGATCTGCCCGGCGGTGCATACGAGCGTGACCAGCATCGGCGGATAGCCGCGCGCCTTGGCGCGGCTCGCCGCCGCGCCGACGAGAAGCGCGCCGACCATCATGGTCGCCGTGTAGGCGAGCAGCGTATTCGCGCTTGCCTGGCTATCGTAGCCGGCCACGTCGCGCAGCCACGGTCCCGCCCAGAGGCCGAGGTAGGTGAAGTTGAGGACCGAAAGCATCGCCACCGCGGGGGCAAAGCGCCAGAAGACCCGCGAGCCGAGGATCGAGGCCACGACGCCGAGCTCGGCCCTCAGGCCGCCCATGCTGCCGCCGCGCTTGTCGGGCACGCAGACGTAGATCCATGACGCCGTGGCGGCCGAGAGGGCGCAAAGCACCCAGAGCACCCCGCGCCAGCCGAGCGTCGGCAGCGCGGCCGCCACCGGAGCGGTGGCGAGCACGCTGCCCAGGCCGCCGATGGAGACCGCGATGCCGGTGACGAGGGCGACCTTCGCCGGCGCGAACCATTGCGCGTTCGCCTTGATGATGGCCATCAGCCCGGCCGAAACGCCGACGCCGACGATCACGCGTGCGACCGCGAGGGTCGCGAAGTCCTCGGCGAGCGCGAAGAGCGCGAATCCCACGGCGGTGACCAGACCCAACCCCGCCTGCACGTTGCGCGCGCCGACCCGGTCGAGCGCCATGCCGCCGGGCAGCTGCGCGGCCGCGTAGGCGCCGAGCATGCAGCCGGCGAGCAGCCCGAGCTCGCTCGCCGAAAGCCGGAATTCCACCGCGAGCACCGGCCCGATGATCGCCATCACCGTGCGCGCCGCCTGGTTGATGAGCCCGAACACCGCGAGCGGCAGCGTGACGCGGGTGAACAGGCCTCTAAAATGCGAATCAACCCCCATGAAACGCATCGTCGTGCCACCGCCTCGCCCCGGCCTCGACATGGCCGCCGGCTACGGCTGGGCGCAGAGCACGGCGATCCGCGCCGGCGACTTCGTGTTCGCCTCCGGCATCGTCGCGATCGATCCGGAGAGCGGCGAGCGGCTGAACGGCACGCTCGCCAGCGCCTTTCTTGCGGGATGGGGATGGGCGCGGCGTAGGGTCGGAGACAGGACCTTGTTGGAGACGTGGAAGTCCCAGACCGCGGCCCTGTCCGGCGAGCCCGAACCCGCGCGCGATGGCGGCGAAATCGCAGTAGCCGACACCGAACCGTCCTCCGCATCCCTCCGAGCGCAGCTTGTGCACTTCAGAGCCGTACGCGCCGTCGTTCATCACGTACGGTGGATTTACCTGAAGGGGTTTCGCCGGCCAGGGTTATTTAGACGTGGAGCCGTCCTTCGGTAGAGCGCCCCGCTACACGTTGTGCGCGTCACCTTATCGTTTAGTTCCGGTAGCGCGTCCATGCGCGGCCTCGAAAGCCACTTAAGTTTCCGACGCGCGCTTATGGGGCGTGGCACCTGGCCGTTCCCCGCCGGCGCTTCAGCCTCGCGCCGACAAAGCGTAGCATGGTAGGCGAGGAGGAACTATGGCTGGCCTATCCGAGCCGGCCGGGCGGTGGTCATCGCGTAGCTCACGGCCGTGAGACGTGCAGCCGGTGGCTAATGGCTGGTGCCTCACCGCCCTCGTATCGGACGCTTTGTAACGAGGAAGCAAGGCCATGGAGCGCTGGAGTCTGGAAGCCGACTATTTCACTGCTTGCAACTGCGACTGGGGTTGTCCCTGCAACTTCAACGCCCGGCCAACAGAGGGCCGTTGCATGGGTTGGGGAGCATGGAACATTCTGTCGGGCAGGTTCGGAGCAACCACGCTCGAAGGCACACGCCTCGCGCTGTACTACAGCTTTCCGGGCCCGGTGGAACAAGGCAACGGCACGGCCTGCGCCTATGTGGACCGCGGTGCCAGCGCCGAGCAGCAGCGGGCGCTGGAAACGATCGGTACGGGGAAGGCCGGTGGTGGCATCTTCCAGCTATTCGGGCAGCAGCTCGTCACGCGCTGGCTGCCGACGAAGGCTGTCGATATGACGTTCGAGTTGCACAGCGGCGTCGGCCGGGTACAGATTGGGGAAATCGGCGAAGCGGAAAGCGAGCTGCTCAGTTATCCGGACGGCAGCACGATCCGACCGCAGGTGCAGCTCCCGCACGGCATTGAGTACAAGTCCGGCCTGATGACGAACGCCAAGCGCTGGCGCTGGCGCGACGAGGAGCTCCTCGCCGCCTACGCGAACAAGTACGGCGCAGTGGCGCGCGTTCGCTTCACCGAGGAAGGCTGCGTGGGTTGAGCCGCGCGGCTCGCGTCTGCGCGGAGAACGAAGTCGATGCGCTGGAGGTATTCGTCCTCGTGGACAACGTCAACAACAGCCCGTCCCCCAATCCGACGGACGTGCTGCCCGAGTGGTCAGCGCTACTCACGGGCGGCAAGCTGCGCTCCCTGGCCGGATCGAACATCTGTTGTGCGCATCACGCAACGATGGACGGCAGGAGGCGTACGCCGCTGTTCAGGACACCGGGAGCGTTCTCGTAAAGGAGGCCGGCATGCCGACCTTACTGCGCCTCATGCTCCAGCGCGACCGGGCGGTCGTCGCGTTGTGCCTGGCGGCCGTCGTCGCGCTCGCCTGGCGTTGGCTCGCGCCGCACGCCGGCATGGAGATGGAGCCTGATTTCGGCTTCCTCGCGGCGATGTGGTGGATCATGATGATCGCGATGATGCTGCCAAGCGCGGCGCCCATGATTCTGCTCTTCGGCGCGGCTTCCGGGCACCAGCAGACGCGCATGCCCTACGTGTCGACGCTGCTTTTCGCGGCGGCTTACCTCGCT
>DATIGN010000181.1:0-10846 GCA_035454685.1 Burkholderiales bacterium | reverse complement strand
TGGTCGGCGAGGAACTCGATGCGCCGCGCCACGCGCCGGATCGTCTGACGATGCTCGCGGCCTTGCGGCGCGAGCACGGTGGTGCGCTCGGTGACGGTGAGGCTGCCCGTCTTGTCGACGCGAATCTCGGTGTGCAGGTCTGCGACCCGCGCGGCGGCGGGAAGCATCAAGAAGAGCAAGGCGATGAGAACTACGCCTCTCATTTCGCCTCCAGGAGCGCTTCGGCGAGCTCGAGGATGTCGTCGGGCCAGTAGGCCGCCGGACGCGGACGCGGCGCGCCGGCATCGAGCGTGGCGCGGCACGCGAGCACGGGAAGCACCCAGCGCGAAGGGATCGGCTGCCGGCCGAGCGCGGCGCCGAGGAGCGCGCCGCACACCGCCGCGTTGGTATCGGTGGCGCCACCGGCGGCGACGGTGGCGAGGAGCGCCTCCTCGAACCCGGATCGCTCCAGGTGATGGAAGGCGTTCAGCAGCGAAACGCGCACCGACGAGCGCGGCTCCATGAAATCGTCCGGCAGGCCGCCCTGCTCGATCAGCTCGCGCGCCTTCCCCCTCGAGTGCTCGAGCGCCGCCTCGCGCATCGCGGCGCGGCTGCCGCCCGCGACGCCGACCGCGATCGCTGCGGCATACGCGGCGCACGCCTCGACGCACACCGGGTTGCGATGCGTGAGCGCCGAGTCCTCGCGCGCGGCGGCGGCCGCGCGCGCCGGGTCGCCCGCCGCCCACACGCCGAGCGGCGAGACGCGCATGAGCGAGCCGTTCGACTCGCTTTCGCCGGTCTGCAGGCCGAGGAGCCCGCGCTCGGTCGTGGCGGCGATGTCGACCGGGCGCGTGGTCAACCATTCGCGGTACGCATCCAGCGCTCGCTGCGCCACGAACTGCTTCTCGGCGACGATGCAGCGCGCGAGCGCGAGCGCCATCTCGCTGTCGTCGGTCGGCTGGCCGGCGATCGTATGGTGCACGCCGCCGTCGGCGAGGTCGCGCAGCCCCTGCGGATAGAGCTCGACGATCTCGGCCGCGCTCTTCGACTCGACGAGCGACCCCAGGCTGTCGCCGATCACCTGGCCGAGCAGGCAGGCCTGCCCGCGGTCGAGGCGCTCGGGCGGCGTGCGGCGCGGGAAGCCGAGCACCACGCGCGCCTTTTGCGGCGGCTCGTTCTCGAGCGAGCTCCAGTCGTGGCCGGCGAGCTGCGCCGCGGCGGCGGGCGCGCCGGCGAAGCAGCCCGAGAGCCGCCCGCCGCGCGCGCCGGTGAGCGCGACCTCCTTGCCCTCGGCGTCGAGCAAGACGCCGCCCGCCGCGCGCACGAGCGCCATGCCCGCCGCGACGTCGTACTCGCTCACCCCGTGGATCGAGACCGTGGCGACGCCGTCGCCCGCGGCGACGCGCGCGAGCCGATAGGCGATGCTCGGCATCGCGATGTAGCGCGCGGGCGAGCAGGCGCGCGACCACGCGCCCGGGCGCAGCGCCGAGGAGCCCGTCGTGAACACGATCTCACCCGCGGCGAGCAGGTGCTGCGCAAGATGAGCGTCGAGCGGCTTGCCGTTCCTGCGGATCGGCCCGGTGCCTTCGGCCCAGGCGATGGTGTCGCGGCCGCGGTCGGGCGAGAGCGGGCTGTGGACCACCCCAAGCACGGGAACTTGCTTTTTGAGCAAAGCGACGGAGATCGCGGAGCCGCGCTTGCCGCCGGTGAACTCGGACGTGCCGTCTTGCGGGTCGACGAGCCAGACCGCATCGCCCTCCTTGAAGGAAATTCCGGTCTCTTCGCCGACGAACGTGCACGGCAGCAGGCCCTGCAGCGTCTCGCGCAGCCGCTCCTCGATCTCGAGGTCGATCGGCGCGGATCCGCGCCGGCCGCGCGGGCCGTCGGCGCGCGTGAACTCGGCGGCAAGGCGCACGCCCTCGGCCTCGACCGCGGCGATCACCGCAGCGAGGAGGTCCTTCAATCGGAGACCTTGCCGCGTAGCGCCTTCAGGCGCGAATGCCGCTTCTTCGTTTCCAGCCTTCTCAGCTTCGAGCCGCGCGTCGGGCGCGTGGGCTTGCGCGGCTTCGGCAGGTGCGCGGCCGCGGTGACGAGCGACTGCAGCCGCGCGAGCGCCTCGGCGCGGTTACGCTCGAGGCTGCGGTGCGCCTGCGCCTTGATCACCACGATCCCGGTGCGGCTCACGCGCTGGTCGCCCATGCGCAGCAGCCGCTCCTTCACGTGCTCGGGGAGCGAGGAGGCGCGGACGTCGAAGCGCAGGTGCACGGCGTTCGAGACCTTGTTGACGTTCTGCCCGCCGGCGCCCTGCGCGCGCACGGCCGTCAGCTCGACTTCGTGCTCAGGGACGATGAGGCTCGGCGCCGCCATTCCCGGACTGTAGCGCCTCGCCGCGAGCCTCGCCTCGGCCTGCGTCACGCTCGGATGAAATTCGCAGCCTCATGTGCTTAGCCTGTTGCGGCCGCCTTGCTTGGCGCGGTAGAGGGCTTCGTCGGCGGCCTTGATGACTTGCGCGGCGGTGCGCAGGCGCTTGCCCGGGCTGCACGCGCCGATCGAGACGGTGACCGACAGGTGCTTGTCGGCAACGCCCTCGCCCCTGCGCTTCGCGCCATCCTCGAGCTCCTTCGGACGGTCAGGCGAGCGCACCGCCATGCGGTAGCGCTCGATCGAGACGCGGACCGCCTCGAGTTGCAGCAAGACGTCCTCGAGCTCGGCGTCGGGAAAGACGACGCAGAATTCCTCGCCTCCATAGCGAAAGGCGGTGCCCCCGCCGCCGACCTCGGCCAGCCGCGCGCCAACCAGCTTCAGCACCTGGTCGCCGATGTCGTGGCCGTGGGTGTCGTTGAATTGCTTGAAGTGGTCGACGTCGACCATCGAGATGACGTAGCTGCCGTCGAGGCTGCTCAGGCGCTCTTCCAGCGCACGGCGGCCGGGGAGCCCGGTCAGCGGGTCGCGGAACGCAAGCCGGTGGGATTCCTGCACCAGCGCGACGATCAGGATCGCCCCCGCGGCCGCCATGAACGAGGCATACACTTGCGCCGAGCCGACCCATTCCGCGGCGATGTAGAACGCGACGAGCGCGCCCGCGCTCCCGACCTGCAGCGGCGTGTGCTCGGGCCAGGCGTGCCACATCGCCGCGGCGAACGCGGCGGCGAAGAAGATCCGCCCGGCGAGCGGCGTCGGCGGCGAGCGCAGCAGCATGTTGTCGAGCAGCGCGACTTCCATCCTGGAGATGCCGTAGATCAGCAGCCCCTCGCAGACGAGAAGCACGACCCACACGTACCCCGCGCGGTAGCGCACGCCGCGCTCGGGCAGGACCAGCGCGAGAAGCGCGTTGAACGGCACGAGGCAGACGAGCGCCGTGTACACCACCACGCCCGGATAGAGCTGCTGCGCGGCGAACGCGCAGAGCAGCGACGCCGCGATGACGAATGCGCGGCCGCGATTGAACCCCCACGCGAGCGCCACCGCAATCGCGAGCAAGGCATACGGCCCGAGGATGAAGAGGCCGGCGAGCGATTGCGGCATCGGCGGCCCCACGAGATGGGCGATGGCCGCGATCGCGAGAATTGCCGCCGGGATTGCCAACGGCCGGACAGCGCCGGAAAGCTCGCGCATCGGCAAATCGTAACGGCTTTTGCCCCGATTCCTTGTGACGGCAGGACAGGAAACGTGCGGTTGTTCTCAGCTTCCAAGCCGATCGGGGCGCAGGCCGACGTCGGCGAGCCTGCCGCGTTGTGCACGTTTCCCGATATGCAGTGTGAGCTGTTTCTCGTCCAGCGTCTCCACGGCGCGATTCTTGCGTTTGATTCCGGACACCACGAGCGAGCTTGCGTCGCTCGCCGCCACCGAAGCGAGCGTCTCCTTTTCCGGCAGCGCGAGGAGCTGCACGCCCACCCCCCCGTTCGGCCGCTCGGGCACTTCGTCGAGCGGGAAGAGGAGCAGGCGAGCGTCGGAGGAAAGCGCGGCTATGTAGGAACAACTTTCCGGAACGAATACAGGAGCGTTTGCCCTCGCTCCCTCTTCCACCTTCATGAAATCCTTGCCCTGGCGGGTCTTGGTCGCGAGATCGCCGAGCTTGCAGAGAAACCCCAGGCCCGCGGAGCTACTCATCAGCAGCCGCTGCTCCGGGCTGCCCGAGCCCATCCATACGATGTCGTCGGAGCCCGAATTCACCAGCGTGTTGACGTGCGCGCCATCGCCCCGCCCCGACGGGATGTCGGCGGCCGCGACGGTGAAGGTCTTGCCGGAGGCGGCGAGCACGGTGACCGGGTCGGTGGTCTTGCACTCGAGCGTCTGCAGCAGCGCATCGCCGTCCTTGAAGCTCAACTGCGACACGTCGAGCCCGTGGCCGGTGCGCGCGCGGATCCAGCCCTTGCGCGAAAGGATCACGCTCACCGGCTCCTCGACCACGGTGCGCTCCACCTGCGCACGCTCGGCGGTCTTGATGAGGGTGCGCCTCTCGTCTCCGAATTTCTTCGAATCCTCGACCAGTTCGGCTACGACGAGCTTCTTCAGCTCCTTCTCGTCGCCGAGGATGCCCTTCAGCCCCCTGCGCTCGGCTTCCAGCGCCTTGCTCTCGTCGTTCAGCGCGAGCCCGTCGAGCCTGGTGAGCTGCCCGAGGCGCAGGTTGACGATGTCTTCGGCCTGTCTTTCCGAAAACTTGAACCGCTTCTGTAAATTCGAGCGCGCTTCGGCCTGGTCCTCGGCTGCGCGGATGAGCTTGATGATGTCGTCGATCCTGGCGAAGGCCTTCAGCCGCCCCTCGACGATATGCAGGCGCGCCTCGCACTTCGCGAGGCGAAACTCGGTGCGCCGGCGCACCGTGCGCACGCGAAACTCGCCCCACTCGCTCAGGATGTCGACGATGCCCTTGGTCTGCGGCAGGCCGTCGAGGCCGAGCCAGGTGAGGTTCACCGGGTAGCGCGTCTCGAGCGAGGTGTGCACCATCAGCGCGGCCATGAGCTCGTTCTCGTCCTGGCGCGAGCTCCTCGGCTCGATCACCAGGCGCAGCTTCGACTTGCGGTCGCTCTCGTCGCGCACCGACTCGACCTGGTCGAGGATGAACTGCTTCATCCTGCGTTGTTCCTGAGATACTTCTTTCTTGGATACGGACTTGGGGTTTGCGAGCGCCTCTATCTCTTCCATCACCTGCTTCACCGACACGCCGTGCGGGAGCTCGGTGACCACCATGCGCCACTGCCCGCGCGCGAGCGTTTCCTTTTCATATCTCGCTCGCAGGAGCAAAGAGCCCCGCCCGGTAGCGTAGGCTTCCTCGATCTCCTCCTTGGGCGAGATCACCTGGCCGCCGCCGGGGAAGTCCGGCCCGGGCAGGATCTCGCGCACGTCCTCGAGCTTCGCGCGCGGGTGCTTGATGATGTGCGCCGCCGCGGCGGCGACTTCCTTCAGGTTGTGCGACGGGATGCGGGTGGAGAAGCCGACCGGGATCCCGAAGCTTCCGTTCAGCAAGCCGAAGGGCAATCGAGCCGGCAGCAGCACCGGCTCGTCGAATTTCCCGTCGTAGTTCCTGATGAAGTCGACGGTGCCCTCCCCGATTTCGGAGAGCAGCAATTCGGCGTAGCGCGAGAGCCGCGCCTCGGTATACCGGTAGGCAGCGGGCGCATCGCCATCACGGGAACCAAAGTTCCCCTGCCCGTCGATGAGGGGATAGCGCATCGAGAAGGGCTGCGCGAGGTGCACCAGCGCTTCATACGTGGAGCTGTCGCCGTGCGGGTGGTACTTGCCGAGCACCTCGCCGACGTAGCGCGCGCATTTCGAGAAGGTGGTTGAACCATTCATTGCAAACAGAATCCGGCGCTGCACCGGCTTCAGCCCATCGGCGATCTCCGGCAGCGCGCGCGCCTTGACGGTCGAGACCGCGTAGCCGAGGTACGCGTGCGAGGCGTGCTCCTCGATGCGTGCCGCGTCGTCGCCGTTGCTGGTGAAGAGATCTCCGGTGCGGTTGTCGTCCATGGGGCCTTACCTGAAAAGATCCAGCTGTTTGTCCGCTGTGGAGACGGCGAGCTCGACCGCGGCTTTCGCCTTCTCGAGCTCGTCGGCGAAGCCCGCCCTGCCGGCCGCTTCCCACTGGTACTTGCCGCGCTGATCCGGGTTGGTCAAATTGACTTTGCCGAGCTTGCGCTTGCCGAGCCACAGCACGTGGCCTTTGTAGGCCCTTTCCCAGAAGGGCTTGTTCTTCCTAGATGTCCGCTTCAACGGTCTTCCAGTGCTCCCTCATCCAGTTGCGCCGCTCCTCGGCCTCGCCGGCGTCCATCAGCTTCTCGAAGGTCTCTCTCACTTTCTTCATGTTCCTGGTGTCGAACTCCATGCGCACCAGCCGCCGCGCGTCCGGGTTCATGGTGGTTTCCCAGAGCTGCTCCGGGCTCATCTCGCCCAGCCCCTTGAAGCGCGAGATTTCCCAGCTCCCGTCCTTGATTTTTTCTTTCTTGAACTGATTCAGAACCTCTTCCAGCTCGTCGTCGTCCAGGCAGTAGATGCGCCGGGCGGGCTTGCCTTTGCCCTGGCTCGGCACCTCGACTTTGTAGAGCGGCGGCTGCGCGACGTGGAGGTGGCCGGCCTCCACAAGGCGCGGCGCATGCATGAAGAAGAACGTGAGGAGCAGCGCCTGGATGTGGCCGCCGTCGACGTCCGCATCCGTCATGACGATGATCTTGCCGTAGCGCAGAGAACTCAAGTCAGCTTTTTCGTCGACCCCGTGGGGGTCTACTCCGATCGCCGTGGCAATCGCCTGCAGCTCCTTGTTCGCGAGCACCGTGCGGCTATCCTTCGACATCGAGTTCAGCACCTTGCCGCGCAGCGGAAGCAGCGCCTGCGTTTCCTTGTCGCGCGCCTCCTTCGCCGATCCTCCCGCGGAATCACCTTCCACCAGGAACAACTCGTTTCGGGAAATATCGCCCGAAGCGCAGTCGACGAGCTTCCCGGGAAGCGTGGCGATGCCGCTCGACTTCTTGCGCTCGACTTTCTTGCCCTTGGCGAGGCGCGCCATCGCCTGCTCGATCGCGAGCTCGACGATCTTCTTGCCCTCGTCGGCGTGCTCGTTCAACCAGAGCTCGAACGCGTCGCGCACGCACAGCTCGAGCAGGCGCGCGGCGTGGCGCGTGGTGAGCTTTTCCTTGGTCTGGCCGTGGAACTGCGTGCGCACGATGCGCGCCGAGAGCGTGAAGCAGGCGCGCTGCCAGAGGTCGTCGGCGATGAGCTTGACGCCCTTCGGCGCGAGGCCGCGCGCGTCCATGAACGCGCCGAGCGCCTCAAAAATCCCCGCGCGGAAGCCCGCCTCGTGCGTGCCGCCCGAGCGCGTCGGGATCAGGTTCACGTGGCTGTCGGCGAAGATGTCGCCCTCCGCGACCCAGCCGATCGCCCACGATGCGCCCTCGCCCGGTTCTATGTCCGTCACCCCCGAGAGCGACTTCTCGTCGAAGAAGCGCTCGCCCGTAAAAAGCGGCGCGACGAGCTCGCGGCCGTCGAGCATGAACTCGAAGTACTGCGCCATCCCGCGCTCGTACTTCCACAGGCGCGTCTGCTTTCCTTCCACCTCGAGCGCCATGGTCAGCCCGGGCAGCAGGTACGCCTTCGAGCGCACCAGGTGCTCGAGCTCGTTCATCGGGATGTTGGGCGAATCGAAATACCTGGCATCCGGCCAGAGGCGCACGATGGTGCCGGTCTTTTTCTCCTTAATGCGCTCCGAGCGGAGCTTGTTCTTGACCTCCCCGCCTTCGAACGTGATGGCGTGTTTCTGGCTTTCTCTAAAAACAACAACTTCGCAGCGCTTCGAAAGCGCGTTCGACACCGAGACGCCGACCCCGTGCAGGCCGCCGGAGATGTGGTAGACGCCGTCCCCCGAGCGCGAGAACTTGCCGCCGGCGTGCAGCATGGTGAACGCGACCTCGACCGCGGGCTTCTTCTCCACCGGGTGCATGTCGACCGGGATGCCGCGGCCTTCGTCCTCGACCTGGACCGAGCCGTCCTTGAACACGCTCACGGTGATGCGCTTGCCGAACCCGGCGAGCGCCTCGTCGACGGCGTTGTCGATCGCCTCCTGCACGATGTGCAGGGGATGCACGGTGTGGGTGTACATCCCCGGCATGCGCCGGACCGGCTCGAGGCCCTTCAGCGCCTGGATGGCGGATGCGTCGTAGACCTGCGGTTTTGCCATGTATCTAGTTCAGTTTAGCTCGTTGTCTACTAGGTATGGTAGTGGAAAGCGCTTCACGCGGCTTCCACGGCGTAGCGCTTGCGCACCTGGGCGGCGCTCGAGCGGCCCGGCGAATGCGCTGCCACCCCTTCGGCAACCGCCGCGGCGGCGAGTTCTCGATCGAGCGTGATCAGGTCGAAGCCCGAGCGCAGGGCAAGCTCCAGGTAGGAGGCGTCATAAACCGTGAGGCCGCGGCGCTCCGCCAGCGCGCTCAGCGAGCGGATATCCGGCAGCGCCTGGTCGGCGCGCAGGAAGAGCTGGGCGGCATTGTCCAGGATCTCCAGCCGCTCCTCGCGGCCGAGGCGTTTCTTGCGCTCGGCGAACAGCAGCGCGTTCGGGAACTCGAGGCGCCAGAGATACGGCACCCAGCATTCCTCGGTCTCCAGCAGCTCGAATGCGGTATCGGTGAAGGCGGTGCGCTCGTCTTTCAGGAACCAGGCGAGAGTCACCGAGCAGTCGAACACCACCGCCATCAGTAACGTCGGCCGGCCTTGATCAGATCGGCGATCGTCGCGCCGGGCTTCGCACCCCGATCCCAAGCCGCCCGCTTCCTCTTGACCTCTTGGATGAACGCGCGCCGCCTCGCTCGCTCCTCCGCGTCGACTGCGGCCGGGACGAGCTTCGCCACCGCCTTGCCGCGGCGGGTAATGGTGACGGTTTCGCCGGCCTCGACCTTGTCGAGGAGCTCGGCGAGCTTGGTCTTGGCCTCGAAGGAGCCCACGGTGATCATTTCAGCGCCTTCCAACTAGACAACCAGTTGGAAGGATACCTTATTTGTGAAGCCGCGCGAAGCGCTCGATCGACGCCGTGACCGAGGTCGCGAGCGGCGCCTCGTCCCAGAGCTGGAGCAACTGCTTCTGCACTTTAAGCGCCTCACTGTCTGCGGCGAGCAGGTGCTTCAGTAACATCTCCTCGTCGCCGATTTCTTCAATCAAACCCCACGCCAAGGCACGCCGGGCGTCGATCGCCTCGCCGGTGAGGACCAGCCAGGCGGCGCGCCCGGAGCCCATGAGCCGCGGCAGGAGCGCGGCCTCGACCACCGAGGGGATGCCGAGCCTGACCTCGGGCATGGCGAACCTGGTGCCCTCGGCCGCGACGCGCAGGTCGCACGCGGCGGCGATCTCGAGCCCCGCGCCGATGACCGCGCCGTGAAGCCGCGCCAGCACCGGCACCGGCAGCTCGCGGATTGCCTGGCATACCTCATGGATACGAGTGACAAACGCACCGGCTGTCTGCGCCGTCAGATTGCTCAGTTCCTCCCGGTCGGCGCCGCCGCAGAAGGTCCGGCCGCGCCCGCCGAGGATCACCGTTCTGAGGGACCGATCGCGCGCAAGTTCCCGCAACGCGCGCTCGAGCGCGTCGAGCGCGCGGCTCGTCAAAGCGTTTGCTTTTTCGGGCCGGTTGAGGAAGATTCTCGCGACCGGCCCTTCGCGTTCGACATCCACCATGCTTTCATCTTATGCCCGTGAAGCTTTGAAGACGGTTTCCACCGCGACCCTGACGACCGTGTTGTTCAAACGGGGTCTCAGGAATGTATTCGTCCAGAATATATTCTTGCTGAACCCTAAAGCCCCGCGCATGGTCGGCGAGGCCTATACGCTGCGCTACATCCCGGCGCGGGAGGACCTCGACCGGCTCGGCGCGTTCGAGGGTCGCGGCCACCCGCAGCGCGAGGCGATCGAGGCCTGCCCGAGCGGCCAGGTGCTGGTGATGGACGCGCGGCGCGACGCGTCCGCCGCGACCGGCGGCGACATCCTGATGACGCGGCTCATGGTGCGCGGCGTGGCGGGCGTGGTGACCGACGGTGGGCTGCGCGACTCCCCGACGATCGAGAAGCTCGCGTGGCCGGCGTACTGCGGCGCGCGCTCCGCGCCCCTGAATCTCGTGCGCCACCACGCGGTGGAAAGCCAGGTGCCGATCGGCTGCGGCGGGGTCGCGGTCTATCCGGGCGACGTCGTGGTCGGCGATGTCGAAGGCGTGGTGGTGATCCCGGCAAGCATGGCCGAAGCGGTGGCGAAGGAAGCCCAGGCGCAGAGCGAGTTCGAAGACTGGGTCGAGGCGAGAGTGAAGGAAGGGCGCTCGATCTTCGGCCTCTACCCGCCCAACGCGGAGACGAAAGCCGAATTCGAGGCCTGGAAAAGAAAATCGGGGTCAGACCCCAAGCGTTAGAATCGGGGTCTGACCCCATGGCCGAGCAAAAGGACTGGGCGTTCCCGGCCGAGATGCGGCCGCGGCCCGAGGATTGGCGCTTCGACCTCGACCGCGCGCTCGACGCCGTGGTGCAGCTGCGCGCCGAGATTCCCGAGGACGCCTTCACCGCCTCGATCCTCGGCACCGAGCGCGCCGGCAACGGCGTCGTGATCGGCGACGACGGCCTTGTGCTCACCATCGGCTACCTCGTCACCGAGGCGAGCGTCATCTGGCTCACCACCAACAAGGGCGCGGTCGCCGGCGGCACCGTGCTCGCCTACGACCAGTCGACCGGCTTCGGCCTGGTGCAGGCGCTCGGCAAGCTCGGCGTGACGCCGATCGATCGCGGCAGCGCCGACGCCATCCGCGTCGGCGAGAACGTGGTGCTCGCCGGGCACGGCGGCCGCGCGCACGCGCTCAAGGCGACGGTGTTCGCCAAGCGCGAGTTCGCCGGCTACTGGGAGTACG
>DATIGN010000180.1:0-16262 GCA_035454685.1 Burkholderiales bacterium | reverse complement strand
CCTTTGTCCGCCATCGCGTTCACGAACTTCGGGTCCTCGACCGCTTCCTTCGCCGCGGCCTGCAGGTAGCCGACCACCGGAGCCGGCGTTCCCTTCGGCGCCATAAGCAGAAACCAGACACCGTTCGCCACGTCGTAGCCGACCTCTTTCGCGGTCGGCACGTCGGGAAACACCGGGTGGCGCTTTGGCTGGAACGCCGCGAGCACGCGCATGCGCTTGCCTTCCACCTGGCCTTTCAGCTCCGCGGGTTGCGCCACCAGCGCGTCGATGTGCCCGCCGAGGAGCGCGGGGCTCGACTGACCCCAGCCCTTGAACGGAGCATGCGTCATCTTGACGCCGGCCTTGATCATCAGCTCTTCCAGGTTGAGATGGCTGGAAGTGCCCTCGCCGGGCGAGCCGACGCTGACTTTGCCGGGATTCGCCTTCGCGTAGGCGACCAGATCCTGCAGCGTCTTGTGCGGCGACTCGGTGCGCACCGCGAGCATCGGGTAATACGACACCGCGTTGGCGAAGGGTTCGTAGTCGTCCGGCGTCTTGTACGCAAGCTCCTGCACCTGCGCGGCGATCACGAGCGCGGAATGCGGGGTAAGGATAATGGTGTAGCCGTCGGGCTGGCTGCGAACGAGCTCCGTCACCGCGACCGCTCCGGCGGCACCAGGCCTGTAAACGATCACCAGGCCCTTGGGAAACCTGGCCTTCATTCCCTCGATGAGCTGGCGCGAAACGATGTCGACGTTGCCTCCGGCGGGATAGCCGTTCAGAAGCGTCACCGGGCGATCCGGGTATTGCGCTGCAGCGGGAAAAGCGAACGCAGCCGCTAGCGTGAGCAGCACTGCCGACAGGCTTTTCATGGGACCTCCTCCGGCGCCGATGTTAGCACCGCGAATTCAGGCGGCTTCCTTCTCGGCGCGCTGCTCGGCCGGCTTCTCGCGCTCGCCGAGGTTCATCGCGGTATTGACCAGCGCGACATGCGAGAACGCCTGGGGGAAGTTGCCGAGCTGGCGCCGCGCGATCGGGTCGTACTCTTCGGCGAGCAAGCCCACGCCGTTCGCGAGGTCAAGCAGCCGCTCGAAAAGCTCGTGCGCCTCGTCCCACCGTCCTTGCATGCACAAGTTGTCGGCGAGCCAGAAGCTGCACGCGAGAAACACGCCTTCGCCCGGCGGCTGGCCGTCCACTGCTTCGTCCGTGCGATAGCGCAAAACCAGCCCATCCACCGTGAGCTCGCGCCGGATCGCTTCGGTGGTCGCGATGACCCGCGGATCCTCGGGCTTCAAAAACCCCGTGATGGGAATGAGAAGCAGGCTTGCGTCGAGCGCTTCGGAGTCGTAGCTCTGCACGAAAGCATTGCGCTCGCGGCTGAAGCCCTTCTCGCATACGTCGCGGTGGATGCGGCTGCGCAGCTCGCGCCAGCGCTCGACCGGACCTTGAACGCCGAAGCCCTCCACCATCTTTACCGCGCGGTCGAATGCCACCCACGCCATGACCTTGGAGTACGTGAAGTGCCGCGGCGCCGATCGCATCTCCCAGATGCTGTGGTCGGGCTCCATCCAGACCTTCTCGAGGTGCTGGAGCAGCGCACGTTGCAGGCCCCACGCGACGTCGTGCCCGGAGAGTCCGCCCTTGCAGCCCTGGTACAGGGTGTCGATGAGCTCGCCGTAGACGTCGAGCTGGAGTTGTCCCGACGCCGCGTTGCCGATGCGCACCGGCCGTGAGCCTTCGTAGCCGGCCAACCACGGCAGCTCGAGTTCGGGCAGGCGCCGCTCGCCCGCTATGCCGTACATGATCCGCATCTGCTCGGGGCTGCCCGCGACTGCGCGCACCAGCCATTCGCGCCAGGCGCGCGCCTCTTCGTAGTAGCCCGCACCCATCAGCGCGAGCAGCGTGAGCGTCGCGTCGCGCAGCCAGCAATAGCGGTAATCCCAGTTGCGCACGCCGCCGATGTTCTCCGGCAATGAAGTGGTCGGCGCGGCGACGAGCCCGCCGGTCGGCGCATAGGTGAGCGCTTTCAGCGTGATGAGCGAGCGGCGCACCGGTCCAGCGTGCTCGCCGCCGACGGTGCAGCGCGCGCTCCAGCTTTTCCAGAACCGCTCGGTCTCGTCGAGCGCCCGCTTCGGATCGATGCGCACCGTGACGTCCTGGTGCGAAGGCGCGTAGGTCAGCACGAAGGGCAGCGTCTCATCCGCCGCCACGTCGAAGCGCGCGCGCGTGGTCAAGTCGCGCGACTCAAGCTGCACCGGGGCGCACAGCACGGCAAGGTCAGGGCCTGCCACGGCGCGCAGCCCCTTGCCGTCTGCGAGCCGCGTGATCCAGGGCACCGAGGCGCCGTAATCGAAGCGCAGGACGAACTCCATTTCCATCGAAACACGCCCGCGTCGCCCGACCACCATGCGCACCAGATCCGATTCGGAGTTGCGCACCGGCATGAAGTCGATCAGCGTGACGGCGCCGTCCGGGGTCTCGAAATCGGTTTCGATAATCAGCGTGTCGGGGCGATACTTCTGGGTGCCCATGCGAGCGCCGCCGGCGGGACAGATTCTCCAGAACCCGTTTTCGGGCTTGCCGAGCAGCGCGGCGAAGCACGCCGCCGAGTCGAACCGCGGCCAGCACAGCCAGTCGATGGAGCCATTGCGTCCGACGAGTGCGGCGGTCTGGCAGTCGCCGATCAGCGCGTAGTCCTCGATCCTGAGGAGAGGCATAAAGGAGGGACCCGCGCAGGCGGCTCTGGTTCTCGGCTACGCCCCTTCCTTAAGGACTGCCTTCAGTTCTGCCGGCTTGCCTTCGCGCTGCACCGTGAGCGTGATGGTGTCGCCCACCTTGTGCTCGTCCAGGCGGTTGATGAGGCGCGCCACGTTATCCACCGCCTTGCCGTCGATGGCGGTGATGATGTCCCCCGGAACGATGCCTCCGTCCGGCGCGCGGCGCGCGGCGCGCAGTCCCGCGGCCTCGGCGGCCGAGCCGGCCTCGATGTTGAGCACTGCGACGCCCTTCACGCCGAGCTGCTTGGCGATGAGCTGATTGAGCTGCTCGTCGGTGCTGATGCCAAGCACCGGGCGCGTGTACTTACCCTTGGCGATGAGTTGCGGCGCGACGCGGTTCACCGTGTCGACGGGCACCGCGAACCCTACGCCGGCGTAGGCGCCCGAGGGGCTGAAGATCGCGGTATTGATGCCGATCAGGCGGCCGCTCGAGTCGAGCAGCGGTCCGCCCGAGTTGCCGGGATTGATCGCGGCGTCGGTCTGGATCAGGTGCTCGATGGTCGTGCGCCCGTCCTCGGCGGGCAGCGAGCGGTCGAGCGCAGACACGACGCCCGTGGTGAGCGACCAGTCGAGCCCGAACGGATTGCCGATGGCGAACACCTTCTGCCCCACTTTGAGGTCCGCGCTTGTGCCGATCGGCAGCGCAGCGGGCTGCCGATCGGGGACGCTGATGCGCAGCACCGCGATGTCGTGCGCCGGGCTCGCACCGACCAGCTTCGCGCTGTAATCCCGGCCATCGTTCAGCCTTACCTTGGCTTCGGAGGCGCCCTGCACCACGTGGTTGTTGGTGATGATGTGGCCGTCGTTGTCCCAGACGAAACCCGAGCCTGCGCCGCGGGGAACGCTGAACAGATTGCGCGACCAGAAGTCGCGCACGAGCTGCGTGGTGGTGATGAAAACCACCGAGCCTTTCGAGCGCTCGAAGAGCTCGATGGTGGCCTTCTCGTCGGCCGCCAGATCGCCGGCCGGCGTGATGGCGCGCGGCGCCACCTCGATCGGCGGCGCGGCACGCTGCTCAAGCCAGGGGCGGCCCTGCCAGACGAGCACGCCGCCGACCAACGCGGCGACGAGCAGCCAGAAGCCTCTCATCAGGCAGATCTTACCGGCCGGGAGGCGCTCACGCGTGCGTGGGCGTGCCTTCGAACGGACTACTCCGGCCGGGGCCGAGCACTTTCTGTACCATCGCGAAGCCCATGCGCGACCCCCTCGACCTCGCATTCGGCCTCGCAGTTCTCGCGGCTGCGCTGTTCGCTTCGGGTCATGCGGTGATCTACAAGCGCGAGTCGCGCTCCGCCGCGCTGTGGGTGGTGCTGATCTGGGTGATGCCGGCGCTCGGGCCCATTCTCTACCTCCTGATGGGGGTAAACCGCGTGCATCGGCGTGCGGCGCGGCTGCGCGCCTACATAGTGCGCCTGCGCGCCGAGCCGCACGTGATCGCGGGCGAACCGTCCGGGACGCACCTCGCGCCGCTCGCGCGCATGCTGAACAACGTGGTCGAGCGGCCGCTCGTCGCCGCGAACTCGATCGAGGAGCTGGTCGACGGCGCGCAGGCTTATCCGGCGATGCTCGAGGCGATCGACCGCGCGGAGCGCTCCATCATGCTCGCCTCCTACATCTTCCACGGCACCGGCATCGGCGCGCAGTTCATCGAGGCGTTGATCCGCGCGAAGCAGCGCGGGGTTGCCGTGCGAGTCCTGGCCGACGACTTCGCTGTGCGCTTCACGCGCACCTCGCCGGCGAAGCCGCTGCAGCGCGCCGGTGTGCCGTTCGGCGTGTTCAACCCGCCGCTGCTGCCGGCGCGTATGAACGCCGTGCACCTGCGCAACCACCGCAAGATCCTGGTGGTCGACGCCACGATCGGCTTCACTGGCGGCATGAACATCGATCGGCGCTACTGGACGCCGCAGCCGCCGCCCGCGGAAAGCCCGGCGCCGTCGCGCGACCTGCATTTCCGCCTGCGCGGGCCGGTCGTGCCGCAGCTCGCCGAAGTGTTCGCCGAGGACTGGCACTTCGCCACCGACGAGGTGCTGCGCGGCGCGCCCTGGTTCCTGCCGTGCGCACCCGCGGGCGAAGTGCTCGCGCGCTGCATCGACGACGGGCCGGACGAAAGCACCGAGCCGCTGCGCTGGTCGATCGTCGCCGGGCTCAACCAGGCGCAGCGCTCGGTGAAGATCATGACGCCCTACTTCGTTCCCGACAGTGCGCTCATCACCGCGCTCGATGTCGCCGCGATGCGCGGCGTCGAGGTCGACATCCTCCTGCCCGCCATAAGCGACCTGCCGCACGTGCACTGGGCCGCGTGGGGCCAGCTCTGGCAGGTGCTCGAGCGCGGCTGCCGCGTGTGGATGAGCCCCGGGCCGTTCGATCACTCCAAGCTCATGGTGGTGGACGGAGCCTGGACGCTGCTCGGCTCGGCCAACTGGGACGCGCGCAGCCTGCGGCTCAACTTCGAGCTGAACGTCGAGTGCTACAGCGTGGAATTCGGCGCTCGCATGGAAGGTTTGGCGCAGGCGCGCCTCAACGCCGCGCAGCAGGTCACCATGGACGAGGTCAACGCGCGCTCCCTGCCGGTCAAGCTGCGCGACGGCGCTGCGCGCCTGTTTGCGCCGTTCCTGTAGGAAAGGGGCCAGGAGCCGTTCCGTTGCTCCGCGTAGCCCGCAGAAAAAGCGGCGGATCTCTTACTGCTTCCAGAAGCGCTCCATCTCGAGATACGTGAAAGACGCCGACCAGGCGATAAGCACGAATCCGGTGATCGCCTCGGTCGCGACGAGGAAGCGGATCGGACCGACCGGCGCCACGTCGCCGAAGCCGACCGTCGTATAGCTGATCGCCGAGAGGTAGATCATGTCGAAGAATGGCGAATCGTCCGCGCCGGCGATCGCGCCGCAGGCAGGCCACTGGAGCAGCGCCCACATCACCAGGCCGAACAGCCACATCTCGACCACGTGCAGCAGGATGGTGAGGGAGATGGCGAAAAGCACCCTGACGCGGTGCTTGCCCTGGTACGCCACGACCGCCTTGGCGGTGTAGATGAGCCCCTCGTAGTGCACGAGCACCGCCGTCACCACGGTAAGAATCGTCGCACCGACCACCGCGGCGTTGGCGAGCCAATTGCCGTACATCAGGACTTGAGGGGCTTGTACTTGATGCGGTGCGGCTTCGCGGCTTCCTCGCCGAGGCGCTTTTTCTTGTCGGCCTCGTACTCCTGGTAGTTGCCGTTGAAGAATACGACCTGCGAGTCGCCCTCGAAGGCGAGGATGTGGGTCGCGATGCGGTCGAGGAACCAGCGGTCGTGCGAGATCACGAGCACGCAGCCGGCGAACTCCAGCAGCGCCTCCTCGAGCGCGCGCAGGGTCTCGACGTCGAGGTCGTTCGACGGCTCGTCGAGAAGCAGCACGTTCGCTCCCGACATCAGCATGCGCGCGAGGTGCAGCCGGCCGCGCTCGCCGCCCGAGAGCTGGCCGACCGGCTTCTGCTGGTCGGCGCCGCGGAAGTTGAAGCGTGCGAGATACGCGCGCGCCGGCATCTCGAAGCGCCCGACCTTGAGGACGTCCTGGCCGCCCGAGATATCCTCGAACACGGTCTTGTCCGCAGACAACTCATCACGCGACTGGTCGACGTGGGCGAGCTTCACCGTCTTGCCCACCTCGACCTTTCCGCTGTCCGGTTCTTCCCTTTTGGTTATTAGCCTGAGCAACGTGGATTTTCCTGCGCCGTTCGGCCCGATGATCCCGACGATCGCGCCCGGCGGAACCTTGAATGAGAGCTCGTCGATGAGGAGGCGCTCGCCGTAGCCCTTGGACACGTCCTTGAACTCGATCACTTCGTTGCCCAGGCGCTCGGCGACCGGGATGAATATCTCCTGGGTCTCGTTGCGCTGCTGGTGCTCGTACTGCGAGAGCTCCTCGAAGCGCGCCAGGCGCGCCTTCGACTTGGTGCCGCGGCCCTTGGGGTTCTGCCGCACCCACTCGAGCTCGGCCTGCATCGCCTTGATGCGCGCTGCCTCCTGGCTCGCTTCGATCTCGAGGCGCTTTTCCTTCTGCTCGAGCCAGCTCGAGTAATTCCCCTGCCACGGAATGCCGTAGCCGCGGTCGAGCTCCAGGATCCACCCGGCAGCATTGTCCAAGAAATATCTGTCATGCGTGACCGCGACTACCGTGCCCGGGAAACGCTGCAGGAACTGCTCGAGCCACTCCACGCTCTCCGCGTCGAGGTGGTTCGTCGGTTCATCGAGCAGCAAGAGGTCCGGCTTGGACAGCAAGAGCCGGCATAGCGCCACACGGCGCTTCTCGCCGCCGGAAAGCACGTCGACTTTCTGCTCCCAGGGCGGAAGGCGCAGCGCGTCGGCGGCGACTTCCATTTCGTCGGCGCCGCCGGTATTCACCATGGCCTCGAGCCTGGCCTGCTCTTCGGCAAGCTTTTCGAAGTCCGCGTCGGGCTCGGAATAGGCGGCGTAGATCTCGTCCAGGCGCTTCTTCGCCGCCGCGGTCTCGCCCAGCGATTCTTCGACCGCTTCTCTGACAGTCTTGTTCTTTTCGAGAACCGGTTCCTGTTCCAGATAGCCGACGCGAATCCCCGGCATGCGGACGACCTCGCCTTCGTAGTTGTCGTCGACCCCGGCCATGATCTTGAGCAGCGTGGACTTGCCCGAGCCGTTCAGCCCGAGCACGCCGATCTTCGCCCCGGGAAAGAAGTTGAGCGAGATGTTCTTGAGGATGGTCCGCTTGGGCGGGACGGTTTTCGACACCCGCCGCATCGTGTAAACGTACTGTGCCATGATGGCCCGAATGATACGAAAAATCGCGCTCGCGCTCGGCGCCGGAACGCTGATCGCGGCGAGCCCGGCCGCTCTCGCCCTCGACGGAGCAGCGGTGGAGCTCGGGCGCGGCGACGACCGCACGAACCTGCTGCGCATCTCGTTCGTAGACAAGTGGCGCAAGAAACAGCCGCCGGCAGGCGCCGAGTGGCGCCTCGCGGGCTATTGGGACTTGTCGCTCGCGGTCTGGGACAACTCCAATGAGAGCACCGCTGAGGTGGGCTTCACGCCCGTGTTCCGCATCGAGCGCCGCTCGCTCTACCTCGAGGCCGCGCTAGGCTTCCACCTCGTCCAGGCGCGCGTCAGCGCGGATCGCGTCTTCAGCAGCGCTTTTCAGTTCGCCGAGCACCTCGGCGTCGGGTTCATCAGCGGCAAGTACACCTTCGGGGTGCACGTACAGCACCTGTCGAACGGCGGCATCACTGAGCCGAACCCGGGCATCAACTTCGTGCTGGTGCGCCTCCAGTACCACCTCGACTAGCCGCACCACGCCTGACGATAGTCCTGTCGGTTGCTTCACCTTCGGCGTGCTGGCGCCCGAGGCTGTGGCGCCGCTCTCCTACGCCAAACAGTAAGTATTTCCCAGCGTTCGCCAGTCGGCGCTCTTCGGCACGATGCCCTCGAACGACGCAAGATCTGCGCGGCGGACGCTTTTCCGCGTGCCGATCGCCGGCGCGCCTTCCTGGAATTTCTCCGCCGCCGCGACCATCATGCGGCGGAACTGCGCCACCGCGAGGTCGCTCGAGCCGAAGTGATCCTCGGACCGGTCCGTGATCGGTCCCATCGACTCCCACATCGCCATGTCCTGCGCCGGGATGCCCACGATCCCGGTCCAGTCGCCGTGCTTCATCGCTTCGCGGTCCTGCAAGTAACGATTCTCCAGAGTTCTCCTCTTCCTGAAGTTTTCGTCCAGGTCGACTCCCACTTCAGCGGCGCAGAAGCGCCGCCACGCCTGCTGGGTGATGCCCTTCGCCGGGTCGGCGTGCCAGGCGATCCAGTAGAACATCGTGTTGACGTCGTCGATCGGCACGAGCATCTGCGCGAGGTTGTACTGGTTGTTCGGCGGGATGAGCACTGTAAAGGGGGCGATGAAGAGCGTCGTGCGTACGTACTGGTCTCGCTCCGGATTCTTGATCGGCTTGCGGATCGCCGCGTAGCGGAAGCCGTAGTCGGTGGCTTCGAACTGCAGGCGCGGCGCCTTGTCGTTCGAGGGCCGCAGCCATGCCGACTCGGTCGCGGTCGAGCCGTAAACATCCGCCGCTGCCGGCATGTTGGTGGAATGCAGCGTCGAGCTATGCGCCGAGTCGATGGAGCCTTCCAGTACCTGCGCCCAGTTGCACGCAACGTGCATCTTCACGATCGCGTACCTGATGTCCGGCTTGGGCGCCCAGGCGGGCGGCTCGAACTCCCGGATCTCCTCCTTCGGGCCCATCCACACCCACACAAAGCCGCCGCCCTCGCGCACCGGGTACGCCTTGGTCTTCTTGCCCAGGCGCTGCGCCGCGCCCGGTGCTTCCGAAGGCATGTCGACGACGTTGCCCTCGACGTCGAACTTCCAGCCGTGGTACAGGCAGCGCAGGCCGCATTCCTCGTTGCGCCCGAACGCCAGCGAGGCCCGGCGGTGCAGGCAGTACTCGCTCAGAACACCAATCTGGTTCTTTGAGTTCCTGAAAACCACCAAGTCTTCGCCAAGGAGCCTCGAGCGCACCGGCTTGCCATCGGCCTCGGCCACTTCCTCGGACATGCACACCGGGAGCCAGTGGCGGCGCATGATGCCGCCCATCGGCGCCGCGCCTTCGACCCGGCAGAGAAGCTCGTTCTGCTCCTTCGTTAACATGCCCATATACATAACATGAAAACCCTGAAAATCGGCGTGGCCGGCCTGGGCCGTGCATTCGCGCTCATGGCGCCGGCATTCCGCGACCCACGCGTGGTGCTCGTCGCCGCCGCGGACCCTCGCGAGGAAGCCCGAAACAAGTTCTCTCAGGACTTCGAAGCTCGGGCTTATGGAACCGTGGAAGAGCTTTGCTCCGATCCGGCGGTGGACATTGTCTATGTGGCAACGCCGCACGAATTCCACGCCGCGCATGCCCAGTTGGCCTGCTCGCGCAGGAAGCATGTCCTTGTCGAAAAGCCGATGGCACTTTCGCTCGCGGACTGCCGTGCGATGGTGAACGCCGCCAGGGAGAACGCCGTTCAACTCGTGGTCGGGCACAGCCATAGCTTTGACTTGCCGGTTCTAAGGACGAAAGAGCTGATTCAAAGCGGCGCCTACGGCGAAGTGCGGATGATCACCGCGCTCGACTTCACCGATTGGGTCTATCGCCCGCGCCGGCCCGAAGAGCTCACCGCCGCGGTGCAGAACCAGGCGGCGCATCAGGTGGATATCACGCGCCTGCTCGCCGGCGGAAGGGTCTGCAGCGTGCGCGCCACCACCGGCAGCTTCGACCCGAAGCGCCCAGCCGAGGCGGCGTGGTCGTGTCAGCTTCGCTTCGACAACGGCGTGTTCGCAAGCCTCATCTACAGCGGCTACGCCCATTTCGACTCGGATGAATTCATGGGCTGGATCGGCGAAATGGGGCTGAAGAAGGATCCGTCCGTCTATGGAGAAGCTCGGCGCGCGCTTACCGCCGAGGAGGTTTCCTTAAAGAATGCCCGGAACTACGGAGGGCCGCAGTTCAGGGACACGCTTCCCTCCGTCGCGCACCACCATTTCGGCCTGTTCATCGTCTCCTGCGAAAAGGGCGACCTGCGCCCGATGCCCAACGGCGTGATGATCTACGGCGACCAGAAGAAGCACCTGGAGGAGGTGCCAACCCCTACCATCCCGCGTGCGGAAGTGATCGACGAACTGTACGCCGCCGTGGTGGAAGGGCGTGCGCCGCTCCACGACGGCGAATGGGCGATGGCGACCCTGCAGGTATGCTTGGCGCTTCTCGATTCCGCCCGCAGCGGAAAGGAAGTGCTGCTTTGATACGCCTCACGCTTGCCTGCTGGGACTACGACCGCACGCGGGCGCTCATGGACGGTACGGTCTCGCCCGACGGCATCGAGCTCATCTACCTGAACCAGCCGGTCGAAGAGACGTTTTTCCGGATGATGCGCTACCGGGAATTCGACTGCTCGGAGATGTCGCTTTCGTCATACGTCGCTTCGCTGAACACCCAGCATCCTCCCTTCATCGCCATTCCGGCATTCCCGTCGCGCTTCTTCCGCCACTCATGCATCTTCGTCTCGGCGAAGAGCGGCATCCGCAAACCGGAGGAGCTTCAGGGCAAGCGCATCGGCGTGCCCGAGTACCAGATGACGGCGCCGGTCTGGATCCGCGGCATCCTGTCGGACGACTACGGTGTGAAAGTCACTGACGTCGAGCATTTTTCCGGCGGCGAGGAAGAGCCCGGCCGCGATGAAAAACTGAAGCTCGATTTGCCTTCGAACATAAGACTGAGGCCGATTCCGGGCGACAAAACCCTGTCACGGATGCTCGCCGAAGGCGAACTTGATGCATTGGTGACCGCCAGAGCGCCTTCGACGTTCCACAAGGAGCCCGACAAGGTCAAACGTCTATTCCCGAACTACGTGGAAGTGGAGAAGGAGTACTACCGGCGCACGAGGATCTTTCCGCCGATGCACACGGTCGTGATGCGCCGCGACGTCTACGCGAAGCACCCCTGGGTCGCGCAATCGCTCTACAAGGCATTCGTCGAAGCCAAGGCGAAGGCGTACGCGCTCTACAACCAGACCGCCGCCCTGCCCGCCATGGTCCCATGGCTCGTCGCCGAAATCGAGGAGGCGCGGCGAGACATGGGCGAGGACTGGTGGCCGTACGGCCTGGAGCCGAACCGCAAGGCGCTCGAGACCTTCCTGCGCTACCACCACGAACAGGGCTTGTCGAAGCGCCGCTTTCAGCCCGAAGAGCTTTTTGCACGGGAAACGCTCGCGTCATTCAAAGTCTGATGGCTCTCTATCGAGGGATGGAGCGGGCGGCGCTCGACGCCGCCTACAACAACAGCGCCGCGGTCAAGGACAGCGCGCAGATCGTCGCTGAGTGGGAAGCGCGCAGCGCGCGGCTGCGCGCCAGGCATGCCGAGGGCATGAACCTGCGCTACGGGCCCGAGGAGCGCAACCGTATCGACTATTTCGCCGCGCGGCGCGACGGGCCGGTACTCGCCTTCATCCACGGCGGCTATTGGCAGATGCGCGCCAAGGAGCTTTTCGCCTTCATCGCCGAAGGCCCGCTCGCCTGGGGCATCAACGTCGCGCTTATCGGCTACACGCTCGCTCCGCAGAAGCGCCTCGACGGCATCGTCGCCGAGATCCATGCCGCGCTCGACTGGTTGAACTCGTCCATACCAACCCTGGGCGGGGATAGAGAGCGGGTATTCATTTCGGGCTGGTCCGCCGGCGGGCATCTCACCGCAATGGCGATGAGCCATCCCGCGGCCCGGGGCGGCCTTGCCATCAGCGGCATCTACGATCTCGAGCCGATGCGGCTTTGCTACATCAACGACAAGCTCCGGCTCGATGAGGACGAGGCTCGGCGAAACACCCCGGGCCATACCGAAAAACCGCTTCTCATTGCCTACGGTGCAGACGAATTGCCGGAGCTCTGCCGGCAGTCCGAGGAGTACGCGAAACTTCTAAGGCGAGAAGCGATTGCCGTTCCTGAAAGGAATCACTTCACCATATTGGAAGAACTTGCCTCGCCGCACGGCGCGCTGACCGCGCTCGCGCGAAGGCTGGGCTAGCCGCCGAAAAACACCCAGCCGAGCACGAGGGCGAGCGACAGCACGAGCAGCGCGATCGGGAGGCGGTCACTCGGGTCGCAAAGATCTTCTGTTTCACTCTCTTTCATTTGAACCCCACGACAAAGCAGTTTCCTTCGCAACGAGCCTCGCCGCCATGGCGGCGCGCAATCTGGCGCACGAGCGCGAGGCCGAGGCCGGTGCCGTGCTTCGAGTTGAAACGCTCGAAGATCCGCTCCCGATCGGCCTCCGCAACGCCGGGCCCGGAATCGCACACGCGGATCTCGCGATCTCTCACCGACACCCCGATCGGCGGCGCACCGTGGCGGCGTGCGTTCTCGAGGAGGTTGCGGATCATGCGGCGAAGCAGCCGTGGATCGCCGCGCATCATCGTCGGCTCGCCCTGTGCCTCGACGTCGTAGCGCGACGCCTCCTCAGCGGCGAGCGCGAGCAGATCGACGTCCTCGATGTTTTCCAGCGAAGACACCGCGTCGAGGCGGCTCGCGAGCAGGACCTCATCGATCAGCGCATCGAGCTCGGCGATGTCCTGCTCGACGGCGCGCTTGTCCTTGCCTAGCTCGAGCGCCATGCGGATGCGGGCAAGCGGCGTGCGCAGCTCGTGCGACGCGTTGGCGAGCAGCGTCTTGTGCGCGGCCACCAGCTCCTCGATGCGCGCCGCCGCGCGGTTGAAGCTCTCGGCAAGCTTCGCCACCTCGTCCCGCCCCTCGACCTTCACGCGCGCCGAGAGCTCGCCCGCGCCGAGCGCCTCCACGCCGTGCTGCAGCCGCTCGAGGCGCTTGGTGAGACGGCGCACCACCGGATAGGCGCCGACGCCGATGGCGACGAGGATGAGCGCGAACGCCAGAAGGCCGAACGCCGGCCCGCGCCGCTGGTGCGGCGTTCGCGCCGCCAGCCAGCGCCCGTCGGGTAGCTGTGTCGCCCAGTGGGGGCCGCCCGGTCCGCGTTGCCAGCCGCCGCGCTCTGGCGCGGGCAGAGGCGCGCCGACCGATCCCAGGCGCGCTCCGTCACGCGAGAAGAGCGCGAGGTCGGCGCGCACGTCGCGCGTGAGGCGCTCGAGCGCCGCCTGCTGCTCCGCCGGCGAAGCGCCAGCCGGCGGCACTAGGTTGCGTGCGACGAGCGCGCCGACCTCCTCCCCATGCGGGTCAGCGAGGGTGTGCCAGAGCACGCCCGCGGCGATGGCGAATACCGCGAGGCTCGCCAGCACCGCAAGGTAGATGCGCAGGTACAGCCTGCGCATCAGCCCACCGCCTTAAAGCCAGCGGCGCACGGAAGCCTTGTAATCCAAGTATTGGGCACCGAATCTTCGCTCCAGATACTGCTCTTCTCTCGGTATGACGACGAAGTGGATGAGCGCCACAGCGCCCACGAGTGTGGCCAGGAGCCACAGGCTGTTGGCCCAGGCCGCGATACCGAGCTGGAACAGCGAGAGGGCCAAATATATCGGGTTCCGGCTGAAGCGATACGGCCCCGTACGCACGATCGCGGTGGTTGGCTTTCGGGCGGGCACGGGCGTGCCGGCAACTCGGAATTTCGCAGTGGAGTACGCGAACAGCCCGATGGCGAATACGACAAGAGACGCGCCGAGCGGTAGAGCGAGCGTTCGCGGAAGAAATGGGTGGGGTGCGGCGAGTTGAATCAGCGCCCCTATGACGATCGAGAGCAGATACACAAGCGGTGGTCGAACGAGACCGAGTTTGGGAATGTCCTGCAGCGCCTCGCTCATGGTTTGCGGAAGATCGCGCAATAGCTCGCGAATGGACCGCGGCCCGGCCAATCGTCGATCAACTGAAGCAGCTCAAAGCCGCTCCTCGTGACTTCGTCGACCACCACCTGCGCCGAAATGCCAAGAGAACCACGGTGCCCGGAAAACGGCGGCGGAAGGTCGATGACCGCGAGCAGGCCCCCCGGGCGCAAGGACTGCAGCAAGCTCGCATTCGTGCGTGCAGGGTCGGTCAAGTGGTGATACACGCGGCGCAGGACGATCGCGTCGCAGCAGTCAGGCGGCAGCCCGGTGTCGTCGCTGCGTGCTTCGACAATTGCCACGTGGCCGAGCCTGCCTCTGACGACCGTTTCGCGAAGCCGCGCCAAGCGGGCCGGATCGATCTCGCTCGAAAAGACGTACCCGCCGGGCCCTACCTCGCCGGCGAGCGCAAAGGTCAGCTCCCCCTTGCCGGCGCCGACATCGGCGACCACCATGCCGGCTTTGAGCGCCAGCGCCTGCCTGAGGCGCGGCAATTCGAGCCCGTTGGCGCGAAATCCGAATCCACTCCAGTCTCCACACCCGGCGCAGAGAGCGGCGGCGAGCGAGGTGATGGCGATTGCGCTGGCTCTGTACATCGGCGATCAGCATGTGCCCCTACCGTGTGCCGCGTGTTGCCGCCCGGTAAAGTTATGTTTGCTGTCTGGCAAAAACATATCCCGCACCGCGCACGGTGATGATGCGGCGCGGCTTTTTCGGGTCGTCCTCGATCGCGGCGCGGATGCGCGAAACGTGGACGTCGATCGAGCGGTCGAAAGCGTCGAGCTTCTGGCCGCGGATGAGGTCCATGAGCGCGTCGCGCGAGAGCACCCGGCCGGCGTTCTCGGCGAGCGCCACGAGCAAAGCGAACTGAAACGAGGTGAGCGGCTTTTCCTTCCCGGCGACGCGCACGGCTCGAGCGCCGCGATCGATCTCAAGGCGACCGAAACTGAGGACGGGATCCTTCGCCGCCCGCTTCCCTCTCCTCAGAATCGCTTTGAGACGGGCAAGCAGCTCGCGCGGCTCGAACGGCTTGGGAAGATAGTCGTCGGCGCCGAGCTCCAAACCCACGATGCGATCCATCGCGTCGCCGCGCGCGGTGAGCATGAGGACCGGGACGTCGGAGCGCGCGCGCAGCCGGCGACAGACCTCCAGGCCGTCGATGTCGGGCAGCGAGAGATCGAGCACCAGTGCGTCGTAGGGCTCTTTCGCCAGGCGCTCGAGCCCTGTCTCACCGCTCGCCGCGGTGGCCACCCGGTAGCCTGCTCCCGCCAGGTACTCCGACACCATCGCAGCGAGGCGGGAGTCGTCGTCGATCAGCAGGATCCGTTCGCCCACCCGCCGACTATAGCGTCAGGCGTGCCCCCAACGGCGCCTGCGCGCGAAGTGCGCCGCGAGCTCTTTGCGCTGCGCCGGCGTCAGCACCTCGGCTGCCTCGGCGATGGCACGCGTGAGCCTGCGCGAGGCCTGGTCAGCGAACTCAATGTGCTTCGCGCGCAGCGCCTCGAGCGCCGCCGGATCGACGCGCTCCTGCGCCAGGAGCTCGATCGCTTCGCGCCGGGCGGCGTGCAGGTTCTGGCGCATGGGCACGAGCTCCTTGGCGGCCTGTCGGACGATGGGATCGAGCTTCTGCTTCTGCGCGTCCGTGGCATCGATCTCCACGTACAGGTGCTTGAGCATGCGCTCGACATGCCGGTCGAGATCCGCCGGATCGATCGGCCCGTAGCCGTGGCGCCGACCTTGGCCGAACGCCTTGAATCCAATGCCGGCAGCCACGCCGCCGGCCAGGGTTGCCAGAGTGATACGCCTGGACTTGTTCATCGCTTCTCCTTGGAAAGGACGAAGCAAGTGTGCGAGGAAGCGGTAAGCCGGGTTTTTCCGCTACGTAAAGTTATGCAAATCAGCTCGCGGGCTCGAGGCGGGCGAGCACCGCGTGGCTCTGATCATTCAACAGGTACAGGTAGCCGTCGGGTCCCATGCGCACGTCGCGGATGCGGCCGAGGACGCCTTTCAGCAAGCGCTCCTCCTTCACCACCTTCTCGCCATCGAGCTCGAGCCGCACGAGCATCTGGTCGCGCAGCGCGCCGACGAACAGGCTGCCCTTCCAGCGCGGGAAGCGCTCGCCCGTGTAGAACGCCATGCCCGAAGGCGCGATCGAGGGCACCCAGTAGTAGAGCGGCTGCTCC
>DATIGN010000179.1:0-5139 GCA_035454685.1 Burkholderiales bacterium | reverse complement strand
GCAGCGGGCGGACGTTTTCTCGTACGCGGCACGCCGGCAAAGACTTACGAGGGCGGCTTGAATCAGCGAACCGTGGTGACCGAGTTCGAGAGCCTAGCCAAGGCGATCGCAGCGCACGACAGTCCCGGCTATCAGGAAGCGCTGCGCGTGCTCGGAGACTCGGTCGAGCGCGACCTGCGCATCATCGAAGGGGTTTCCTAAACACCTCGGGATTGACTACGTTGATTGGAGAGCCGGCGGCGAAGGCGACTACCTGGTCGAAGATGTCGGCAAACTGGAGCTCGTACTCTTCGCGCGTCACGTAGCCGAGGTGCGGGGTGCAGACGACGTTGTCCATCGCGAGCAGCGGATGCCGGCCGTCGGTCACCGGCTCTTGCTCGTAGACGTCGACCGCGGCCCTGCCCGGCCGGCCTGCCTTCAGCGCGCTCACCAGGGCGCCGGGCTCGATAAGCGGCGCGCGGCTCGTGTTGACAAGAAGCGCAGTCGTCTTCATGCGCGCAAGATCCGCTGCGGTGACAATGCCGCGCGTTGCCTCCACGAGCCGCATGTGCAGCGTAATGACGTCGCATTCGGCGAAGAATGCCTCCTTGCTTGGCGCCACCTCATAGCCGTCTGCGCGCGCTTTCGCGCGCGTCGCCTCGCGCGCCCAAACTTGCACCTGCATGCCGAATGCCCGGCCGTAGCCCGCGACCACCGCGCCGATGCGGCCGTAGCCGTAGACGCCGAGCGTCTTGCCGCGAAGCGTGGTTCCGACGCCGATCTGCCAGCGCCCGGCTTTCAGCGCCGCGGCCTGCTGCGGAATGTCGCGCACCGCCGCGAGAATCAGCGCCCACGTCATCTCGGCGGTGGAGTAGGACGGCGTCCCGGGGTGCATGTTCGAGGACACCACCACGCCGAGGCGCGTGCACGCCTCGATATCGATGTGCGGATAGACGCTGCGCTGGCTGATGAGCCTGAGCTTGGCCAGCCGCTCGAGCAACGGAGCGCGGATCCTGGTGCGCTCGCGGATCAGAATCAGCGCCTCGGCGTCCTCGAGGCGCGCGGCGAGCGCGTCGGTGTCCTGCACATGGTCGGTCCACACCTTCACGTCGTGGCCCGCGAGCTTGCCGTAGCACTGGAGCGTGCGCAGCGTGTCGTGGTAGTCGTCGAGAATAGCAACCTTCATGTGAGATAGTTTAATCTCGCGACATGACCCAACCTCAGCTCGTCGATCCTCATGATCCGGTGATGACCGGAGAGAACTCGTTCGTGCGGCTCTCGAACGACAACGGCAACACGATTCCCGAGCGCGTAAGTCACTGGCGGGTGCTCTGGTCCCCCGCCGGACAAGGCCATGCGCTCTACATTGAGAGCACGCTGCTGGGCTCGAAACCCAAGATCTATGCGGATAACGCGGGCGTAGCGCGCTTCTTGCAGCGCACGATCGAGACTCTGCTGCACAAGCCGTTCGCGGACGAATCGCTGCCGATCGTGGATGCGAAGTTCGAGCGCACTGGCAGCTCGCTTAGCGCCGTCGAAGAACGCATCGTGTCGGCGAAGGGCGAGATCATCCTCGCCTGGTGGGATTTCATGGCGCCCTTCGTCCTCACCATGCCGCCTGGGGCGATGGACCGCCCGCTCGGCGTCTACAGCACCTTCATTCCCGCGCGAGGCGCACAGCTCTCGGTCAACGGCGAGGCCGCCAGCGGCAAGGTATTCCCGCAAGAGCGCGGTGGCCGGCCTTCTTCCAGCTGCGTTCTCGCCTGGTCGGAAACCTGGGTCAAGCCCAAGGGCTGATCATGGCGGTGCTGCGGATCGCAAAGATGGGCAATCCGGTGCTGCTGCAGAAGGCGGCGCCGGTCGAAGATCCGACCGCGCCCGAGATCTGTCGCCTCGCCGCGGATATGCAGGAAACGATCGAGGACATCGGCGCGAGCGGGCTCGCCGCGCCGCAGGTGTTCGTGTCGAAACGCGTCGTGGTCTACCGGATCATCGCGGCGCGCATCCCGCCCGGCTCGGGCCTCGAGCCGCGCCCGTGGACCGTGATGGTGAATCCGCTGATCACGCCCAAGAGCGAGAGCAAGACCCCGGTGTGGGAGCGCTGCCTTTCCGTGCCCGGGCTCCACGGCAAGGTGCCGCGGTACATGGAAGTTGAAATTGAGTACCTCGATTTGCGGGGAAAGAAGCATCGGCATGAGGCGACGAGCTCCTGGGCCGCGCTTCTGCAGCATGAGTGTGACCACCTGGACGGCATCGTGTATCCAATGCGCATGACCGACCTTTCGCTCCTCGCCTACAACGACGAGCCCGGCCCGCTGGCGAGAGAGGTCGCCGCCAACCCCAAGGGCATCGATCCGCTGTTCGTCGACCTGGTGAAGCGCTGGCCCGGCCGCAGCCGCTGGTTTTCCTAGAAACGAGACCCCGCCTGGCGGCGGGGCTCGAGGCGGTTCTTCTTTCTGAGTCTCTAGACGGGAACCGGGTCGGGTTGCTCGACCGGCTTGTCAGCCGGCGCGGGCTTCGCCGGCGCCTGCTCCTTGGCTTGGCGGCGCTTCTCCTCCGCCTCGCGCTCCCTGCGCGCCTCTTCAAGGCGCCAATACTCCTCGTAGCACATAGGCACCTCCTTTCGGACTGCCCGCCTATGCTACGCCTGTTTTCCTTTCTGGAGATACCAGTCGGCGATCTGCTCGCCGGTCCAGAACCGCACGTCCTTGTGCGCGCAGATTTCTTCGAGCGCGCGCCGGTAGTACTTCGCGCGGTGCGGCGCGCCCATGATGTAGGGATGCACGACGAGCGCCATCACGCGCGCTGAATCGCGCGAGTCGGCATAAAGCTGCTCGAACTGGTCCATCGCGCGGCGGTAGTACTCGCCCGCCTCGTGGTGCTGGATGAGCATCATCGCAACGTCGTTGCACTCCTGCGTGTATGGCACGTTGAGGATCGGCCGGGTGCGCGTCTTGAGCATCACGGGCTGGTCGTCGAGCACCCAGTCACAGACGTAGTCGTACCCTGCTTCGGCCAGCAGGTCGGGCGTCTCCCACGTTTCGGTGAGGCCGGGCCCGAGCCAGCCGCGCGGCCGCTTTCCGGTGAGGGCGCGGATTGCCTCGGTGGTCTTCGCGATGTCTTCGCGCTCGTTCTCCACCTTCTGCATGTTGCGCTGCGTATAGCCGTGGCCGATGAACTCCCAGCCGCGCTCGAGCGCCGCGCGCGAGATCGGCTCGTAGGCCCGCACCGCGGTGCCGTTGATTGCGAGCGCCGCTTTGATATCGAGAGAATCAAGAATTTCAGTAAGCCGCCAGAAGCCGACGCGGTTGCCGTACTCGTGCCACGCCCAGTTCGGGATATCGGGCATCGGCGCGCCGCCCGCGGGCGGCGTGAGGACGGTGCGCGGCATCGGCTGGTCGATGTCCCATTGCTCCACGTTGACGATGGTCCAGACGATCATGCGCGCGCCGCCGGGAAGCCCGAGCGCCGCGCGCTGGATGATGGGCGAATAAGCGATCCGCTCGAGGGGTCTCATGGAGAAGTGATGCTACTCTTTCGCCCGGAGGAGGAACCGGGTGGACGCGAACTTCTGGCTGATCCAGACGTTCAACGGCGTGTCGTACGGCGCGCTGCTCTTCCTGCTTGCGAGTGGCCTCACTCTGATCTTCGGCGTGATGCGCATCGTCAACCTCTCGCACGGCGCCTACTTCCTTCTCGGCGGCTACGTGGCGCTCACGGTGATCCGCGGAACCGGCTCCTGGGTGCTCGCGCTTCCGGCGGCGGCTTTGACACTTGCCATCGTCGGTCTCCTGATGGAGCGCATTTTCCTGCGGCCGCTCGGGTTCGACCCGCTGCGCCAGGTGCTGCTCACGGTCGGCTTCGCGTTCCTCTTTCAGCAGGCGGCGCTCGATATCTGGGGCGGCGACAACCTGATCATCCAGCCGCCGGCGGCGCTTTCGCAGAGCGTGGTGGTCGGCGGGCTGCATCTGCCGGTGTACCGCATCTTCATGATCGCGCTCGCAGCGGCGATCGGCCTCGCGCTCTGGTTCGCCATGGAGCGAACGCGCATTGGCGCGGTGGTGCGCGCCACCGTCGACGATGCCGAGATGGCGCGCGGCGTGGGCATCGACACGTCGAAGGTATCGATGTTCATCTTCGCGCTTGGCGCGTTCCTCGCCGCGCTCGGCGGCGTGATCGGCGGCGCCTTCCTCGGCATCTATCCGGGCCTCGACTTCGAGGTCCTGCCGATCGCGTTCGCGGTGGTGATCATCGGGGGCATGGGTTCGCTCGCTGGCGCCGCGGTCGGCAGCATGCTGGTGGGCCTCGCCGACAATTTCGGCAAGGCGCTCTTTCCCGAGGTGGCGTACTTCAGCCTGTACGCGCCGATGGTGCTGATTCTCGCGCTGAAACCTACGGGGCTGATGGGAAGAGAATGAAAGTCCTCATCCTCCTGGGAGCCTTGGCTGCCGTGGCGGTCATCGCTCCCTTCACCGGACCGTTCATCATCCTGCTGCTCGCGCAAGTCCTGGTGCTCGGCATCATCGCCATGAGCGTGGATCTCCTCCTCGGCTATACCGGCCTGCCGTCGCTCGGCCAGGCGGCGTATCTTGGCGTGGGCGCGTACCTCACCGCGATCCTTGCGACCAAGTTCGGCTTCGGCCTGGGCTGGGATTTCTGGCTCGTGGTCGCCATGGGCATGGCCGCGGGCGCGGCGACCGCGGCCTTCTTTGGCCTGTTCGCCATCCGCGCGAGCGGCGTGTACTTCCTCATGATCACGCTCGCGCTCGGCATGTGCGTCTGGGGCCTCGCCTACCGCTGGAACTCGCTCACCGGCGGCGACAACGGAATCAACATGCGCGGACGGCCGAAGCTCGGCGAGCTTGCGTTCGCAAACGACGTCGTCTTCTTCTACGTGGTGCTCGGCTTTTTCCTTGCCTCGTTTTTCGCGCTGCAGCTTCTCGTGAGCTCGCCTTTCGGCAAGAGCCTGGTCGGCATCCGCGAACGCGAGCTGCGCATGCGCATCCTCGGCTACAACACGTGGCTCCACAAATACATCGCGTTCGTCATCGCGGGCGCGTTCGGCGGGCTCGCGGGCGTGCTCTGGGCGCACCTGAACGGCATCGTCAGCCCGACCGACGTGCTGCTGCCGGCATCGGTCGACGTCCTGCTGATGGTGGT
>DATIGN010000178.1:0-12465 GCA_035454685.1 Burkholderiales bacterium | reverse complement strand
ACGACCTCGAAGCTCGCGCCGCCGGCGCTGATGCGCAGCTTCATCCGCCGAGATTCGCGCTCCAAGGCAGCTTGGTGCCGCCTCTGTCGACGATGCCTTCGATCTGGTTTCCTTTGACCTGACCGCTGAACTCGCCCTGGCGGCCGACGACCCTGAAGCTCAGGCGGTCGCCGCGCAGCTTGACGGCTTCCAGCGCGACATCCTTGCCGTCCAGGCGCATGCTGCCCGACACGCGAGTGAGCTGCTGCTTGAGCGACAGCGTCGCCGGCTGGCGGCTCACCGCGGGCGGCATCTGCGCGCTCCATTTCCCCGCGACCTTTGCCGGTACCACGTACAGGTAGATCAGCGTCGTGGTGACGCCGCTGATCTGAACCTTGTCCTCGAGATCCATCTGCACGTATTTGTCAGGAATCCAGCCGGTGAGCGGGTAGTCGTGGGACACGATGCGTGTGCCGGGGCGCAGTTCGTTCAGGAACTTGTCCTTGAGCAGGTTCACCGTGTCCGGCAGCAGGTACATCGTGATAACGGTGGCCTGCGACATGTCGGTCTTGAAAAGATCCTGCTTCAGGAACTTGACGCGGTCGGCGACGCCTTCCTTCTGCGCGGTCTCGTTCGACAGGCGCACCAGATCCTCCTTGATCTCGACGCCGAAGCCGCGCGCGCCGAAGACCTTCGCCGCGGTCAGCACGATGCGGCCGTCGCCAGAGCCCAGATCGATAAGGAAATCGTTCGGCCCGACGTCGGCATACCGCAACATGTCCGACACTACGCTTTGCGGCGAGGGCACATAGGGCCCGGCATCCTTTAGGGGCTGCACGTCCGCGGCAAGCGCAAATCCGGAAAACGCGAGCGCCGTTCCCGCCAGAAGGTTCTTGATCATTCGTAGTGCTCCACGTTGAGCTGGATGTTCTTCAGGCCATTGAACTCGTTGACGCTCAGTCGGTAGGCCGCCCTGACCTGAGGAGGGAGCGGATCGAGAGCGCCGTAGCGCATCGCCTCGATGCGGCGGCCGCCTTTCACCAGCCAGAGCTTCAAGTGCCGCTCGCCAACGACGCGCTGGTTTTCCACGATGAATGTATCGCAGAAGAGAGGCTGGGGAAAGCCCTGGCCCCAGATGCCGGCGTCGAGCAGGCGCGCCACCTCGAGCGAAAAGTGCATGGCGTCGAGCGCGCCGTCGGTTTCCACGACGCGCAGCCGCGCTTGCGCCGGCAGCAGCTCGTCGACCGTGCGAGCGAACTCGCCGGTGAAGCGCTCGTAGTCCTGTGCCGCGATGCTGAGCCCTGCGGCCTGGGCGTGGCCGCCGAAGCGGCGGATGAGCCCCGGCGCTCGCTTCGACACTGCGTCGAGCGCATCGCGCAAGTGCAGCCCCGGGATCGAGCGTCCGGAGCCGCGCAGCACGATCTCGCCCGCTTCCTCTGCCCTCGCGAAGCAGATCACCGGCCGGTGCAGCCGATCCTTCAGGCGGGAAGCCACGATTCCGACCACGCCTTGGTGCCAGTCTGGATGGAAGAAAGTGCAGCCTTCCGAAGAAGAGACTCTCTCGATTGCGAGCAACGCCTGTTGCAGCATCGAGGCTTCAATGCCGCGCCGCTCGCGGTTCAGGCGCTCGAGCTCCTGCGCGCAATTCGCGGCGCGCGCCTCGTCGTCGGTGATCAGGCATTCGATGCCGAGGCTCATGTCGGCGAGCCGCCCGGCGGCGTTCAGGCGCGGGCCGGCGACGAAGCCGAGGTCGAAGCTCGACGCTTCGACGAGCGGCCGGCCGGCCGCGCGCAGCAACGCCGCTATTCCGGGCGTGCAGCGGCCGCCGCGCAGGCGCCTGAGCCCCTGGGCCACGAGGTTGCGGTTGTTCGCGTCGAGCGGCACGACGTCCGCAATGGTGCCGAGCGCCACGAGGTCAGTGAGGGATGCGAGGTTCGGTTCTTCTCTTCCCCTGAAGTGATTTCGTGTTCGAAGCTCGGCCCGCAACGCGAGCATTACGTAGAACATCACTCCGACGCCGGCGAGCGCCTTGGAGGGGAATGCGCAGCCGGGCTGGTTGGGGTTGACGATGCACTCGGCGGCGGGAAGTTCCGCCCCGGGAAGGTGATGGTCGGTAATCAGAGTTGCCATGCCGAGACTGCGGGCGCGTGCCACGCCCTCGACGCTCGCGATGCCGTTATCGACCGTAATGAGCAGATCGGGCTTTCTCTGCGCCGCGACGTCGACCAGCTCGGGCGAGAGCCCGTAGCCCAGCTTGAAGCGGTCCGGGACCAGGTAGTCGACGTTTGCACCAAAAGCCTTGAGTGCCCGAACGCCCACAGCGCACGCCGTCGCGCCGTCGGCATCGTAGTCGGAGATGATGAGCAGGCGCCTCGAGTGCGCGATGGCGTTCGCGAGCAGCGTCGCCGCGGAATCGATGCCCTTGAGCGAATGTGGGGGTAGCAAAGCGCCGAGCTGGTACTCGAGCTGCGCCGGCGAATGGATGTTCCTGCCGGCGTACACGCGCGCGAGCACCGGATGCAGCCCTGCGTCGAGCAGCGCGCGGCGGCTCGCTTCGACGTAGGGTCGCTCGACGATTCTCATCCGTAGTTCTTGATCGATCGCGGGCGCCGCCAGAAACGCCGCAAGTCGCCGCGAATGATCTCGAAGCTTAACGCTTCGGCGGCGTCGGGCACGTGCAGCGTCACCATGCCGATCCGCCCGCGGCGGAGCGCGGCGAGAAGCGGCGCGAACCAATCGCGCTCGAGCGCTTGCATTTCATTCTGGACTGTGTCGGCTGCGAGCGCGAGCGGGGCCCGCAGCGCATCGAGCACCGCGAGGTGGCGGCCGTCTTCCGGCAGGCGCTCGAGCCATTCCCCTGCCGAGCGCGGCAGCGCGCGCTGGCGCGCGTTGGCGAGTCGCGCAGCCCCGAGCACCGCCGGGTCGTCCGCGGCCACCGACTGCCACGGTGCGCGCGTGCGCGGAGCGCGCCCTGCGCCCCATAGCCAGAGGCTGTTCACCGGGGGCTCGCCGCGCGCTTCGCGCGCTTCATTGACCGGATGGAAGTGCAGCACCATCTGGATCTCGTTGAGCAACGGTGCCATCTGCTTCGGCAGCTCGAGCGCCGTGCCGGCGGCATCGAGGGCGGGGCGGCCTTCTTCGATCTGCCCGAGCTTCACGTACCAGCGCCGCGGTTGCGCCATGCCGAATTCCATGCCGGCGAAATGCGCGTTCAGCGCCTCGCACAGCGCACGTGATTCTTCCGCGCGCAGCGCAAACGTCTCGGCCGGCAGCACGATGAGCCGCTCGTCCATCACCCGCAAGTGCACCGGGTCGGCACGCGCCCACGAGTCCGCGCCGGGATCGATGCCTTGTGCAACGAGCGTGAGCGCCCCAGCCGGGTAGACGCCTTCGCCGAGCTCGAAGGCCTCCTGCACCCAGCATTCCAGTGCCTTCGCCTCTCCGGCGCTGCGGCGTCCCCGCGCGAGCAGGAGCTCGAGCGCAGCGAAGCGGCTTGTGCCGCCGCTCGCGAAGAGACCCGGGACCACGAGCTCGCAGTGCATCAGGCCCAAAGCGGTACGACGCGGACGCCGCGCTTGCCCAAGTGCCGGGAGAGGATCCGGTAGTGGTCGTAATCGAAGCGCGGTCGCCGCGCCTCGAGGAGATCGGCGACCTCGGCTTCCGAAGTCGCCGTGCCGAGGTAGCACCAGCGGTCGAGGATATGCACTTCGGTCGCGTCGCGGCTTGCGTCGGCCTCGACCACCCCGAGCGGCCCACGGTGGGGCCAGTCCGGGCTCTTCAGCGGCGCTAGCGCAGCGGCGAGGCGGCCATGATGCGCGTGAATGCTCTCCTTGCCCGCGCAAACACCTGCACAGCGCCCAATTTGATAACGAAAACAAGGACCGGGACGCGCAAGTGCGTGTTCAACCCCTAACACTTGAAGACAAAGGCGATGCGCGTCGGCGGTGGCGCGCAAGGCCTGGAGCGCTGCGCGCCGCGAGCGCCACACGCCGTACACGAGCGGCAGCGTTTCGGCGTCGATCTCGTCTTCGCCTGCGAGCCGCAGCCGCTTGCCGTCGAACGCGAATCCGCACAGCCGCTCGGGGCGCCGCAGCTTGCGGTTGTAGGTCGGGTCGAGCGCCTTGACGAGCTGCGCTTCGCGCAGCAGCGCACCGAGCTCGCCCGCGGTGCGCTGCCATTCGATGCGCCGCACGCGCGGCGTCCAGCTCGCGCCGGCGATGAAATGCTGCAGCACCCTCGAGCGCAGGGCGCGGCTCTTGCCGATGTAAAGCGGCGCCGCGCCCTCGCCGTAGCAGAGGTAAACCCCCGGCGCGTCCGGAATCTCGTCGATCGACGAGGGATCGAGCTGCGGCGGCAACGTGGGCGCACGCACGATCTGTCGTGCGGCCACGTCGACCACTTCGTCGCCGTGCTCCTCCGCGGCGATGCGCAGGAATTGCCAGAGCGCCGCTGCATCCGGAAGCGCGCGGTGGCGTGGCGCGCAGCCAAGCCTGTGGCGCTCGATCAGGCTATCGAGGTCATGGCCGCCGGTATCCGGGTACAGGCGGCGCGAGAGCCTTACGGTGCAAAGCGTCTTCGCGCGGTAATTGATGCCGGCGCGCTCGAACTCGCGCCGCAGGAAGCCGTAGTCGAAGCGTGCGTTGTGCGCGACGAGCACGCGCCCGGCAAGCCGCTCCGCGAGCTCGCCGGCGATCTCGGCAAAGCGGGGCGCTGCTCCGACCATCTGCGGACTGATGCCCGTGAGCGCCTGGATCACGCCGGGAATCGGCCTGCCCGGATTGACGAGCGTGCTCCATTGCGCGGTAAGCGCGCCGCCCTCGGCTTGCAGCACGGCGATTTCGGTGATGCGGTCGCCGGCCGGATCGCTTCCGGTGGTTTCGACGTCGACGATCGCCAGCCGCGCCTGCATGGATATACAGTATGGTAATTTGAACCGCGCTGGAGCGCAGCCAATCGAAGAAATCATGCGCGCAATCGCACTTCTCGGGCTCGTCCTGGCGGCGGGCTGCACGCCGATGCAGTGGCAGAAGCCGGGCATCACCGCGGAGCAGCTCGACGCCGACGAGGAAGACTGCCGCCAGCGCGCCTGGAGCGAAGCGAGCCTGTACGCCTGGCAGTACCAGACCATGTGGGGTCCCGTCTTCCCGCGCGACTCTTATGGGCGCGGCGCAATGGTCTGGCCCGGGAGCCCGATGGCCGATCCTTACGGGTACCAGATGATGGAGGAAACTCGGCTCGCCCAGTTCTGCATGGAAGCCAAGGGCTACAAGCTGGTGCCGGTGCCTAAAGAGTAACTACCCCGCAGTAACTATCCACCCTTCGCCGGCGGGCGCGTCCGCTGGCAAGCCGTAGTTTGATCGCCGCCGGGTCCAGCTGCATGCGGCCTGGACGGCGCAGATCGCTGCGTCGAGCAGATCGCCCGATCCGTCGGCCACAAGCGCCCTCGCCAGTGCGGGCTCGAGCGCGACGCGGATTCCGAGAGGCTGACCCGCCTTTAACGACCGAAGGATCGCTCTCCGGATCAACGCCCGAGCGGCCGTATGCTCGCTTCGCGTGTCGCTTTTGTAGGAAGCGCGGATGCCGAGCTGCTTGCGTATCAGCAACCCGGGATAGGCTTCCAGCGCGACTCTTGACGATGGCCGATTCCGCAAAGCCGGTATGTGCACATCGCTGGCCGCGAGACGGCGAGCGCCCTCGTGGAACATGAGCGCCACCGGCGGATTGACGAGCTTCATCGGGCTCGAAGAGCCCGCGGGATGGTCGGTGGCACGATGGATATATTTACTGCCGGCGGGCCTCGACGCCCGATACAGGTCAAGCGTCGCGCGAAAGGCAAGCCGATCCATGGCCGCGCAATGCTCGACGAGCGCCTGCCAGTCGTGCGGCCAGCCGAGGTCGCGCACCAGCTCGCGCGGCAGGCTGAACGGAAAATCGAACCCGCCGACCCAAGGCCCGGGCCGCGCCAGGAAGCGCTCGAAGGCGGGGAAGCTTTCCAGCTTCTCCAGGCCTTCGAGCTTCAGCAGCTTTTTCTTGAGCATCCCCGCGGCGACAGTGATCGGCTTCGCCCTGCGCGGCGCGCAGGTGAAGTCGACACCGTAGATCCTCAATCGAGCGCTTTGCGCAACGCGGCCAGCGCCGCGGATTGATGTCCGCGCGGCCACACGAGCATCGTGCGCGCCTTGGACACCTGCTGCGGCAGCGCGTGCATCGCCAGCTGGTTTTCCGCGCCGACCACGCGCAGCACCGAGCGCGGAACCACCGCGATGCCGCCGCCCGCGGCGACGCACGCGATGATCGCGTGGTACGAGCCGTACTCCATGACGCGCTCGGCGACGACGCTGGCGCGGCCGAGCCACGACTCGAAACGCCGGCGATACGAGCATCCGGTGGGGAACGCGAGCACCACGCGCTGCTCGAGCTCTTTCGCCGTAGTGACGCGGCTGTGGCTGCGTGGCGTGATGAGGACGAGCTCCTCTGTGAAGACGTGCTGCATCTCGAGGTTCTTTGTCGGGAACGGCTCCGCAACGAACGCCGCCTCGATGTCGCCGCGCAGCACCTTGTCGACCAGCGCGCCGCTCGTGCCGGTGACGAGCTCGAGCCGCACCCCGGGATGCGCGCGGTGATAGGCGGCGAGCACGGGCGGCAGGCGCGCGGCGGCGGTGCTTTCGAGCGAGCCGAGCCGGAACAGCCCGTGCAGCGTATGGCCCTTGACCGCGGCCTGGGCCTCGGTCGACAGGCGCAGCAGCCGCTCGGCGTAGCCGAGCAGCAGCCTGCCTTCCGACGAGAGCACGAGCTTGCGCCCCTGGCGGTGAAAGAGCTTCGCGCCGAGGCGCTCCTCGAGCTGCTTGACGCGCGTGGTCACGTTCGATTGCACGCGGTGCAGCGCGGTGGCGGCGCGCGTAATGCCGCCCTGCTCGGCCACGGTCTTGAAGATCTGCAGCTCGACCAGGTCCATCGTTCAGAAATAGAGAATCATTTGTTCATAATTATTCATTTCTGAAGAAACATGAGTCAAGCTATATTGTCGCTCTCCGGCGAGGTGTTCCATGCCCATCCGCACTGCGTTGACCGAGTCGTTAGGAATCCGCCACCCGATCGTGCTCGCGCCCATGGACCTCGTGTCCGACGCGCGTCTGACCGCCGCGGTCAGCGCCGCCGGCGGCCTCGGCCTGCTCGGCGGCGGTTACGGCGACGAGCGATGGCTGCGCTGCGAACTGGACCTGCTCGAGCGCTCCAAGGCGCGCTTCGGCGTGGGGTTCATCACGTGGAGCATGGCGCGCCAGCCTAAGCTCCTCGACCTCGCGCTCGAGCGCAAGCCGGTTGCGGTGATGCTGTCGTTCGGCGACCCGGCCCCGTTCGCCGACCGGATCAAGCGCGCCGGCGCGCGCCTCCTCTGCCAGGTCCAGACTCTGGCCATGGCGCAGGAAGCGGCCGCGAGCGGCGCCGATATTCTTGTCGCGCAAGGAGCGGAAGGCGGCGGCCACGGCGTCGCGCGCGGCCTCATTACGCTGCTGCCGGAGATCGTCGACGCGCTCGGCGGCCGCATTCCTGTCGTCGCCTGCGGCGGCCTCGCCGACGGGCGCGGCCTTGCCGCCGGCCTGATGCTGGGCGCCTCGGGCGCGATGTTCGGCACGCGCTTCTACGCCTCGCAAGAGGCTGCCGGCGCGGACGCCGCCAAGGAACGCATTCGCGCCGCGAGCGGCGACGATTCGCTGCGCAGCATCGTGTTCGACATTTCGCGCCGCAACGTCTGGCCGGCGCCGTTTACCGGGCGATGCCTGAGGAACCCATTTCTCGATCGCTGGTACGGGCGCGAAATGGAGCTCCTACGCACCGCCGACGCGGAAGCGGACCGCGTCGCCGAGGCGCGCCGCAATCAGGATTTCGACGTCGCGCCGGTCATCGCCGGCGAGGCTTCCGGGCTGGTGCGCGAAATTCTTCCCGCGCGCGAGATCGTGGACCGAATCGTGCGCGAAGCCGAGAACCTGCTCGCACGGGACTATTCTCGTGCCGAAAGCGCGATCTCGTCGTAGCCGCGGCCGCGGAACTCGATCAGGCAAAAGCCGTTGCCGAAAGGATCGGCAAGCAGGGCTAGCTTGCCGTAGGCATGGTTCGTCACATCGCGCTCGAGCGTCGCTCCTGCGGCCAGCGCGCACCTTAGCGCTTCGCCGATGTCGGGCACAACAAAGTCCAAATGCACCGGCGTCCAGTGGCGGGCGTAATCGCGTTTCTGGTCATTAGCCGGAGAAATGGCGCTGCCGGCGGGCTTGGGCAGGAGATAGAGGGGCGAGCTCGAGCCGACCAGCTCGATCCAGCCGTCAAAGCGTCGGCCGACCTTGAGCCCGAGCCCGTCGCAATAAAAGCGCGTGCCCTTCTCGAGATCGTCGACGTCGATATTGACGAGAAGGCTCATAGCGCAGCGCGTACCGGCGGCGCGTTGCGGATCGTCTGCAGCACCACGCAATAGCGCTCGGTGAGCTCGAGCAGCTTCTTTAACTGCTCGGCGGACGCGTCGCTGTCCAGATCGAACTTGAGCCGGATCTCCCGGAACCCGACCGGTGCCTCTCTTGCGACGCCGAGGGTGCCGCGAAAGTCGAGGTCGCCCTCCGCCCTGACCTTGGCATCGTTCAAATTCACTCCCAGCGCGGTCGCGACCGCCTTGAGAGTCACGCCGGCACACGCGACCAGCGCCTCGAGCAGCATGTCGCCCGAGCAGGCCTGCAGCCCGTTGCCGCCGCTGGCGGGGTGCAGGCCCGCTTCCACCAGCGCCTTTCCGGTATCCACCCTGCAGGCGATGCCCTCGCCGATGCGACCCTCGGCCCGCAATGTCACGACGGCCGCGGCCGGGTCCTTCCTGTAGCGTTCCTTGAGGGGGGCTTGAAGGGCCTTCAGTTGCTCGGAGTTCATGGGGTTTTCAGTTCCATGGCAGAGACGTTGTGGATACGGCCGAAGCCGGCGACGAAGCGCGCGTCGCGCGGCGTGACTTTCCAGAATGAGAAATCGGCGAGCTCGAAGTTGATCGCCTGTTCCGGGAAGCGCTCTAGCCACCGGCTTTTCAAATCGTCGTTTTGCGCAATCCGTAGAGCTTCGCCCCGTACCGTGACGCGCATCAAGGTGAACGGATCGGCGCGGCCGTCGTCGGTCTCGGCGATCGACAACGCAACGCGCGGGTCCTGCGCCATGTCCTGCGTATGCCACGCGAGGCGGCTAACGTGCACGTAGAAGGCGGAGAAGTCCTTCTCCGGCATGAACAGCGTCATCGATACCATCGGCGCGCCGTTGCGTAGCGTGCCGAGGTGTGCGATGCGCTCTCTCAATAGGAGGTTCCTGAGAAGGAGCGAAGTCTCGCGGTCCATCGCGTCGATTGTAGTATTCTCGCCCCGCCCTAATGCGATACGAGCTCCTCGTCGGCCTGCGCTATACCCGCGCCCGCCGGCGCAACCGCTTCATCGGGATCAATTCGGCGGTCTCCATGATCGGCATCGCGGTCGGCGTCTGGGCGCTGATCGTGGTGCTGTCGGTGATGAACGGCTTCCAGAAGGAGGTGCGCACGCGCATCCTCGGCGTGGTTTCGCACCTGCAGATCCTCGCCGACGACAACCGGCTCGAGGACTGGAAGGGGGTGCAGAAAGCGGTAGCACAGCATCCGCGCGTGGTCGCGACCGCGCCATTCGTTCAGGCGCAGGCCATGCTCTCCAACGGCCAGGCGGTGCGCGGCGCGCTCGTGCGCGGCATCCTGCCCGCCGAGGAGGAAAAGGTAGCGGATCTCGCGCGGCACATGCGCGTCGGGGCGCTCGATGCGCTGCGGCCTGGAGAGTTCGGCGTCGTGCTCGGCACCGACCTCGCGCGCTCGCTCGGCGTGCTGCGCGGCGACAAGATCGCGCTCGTCGCGCCGCAGGGCGTGGTGACGCCCGCGGGCGTGATCCCGCGGCTCAAGCAGTTCACCGTAGTGGGCATCTTCGAGGCCGGCATCGTCGACGCCGACTCGGGCCTCGCGCTTGTCCACATGCAGGACGCCCAGACGCTCTACCAGATGAGCGAGGCAGTAAGCGGGGTGCGCCTCAAGCTCGACGATCTTTTCGCCGCGCGCGAGGTGGCTTACGAGCTCCTCGCCAAGCTGCCGCGTGACATGTTTGCCTCGGACTGGACGCGCAGCCACGCGAACTTCTTCCGCGCGGTCGAGATCGAGAAGCGCATGATGTTCCTGATCCTCGGTTTGATCGTGCTGGTGGCGGCGATCAACATCATCTCGACGCTCGTCATGGCCGTGACCGACAAGCAAGCCGACATCGCGATCCTGCGCACGCTCGGCGCCGCGCCCGGCTCGATCCTGCAGATCTTCATGGTGCAGGGCATGGTCCTCGGCGTGGTCGGCACGCTGATCGGCGTGGTCACCGGGATCGTCACCGCGCTCAACATCGACGTCATTGTGCCGGCGATCGAGCGCGCCTTGAGCATCAAATTTCTGTCCAAGGACGTGTACCTCATTCCGGACCTGCCTTCGGACCTGCAGGCGAACGACGTGATCGCCATCGCGCTGATGGCCCTCGCGCTCTCCTTCTTCGCGACGATCTACCCGAGCTGGCGCGCCGGCCGTGTCAACCCCGCGGAAGCGCTGCGTTATGAGTGATGCAGTCGTCTCGTGCCGGGACCTGAAGAAGACCTACCAGGGGCCGGCCCCGGTGCAGGTGCTGCACGGAGTGAACTTGGACGTGCATGCCGGCGAGCGCATCGCCATCGTCGGCCGCTCGGGCTCAGGCAAGTCGACGCTGCTGCATGTGCTCGGCGGGCTCGATGCGCCAACCTCGGGCACGGTCCTCGTCCAGGGCAGGCCCTTCAGCACCATGAGCGAAGCCGAGCGCGGCCGGGTGCGCAACGCGACCCTCGGCTTCGTCTATCAGTTTCACCACCTCCTGCCCGAGTTCACGGCGGTGGAAAACGTGGCGATGCCGCTTTTCATCCGCAGAATGGATCGCGACCAGGCGCGCGGCCGTGCGGCGAAGGTGCTGGCAGAGATCGGTCTCGGGGCGCGCCTCGAGCACCAGCCGGGCGAGCTCTCCGGCGGCGAGCGCCAGCGCTGCGCTTTCGCGCGCGCCCTCGTGACCGAGCCCGCGTGCGTGCTCGCCGACGAGCCCACCGGGAATCTCGACTCGCACACTGCCGATGACGTGTTCGATGCCATGGTGCGGTTATCGGCCTCGCGCGGCACCGCGTTTGTCATCGTGACCCACGACAGCGACCTCGCCGCGCGCGCCGAGCGCGTCTACGAGCTGCGCGACGGAGTGCTGCACTCCTCGACGCTTAGCGCCTGAGCCGCCAGCGCCTGGCGGTAGAACTCGGCATCCTGCAGCGCGCGCCACACGATGAAGCCGTCGCTCGAGCGGCGTACGAAAAAACGCAAAAGCAGCGTCGCCAGGAAGACAATCGCTCCGGTGACGATGTAGCCGACGAGTGCGAGCGCCACGCCGAGGCCGAGGAACGGCAGCAGGACGAGCGGCAACAGGGCGCGGCCGGCGACGAAGCGGGCCGCCGCATTGCGTTGGACCTTCACGCGGATGCGGCCGGCCCGGTACGCGGCGACGAACTCCTCGTGCGTCACGCGCGCGCCTGGCGGCGCCGCGCGCGGGTGCGCCAGGCGGCCACCACGTACGCCCGCCAGGCGACTTGCACCGCGACGTAGCCCAGCAGGGCAAGCGTAGAGCCGAGCGCCACCAGGCCGACGGCGAGCGGCTTGCCGAGCGCGAGCATCCACGCGCCCAGCCCGCTCATCGACTCGGCGAAATTGCCCCAGTCGAACTCGAAGGGCTCCAGCGGACCGGCCTGCTCGCCCGGAAGCAGGAAGCGTCCGTACGCATAGGCGAGGAGGTAGAGGGGCACGATGGTGAACGGGTTGGTGTAAAGCGTCATGAGCAGCGCCACCGGCAGGTTCTTCTTCAGCGGGACGGCGAGCAGGAGCGCCGTGAGCATCTGCAGCGGCCCGGGCACCAGGCCTGAGAACAGGCCGATCGCCACGGCACCCGAGACCGAGCGGCGGTTGAGGTGCCACAGGTTGGGATGATGCAGCCAGCGGCCGAACGCCGCGACCATGCGGCTCGAGCGCAGCTTCTCGGGATCGGGCAGGTACTTGCGGAAATACTTGCGCGGCACAGTCAGCCTGAAGGAGGCAGGCGCGTTGCATTGTAGATGACCTTGGCAGCGGCCGCGTTCGCCGGTGGGGCTGCGCTGCTGCAGCTCCAGGCCGAGCTGCCGGCGATGGCGTGGCTGCTCGCACTGCCGCTTTGCATTGCCGGCTGTTATTTCCAGCCAAGGCTCGCTGCGCTCTTCTCTTTTTCCATCGGATTCCTATGGGCGGCGGGCGCGGCGCACGTGCGCATGGCCGACTGGCTCGCCCCTGAGCTGGAGGGCCGCGACCTGGAGGTGGTCGGCGTAGTGGCCGGCCTTCCGGCAGTCGGCGAGCGCGCGGTGCGCTTCGAGTTCGAGGTCGAG
>DATIGN010000177.1:0-10422 GCA_035454685.1 Burkholderiales bacterium | reverse complement strand
AAAGCGCGCCGAACAAGGTCATCGCCGCAGCGCTACACCTCAGCGAGCATACGCTGCGCAACCACCTAAGCTCGATCTACGGAAAGCTCGGGATCAACAAGCGCGTCGACCTGGTACTCCACGCCATGGAGCACCAGCTCGGGCAACCTTCCGCTGGCATGCGCTAGGCGCCTCAGACTTCTTTACGGTAGGTAAGGCGTGCGCTTGGGGCCGGCGCTGTGGCAACGCCCCCCAAGGTGAATTTCGCACATTCCTGCGCAGCCAGCCGTTACAGACCCCGCCCCTGGATAGATCCACACTGGTTCTCACGAATTGCAGGGGAGGCAGCCATGCTGGACATCATCTTCACAATCGGAACGGCGATCTCGGCTGGGTTCTTTATCTACGGCGCGTTTGTGGCCATCGACTACGCGCTGTTCCCCGAGCACACGACCGCGACTGCTGAAGAACTGCCGGAGATGGGGTACGACTGGTAGATCCCGGGGTGGCCCGTTGGCGGGAGGGCCACCTCTTCCGCCTCGCTCAGGGGGGGAAGGCACCGCGGCGCGCATGCTGAACTTCGAACAGCGGGCGGCCGCGGCTGCCAAGCGTCTTAAGGGACACTCATCGCCTGGCCACACAGCCCGGGCAGGAAATCGACCTCCGCTGTCATTTCGCGGAATGCTGGACAAACTCCTCAAGCGAGACCGTATACCTGCCCACCCGATCCAGGTAACGGATGCAATACTTGGTTGGATACGAGCCGGCGATCTCCCAAACCTCCGGCTGCTTGATCCTCGCACACATGCTTGGATTACTGGCGAGATAAGCGTGGGTGATCATGGGCTCCAGGAAGGTAATGCGGCCGTCATAGGCGCCGTAGATGAACGTGTGAGTGAACGGCGGGCCGTTCTTCGCTAGCTCCGGTGCCTTGGAATTGATCAGGTGATTGCCCATGTCGGGCACCGCGGCGCCGACGTCGATGTGGTCACGGTGAATGTACTTCGCCGGGACCGCCTTGGTCGCCTTCTTGAAGTCCTCGCAATCGATCAATTCGCCGCAGGTGCCGGTCCGAATGAGCTTCACGGCCTCTCGCTCCTGGATGTAGAAGTGGAAATCGAAATGAGGCACGGCCCAGGGCGGGGGAGCGGGAGCAATGTGGCCATGCGGATTCCAGTTGAGGCTGACCCACCTGAACGGCGCGACCGCCCTCGCCGCCTCCCCTTCAGGCAGCGCAAATATGAACGCGTAGTCTCCTAGGCATTCGTGCTCGTCCATCTTCCCGTTGCCGTTCTTGTCGAAGCATCGGCTCGTAAGATTCGGCTCCTTGGGTAGCCCGGCCAACGCATCCTTGTCCAGGCTCACCCCCAGCGCGAGCGGACTTCCGTTCGCGCCCAGCGCGACATAGGCGCGGGCCCATCCGTTCCCGACTTTTTGGGGTTTCGTGGCGATTACTTTCGGGTCCGCGGCCGAGGCGACCTGGCTTCCCATGCAAAAAATCGGTGCAGCGACCAGCACAACAATCAAACTCGGTACGAGCGTTTTCATCGCTCCCTCCCTTGTGAGGCGTTTATCGGTCCCCAGCCGCTATGATGCATCAGTCGACCCATACGTTGGAGTTAGGGCACCCGACCTGCCGCGCGGGTCGGCGTTGAGCGGAAGCTTCTTCGATACAGGCTCGGCGAGAGCCCGGTCCGCCTCCTAAAGAGACGCCGAAAGAACGACGCATCTTCGTATCCAACGTCAGCACTGATTTCCTCTGCCGCCCGCGCGGTCAACTCGAGAAGGCGCTTTGCCTCTTCGATGCGCAGGTTCTGTACGTAATCAATCAACGAAAGCCCCGTGGCGGCCTTGAAGCGCCGCTTGAGCGTGCGCTCGGGAACTTGGGCGTGGCGCACAACGCGCGCCACGGCAGCTGTCTCCCGGAAGTGTTGAGCCAGCCATTTCTCGCACGAACTCACGGCCGCATCCGCATGGGGCTGAATGCGCACGAGCGGTGTGTAAGGCAGCTGACCTTCGTCGTGCCACTTGAGCAAGTACACCTTGGCAATGCGCAGCGCCTCGCCCGGACTCGCGTGGCGGCCGATGATATGGAGGGCGAGGTCGTGCCAACTGGTCGTACCTCCGGCCGTGACGATGCGCCCACTCGGCTCGGCGAAGCACAGGTTCGGCTCGGGCCGGAACCGGATCTGCGGGTAGCGGCGTCGGAAAAGGTCCTGGTATCCCCAGTGCGACGTGGCTTCGTGCCCGTCGAGCAGCCCCGTTTCGGCGAGCAGCAAAGAACCGGAGCACGCGGAATAGATGTAGGCACCAGCCGCATACCGCCTGCGAATCCACGCGACGAGCGCCGGGTAACGCCCGCCAAGATCTTCATCGGGACCGAGCCATAGTTCAGGAAGCACGATGACCTGCGCGCCCGGATCGTTGCGTACCGCGCAGTCCGGATGAACCGGGATGCCGTTACCGCACCGGAACGGGCGGGCCTGCGCGGACACGATGCGCACGCGAAAGCGCTGGGCTTGGGTCCCTGCGCGCGCGAGGGTCTGCCACAGGCTGCCCGCAGCCATCAGCACGTCAAGCATGCCGTAGAGCGCGGAGCCCGCAGTTTCCGGCACGGCAACGATGAGCGTCTCCACCGGCGTGGTTCGACGAGTCCCGCGCACGAGTCCTCCTGGCACAAAAGAACCGATTCCGGCAAGAATCCTGCTTACGCAACCGAACGTCAACTCCCATCATTCGCCCATCCGGCGACACGCCCCAGGGCCTGAAGCCGGTTTTCCATGACCAACCGATAGGAGATTGACCATGACAGCAAAACCAGTGCTGCAGTTGAACGGACTCGATCTGCAGAAGATGGCCGGCACGGTCGAGGCATTGAAGAGCAACCCGCTCCTCGCGAAGTTCCAGTTCCGGGTGAAGAACGCCTGGATCTCGGGAGGTGAGAACCGCTCCACGATCAAGGACTTCTATGGGGCGGGCACGGAAGACGCCTCGCGCACCAAAGCTTTTGTGTTCACGAACGGCGAGCCGCCCGTCCTGCTCGGCGACAACGAAGGCGCGAATCCGGTGGAGTTCCTGCTACATGCCCTCGCCGGTTGCGTTACCACCACGCTCGTGCTGCATGCCGCCGCGCGCGGCATACGTATCGAGTCCATCTCGACCGAGCTGGCCGGGGATATCGACTTGCAGGGGCTGCTCGCCCTTAATGACTCTGTCTTCCCAGGCTACGAGCAAATCCGCTTGAAAATGGACATTAAGGCCGACTGCAGCGACACGGAGCTCGACGAACTGCTGCGGTTTTCGCAGCAGCATTCGCCGGTGTGCAATACCGTGTGCCGGCCGGTGCCGGTCATCGTCGAGCGGGTAGCCAAGCGCTGATGTTTGCCGACGCGAGCACGCCGGGTGAAGCCCCGGCGCTGCCGCGTCGCTCCGGCGCGAGCGAGCCGGGCTTGATCTGCGTCAAACGCGATTCGGGTCAGCTCGCTGCGGAAGTGGGCCACAGCTCATCCGCCAACATGCGCTCGATGAGCCGCCGTGCCCACACCGACCCCGCATCGATGTTGAGGTTGTGGATCGCGTCCTGCGGCGCGGCGTCGAGGGCGAGCTGCTGAGCCTCGACCACGGCGCGGTCTTCCTCGAAGATGCGCGCGTTGGCGTCACGCAACTGGTTGGTGAGCGACTGATCGCGCAGCCGGTAGTTGCGCAGCAGGGTCCAGAAGTACACGCAGGTCGAGCGCGTTTCCGGCGTGATGGTGTTCAGCACCCGGCCGTTCACGCCCTGGCTGCGGTCCCCGGAAGGAGCGCCGGTGCCGGCCAGGGCCACGCCGACGTCGAGCACGATTGTGCACGGCACTTCGAAGCGGATGATCTGCCAACGGTCGACGTTGCCCGGCCGGCCGAGCTGCATGCGCCAGAACGGCGGCGCGTCGATATCGAGCATCCAGCGCGTCACGGTGACAGTGCGTTCGTCGTGGGTAGTGGCGGCGGGAGTCTCGGCGATCGCGCGGTGGCCGATGCTCGTCGCATGGACGAAGGTCTCGTGGGTGAGGTCCATGAGGTTGTCGACGAGCAGCCGGTAGTCGCAGCGGGCGAAGAGCGTGCCACCGTCGCCCTCCCAGCCGGGATCGCTGTTCCAGTGCAGGTCCGGCATCAGCGCCGGGTCGGCGCGCACCGGGTCGCCGGGCCAAACCCAGACCAGCCGGTGCCGCTCGAGCGCTGGATAGGCTCGCACGCGCGCCGACGGGCTGATCCGGTCCTGCGAGGGCATGCGGGTACAGCGCCCCGTTCCATCGAAAGCGAGGCCGTGGTAGCGGCACACAATGTTTTCCCCCTCCACGTGCCCCATGGAGAGCGGCAGCCCCCGATGCCAGCACGAGTCGCGGACCGCTGCGACCCCTCCGTCGGGCTTGCGCCAGAGGGCAAGCCTTTGTTCGCACACCGTGCGCGCGAGCACCGCGCGCGCGGACACCTCGTGGCTCCAGGCGGCCGCGTACCAGGCGTTGAGCGGGAACGCCAGCGTCATCAAAGACAGATAACGGCAACCGAGCGCGGCCGTCAAGCACCTGCCAGTGCTGAGAACGAAACGTCCTAGAGCAGCGCCTTCGCGAAAAAAGCGAGCCCGGCGATCATCAGGATGAACTGGCTGAGCGCCATGGCGGTTTCCCCGGACTCGGTCTCCATCCACGCGAAGGGCGGCTGGCCTTGACGTGGAATCATCTTGGACATTAGGAAACCGGACGCGAGCAGGCAGACGGCCCCGAGCACGACCAGCACGACCGCGGTAGAAGTCATTCGTACCCTCCTGCCGCGATTCTCTGGAGGAAGGCCGTTACCGATCCATGCGCAAGAGCGGCCCCTGGCATAACCGCCGCATAAACGCCTACGCCGCGCCGGTGAGCTGATCGGGAGTGCGCAGGCGGTAGCCGACGCCGAGCTCGGTGAGGAGGTAGCGCGGCCGCGCCGGATCCGCTTCGATGCGGCTGCGCAGCTTGCGCACGAAGACGCGCAGGTACTGGATGTCGTCGCGATGCACGGCGCCCCAAACATCGTTGAGGAGCTGGCGGTGGGTCACGACCTTGCCGGCGTTGGATACCAACACCTGGAGCAGCCGGTATTGCTTCGGCGACAAGCGAATTTCGGCGTTGTCGACCCGGACCACGCGGCGCGCGAGGTCGACTTCGAGGCCGCCCACCCGGAATAGCGGCTGCGGCAATTCGGCTTCGAGCCTGCGGCGCAGCGTCGCCTTGATGCGTGCGAGGAGCTCCGGCATCCCGAAAGGCTTCACCACATAATCGTCGGCGCCCAGATCGAAGGCGCGCACCTTTTCTCCTTCGCGGTTCCGAACAGAGAGGATGAACACCGGCACGCGCGACCATTCGCGCAGCGCGCTCAGCACCTCGAATCCGTCGCGGTCGGGCAGCCCCAGGTCGAGCACGACAAGCTCGGGCGGCTGCGCGACCGCGAGGCGCAACGCCGCTTCACCGGTCGCCGCCTCGAGCACGTCGTAGCCGTGTGCCTCGAGCCCCAAGCGCAAAAACTTGCGGATCTGCGGCTCGTCGTCGACGACGAGGACTCTTGCCGCCGCCTCAGTCATCGGTCACTGCGCTCTCTGCTTCGGCCACGCGTTCAGGGATCGGCAAGCGTAGCCGCACGGTGGCGCCGCGCCCGATGCCGGCGCTCAGCGCCTCGACCGAGCCATGGTTCGCCTCGACGAAGGCGCGGCAGATTGCGAGCCCGAGCCCGGTGCCGGAAGCCGGGCGGCCTTCGGGACCGGCACCGCGGTAAAACGCGTCAAACACCCGCGCCAGATCTTCCGCGCGGATTCCCGCGCCGTCGTCGGTTACGTCGAGCACCACGTCGTCATTTCCCATGCGGGCGGCGATACGGATCTTCGTTCCGGCACGAGCGTACTTCGCGGCATTGTCGAGGACATTGGCGAGCGCGTGCTCCATTAGAAAAAGGTCCAGCCGCAGCATCGGCAGGTCGGGCGGCAGCGCGACCTCGACCATGCACTTGTCGAGCGCCTTTTGCTTGCGGCGCAGCGCGGCGTTGACGATGTCCGGGAGCTCAACCAGCTCGAGGCGCGGCGCGACCTGACCGGCGCGGATGCGTGTGAGATCGAGCACGTTGTCGATGTAGCTCGCCAGGCGCTCGGCTTCGTCCCGGATCGCGGCGACGAGCTCGCGCCGCGCGCGCGGCGCGCCGTGCTCGCCGAAGGTCTCGAGCGCGGTCGCGGATCCGAGGATCGCCGCGAGCGGCGTCTGCAGGTCGTGCGACACCGAGTTGATCAGCGCCTCGCGCAACGCCTCGCCCTGCGCCTTTATGCGCGCGTCGGCAATCTCGCGCCGCAGGCGGGCGCGTTCGAGGGCGAGCGCGGCCTGGGCCAGCAAGGCCCTGGCATATTCGGGATCCGACTGGAAAGCCGCCCCCTGCACCGCCACGATGCCCGCGCGCACCCGCGCGGTCGCGAGCGGCTCGAGGCGCCATCCCGCGAGCTGCGCCTCGTCTCCAGCCATGACCCGCTCCGCCGCCTGGCAGACCTGCTCCGACGGTCCGCGGCCGCCGTCTCCAAGCGACGCGGCCGGCGCGAGGCGTCCGGACGCGGGCAGCAGCAGGTGGATCGGGTTTCCGAGCGCCGGAGCCAGGTGCTGGAGGATCGAAGCATTCAGCTCGCGCTCGTCCGCGCTTGCCGCGACTCGCTCGTTAAACGCGAGCAGCCGGGAAACGGTCTCCTGGCGGCGCTGGGCGTCCAGCGCCCGCGCCCGCACGCTGGCTGCGAGCCGGCTCGTGAAGGCAGCGACGATGACGAAGACCGCCAGATCCGCCAGATGCTGCGGGTCGACGACGCGGAAGCTGAAGATCGGCGAATAAAAGAAGAAGCTCGCTGCGCCCACGCTGAGCAGCGCGGCGAAAACCGACGGCCCGAACCCCCAGAGCGCCGCGCTGGTGATCACCGCAGCGAGGAACAGTATCGAGACGTGCGGGAGCGGGACGAAACGGGTCAGCGCATGCGCGGCGAATCCCACGACGGCGACGGCCGCAGCGCTTACGAGATAGGGAGCCAGACGCACGCGTTTATGCGGTGTTTATGCCGGAGACGGCGCATGAGCATGGAACGGTAATCCCAGTGCTCACGACAATTAGGCGCATGATCCTCGCCTTCTCCGGAACCATCTGCCTGTTCCTCGGTGGATTTACCCTCTACAAGACTATGCCACGCGAGGGCAGGCCGCCGTCCGCGTGGACGCGGACGGAGACACGCGCCATCAGCATCGCGATGCTCGTCCTCGTTCTTCTGCTTGCCGGCATCACTATGGTGGCGAAGGGCATCTTCGGCTAGCCCCAAAATGAAACGCCCCGAGCGGCTTGCGCTGCCCGGGGCGCCTCGGTTAAGACGAGAGCCGGCTTTACTGGCTGGCGTCGCTCCTGATATTGCTGCGGGTTGATCCGGAGTGTTGCCCGCCGGTCCTGCCTTGGGAATCGCTCACTGGATCACCTCCTTTCAAAGTTGCCAGCCTGCAGTGTAGCATTCATTGCCTAAGGCCCTGGGGAACGCCGCCCGGAAAGCGCTTGGCGATTTCTTCGCGAATGCGCACAACGCGGTTCTCGGGCGCGGGATGCGTCGAGAAGAATTCAGGCTGCCGCGAACCGCCCGACGCGTTCGCGAGCACCTCCATGACGCGGATCATGGCGCGCGGATCGTAGCCCCCCTCGGCCATGATGCGGATGCCGAGCGCGTCGGACTCGAGCTCGTCGTCGCGGCCGTAGCTCATGTTGATCATGCTGCCGACCACCTGGCCGATCTGCGCCGTGGTGTAGTCGCCGCTGCCGACGACGAGCGCGCTGAGCAGCCCCTGGGTGAGCTGCTCCTTCGCGAGGCGCTCCGACGAATGCCGCGCGATCACGTGGCCGATCTCGTGACCGAGCACCGCCGCGACCTCGGCTTCGCTCTTGAGCAGCCGCAGCAACCCTTCGGTGATGAAGACGGGTCCGCCGGGAAGCGCGAACGCGTTCACGGTGCGCGGGTCCGCGAGCACGTGAAAGCTGAACTTGTAGGGGCTTTTCGCGGCGTAGCTGCGGGCGACTAGCTCCTCGCCGATCCGGCGCACGAGCGTCCGTGCCTTTTCGTTCTGCGACACTCCGCCCATTTGCGCCGCCATCTGCGGCGCGGCCCGGTAGCCGAGCGCGATCTCCTGCTCCGGGCTCATGGCGACGCGCTGCTTCTCGCCGGTGAGCGGGTTTTCGGAAGTGCTGCTGAAGTAGGTAACGATCGCCATCAGCGCGATGATGACGGCGATGAAGAGGCGGCCTCGGCCCATATCGAAACGTTAGTCCGGCAAACTCTCCAGTCGTTCACGCGGCACGCGCACGCTGACGCCGGCACGCTCTTCCTGTAGCGTCATCGCGACACGGCAGTCGCGCTCGGCCCAGCCGCGCCGCATCGCCTCGTCGAGCTCGTCGATCGCCACCTTTCCCACCCTCATGGGTACCTCTTGCTCCGCCGCGAGCTCGAGCGCGAGCTTCATGTCCTTGTGCGCGAGCCGGACGGTGAACGCCGGCGGATCGTAGACCCCCGGCAGGAAGTGGTCGGCCAGCCGATCGAACGTGCGCTTGCGACCGGTCGCGCCCTGGCGCAGCGCGCGAAAGAGCGCGAGCGGCTCGACTCCTGCCTTCACCCCGAGCGTGAACACCTCGGCGAGCGCGGCCTGGACGGTGAAGCTCGCCGCGTTGTGCGCGAGCTTCGCCACCGTGCCGGCGCCGATAGGCCCGACGTAATACGGCTGATCGCCCATGGCACGAAGCACGGATTCGAATCTCCGAAAAACCGCCTCGTCTCCACCGACCCAGATGGCGAGCTTCCCGCTTTGCGCGCCCTTCGGCCCGCCGCTTACCGGGGCATCCAGGAAGTGGATTTTCTTCCTTGCAAAGTCCGCATGCAGGCGGCGCACGACGGCGGGCGAATTCGTACTGAGATCGAACCACGCCGTGTTCTGGTCGAGCGCGGATTTCAACACCGCCGCAACGCCTTCCACCTCGGCTGGACCGGGAAGCGAAGTGAATAAGACCTCGCAGCCTTGCGCCGCTTCGGCCACGGACCCCTTTTGCCCTTCGCCCGGACGGACGTCATAGCGCTGCAGCTCGTGACCCGCGCGCTCGAGGTTCGCGGCCATCGGCCGGCCCATCGCGCCCAGGCCGACAAATCCGATCTTCATACGCTGCGCTCCTTGAACACCTCTTTGGCCACCAGCGCCGCGCTGCCGCCGTTCGGCCAGCCGGCGTAGAACGCGAGATGCGTGATCACCTCGATGATCTCCTCCTTCGTCACGCCGTTGTCGAACGCCCGGTGCAGGTGCCCGCGCAGCTGGTCGGGGCGGTAGAGCGCAGTTAGCGCCGCAATCGTGATCAAACTGCGATCCCGCTTGGAGAGTTGCTTGCGCTCCCACACGTCGCCGAAGACCACCTTGTCGCTGATTTCACCGAGCTTGGTGAATACATCCTTCACCTGCGCGATCGTGGATGGCGGCTGCTTCACGGCCATGAAACATTCCTCCTCTTGTGGAAAGCGCGACGATACTATGAACCGGTGAAGAGTGAGCCTGAATCGAGTTACGCCTGGTTGCGGCTGGGCGCGTCGCTCACCCTGATGACCATCGGCGGAGCAGGCATGTACGCCATGGCGGTCGCGCTCGCGCCGGTGCAGGCCGAGTTTGGTGCGAGCAGAGGCGACGCGTCGCTCCCGTACACGCTCACGATGATCGGCTTCGGCATCGGCGGCATCCTGATGGGCCAGCTCGCCGACCGCTTTGGCGTGGTAGTGCCAGTGATCATCGGCGCCTTCGGCCTGGGCGGCGGTTTCGTCCTCGCCGGAGCCGCGCCGAACCTCCTCGTCTTTAGCCTCGCCCACGGCATCATGATCGGGCTGCTCGGCTGCTCTACCACCTTCGCGCCGCTCGTCGCCGATACGTCGCTCTGGTTTAACCGCCGCCGCGGCATCGCGGTCGCAATCTGCGCGAGCGGCAACTACCTCGCTGGCGCGATCTGGCCGCCGGTCCTTCAATACTCGTTCGATACGGTCGGATGGCGTGCAACGTACTTCGGCATCGGCATCTTCTGCACCGCCGCGCTCCTTCTGCTCGCCCTGGCGCTACGGCGCCGCCCGCCCGCGCTGGAGGCCGGCGCACACGTTCAGACGAGGACTTTCGGCGAAAGGCCGCTGGGCCTATCGCCCAACGCCCTGATGGTATTGCTCGCGATCGCCGGCGTCGCTTGCTGCGTGGCGATGTCCATGCCGCAAGTCCACATCGTTGCCTACTGCGGCGACCTCGGCTACGGCGCGGCGCGCGGCGCCGAGATGCTCTCGATCATGCTCGGCGCCGGCATCGTGAGCCGCCTCGCCTCCGGCTGGATCTGCGACCGCATCGGAGGCTTGCGAACACTGCTCTT
>DATIGN010000176.1:0-29916 GCA_035454685.1 Burkholderiales bacterium | reverse complement strand
CCCGCTGAACGACGTGATCGTCGGCAAGTATGTCGCCGACGAGTATCGCGCGCGCGTGCTGTCGGTTCGCTACGTCGTCTCGCTTGGCGTCGCCGCGGTGGCGGTGCCGCTGATCGCGGTGCTCCACCGTACCGAGGGCGGTTTCAAGAACGTGTTTCTCGTGCTCGCGGCCCTCGCAGCGGGGATGCTAGTGGCTTCGCTCTTTTTCCCCTCGCGAGCCGGCCTCGTGCGCGCAGCGACTACGGTGACGACATAGCGAAGACGCGGCAGGGGTCGAGTTGGTCAACGGGCGCGCCGGGATTGCGCTGCTCGTGCAGCGCGTAGAGGCGGCGAGCTTCCTCGCGATCACGTATCTGGCAAGCAAGCCCGGCGAAAGCCCGAGGCATCCAGGGCGCCTTTCCCTCCAATTCCCGGAATCCCTGCTTCATCAAGTCCCAGTCCACCGCCGTATCAGCCAGCGTGTACGTGCTGTCTCGGTTGATCCGCAAATGTCTTTCGTAGACGAGCGCATATGTCCCCGCCTTGGCGCCGTCCCGCGCTCGTTCCATGGCATAGCGGGCAATAGCGTCCATCTCTTCAAAGCTTCCGCCCCATTTTGGGCTCAGGTAGTACATCGCCGCGGTATAGAGCGGCAGATGGTCGGGCCACTGCTGCGTCGCCCGTTCAAGAACCTGGATTGGCGGGTGTTTCCCTTGGCGGCGCTCAAAGGCAAGCCTTAGCTTGACTTGATGCCAGGGTGCCATTGCGCGCAGCTCGTTCGATGCGGTCTCGAGCAGCGCATCTGCCTCCTCAATTTTCTTTCGGTAGATCTCCGCCGCCTCCGGGCTTACCGTGTTCGCATATCCGCGACCGCGGGCGGCCCAGGCTTCGACGTGGGTCGCCATCGCGAGCGCGAGGGGCGCATATCCCCGCTTGCCCTTGGCGTGAGTCCACTGGGTGGCCAGCACCTTGCCCCGTTCTCCCCATGCGTTGAGAAAGCTGTCCAAGGAGAGAAACCAGGGTTCGAACAGGTACTCGCCCGTCTTGAAGCGCTCCCGGGAGAAGCCAAGGTCGCGTTCCGCGCGCTCAATGAGGTCGAAGTCCGGTTCGCCGAGCAGCCGGTCGACGCGGGTTCTGGTCTGTGCGAAATTCGGCCAGTCGTCGGCCTTGCATTCCGGTCTCTCGGCCACGCCGTCCGCGGGAGGCAGGAAGCATTTGTTAGGACGAACATCCCACGGATACTTCTTAGGTGGCGCAACTTGGGCAGCGGCGCTTGCGGTGAACAGCAGGCCTGCGGCGACAAGCCAAAGCGGATACTCCATCGGACCCTCCCAGTTACGCGAGCGCGGTCGGCTGCGGACTGGTCCTCACGATACGTTCCCGGCCGGTGAAGGCAAGGAAATGTTTCCCGCTTGCGCGGCCGAGCATGGTGATGCCGACTTTGCTTGCGATCTCGTGGCCCATGTGCGTGAGCCCCGAGCGCGAGACGAGGAACGGGATGCGCATTTGCGCGCACTTGATCACCATCTCGGAGGTGAGCCGCCCGGTAGTGTAGAAGAGCTTGTCCGAGCCGTCGATATCGTCGAGCCACATCTTGCCGGCGATCGCGTCCACCGCGTTGTGCCGCCCGACATCCTCGATGAACATGAGAATCTCGCCCGCAGTGGTGGCAAGGGCGCAGCCGTGCACCGCGCCCGCCTGCTTATAGATCGTCTCGTGCCGGCGCACTTTCTCCAGCAGAACGAAGAGATCGGAGTCGGCGAGGCGCACGTCATTGCGCAGTTTCACTTTCTCGATGTCCTCCATCAGATCGCCGTACATCGTTCCCTGCCCGCAGCCGGTGGTGACGGTTTTCTTCTTCGAGATCCTGACGCGCTTTTTCGAGCGTGTGGTGACCGCGGCGGACTCGGTTTCCCAGTCGACCTGCACGGCCGCGATCTTGTCGATCGATTTCACGAGGCGCTGGTTGCGCAGGTAGCCGATCACCAGCGCTTCCGGCGCGTGCCCGAGGGTCATGAGCGTAACGACCTCGCGCTTGTCGAGATAGAGCGTGAGAGGGTGCTCGCCGGCGATCGCGGTCGGCACCATCTCACCGCGCTCGTTGTACGCCTCGACCTCGAACGTGGCCGGCCGCGCGGCGTCGGTGAGGAGCGGCCTCTTGCCTTTAGCCACCGATGTACGACATCTCGACCTTCCTCAGGGCAGAGGTGTGCGAGGTCCTGATCTCCGAGTACCGGTCGGCGCGCTCTTGCCAGACTGCAGCGATCTCGTTGCGCAGCGCCTGGTCGGAAGCCCCGGCGCGAATGAGCCGTTTGAGGTCGTGCCCGTGCTGCGCGAAGAGGCAGGTGTAGAGCCCGCCTTCGGTCGAGAGCCGCATGCGGGTGCAAGTGGAGCAGAATGCCCGCGTCACCGAGGAGATGACGCCGATCTCGCCTGCGCCGTCCACGTAGCGCCAGCGCTCGGCGACCTCGCCGAGGTAATTGCGGTCGATAGGCTCGAGCGGCCAGCGCTCGGAGATGCGCTCGACGACCTCGGCCGAAGGCACGACCTCGTCCATGCGCCAGCCGTTGGTGCTGCCGACGTCCATGTACTCGATGAAGCGAATGATGTGCCCCGTGCCGCGCCAGCGCTCGGCCATCGCCACGATGCCATCGTCGTTGACGCCGCGCTTTACCACCATGTTGATCTTGATCGGTCCGAGGCCGGCGTCGGCGGCCACTTGAATGCCTTCGAGGACCCGGGCGAGCGGAAAGTCCGCGTCGTTCATCGCCCGGAAGGTCGCGTCGTCGAGAGAGTCGAGACTGACGGTGACGCGGTCGAGCCCGGCGCTCTTTAAGGCATGCGCGTGCTTCGCGAGCAGCGAGCCGTTCGTGGTCAGGGTCAATTCCACGTCCAATTCTTTCAACAATGCGACCAACCGATGGACGTCGCGCCGCACCAGCGGCTCGCCGCCGGTGAGTCGAATCTTCTGCACGCCCAGGCTTACGAAGACGCGCGCGAGCCGCGCGATTTCCTCGAACGTAAGGATCGCCTCGTGCGGCAGGAAGCGGTAGCTCGAGTCGAACACCCCGCGCGGCATGCAGTAGGTGCAGCGGAAGTTGCACCGGTCCGTGACCGAGATACGCAGGTCGCGCATCTCGCGGCCGCGCGTGTCCCTGAGGTCCTTGCCCTCAAAATCTGTCGCCGGCGCGTATCCCGGCTGGATCGGAATCACCTTCTTCATCAAGGGTTTTTCTCGGAAATTCATTATAGAGCGCGTATAGTTTGCCCGGTGGAAAAACCCTCGTTCTTGATCGCGGTGGTGATGCAGCGCAGGCCCGCGCAAAGCCGCTGGGCCGATTGCATCTGGGAGCCGCACGGGGTGATTGCGGATCCCGGCGGCGCGCCACGCGTACTGCGGGAAGACGGCGCGGTCGCGCAGTGGCTGCACCCCGGCTTCAAGCTGGTCCTGCACAAGGACGAAATCGAGGGCTACTACCTGAACGTTTCGGCGCCGCACCCCAAGGTTTTCGTACTCTGGCGCATGGAAGACGATCGCGCATTGCCCCTGGACGTGACGGTGAGCTCCGACGAAGCCGGGCGCTGGCTGGACGGCGGCCATGCCATCGACGGCGTCGCGATGCCGGTCGAGATCTTCGCCTGGGTGGGCGAATACGTGGAGAACAACTACCGCCCGCAGCCCAAGAAGCGCATCAAGCCGCGCTCGTTCCAGCACCCCAAGGACCGCCTGTAAATGGCAACGGAGGAGAAAAAGCAGGCTTTCCTCGATCGCTGGTCGCGGCTGAAGAAAGAGGAGAAGGAACTGCCGGTGAAAGACGAGAAGCCGGTGCCGGATCTTCCTCCGGTGGAAAAGCTCACGCCCGAGTCGGATTTCACCGCCTTCATGCATCCGAAGGTCGAGGACGCGCTGCGGCGGGTGGCGCTGAAGAAGCTCTTCAGCGATCCGCGTTTCAACGTCGCCGATCCGTTCGAGGCGTACTCGGGCGACTGGACTGGCGGCGAGCCGATCCCGGAGGAGATGCTCGCGGCGCTCAACCAGGCGAAGCGTCTTCTCTTCGACGACAACAAGGAAGCCGACGGCGAGAAGAAGGAACCTGAGAAGACAGCAACCCCCGACAGCGATGAGCCTGGAAGGAAAGACGCTTAAGGTCTGCAGCTGCAACCGCACGGTGCCGCTCGACGCCAAGGCGCTCGCTGCAGCGCTTAAGGCGGGGGAGCCGCTCAGCGTGCATCACCAGCTCTGCCGCAGCGACGCGGGCGCTTTCCAGGCGGCGGTCAAGGCCGCGGATGACGGCGTGATCGTCGCTTGCACGCAGGAGGCGGCGCTCTTCTCCGAGCTTTCCGAAAAGCCCATAAAGTTCGTCAACGTTCGCGAGTTTGCGGGCTGGTCGGCCGAAAGATCCACGCCCAAGATCGCCGCGCTGCTCGCCATGGCGGCGCTTCCTGAGCCCGAGCCCGCGCCGGCTGTAGATTTCAAATCGCAGGGGCAGGTGCTCGTGATCGGGCCGGCCGAAGCCGCGCTCGACTGGGCCGAGCGCCTGTCGGGGCAGCTCGAAGTCTCGGTACTGCTCACCGCTGCGGGTGGTGAACTGCCTCTTGAGCGCAAGTACCCCATCTGGTCGGGCAAGCCGCTCCGGGTGAGCGGCTGGCTCGGCGCGTTTGAAGTGGAATGGCGCCAGGAGAACCCGATCGACCTCGAGGTTTGCACGCGCTGCAACGCCTGCGTGCGCGCGTGCCCGGAGCAGGCGATCGGTTACGACTACCAGGTCGATCTCGCGAAGTGCAAGAGCCACCGCAAATGCGTAGCGGCATGCGGCGACATCGGCGCGGTCGATTTTTCGCGCAGCGACGTTCTGCGCAAGGAATCGTTCGACCTCGTGTTCGACTTGTCGCGCGAGCCGCTCGTGAGCAAGCACGAGCCGCCGCAGGGCTACTTCGCTCCCGGCGACGATCCGCTCGAGCAGGCGCTCTCGGCGCAGAAGCTCGCAGGGCTCGTGGGCGAGTTCGAGAAGCCGAAGTTCTTCTTCTATAACGCGCGCATCTGCGCCCACTCGCGCTCAGGTAAGCAGGGCTGCAACGCCTGCATCGACGTCTGCTCCACCGGCGCGATCCGCCCCGACGGCGACCATGTGACGGTTGAGCCGCACCTCTGCGCCGGATGCGGGGGCTGCGCCACCGTTTGCCCGTCCGGCGCCATGACCTACGGCTATCCGAGGGTGCCCGACCTCGGCCTGCGGCTGAAGACCGCGCTCGCCACCTATCGCGACGCCGGCGGCAAGGATGCATGCATCTTGTTTCACGACCCGACTGAGGGTCGCGCCGCTTTGCTTTCCTATGGAAGAAAGAGCAAGGGCCTGCCCGCGCGGGTGATCCCGGTAGAGCTATTCCATGCCGCCACGGTCGGCATGGACCTGATGCTCGGGGCGATGGCCTATGGCGCATCGCAGGTTTGTATCCTGTCGACTGAGAAAGTATCCGACGGATACCGTGAAGCGTTGAAGCGCCAGATGGGCTACGCCGAGGCGATCGTGAATGCGCTCGGATACACGGGTCGGCATTTCACCCTCGTCGAAAACCCTTCGGAGTTGTGGGGACTTGAGCCCGCGGCGACGGTGGCGAAGCCGGCGACGTTCAACCTGTCGTCCGAGAAACGCACTACGCTCGACTTCGCGCTCGATCACCTCGCGCACGAGGAGGAGAAAACCATTCCGCTTCCCGCGGGGGCTCCTTTCGGCGCTCTCACCGTCGACAAGCAGACCTGCACGCTATGCAAGGCCTGCATCGGGGCATGCCCCGAGTCGGCGCTGATCGACGCGACCGAACGCCCGGCGCTGCGATTCATTGAGCGCAACTGCGTGCAGTGCGGGCTGTGCGTGAACACTTGTCCCGAGAACGCAATCAGCCTGGTTCCGAGGCTCCTGATCGGACGACAAGCGAAAGAAGCCGTAACACTCAACGAGGCCGAGCCCTTCAACTGCGTGCGCTGCGGCAAGCCGTTCGGCACCCGCCAGATGGTCGAGAACATGCTCGGCAGGCTCGGCGGACACTCCATGTTCGCCGGAGGCACCCGCAGGCTGCAGATGTGCGGCGACTGCCGTGTGATCGACATGATGGAAAACAAGGCCGAGGCCTCGATCTTCGATTACCGGAAATGATTTCCCCGGAGGAGCAGGCGCGCGCCAACCTTTACGGGCTGCTTGCGCGGCTCTTCTACGCTCCGCCCGATGCCGCGCTCCTCAAAGCCTTGGCGGGAGAGACGCTTGAGGGGGAGTTGGCCCGCCCCTGGCGGGACGTATCGAGCGCGGCTGCCACCGCCGACCCGGAGGCGGTGCGCGAAGAATACGAAACTGCGTTCATCGGTACCGGGAAGGCCCCGGTCACGCTTTACACGACGGGGTATTCGATCCGCTATTCAAATGAGACCCCGCTCGCCAACCTGCGCGGCGAGCTTGCCCGGCTGGGCCTAGGTCGACGCGCGGATGTGTACGAGCCCGAAGACCATATCGCGGCCCTCTGCGACACGATGAGGCATCTTGTTGCGGAGCAAAAGGCCGGTCTCGAAGAGCAACGCCGCTTCTTTAATAAGTGGATTCATCCCACGGCCGGACCCTTGTGCGCCGCAATAGAAAAGAACGATAAGACTTCCTTCTACAAAGCTGTCGCCCGCTTCGCCGCAAGCTTCTTTGATATGGAGCAATCGGCCTTCGAAATGCTCTAGAATCGTGCGAATTAGTGCACACGAAGTTGCACCGACTCGCAGTCTTTGACGGAGGAGAGATACGTCATGAGCGAACGTAGCCCGCGCCTGTCCCGCCGTAAATTCCTGTTCACCGTAGGCGCCGGCGGCGCCGCGACCGCCGCAGCGGTCGTGGCGACCAAGAAAACCATCTCAGCAACATCCGGCAACGGCAAGCGCGCGACGCGCGGCTACCACGCCACCGAGCACGTTAACAACTACTACCGCACCGCCAAGGTTTAAGGAGGCGCAATGCTCCTCACCAGGAAAGCCGCTGGTCAGGCTGTTCCGCAGGCGCGCCTTGCGCGCGCCATTTCCCTGAAGACGCTCGATCGCCGCGCGTTCCTCAAGCGATCCGGGGTCACCCTCGGCGCCGGCGCGGTCGCGGCGCAGCTGCCGTTCAGCATGATCGGCGAGGCCGAGGCGAAGGCAGAGGAGGGCGGCAAGATCGAGGTCAAGCGCTCGGTCTGCACGCACTGCTCGGTCGGCTGCGCCATCGACGCCGTGGTGCAGAACGGCGTCTGGGTCCGTCAGGAGCCGGTGTTCGACTCCCCGCTCAACCTGGGCGCGCACTGCGCCAAGGGCGCCTCGGTGCGCGAGCACGGCATCACGCACGACTCACACCGCCTGAAGTACCCGATGAAGCTCTCCGGCGGCAAGTGGCAGCGCCTCTCGTGGGACCAGGCGTACGACGAGATCTCGAAGAAGATGCTCGACATCCGCAAGGAGAGCGGACCCGACGCGCTCTTCGTCGTCGGCTCCTCCAAGCACAACAACGAGCAGTCGTTCCTGCTGCGCAAGTGGGTGTCGCTCTGGGGCACGAACAACACCGATCACCAGGCGCGCATCTGCCACAGCACCACGGTCGCCGGCGTCGCCCAGACCTGGGGCTACGGCGCGATGACCAACTCCTACAACGACGAGCAGAATTCGAAGTGCCTGTTCTTCCTCGGCTCGAACGCCGCCGAGGCGCATCCGGTGTCGATGCTGCATACCCTGCACGCCAAGGAGAACGGCTGCAAGGTGATCGTCGCCGACCCGCGCTTCACGCGCACCGCGGCCAAGGCCGACAAGTACGTGCGCTTCCGCTCCGGCACCGACGTGCCGCTGCTCTTCGGCATCCTGCACGTCATCTTCAAGAACGGCTGGGAGGACAAGGAGTACATCCGCACCCGCGTACACGGCATGGATGCGGTGAAGAAGGAGGTTATGGAGAAGTGGTCGCCGCAGCAGGCATCCGCGGTCACCGGCACGCCGGCAGAGGATATCGAGGCGATCGCGAAGATCCTCGCCGAGAACCGGCCGGGATTCATCATCTGGGCGATGGGCCAGACGCAGCACAACAACGCGAACGGCGTGGTGCGCGCCTCCAACATCCTGATGCTCTCGCTCGGCAACGTCGGGCGCTCAGGCGGCGGCTGCAATATCTACCGCGGCCACGACAACGTGCAAGGCGCGACCGACGTCGGCCCCAACCCCGACACCCTGCCGGGCTACTACCCGGTCGCGGTACCGGGCTCGTGGGCGCACTGGGCGCGCGTCTGGAACGTCGACCTGGCGTGGCTCAAGAAGCAATACGCCTCCGAGGCGATGATGGCCAAGCCCGGCATGACGGTGTCGCGCTGGATCGACGGCGTGCTCGAGAAGAACGAGGCGGTCGACCAGGATCCCAACCTGAGGATGCTGTTCTACTGGGGCCACGCGCCGAACTCGCAGACGCGCGGCCCCGAGATGCTGGAAGCGATGAAGAAGCTCGACCTGCTGGTCGTGCTCGATCCCTATCCGTCGGCGAGCGCGGCGATGTTCGCCAAGGTGCGCAAGGACGGCGCGTACCTGCTGCCGATCGCCACGCAGTTCGAGACCGAGGGCTCGTGCACCGCGTCCAACCGCTCGCTGCAGTGGCGCGAGAAGGTGATCGATCCGCTGTTCGAGAGCCGCTCGGACCACATGGTGATGTACCAGCTCGCGGCGAAGCTCGGCTTCGGCGACCAGTTCCTCGGCAAGAAGGACGGAAGACAGAACCTCCGCCTGGTGAAGGCACCCGGCGGCGAGGAGCCGTCGATGGAAGACGTGCTGAAGAACGAAATCAACAAGGGCGCGTGGACCATCGGCTACACCGGCCAGTCGCCTGAGCGCATCCAGGCGCACATGCGCAACATGCACGTGTTCGACGTGAAGACGCTGCGCGCGCGCGGCGGCAAGGACGCGAAGACCGGCTATGACCTCACCGGCGACTACTTCGGGCTGCCGTGGCCTTGCTACGGCAATGCCGCGCTCAAGCATCCCGGCACGCCGAACCTCTACAACACGGCGCTGCATCCGATGGACGGCGGCCATACCTTCCGCGCCCTATTCGGCGTGGAGCGCGATGGCGTCAACCTGCTCGCCGAGGACGGCGTGCATGCCAAGGGCAGCGACATCACCACCGGCTACCCGCAGTTCGACCATGTGCTTTTGAAGAAGCTCGGCTGGTGGGACGAGCTGACCGATGCCGAGAAGGCGGAGGCCGAGGGCAAGACTTGGGCGAACGACCTCTCCGGCGGCATTCAGCGCATCGCAATGAAGCACGGCTGCAGCGCGTTCGGCAACGCCAAGGCGCGCGCGGTGGTGTGGAACTTCCCCGATCCGATCCCGCAGCACCGCGAGCCGCTGTTCTCGCCGCGCCCGGATATGGTGGAGAAATATCCCACGCACGACGATGTCAAGGTGCTCTGGCGGCTGCCGACCCTGTTCAAGTCGGTGCAGCAGCAGGCGGTGAAGGACGAGGTGCACAAGAAGTTCCCGCTCATCCTGACCAGCGGCCGCCTGGTGGAATACGAAGGTGGCGGCGAGGAGACGCGCTCCAACCCGTGGCTCGCCGAGCTGATGCAGGACAACTTCGTCGAGATCAACCCGAAGACTGCGGCCGACCGCGGCGTCCGCAACGGCGAGTACGTCTGGGTGAGCACGCCCGGCAAGAACCCCGGGGGCGGCAACGTGCGCATCAAAGTGAAGGCGAAGGTGACTGAGGGCGTCGGACCTGACACCGTGTTCATCCCGTTCCACTTCTCGGGCTGGTGGCAGGGCGACGACATGCTGCCGTTCTACCCGGACGGCGCGGCGCCGATAGTGCGAGGCGAGGCGGTCAACACCGCCACGACCTACGGCTACGATCGGGTCACCATGATGCAGGAAACCAAGACCACGCTGTGCCAGGTGGCGAAGGCCTAAGGAGGATATATGGCGAGAATGAAATTCCTGTGCGACGCCGAGCGCTGCATCGAGTGCAACGGCTGCGTCACCGCCTGCAAGAACGAGAACGAGGTGCCGTGGGGCGTGAACCGCCGCCGCGTGGTCACGATCAATGACGGCGTCGTGGGCGCCGAGAAGTCGATCTCGGTCGCCTGCATGCACTGCTCCGACGCGCCGTGCATGGCGGTGTGCCCGGTCGACTGCTTCTACCGCACCGACGACGGCGTGGTGCTGCACGACAAAGACCTGTGCATCGGCTGCGGCTACTGCTTCTATGCCTGTCCGTTCGGCGCGCCGCAGTTCCCGCAGGCGGGCGCCTTCGGCCTGCGCGGCAAGATGGACAAGTGCACGTTCTGCGCCGGCGGACCGGAAGTCGACCGCAGCGCGGCCGAGTTCCAGAAATATGGCCGCAACCGGCTGTCGGAGGGCAAGCTGCCGGCGTGCGCCGAGATGTGCTCGACCAAGGCGCTTCTTGGCGGCGACGGTGACGTGATTGCCGACATCTACCGCGAGCGCGTGCTTCGCCGCGGCAGGGGCTCGGAAGTGTGGGGTTGGGGCACTGCCTACGGCCCGGGCAAGCCGGGTGCGCAGCCGCCCGCGCCGACGGGACAGAAGTCATGAAAAAGATTCTTTTGGTCATTGCCGCTTTCGGGCTTACCGCTTGCGGTGAGTCCGAGCAGGTAGTGGTGTACAAGCAGGGCAAATACCAGGGCAAGCCGGACGCGCAGCCCTGGAACAGCGAGCCGCTCGTCTACGAGAACGCGAAGTGGACCAAGGGCGACCGGGCGAGCTGGGAGACCCAAATCAAGACGCGCCAGCTGGCGCAGCACGAGCACAAGCGCATTTACCAGTAGAGGGCTTATGAAATTCCTTTCCGGGCTGTGCCTGGCGGTCCTCGTTTCTCTGTCGGGCGCGGTGTTCGCGCAGCAAAGTCCCACGCAGGAGCAGCAGCAGCGCCAGATGACGCAGCCGGGGAATAACGCCCCGGTATGGCGCCAGGTGCGCGAAGAAGCCAAGGAGCACTACACCAGCATCAAGGGACGCGAGACCGGCGTGCTGGTCCAGTCGGCGGGCGACACGTGGCGGCGGATTCGGAACGGCCCGGTGACCTTCTGGGGCGGCTGGCTCGTAGTCGGCGTGCTGGCCGTGCTCGCGGCGCTGTACTTCGGTAGGGGGCCGATCAAGCTGCACGACAAGCCCACCGGGCGCCTCATCCGCCGCTTCGGCGACTGGGAGATGGTGGTGCACTGGTCGGTGGCGATCAGCTTCTGCGTGCTCGCCCTTTCGGGCCTGCTCATGCTCTTCGGCAAGCACGTGCTGCTGCCGATCATCGGCTACACGCTTTTTGCCTGGCTCACCGCGCTCGGCAAGAACCTGCACAACTTCGTCGCGCCGTTCTTCATCGTGGCCGTGAGCGTGATGGCCGTCACGTGGGCGAGGGACAATTTTTGGAGGTCCTACGACTGGCAGTGGTTCCGCAAGGCATGGGGTTTTTTCATGCGCGGCGAGCATGCCCCGGCCGGCCGCTTCAACGCAGCGGAGAAAGCGTGGTTCTGGGGCGGAGTGGTGATCCTGTCGATCGTCATGACGGCGAGTGGTCTGATCCTGCTCTTCCCGAACTTCGATCAGACACGCGCCACCATGCAGGAAGCTTGGATCTGGCACGCGGTGGGTGCGCTGCTCTACGTCTCGATCGCGCTTGGTCACATCTACATCGGCACCATTGGGGTGGAGGGCGCCTACCAGAACATGCGCAAGGGCGTGACCGATGAGACCTGGGCCAAGGAGCATCACGACATCTGGTACAAGGAGCTGCAGTCCCAACAAGGCAAGCAGGCCCCGGGCGGTGCCGTCCCGGCCGGCGCTCCGCATATGAGGGAAAAGCCATGAAGCGCATTCTTGCGGTTCTCGTTTCCGGATTGCTGATCGGCACGCTGGCCGCCCACGCCAAGCTGCCTGCGCCGCCGGCGAAGAGCGACGCGGAGAAGGGGGCCGAGGCGGAAAAAGCCGCCGCCGCCAAGGCGAAGGACGCCGCCGACCTCGCGAAGGCCCAGGACCGCGTCGTCGCCAACTACAAGAAGAACAAGGGCATCTCCATGGCGCCCGAGAAGCCGGGCGCGAAGAAATGAGAGGCTCGCTCGTGATCGCGTTCACGGCTGCATCGCTCCTCGGCTGCCAGAGCACTCCCGAGGATGCGCCGCGCGCCACCGCGGCGCTCAAGCCGCTCGGCAAGCACAAGGCCTTCGGCGAGGCCACCTTCGACCAGGTCGGCAACAAGGTGCGACTGGTCGCCTACGTGCAGGGCCTGACTCCCGAGCGCGAGCACGGCTTCCATATCCACGAGGTTGGCGACTGCAACTCGCCCGACGGCATGAGCGCGAAAGGCCACTTCAACCCCTTCGGCAAGCCGCACGGGCATTTCCACTCGGCCGAGCGCCACGCGGGCGACCTGCCCGCGCTCAAGGCGGGGAAGGACGGCCGCGCCAAGGTCGACGTCGAGGTCGACACCATCACCGTGACGCCGGGCCCCGCGAGCATCGTCGGTCGCGGCCTCATCGTTCACGCCGACGCGGACGACTACAAGACCCAGCCCACGGGCAACGCCGGCGCGCGCATCGCGTGCGCGGTGATCCAGCGCAACTAGATCAACTGGAGGAGGAGGGGCCGAAAGGGCGTCGCGAGACGCCCTTTCGTTTTACACCCCTTCGACGATGACGAGCTTGCCGCGCGAGGCCTTCTGGCGAATCCTGAGGAGGGGCGCGTACTCCGGTGAGCGGTAGAACTTCAGCGCCTGCTCCATCGACGGGAATTCCACTACGGCGATGCGCTTGGGCGACCACCCGCCTTCGAGCGCCTCGACCTTGCCGCCGCGCACGACGTATTTCCCGCCGTAGCGCGCGATGACGTCGGGAACCTGCCTGCGGTAGTCCTCGTAGGCAGCGGGATCTGTGATGTCGATTTCGGCGATGACGAAGGCGCTCATAGGAGCAATCGTACCGCGATCCCGAGCGCCGCCATAGTGAGGACGAGCTGCACGAGCCCCCGGTGCAGCACGAATGCGAGCACCGCGGCCACCAGCGCGAGCGCCGAGACCTTGAGATCGATCGTCAGCGGATCGAATCCGTACCAGCGCAGCGGCCCGGCGCGCGCCTCCTGCACGTCCGCAAACAGGACATGAAGCACGAACCAGACAGTCAGGTTGAGAATCACGCCCACCACCGCCGCAGTGATCGCCGCGAGCGCTCCCGAGAGTCGCTGGTTCGACCGTAGCTGCTCGACAAACGGCGCGCCGGCGAAAATGAGCAGCATCGGCGGCACGAAGGTCACCCAGGTCGTGAGCGCGGATCCCAGGATGGCACTAGGAATTGCATTAAGAGGTGCGTGATCTCTGTACGCTGCCAGGAAGCCGACGAACTGCGTCACTTTGATGAGCGGCCCGGGCAGCGTCTCGGCAAGCCCGAGCCCGTCGACCATCTCGGGCGCGCTCATCCAGCCGTAGTTCTCCACCGCCTGCTGCGCCATGTAGGCGAGCAGCGCATACGCGCCACCGAAGCTGACTACTGCGAGCTTGGAGAAGAATACTCCGATATCCACGAACACGTGGTCTTTGCCGAGGAGCAACAGGGCAAGCAACACCGGCGAGCACCACAGCACCAGCCCGACCAGCGTTGCCGTCGCCGCCTGCCGCCAGCGTCCGGGATGCGCTTGCACCGAAGAAGAAGCCTGCCGGCGCGTGGAGAAAAAACCGATCAAGCCGGCGAGCGCTACGATCAGCGGGAACGGCAAATCGAGAAAGAAGATCGCGACAAACGCGGCCCCCGCCAATCCCATGAGCAGGCGCGACTTGAGCGAGCGGCGGCCGATCCGGATCAGGGCCTCCACCACGATTACCAGCACTGCAGCCTTAATGCCGAAAAGCGCCCCCTCCACCACCGGGATGCCGCGCCCGAGCACATACAGCAGGCTGAACGCGAGCATGACGAGCGCCCCGGGCAGCACGAACAAGATTCCCGCCGCGAGTCCGCCGCGCACGCCGTGCAGCAGCCAGCCGGAATAAGTGGCGAGCTTCTGCGCCTCGGGGCCGGGCAGGAGCATGCAGAAATTGAGCGCGTGCAGGTAGCGCGGCTCGTCGATCCACTTTTTTTCGTCGACCAGGATGCGATGCATCATCGCGATCTGGCCGGCGGGCCCGCCGAACCCCAGGCAGCCGATCTTCAGCCAGGTGCGGAACGCCTCCCCGAAATCTACTGCTGCTTGTAGCGGGCGGGGTTCCACGTATGGATTTCGTTCTTTCCTTCTCTGCACCAGGCGTAGAGCGCGTCGTACACCACCATGCCGTGCTCGAGCATCTCGTGGTCGTTCGCGAAGTTTCTGGACAGCCCGAGCGAGATCGCGGCAAGCCCGGCCGCCTGCGGCGCGAGGTCGAGCCGGTGGGTATCCGCGCCGCGCACGATGACGGCCAGGTCGGCGAGCGCCGGGTCCTTGTCCAGGTGGAACTTCCTGAGAAACGCGTCGAAGCTGCAGAAGGCGCCGTCGTGCGAGAACTCGACCTCCGGGATGTCGTAGGGCACTGCGGTCTTCTCTTCCGCGGTGCGCCTCACCTCCGGCGTCGGCACGTAGAGAAATTCGGCGTCCGGATCGACGAAGCGCCGGATAAGCCAGGGGCAGGCGATGCGGTCGATCTTCGGCCGCTCCCGAGTTACCCAGCGCGACGAAAAATTTCTTGGTTTCTCAAGGATTTCTCCTCCCATCTCGCGCCACGCTTCTATCCCACCCTCCAGGTAGCGCGCGCCGAGCGCCTTGGCAACGTTCTGGCTCACCTCGTGGCCGTGCACGCAGTACACGACCACGCGCGCGGCCCGCGGAAGTGTCTTCCTCCACTGCTCGACCCTTTCCGGATCGCGTCGCAGCGCACCGCGGATCAAATCTCTGGCTTCAAGAAACCGGGCGCTGCGCCGCACATCGATCACCAGCGGCGGCTCGGCGCCGAGAATGGATTGCCTCAGGGATGCTGCGCTGATGCTCGCGTCCATGGCCTCTCCTTTCAAGAGTGTGCCGCAGAGCTTGGACGCGAGGCGTCTTGGATCGCCGGGAGTCTGCGGCCCCGACGCGTGGCGGCCAGAGTCTAGATCAGGGCCGCATGCCGGGCAAGCAGGTGTGCATGCCGCCGGGGAGCGGCACGACCCGCACCGAGACCCGGTACATGCGCTCCAGCGTGTCGGTGCGGATGACGTCGCGCGGTGACCCGGTCTCCAGCACGCGGCCTTCAGCGAGCAGCAGCGCGCGGCTTGCGCACAGGAACGCATGGTCCGGATCGTGGCTGGAAAAAAGAATCGCGATCCCGGCGCGCGCGAGCGCCGAAATTCTCTCGAGCACCCGCACCTGGTTGCCGAAGTCGAGGCTCGCGGTGGGCTCGTCGAGGACGAGCAGCCGCGGCTCCTGCGCGAGCGCGCGCGCCACCAGCGCGAGCTGGCGCTCGCCGCCCGAGATCTCGGTCACCGGCTGGTCCGCAAGATGGGCGATGCCAAGCGACTCGAGCGCCCGCTCCGCAACCAGGACGTCCCTCTTCGCCGGAGAAGCGAAGGCTCCCAGGTGCGCCGTGCGGCCCATCAAGACGAACTCACGCGCGGTGAACGCGAAATAGGCGGCATGGCCCTGCGGCACGTAGCCGATGCGCCTCGCGATCTCGGTTCTCGTCATTGAAGCGAGCGGCGCGCCTTCCAGAGCGATGGTTCCTCCATGCGGCTCCAGCAACCCGAGCACCGTCCGGAAAAGCGTGGTCTTGCCGCCACCATTGGGGCCGAGAACGCACATCACTTCGCCCGCGGCGAGGGTGAAGCTCACGTCGCGCCCCACGCTGCGGGCGGGAAAGCCGAAAGCGAGATCGCGTACTTCCAGCATCACCAGGTCCTCCGCGCCAGAGCGAACAGCCACAGGAAGAACGGCGTGCCGATGAGCGCCGTGAGCACGCCGGGCGGGAGCTCGATCGTGGCGATTGTGCGGCACAGCGTGTCGACGGCGAGCATGAATGCCGCCCCCATCAGCATCGCGAGCGGCAGCAGGCGGCCGAAGTCTGGACCCACGACGAGGCGCGCGGCGTGCGGGATCAGCAGCCCGACCCAGCCGATGATGCCGCTGATCGCGACCACCGAGGCGGTCATGAGCGTGGCGCAGGCCACGACGAGCGTGCGCAGGCGCCGCGTGTCCACGCCGAGCGCCCGGGCTTCGTCGTCCGGAAGCGCGAGCAGGTTCATGCGCCAGCGCAGCAGCAGCATCGGCACCAGGCCCGCAAGCGCGAGCGGCGCAGCCACGGCGAGATCCTTCGGCGCAATGGAAGCGAGGCTGCCGAGCAGCCAGAACGTGATCGCCGGGAGCTGGTTGTACGGATCGGCGAGGTACTTGAGGAGCGCGATCGCCGAGCCGAGCAAGGTGCCGATCACCACGCCGGTCAGGACCAGCGCGAGCAGCGGATCATGGCCGCGCATCCTGGAGCCGACGCCGTAGACGAGCCCCACCGCGGCGAGGCCGCCTGCGAAAGAGAGCAGTTGCGTAAAGAGAATATTGAAGGACAAGAAAATCGCCAGGACGGCGCCGAGCGCCGCGCCGGTCGAGACGCCGAGGATGTCGGGCGAGACGAGCGGATTGCGAAACATGCCTTGGTAGGCGCTTCCGGCTGCGGCGAGCGCAGCCCCGATGAGCAGGGCGGCGAGCACGCGCGGCCCGCGCACCTGCAGGACCACTGTCTCGACGTTCGCCGCCACCGACTGCCCCGACGCGACCGAAAAAAGCTCGCTCAGCGTCACCGGATAGCGGCCGACGGCGAACGCGAGCGCGACCAGGCCAAGCAGGACCACGCCCGAAACCAGATACGAAGCGCTGCGACCGTTCATTTCGGAGTCACCCCCGGCTCGCCAAGCAGCGCGTCGAGCTGCGCCTCCGTCGGCACGCGGTGATAGAAGCGCCGGTGAAACTCGCGCGCTTTGGCACGCAGGTCGACGTCGAAGACTTCCGGCTCGAGAAGCTTGCCTGCCCACCAGATCCCGAGCAGCCGGTTCGCGCCGGGTGGGAAGTCGAACCAGCCGAAGGGCAGGTGCGGCGACAGGAATACCTGCTTGCGGCTCACGGCGTCGACCGCGCGCCAGCGTGGATCGGTCCACACGGAGCGCCAGAAATTGGGGTCGGTGGTGAGGATCACCTGCGGATTCCAGAGGATCACCTGCTCGAACGGCACCGTCACCAGCCCTGCGCGCGTTTCAGCGGCGGCGTTGCGCACGCCGAGAAACTCCAGCACCTCGACGTTGATGGAGCCCTGGCCGCCCGTCTGCAGCCCGGCCTGTCCGCGGCCGTAGTAGACGAGCGGCCTTGCCTTAGCGAGCGCCGCACGGCGCTTTGCATCCCGCAGCTCGGCCTCGTACCAGGACGCGAGATCCTCGGCCTCGCGTTCGTTTCCCATTAGGCGGCCGAGCGCGCGCAGTGTCGCGGACGTGGACTCGAGGCGCCCGTCGAGGAGCGCATAGCGGATGCCGGTGCGCTGCTCGACGCTCTGCGCGAGCGCCTGAAGGCTCGGTGCCGTAGAGCCGACGTCAACGATAAGATCGGTTTTCGCGCGCAGCACTGCTTCGACGTTCGCGGTATCGCCGCGGCCGGTGAGGCGACCGAGCTCGGGCAGCTTCGCATAGCGCTCGTCGAAGAATTGCGCTTCGGCGGGCCGCATGGCGCGTGTCCAGCCGACCAGCTTGTCGGGGGCGATGGCGAATACCAGCACGCCCGCCGGCGGGCCAGCTGCGTAGACGCGCTCGACGTTCGCGGCAAGAGCGGCCGCGCTCAACAAGCAGGCAAGGACCGCGGCGAGCGCCCTCTCAGTCATGCGCAGGCCGGCGCGGCCGTTCGACCCAGGTCAGCGCGGCGTCGAGCGCTTCGAGCTGACCGCTGCGCGAGGCATCGTAGCCCGGCAGGCGCGCTACGGCGGCGAAAAAGGCCGCTCCGTGCAGCATCTCGAGCAGCGCCTTCAGTGCGCGGGCGCGCAGCGCTGATTTTGCGCAGGCAAAAAAGTAGCGCTCGACGGCAAGGGGTACGAACGCGAGCTTGAAGCGCGTTGCTTCCGCGCGTAGGCCGAAGCCGGCATCGGCGCGACCGTCGGCGACCGCCGCTGCGACCGACGTGTCGACATGGCGGTTGATGAAGCGCACGCCGGGCCGTGCGAGGTCGTGCAGGCTGCGGATGCGCGAGCCCGGGCGGGCGATCAACCCTTGCTGCCGCGTTACGAAATGGATGAGCGTGTGCTTGCGCGGATCGAGCCAACGGCCGAGCGCAGCGGCCGCCGCAGCCGCGCGGGGCAGGGCATCGGCGACGTGGAAGCCGGCAAGGTCGCACTCACCGCGGGCGAGCGCCGCGAGCGACTCGTCGGCGCCGCGCACCACGATCTCCAGCTCGAGCGCGCTCGCGCACAGGGTGCGCAGAGGCTCGAGAGCCAGGTCATGGCTTGCATGAATGGTGAGGCGCGGGCGAGCGCCCGGCAGCGCCTCGGCGAGAAGCGGCGGGATCTCTGCACGCAGCCGCTCGAACTCGGCCCCGAGCGCCGCGCGCACCCGCTCGTCGGCGGCGAGCACGCTGCGACCGAGGCGGGAAAGCCGGGCCGGCCGACCGCGTCGCATCTCGGCGAGCGGCGCGCCGAAGAGCTGCGCTGCGTCGCCGAGCAGCCCCCACGCGCTGCGGTAGGACAGCCCGGCGCCACGCGCGGCGTCGCGCAGCGAGGCCGAGCGCGCCAGCGCATCCAGCAGCCGCACGAGCGCGCGGCCGCGCTCGCGGGGAAACCCCTTGCCCGCCAGCCAGGCATGGTCGAAGGCGATTTCGAACATCGTATGCAATCCAGAGCCTATTTAGCAGCCATAGGGTCGCCGTGTAAAGTCAACTCAAACGCCAACATATGCAATGCTAGACATATTCGCCGACCTGCGCCTGTGGGAGGTCGTCGTCCTCAGCCTCGAGGTGAGCCTCGCCGCGGTGGTCCTCGCCACCGCGCTCGGGCTGCCGCTTGGCGCCGCGGTGGCGGTGGGGCGCTTCCCGGGCCGGCGCACGGTCGTGGTGCTGCTCAACGCGCTGATGGGCCTGCCGCCGGTGGTGGTGGGGCTCGTGGTGTACCTGCTTCTCTCACGCGCCGGGCCGCTCGGCGAGCTCGGACTACTGTTCACGCCGCCTGCCATGGTGATCGCGCAGACGGTGCTGATCACGCCGATCATCGCGGCGCTGGCGCGCCAGGCGATCGAGGACGCGTGGCGGGAGTACGAGGAGCAGCTGCGCTCGCTCGGCGCGGGGGGGATCGGCGCCGCGCTGACCCTGATCTGGGACACGCGGTTTTCGCTCGTCACCGCGGTGCTGGCCGGGCTCGGGCGCGCGAGCGCCGAAGTGGGCGCGGTGATGATCGTCGGGGGCAACATCGACGGCGTGACGCGCGTCATGACCACCGCGATCGCGCTCGAAACCTCGAAAGGGGATCTGCCGCTCGCACTAGGCCTCGGGGTCGTGCTGATTGCGATCGTGCTCGCGCTCAACGCAGCGGCGATGCTGGTGAAGGAGGCGGCGCAGAGGCGCTACGGATGATGCTCCCGCTCACGCTCCGGGAGGTCTCCTTCCTCCACATCATCAAGCCGCTGTCGCTCGACATCGAGGCCGGGCCGAGCACGGTGATTCTCGGCGCTAACGGCGCCGGCAAGAGCGTGCTCATGCGCCTGATGCACGGGCTCCTGGCGCCCACGTCGGGCCGCATCGCCTGGAATTCCCCGGGCTGTCAGGCGATGGTGTTCCAGCGTCCCGTGATGCTGCGCCGCTCGGTGCTCGCGAACGTGGTCTACGCGCTCAACGTTGCGGGGTGGAAGGCGGACGGCGCGATGGAAGCCCTGCGCGAAGTAGGACTCGCGCATCTCGCGCACAAGCCCGCCCGCGTGCTCTCGGGCGGCGAGCAGCAGCGGCTCGCGCTGGCGCGCGCTTGGGCGCTGCATCCCGAAGTGCTGTTCCTGGACGAGCCGACCGCCAGCCTCGATCCGAGCGCCACCCGCGAGATCGAGACCGTGATCCGCGCCTTCGACGCCGCCGGAACCAAGATCGTGATGGCGACGCACAACCTCGGCCAGGCGCGGCGCCTGGGCGACGAGGTGATCTACCTGCACCAGGGACGCGTGATCGAGCGCGCGAGCGCCGACAAGTTTTTTTCCCAACCCGCCACGGTGGAAGCCGCGGCGTTCATCAAAGGAGAGCTGCCATGGGGCTGATTCTCAGGTTTCTTCTTGCCCTGTCGTTTGCGCTGACCGCGCAGGCGCAGCAAAGGTATATCACGGTCGCATCGACGACCTCGACGGAGCAGAGCGGCCTCTTCCGGCACCTGCTGCCGATCTTCGAGCAGAAGACCGGTATCCAGGTCCGGGTCGTCGCGCTCGGCACCGGGCAGGCGCTCGACATGGGCAGGCGCGGCGACGCCGACGTGGTGTTCGTGCACGCGAAGCCGCTCGAGGAGAAGTTCGTCGCCGAGGGCTTCGGCGTGCGGCGCTACGAAGTGATGTACAACGATTTCGTGCTCATCGGGCCAAGGGCCGACCCGGCGCGCGTTACGGGCGGCAAGGATGTGGTCAGAGCTTTTCAACAAATTGAAAAGACAAAAAGCGTTTTCGTGTCCCGCGGCGACCGGAGCGGCACGCACTTCGCGGAGCTCGAGCTGTGGAAGGCGGCCGCCATCGATATCGCGCGCGAGAAGGGCGCGTGGTATCGCGAGACCGGGTCCGGGATGGGACCGGCGCTGAATACCGCATCGGGCATGAATGCCTATATCCTCGCCGACCGGGGCACGTGGCTGTCGTTCAAGAACCGCGGCGAGCTCGCGATCGTGGTCGAAGGCGACAAGCGCCTGTTCAACCAGTACGGCATCATCCTCGTCAACCCGGCGAGGCACCTAGGCGTCAAACGCGAGATGGGACAGGCATTCATCGACTGGATCATCGCCAATGAAGGGCAGGAGGCGATCGCCGCCTATAAGATCGGCGGCGAGCAACTCTTCTTCCCGAACGCGGCGCAGTAGATGGCGCGACGAAAGAAAGGGCGATACGGCGGGCTCACTCTGCGCGTTCTCGGCAAGCGCGCGCCCGCGATGGGACCGGGCAAGGCGGAGCTCGTTGAGCGCATCGCCGAGACCGGCTCGATCTCGGGCGCGGCGCGCGCGATGGGCATGTCGTACCGGCGGGCCTGGCAGCTGGTCGAGGCGCTCAACCGGGACTACCGCGAGCGCGTCGTGGATACCGCGACGGGAGGCAAGCGCGGCGGCGGGGCGCGCGTAACGCCTTTCGGCAGGCAGGTCTTGTCCCTCTTTCGGGGCATGGAGGAAAAGGCCTCCGCGGCCATTGCCAGCGATCTGCGGCGTTTCCATCGTTATATTCCATGATATATAGCGGTGCGTGGAGGAATTCGTCGTTGCCGCGCTCGCCGCCGGGATGCTGGTGGCCGCGTTCGGCTATGCCTCGGTGGGACACGGCGGCGCCTCGGCCTACCTTGCCGCGATGGCGCTCGCCGGAATCGCGCCGCCGGAGATGCGACCGGTCGCCCTGCTGCTCAATATCCTGGTCTCCTCGCTTGCGACGTGGAAGTTCTGGCGTGCGGGCCATTTCCGCTGGCGCTTGTTCTGGCCGTTCGCCGCGGTCTCGACCCCGCTCGCATATGTCGGCGGCGCGATCACGCTTCCCGGACAGGCCTATAAGGTTCTGGTTGGGCTGGTGCTGCTCTACGCTGCCTGGCAGCTCTGGCACAGCGTGCGCGCGGGCGACGAGATGCGCGAGCTGCGCGAGCCGCCGCTCGGCTGGGCGATGCTCATCGGCGCGGCGATGGGCCTACTCGCCGGCCTCACTGGGGTCGGCGGCGGCATATTTCTCAGCCCGCTGCTCCTCATGCTCGGCTGGGCGGGCACCAAGCAGACCTCAGCGGTCGCCGCACCTTTCATCCTGGTGAATTCGATCGCGGGACTCGCAGCCATCGTCTTGGCGAAAAGCGCTCCGCTACCGTCCTACGTGTGGATTCTCGCTCCGGCGGTAATCATCGGCGGCTGGCTCGGCGCCGAATACGGCAGCCGGCGTTTCGCAAACCCGGTCGTGCGGCGCGTGCTCGCCGTAGTCCTTGCCCTCGCCGGTGCGAAAATGATCTGGGTATGAAGGTGTTCGGCTTCGCCGGCTGGTCTGGAAGCGGCAAGACCACGCTCATCGAGCAGCTTATTCCCCGCTTCGTGAAGCGCGGGCTGGGCGTGTCGCTCATCAAGCACGCGCACCATACGTTCGACGTCGATCAGCCCGGCAAGGACTCGTACCGTCACCGCCATGCTGGCGCCTCGGAAATCCTCGTCACCTCGTCGCGGCGCTGGGTGCTGATGCACGAGCTGCGCGGCGCGCACGAGCCGCCGTTCGAAGAGCAGCTGAAGCGCATGTCGCCGTGCGATTTGCTGCTGGTCGAGGGCTTCAAGTTCGCGCCGATTCCCAAGCTCGAAGTGTGGCGCGCCGAGACCGGCGAGCCGCTCCTGCACCCCAACGATCCGCACATCGTGGCTGTGGCGAGCGATGCGAAGGTGGAAACCAAGCTGCCATTGCTCGATCTCAACGATGTGGACGGCATCGCTAGCTTCATCCTGAAAAAGCTCGAGTTGTGAACCAGGGACTTCTCTCGGTCGACGACGCGCTCGCGCGCCTGCTGGCGGAAGCGAAGCCGGTGGCGGAAATCGAAGATGTGCCGACGCTCGAAGCCACCAACCGCATCCTCGCACGCTCGCAGCGCTCCACCATGGACGTGCCGCCGATGGACAACAGCGCCATGGACGGGTATGCAATCAAGGCCGGGGATGCGGAGCGCCTGCGCGTAACACAAAAAGTCATGGCGGGTTCGGCAGGAAAGCCGCTGGAACCGGGAACCGCCGCGCGCATCTTTACCGGCGCGCCGATTCCGCCGGGCGCGGACGCCGTGGTGATGCAGGAGCATTGCGAAACCCAAGGTGATTGGGTCTTGGTGAGGAAAAAGCCAAGACCGGGCGATTGGATCCGCCTCACCGGGAGCGACGTGAAAAAGGAGGCTGAAATCTTGCCCGCCGGGAAGCGCCTGCTGCCGCAGGACACCGGCCTCGCGGCCTCGGTGGGCATCAAGACGCTGCCGGTGTACCGGAAGGTGCGATTGGGGTTGTTCTTCACCGGCGACGAGCTCGTTATGCCGGGCGAGCCGCTCGCTCCCGGTCGGATCTACAACTCGAACCGCTTCACCTTGCGCGGTCTGGGCGAGGTGTTCGGCTGCGAAGTGCACGACTACGGCATCGTTCCGGACAACCTCGATGCGACGCGCGAAGCGCTGCGCCGCGCCGCGGCGGAAACGGACATCCTCGTCACCTCGGGCGGCGTGTCGGTCGGTGAGGCGGATTTCGTAAAGCCCGCGGTCGAGGCGGAAGGAAAGCTCTTGATGTGGCGTATCGCGATGAAGCCGGGTCGTCCACTCGCTTTTGGCTCGGTCGGGAATTCATTCTTCATCGGGCTGCCGGGCAACCCCGTTTCCAGCTTCGTCACGTTCCTGATCTTCGTCAGGCCGTTCCTGCTGCGTATGCAGGGATTATCAGAGGTGGAACCGAAAGCCATCGCCGCGCGCGCGGATTTCGACTGGCCCGAGCCCGACGCGCGGCGCGAGTTCCTGCGCGTAAAATGGAACGCGCAGGGCGGGCTGGATCTCTATCCGACTCAGGATTCGGCGGTCCTTACTTCGACCGCCTGGGCAGACGGCCTGGTGGACAATCCCGCCGCGCATGCGATTCGCAAAGGCGATCCGGTGCGCTTCCTGCCCTATTCGGAGCTGTACTGGTGAAAGTGAAAGTGCTGTTTTTCGCCAACCTGCGCGAGCGGCTTGGCGCGGGGGCGGAGGTCGTCGAGATCCCGGATTCGGCGAGCACTGTGGCGGGCCTGCGGCTGCATCTCATGCGGCGCGGCGGCGCGTGGGAGGAGGTGCTTGGCGACATGAAGGTGGTACGCGTCGCGGTCAACCAGGACATGGCCGCGGCCAACGCGCCGCTCAACCCGGGCGACGAAGTCGCCTTCTTTCCGCCCGTGACCGGCGGCTGACGTGAAAATCTCGGTGCAGACCGAAGACTTCGATCTCAGCACCGAGGTGATCGAGATCTCCGGAAACCCGAGGACGGGCGCGGTAGCGAGCTTCGTCGGGCAAGTGCGCGAGGTGCCGATGACGCTCGAGCACTACCCGGGCATGACCGAGAACGCCATCCGCAAGATCGTCGAGGAGGCGCGCTCGCAGTGGCAGATCCTCGATTACGCCGTGATCCACCGCTACGGCGATCTCCAGCCGGGCGACCAGATCGTCCTGGTCGCGATCGCGAGCTCGCACCGGGGCGATGCGTTCGCCGCCTGCCAGTTCATCATGGATTACCTGAAGACTCAGGCGCCGTTCTGGAAGAAGGAGCACTACCCCGACGGTGCGCGCTGGGTCGACGCACGCGACTCGGACGACCAGGCTGCCGAGCGCTGGCGCGGCCTCAAGCAGCAGCGCGTACTCAAGCCGTGAGTTGAACGCTCGGCGGGCTTAATCTTCGGTTAACGTGCGGCGCGTACGTTACGCGCCCAAATGCGGCTCCCCGCCGGCCGACTGGCGCCGGCATTCCTGATCGCAGCGCTGTTCGTCGTAGCCTCCACCGTCACGCGCGCGCTGCTCGCTCTGCGCGCCGACCTTGCTTTCACGGGCGCGCTCGGCGAGTGGCTGCGCATTTTCGCCTGCGGGTTTTCTTTCGACGTCGTGATGGCGACCTGCGTCACGCTGCCGATCGCGCTCTGGCTCGCGCTGCTGCCGGATGTCGCGGCGCGCAGCCGGCTTCACCGCGCGCTCACGGTTCTTGTGTTCGCCGCGTTTGCCTACGTGGCGATCCTGCTCGCCTTGGCGGAGTGGTTGTTCTGGGACGAGTTCGGCTCGCGCTTCAATTTCATCGCGGTCGACTACCTGCTTTACACGCACGAGGTGCTCGGCAATATCTGGCAAAGCTATCCCGTGGGCCGCCTGCTCCTCGCGCTGGTCCTCGGCGCGGCACTGCTCACGGTTCCGGTGGCGAAGCCGCTATGGCACTCCGCCGGCGAGCCCGCGCACTGGGGCCGGAGCCTCCTCGCAGCGGCGGTCTGGATCGCCGCGGTGGCCGGCACGCTGCGCTTCGTCGACAGCGACATGAGGAACGTCTCGACGCGCGACACGGCCAACGAACTCGCCGGCAACGGCTTGTACGAGTTCTTCGCGGCTAATTACCGCAACGAGCTTAGCTACGACCGCCATTACGCGACCTACCCTATCGAGGAGGCGCTGGCTCTGGTGCGCCGCGAGCTGGGCGCCGAGGGCGAGGGCACCGAGCGCCATATCCGGGCGCCGCGCGCCGAGCGCAGGCTGAACGTCGTGCTGGTGAGCGTGGAGAGCCTGGGCGCCGAATTCCTCGGCAGCTACGGTAACCCCAAGGGGCTCACCCCCAACCTGGACCGCCTCGCCGGCGAAAGCCTGTGGTTCTCGCGCGTCTATGCGACCGGCAATCGCACCGTGCGCGGGCTGGAAGCGCTTGCGCTCGCCCTTCCGCCGACGCCCGGCCAGTCTATCGTGCGCCGCCCGCGCAACGACACGCTGTTCTCCCTGGGCAGCGTGTTCGAGGACAAGGACTACGCGGTGCTCTTCGCCTACGGCGGCTACGGTTACTTCGACAACATGAACGCGTTCTTCGATAGCAATGACTACCGCTCTTTAGACCGGCGTTCGATACCGTCGCGGCGCGTCGAACACGAGACCGTCTGGGGCGTGGCCGACGAGCACCTGTTCGACCAGGTGCTCGACGAGATCGACCGCGAGCAGCAGGCGCGGCCGCAGCGGCCGTTCTTCGTTCATGTCATGACCACGAGCAACCACCGCCCGTACACCTATCCCGCCGGGCGCATCGATATTCCCTCGGGGAGCGGGCGCGATGGCGCGGTCAAGTACACCGACTACGCGATCGGCAGGTTCCTCGAGCAGGCGCGCGCCAAGCCGTGGTTCGCAGACACGGTGTTCGTCATTACAGCTGACCACGGCGCGAACGCGCGTGGCTCGAGCCGGATTCCGATCGAGAACTACCTCATCCCCGTGTTCGTCTACGCGCCGTGCCACGTCGCGCCGCAGCGCGTGGACCGCCTGATGTCGCAAATCGACGTGCCGCCGACGCTGCTCGGCCTGCTGGACTTCGATTACTTCAGCAAGTTCTTCGGCCGCGACGTGCTCAATTCGCCGCCGAGCTCTGATCGCGCGTTTGTCGCCAATTACCAAACGCTCGGCTATCTGACGCTCGAGCGCTTGGTGCTGCTCCAGCCGCGTCGCAAGGCCGAGGTATTCCGGGTCGACGGTGACCAGCGCGTTCTCGAGCCGGTGAACGACCCGCAGGCGCTGCGCGAAGCGATCGCGTTCTATTCGGTCGCCTCCTACGTATTCCGCAGCGGCCTCTATCGGGACGAGGAGCAGACGCCTTTCGAACAGCGCGCCGCGCTGCCACGGGTACGTAGCGGCAGCTAGGTTAGCTCGAGCGGTTACGCTGCCGCCGTGCGCGGCAGTAACATCGCGGCCCTCAGCTCGGCGAGCTCGGCCTCGACCAGAGTTTCTTTCTCGAGCAGCTTCGTCGCCCAGCGCTCGAGCAGTTGCTTCTCACGCAATAGGATACCGAGCGCCTTCTCATGGGCCGTCTTCACGATGTCGCGCACCGCGACGTCGATCTCGCGCGCGGTTTGTTCGCTGTATTCACGATGGCCCTGCGGCAGCGGCCCGCCGAGGAACGGCGCGCGCTCTCCTTCGTACGCGACGTAGCCGAGGTTCTTCACCATGCCGTAGCGCATCACCATGCTGCGGGCGATATCGGTCACTTTCGCGAGATCGTCGGCCGCGCCGGTCGAGAGATGGCCGAACACGACCTCCTCGGCAGCACGGCCGCCGAGTAGCACGGCCATTTTGTTCTCGAGCTCCTCTCGCGTCATCAGGAAGCGATCCTCGGTCGGACGCTGGATGGTGTAGCCAAGCGCGCCGACCCCGCGCGGGATGATCGATACCTTGTGCACGGGGTCCGTCCCGGGAAGCGCCATTGCCACCATGGCGTGGCCGAGCTCATGGTGGGCGACCACGCGGCGCTCCGCCGGGTTGAGCACGCGGTTTTTCTTCTCCAGCCCGGCGATGAGCCGCTCCACCGCCTCGGTGAAGTCGCGCATCGCCACCGCCTCGGCACCGCGCCGCGTGGCGAGGAGCGCCGCCTCGTTGATCAGATTGGCGAGGTCGGCGCCGGTGAAGCCCGGGGTGAGCGCAGCCACTTGCTCCAGGCTTACGTCCTTTTCGAGCTTTATCTTCCCGGAATGAACGGCAAGGATCTGGATGCGTCCGCCTTTGTCCGGCCGGTCGACCAGCACCTGCCGGTCGAAGCGCCCGGCGCGCAGCAGCGCGGGGTCGAGAATTTCCGGGCGGTTGGTCGCCGCGAGCAGCACTACGCCCGCCGCCGGATCGAAGCCGTCAAGCTCTACGAGGAGCTGGTTCAGGGTCTGCTCTTTCTCGTCGTGGCCGCCGATGCCGTAGGCGCCGCGCGCGCGCCCGAGCGCGTCGAGCTCGTCGATAAATATGATCGCGGGCGCCTTCTGCCGCGCCTGCTCGAACAAATCCCTGACGCGCGCGGCGCCAACGCCGACGAACATCTCGACGAACTCCGAGCCGGAGATCGAGAAGAAGGGCACGCCGGCTTCGCCGGCTACGGCGCGCGCGAGCAGCGTCTTGCCGGTGCCGGGCGGGCCGACGAGCAGAATGCCCTTCGGGATGCGCGCGCCGAGGCGGCCGTATTTCTTCGGGTCCTTGAGGAACTCCACCACCTCCTGCAGCTCGGCCTTCGCTTCGTCGACCCCGGCCACGTCGGCGAAGGTGACGCCGGTCTGCTTCTCGACGTAGACCTTGGCGCGGCTCTTGCCAATCGACATGAAGCCGCCGCCGAGCCCGCCGCCCTGGCTCGCCATACGGCGGATGAGCCAGTACCAGAGGCCGAAGAAGACGAGCGCGGGGACCACCCACGACAGCACGTCGCGCAGGAAGGTGCTTTCATGGACCTTCGTGTACTTGACCCCGTACTTGGAAAGCCGCGCAGCGAGGTCCGGCTCGACGAGGTTGGCCACCGCCACGGTCTTGCCGTTCTCGGGCGCTTTCAGCTTGCCGGTGATGCGCTGGTCGGACACCACGACCTCGGCGATCTTGTCCGCTGCGAGCAGCTTTTCGAACTCGCTGTAGGGCACGACCTCGATCGTCTGCGCCTGCTGCCACCACTGCTGGAGCATGAAGATGGCGACCAGGGCGAACAGCAGGTAGCCGAGGTTGAACTGGGTGCGCTTTTCCATCAGGTCGAGATTGGGGTAAAGCCCCCACTTTCCAAGCAAGAATAAGCCTTGAAAGGGCCCTGCGGATCCCCATTTGGCGTAAGGGAGTATCTATGAGATTCGACAGATTCACCACCAAGCTGCAGGAGGCCCTGGCGCAGGCGCAGAGCCTTGCGCTTGGCCAGGACAACCAGTACATCGAGCCGCAGCACCTGCTCGGGGCGCTGCTCGAGGACCAGGGCATCGCCGGCCTGATCGCCAAGGCCGGCGGCAATGCGCAGGTCCTGAAGAAGAACCTGGGCGATGCGATTTCCAGGCTTCCCAAGGTGGAAGGCACGCCCGGGGAAGTTCACATCTCCCGCGAGCTCGCGCAGCTCCTCAACGTCGCCGACAAGGAGGCACAGAAGCGCGGCGACCAATACATCGCCTCCGAGCTCTTTCTGCTCGCCGCCGCCGCTGACAAGGGCGAGACGGGAAGGCTCCTCAAGCAATCCGGCGTAACCAAGCCCACGCTGGAGAAAGCGATCCAGGAAGTGCGGGGCGGCGAGAGCGTTTCTTCCCAGCAGGGAGAGGAGCAAAGGCAGGCGCTCGCCAAGTACACATTGGATCTGACTGAAAGAGCAAGGCAAGGAAAGCTCGACCCGGTCATCGGGCGCGACGACGAGATCCGCCGCTGCATCCAGATCCTGCAGCGGCGCACGAAGAACAACCCCGTACTGATCGGCGAGCCGGGGGTCGGCAAGACCGCGATCGTGGAAGGGCTCGCGCAGCGCATCGTCAACGGCGAAGTTCCCGAGAGCCTCAAGAACAAGCGCGTGCTGGTACTCGACATGGCAGCCCTCCTCGCGGGCGCGAAGTACCGCGGCGAGTTCGAGGAGCGGCTGAAGTCGGTGCTGAAAGAGCTGGCGAAGGACGAGGGCAACACCATCGTCTTCATCGACGAGTTGCACACCATGGTCGGCGCCGGCAAGGCCGAGGGCGCGATCGACGCCGGCAACATGCTCAAGCCCGCGCTTGCCCGCGGCGAGCTGCATTGCATCGGCGCGACGACGCTCGACGAGTACCGCAAGTACCTCGAGAAGGACGCGGCGCTCGAGCGCCGCTTCCAGAAGGTGCTGGTTGGCGAGCCGAGCGTGGAGGCGACTATCGCCATCCTGCGCGGCCTGCAGGAGCGCTACGAGCTGCACCACGGCGTCGAGATCACCGACCCGGCGATCGTCGCCGCGGCCGAGCTCTCGCACCGCTACATCACCGATCGCTTCCTGCCCGACAAGGCCATCGATCTCATCGACGAGGCCGCCGCGCGCATCAAGATGGAGATCGACTCCAAGCCCGAGGCGATGGATCGCCTCGAGCGGCGCCTGATTCAACTGCGGATCGAGAAAGAGGCGGTCAAGAAGGAAAAGGACGAAGCTTCACAAAAAAGATTGAAATTGATTGAAGAGGAGATCGGCCGGCTGGAGAAGGAATACGCCGACCTCGAGGAAGAGTGGAAGGCGGAGAAGGCGCAGGTGCAGGGCAGCCAGCACATCAAGGAGGAGATCGAGAAACTGCGCCAGCAGATGG
>DATIGN010000175.1:0-16382 GCA_035454685.1 Burkholderiales bacterium | reverse complement strand
GACCGGCAGCATGAGGGTGATGAAGATCATCCAGAAGAACGCCATGCGCAGCGGAAAGCGGAAATACACGATGGCGAAGGCCGAGATGATCGAGATCGCGATCTTGCCGAGCGCGATGCCAAGCGCCATGACCGTGCTGTTCACGAGCATGGTGCCCACCGCGGCCTGCGAACCCTTGGTCGAGCCCGCGGAGAGTGCCTGCCGGTAGTTCTCGATCAGCTGGTCGCCCGGCACGAGCGGCATCGGTACTTCCAGGATGCGCTCCAGGCTGTGCGTCGAGGCGACGAACGTGACGTAGACGGGGAAGGCGATTACCAGCACGCCGAGGATCAGCACGGCGTGCGAGAGCACGGTGAGGACTGGCCGTTTTTCGACCATTAGTACTGAACCCGCCGCTCGATAAACCGGAATTGCATAACCGTCAGGGCGATCACGATGAGCATCAGAATCACCGACTGCGCCGAGGAGCCGCCGAGGTCGGCGGCCTTCACGCCGTCGTGGTAGACCTTGTAGACGAGGATCTGGGTGTCCTGCCCCGGCCCGCCCTGCGTGGTGGCGTCGATCAGGCCGAAGGTACCGAAGAAGGCGTACACCACGTTGATCACCAGCAGGAAAAACGTGGTCGGCGAGAGCAGCGGAAACACCACGCTCCAGAAGCGCCGCGCCGGCCCGGCGCCGTCGATCGCCGCCGCCTCGATCAGCGAGCGCGGAATGGCCTGCAGACCCGCCAGGAAGAACACGAAGTTGTAGCTGATGTGGTTCCACACCGCCGCCATCACCACGAGCAGCATCGCCTGGTCGCCGTCGAGCAGCCAGTTCCACTCGATGCCGAACCAACCCCGGAGCGCATAGGTGACGATGCCGATCGAGGGCGCGAAGAGGAAGGCATAGAGTACCCCCGCCACCGCGGGCGCCACCGCGTAGGGCCAGATGAGGAGCGTCTTGTAGCCCATCGCGCCTCGCACAACCCGATCGGCCATCAGCGCGAGCAGCAGCGAGGCGGCGAGGCCCAGGACCGCCACCAGCACGCTGAACACCGCGGTGACGCGGAAGGAATTGAGGTAGTGCGGGTCGCCGAAGAGCGCGACGAAGTTCTGCAGGCCGACGAACTGGGTCTTCAGTCCGAAGGCGTCCTGCAGCTGGAACGAGTACCACACCGCCTGCGCCGCGGGCCAGAAGAAGAAGACGAGCGTGATCGCGATCTGCGGCGCGACCAGCGCGTAGGGCAGCCACGCCGAGCGGAAGACAACTCTCTTTTCCATCCCGCCCGGCCTACGGGGAGTGCGGGGGGAGACTCATCCTCCCCCGCTCCCTGGGGGGTGCGGGGGCAGATTCATCGCTCCCCCGCTCCTTATTTGTTGGCCGCCTCGAACTGTCGCAGGATCTCGTTGCCGCGTCGCACCGCGTCGTCGAGCGCGGCTTTCGCGCTCTTCCGGCCGGCGAAAGCCGCCTCCAGCTCTTCCTCGATCACCGTGCGTCCCTGCACGAAATTGCCGAAGCGCAGGCCCTTGGAGTTTTCCGTGGGCGACTTGTTGGTGAGCTGTCGCACCGCCATGTCGCGGCCCGGGTTCTTGTCGTAGAAGCCCGATTTCCTCGTCATGTCGAAGGCGGCCAGCGTGATCGGCACGTAGCCGGTTTTCACGTGCCAGTCCATCTGCACTTCCGACCGCGACAGGAAGGACATGAACTTCGCCACGCCCTTGTACTCCTCTGGCTTGCGGCCGCTCATCACCCAGAGCGACGCCCCGCCGATGACCGAATTCTGCGGCGCGCCCTTGACGTCGTCGTGGTAGGGCAGGACGCTGATCTGCCAATCGGTCTTGCCGGTCTTGATGATGTTGCCGAGCGCGCCGGCGCTGATCGTCGCCATGGCGCATTCGCCGGCCGCGAACCTCGAGTCGGCCTGGTTGGTGCGACCGGCGTAGGTGAACAGCCCCCGCTTGGCCATGTCGGCGAGCATTTCGATGTGCTTGACGTGCACCGGCGAGTTGATCGTGAACTGGGTGTCGAGCCCGGCCATGCCGTTCTGCTTGGTGCCGATCGGCAGGTTGTGCCAGGCGCTGAAGTTCTCCACATGCACCCAGGACGGCCAGCCCGTCGTATAGACGCAGTTCTGGCCGGCGGCCTTCATCTTCTCGGCGGCGGCGACCAGCTCCTTCCAGGTCTTCGGCGGCACCGGCGGCAGGCCGGCCTGCTTGAACTTGTTCCGGTCGATGTAGAAGAGCGCCGTGGAGCTGTTGAACGGCAGCGACAGCATGTTGCCCTGCGGATCGCTGTAATAGCCCGTCACCGTCGGCAGGTAGGCCTTCGGGTCGAACGGCTCTCCCTGCTCCTTCATGAGCTGGTACACCGGCTTGATGGCGCCCTTGGCCGCCATCATGGTCGCCGTGCCGACTTCGAACACCTGCAGGATGTGCGGCGCCTGCCCGGCGCGAAAGGCGGCAATGGCCGCGGTCATGGACTCGGGATAGGACCCCCTGTACGAGGTCACGATCTTGTAGTCCTTCTGCTCGGCGTTGAACTTGTTGGCCAGTTCGTTCAGGGCCTCGCCGAGCTGGCCGCCCATGGAGTGCCACCACTGGATCTCGATCTGCGCCTGCGCCTGCGGAGCGCACAGCATTGCCGCCGCCAGGGTGGCGGCGAGTCTGGTGAATTTCATCGTCCCTCCTTGAGGACTAAGGTTATTCCACGGTGACCGACTTCGCCAAGTTCCTCGGCTTGTCCACGTCGGTCCCCCGCGCCAGCGCGGTATGGTAGGCGAGCAACTGTAGCGGGACGACATGAAGGATTGGCGACAGCAGCCCGTAATGCTCCGGCAGGCGGACGACATGCATTCCTTCAGAAGAAGAGATTTTCGTATCGGCGTCCGCGAATACGTATAGCTCACCGCCACGCGCCCGCACTTCCTGCATGTTGGACTTGAGCTTCTCCAGGAGCGCGTCGTTCGGCGCCACGGTCACGACCGGCATCTCGCCGGTGACGAGCGCGAGCGGCCCGTGCTTGAGCTCCCCGGCCGGATACGCCTCGGCGTGAATGTAGGAGATCTCCTTCAGCTTCAATGCCCCCTCGAGCGCAATCGGGTAGTGCAGCCCGCGGCCGAGAAAAAGCGCGTCCTCCCGGACGGCAAACCGCTGTGCCCAAGCGATGATGGAGGGTTCGAGCGCGAGCACCGCGCCGAGCGCGGTCGGCAGATGGCGCAGCGCCTTGAGATGCTTCGATTCCTCCTGCGGATCGAGCCGGCCGCGCAACTTGCCCAGTACCAATGAGAGCAGAAAGAGCGCGCACAGCTGCGTGGTGAACGCCTTCGTGGAGGCGACGCCGATCTCGACGCCGGCATGCGTGAGGAACTGAAGCCGCGTCATGCGCATGAGCGCGCTGGAAGCCACGTTGCAGATGGCGAGCGTGCATTCCTGGCCGAGCGATTGGGCGTGCTTCAGCGCCGAGAGAGTATCGGCGGTCTCGCCGGACTGCGAGATCACCACGACGAGGGCATTGACGTCCGGGACGCTCGTGCGGTAGCGATATTCGCTCGCGATCTCGACGTTGCACGGAATGCCCGCGAGCTCCTCGATCCAGAACCGGGCCACGAGGCCCGAGTAGTAGCTCGTGCCGCATGCCAGAATAAGGACCGAACGGACGTTGCGCAGCTGGCGCTCGGCGTCATCGCCAAACAGTTTCGCGGTGACTGCTGTCACGCTCTGGAGCGTATCGGCGACCGCGCGGGGCTGCTCGAAAATCTCCTTCTGCATGAAATGCCGGTAGGGCCCGAGCTCGGCGGCAGCGCCGCTCACCTTGACCGTGCGCAACTCCCGGGTTACCGCGCGTCCATCCGCACTCACGACCGACCATCCGCGCTCGTTGATCGCCACAACGTCGCCTTCCTCGAGATAGGCGATGCGATCCGTTGTCCCGGCGAGCGCGAGCGCATCGGAAGCAACGAAGTGCTCGTTCTGCCCGACCCCGACGACGAGCGGGCTGCCGGCGCGCGCGCCCACCACGGTGCCCGGATCCTTCTTCGACACTACGGCGATGGCATAGGCGCCTTTCAGGCGTTGCGCGGCCCGGCGCACGGCGTCGCGAAGGTCTCCGTGGTGGAGGCTGTGAACGAGGTGCGCGATCACTTCGGTGTCGGTCTGGCTCGCGAACTGATAGCCCTTCGCCTGCAGTTCGGCGCGCAATTCGTCATGGTTTTCGATGATCCCGTTGTGCACTACCGCGATTTCGCCGCGAGACACGATCGGATGGGCGTTCTCGGTCGCGGGCGCCCCGTGCGTCGCCCACCGCGTATGGGCAATACCGGTCTCGCCGCTCGTTTTCTGGCTCCTTGCCGCGAGGTCGTCGACCCGCGACACGGTCCGAATCAGCTCGAGGCTGCCTGCGTTCAACAGGGCAAGCCCGCACGAGTCGTAGCCTCGGTATTCGAGGCGCCGCAGCCCCTCGATTAGCACCGGAACGATGTCGCGCCGCGCCACGGCACCAACGATGCCGCACATACGATCAGGTCTTTGTCCGGCGCCGCTTCCAGGCCGGAATGGAAACCTGCCGTGCGCGCGCCACGGTGAGCTGGTCCGCGGGCGTGTCCTTGTTGATGGTCGAGCCGGCGCCGATGTAGGAGCCGCGCGCGATGCGCACCGGCGCGACCAGCGTGGCGTCCGAGCCGATGAAGCAGTCGTCCTCGATCACCGTGCGGTGCTTGGCCGCACCGTCGTAGTTACAGGTGATCGTCCCGGCGCCGACGTTCACCCGCGCCCCGATCTCGCTGTCGCCCAGATACGTGAGGTGATTCGCCTTTGATCCAGCTCCGAGGCGGCTCGCCTTCACTTCAACGAAGTTGCCGATGTGCACCCCCTCGGCGAGCGCGTTGCCGGGGCGCAAGCGCGTATACGGGCCGATGCGGCAACGCTCGCCGATAATCGAGTCCTCGAGGTGGCAGAAGGGCAGGATTTCGCTGCCCGCTGCCACCGAGACGTTCCTCAGGATGGAATTTGCGCCGACGCGCACGCCATCGCCGAGCGTCACGCGGCCGTGGAACACGCAGTTCACGTCGATCAAGACGTCGCGGCCGCATTCAAGCGTGCCGCGCACGTCGATGCGCGCCGGGTCGGCGAGCGTAACGCCCATTTCCATGAGTTTCCGGGAGACGATCTCTTGGTAGCGCCGTTCCAGGGCGGCGAGCTCGGCCTTGGAGTTCACTCCGGCCGCCTCCCAGGCGTCCTCCACCTTCACCGCGGCCACCGGCACGCCGTCTCCGACTGCCAGAGCAACCAGATCAGTGAGGTAGTACTCCTTCTGCGCGTTGCGGTTGTCGATCCTTTTGAGCCACGCCGAGAGCCGTTTCGCGCTAAGCGCATAGAACCCGGCATTGATCTCGCGGATTGCGCGCTCCACCGGAGAGGCGTCGCGCAGCTCGACCACGCGCTTCACGCGCCCCGCGACATCACGCACTACCCGGCCATAAGCGGCCGGGTCCTCGAGCTCGGCGGTGAGGAGAGCGAGCCCGTCGCCGGCGGCCTCGAGCAGGCGCCTGAGCGTCGCCACACGCACGAGCGGCACGTCACCATAGAGCAGAAGCACTTGGGCGTCCGCGCTCACACGCGGCATCGCCTGCATGACCGCATGGGCCGTGCCGAGCTGCTCGGCCTGCAGCACCCACTCGAGGTCCTCTTGCGGAAACGTTTCTTTCACTTGCGCAGCGCCGTGCCCATGAACGACGACGATCCGGCGCGGTGAAAGCTCGCGCGCGGTGTCCAGAACGTGCGCAAGCAACGGCCGGCCGGCAAGCGGGTGCAGTATCTTGGGAAGGCTGGAGCGCATGCGCTTGCCCAGCCCCGCCGCGAGAATGAGGATCTCTAGCGCCATCCGTCTGATTCCGTGCCGATTCTAGCGTTTTCACCTAGACTCGGCCCATGGCCCAGGAGTATTTCGAGATCGTGTTCCGCATCATCGCGGCGCTGGTCGCCGGCGGAATGATCGGCCTCGAGCGCAGCCACCGCGGGCGTCCCGCCGGTTTTCGCACGCACGCGCTCGTTTGTCTCGCTTCGAGCCTGCTCATGCTCGTTACCGTCTACGAGAGCCATTGGTTTCCGCGAGAATCCGCCGGGCGCGTGATTCTCGACCCGACCCGCATGGCCCAGGGCATCATGACGGGCATCGGCTTCGTCGGCGCGGGCGCGATCATCAAGGAAGGCTTCACCGTGCGCGGCCTGACCACCGCAGCGTCGATCTGGATCACCGCGGCGATCGGGATCCTGACCGGCATCGGTTTTTACTTCGCTGCGCTCATCGGCACGGTTCTCGTGCTCGGCACGCTCTCGACCTTCCGCTGGATCGAGGCGCGCCTGCCGACCGAGACCTACGCCATCTTCATGGTGCGCTTCAGACGCGAGGCGTCGATGACGGAGCCGGCGCTGCGTGAGCTGATCGAGTCTACCGGCTTTTCGCTCCACAACCTGAGCTACCGCCTGCATGGCGACCTCGGGCAGTTCGAGTACCGGATGGTGCTGCGCACACTCGTCGCCGCCAACGCACGAACGCTGTCCGACAAGCTGAAGGCAGATCCATCGGTGCTGGAATTCCGCATCGCGCCTACGGGTGACTGAAGCCCAGGCGAGCGCCTTCGCCGCAACCGCGCTCGCGAACGTCGTGCGCGAGTACCCCCGCCACGTCGGGCACCTCTTGACGCGGCCGGACGAGGATCTCGCTCCGCGCAAGGTGCACCCGGCGTTCTACGGCAGCTACGACTGGCATTCCGCCGTCCACATGCATTGGCTGCTCGTCCGAATCCTTCGCCTTTTTCCCGGAAAAAGTGAAATCCAAGTCGTACTGGAGCGGCATTTTTCGCCGTCGGCGATGGCGGCGGAGCTTGCATACTTCCACACGCAGGCCGGCAAGACCTTCGAGCGCCCGTACGGGTGGGCCTGGCTGCTCGAGATGCAGGCCGAACTTCTCAGGCGGGGCCACGATCCCTGGTCAAGCGCGGTAGAGCCGCTCGCCGTCGAGCTCGCGCGGCGCATGGCCCGCTTCGTGAGCGGGGCCCCGTACCCGATCCGCGCGGGCAGCCATGGCAACACCGCATTCGCGTGCCTGCTCGCGCTCGACTATGCGCGTACCGCGGCCGACAAGAGGCTCGAGGACGAGATCAAAGCCGCTTCTTTACGCTGGTATCGCGCCGACCGCGATGCGCCGCTAGCTTACGAGCCTTCGCTCGACGACTTCCTTTCGCCTTCCCTCGTCGAAGCCGCACTGATGCGCGAGGTCATGGCGGCGGATGAATTCCTCGGTTGGTCGAAAACGTTCTTTTCCACCGATCCCGGCAAGCTCGAACTGCCGACCGTGGCGGACCGGACAGACCCTAAGCAAAGTCATCTCGACGGCCTGTGCCTGTCGCGCGCGTGGTGCCTGAAGAAACTCGGTTGCGCCATCGCGGCCAAGCGCCATTTGTCAGCGTCACTGCCTCATGTCGTGGGGGGAGACTACGCCGGCGAGCACTGGCTGGCATCGTTCGCCGCCCTTGCTCTGGGCGACGTTCCCTAGCGCGGCAGCTCCGAGGAGCTCATCAGGAACTCGTCCACGGCGCGCGCGCACTGGCGGCCTTCGCGAATCGCCCACACGACGAGCGACTGTCCGCGGCGCATGTCGCCCGCGGCGAACACCTTCGGGACCGAGGTGGCGTAGGCGCCGGGGCCCTCGGTCGGCGCCCTGGCGTTGCCGCGCTCGTCCCGCTGCACACCAAACTCCTCGAGCAGGCTCTGCAGCGGCGACACGAAGCCCATCGCGAGTAGCACGAGCTCGGCCGGAATCTCGAAAGCCGAGCCGGGGACCTCGTGCGGCTTGCCGTCCTTCCATTCCAGGCGCACCGCCCGCAGCGCCTCCACTTTGCCGTTCTTCCCCAGGAACTCCTTGGTGGCGATGGACCAGTCGCGGTTCACGCCTTCCTCGTGAGACGACGAGGTGCGTAGCCGCGTAGGCCAGTACGGCCATACCGCGTTTCGCTCCACATCGGGAGGCATCGGCAGCAGCTCCATCTGGGAGATCGATCTCGCGCCGTGCCGGTTAGACGTGCCGACGCAGTCGGATCCCGTGTCGCCGCCGCCGATGATCACGACATGCTTGCCGGCGGCGGAAAGGTCGCGGATCCCGGCGTCACCGGCGACGCGCTTGTTCTGCAGCGGCAAGAACTCCATGGCGAAATGCACGCCGTCGAGCCCGCGGCCCGGGATCGGCAGGTCGCGCGGCTGCTCGGCGCCGCCGGCGAGGACTATGGCGTCGAACTCGGCGCGCAGCTTCTGCGGCGCGATGTTCTGGTGCGCGTCGTTCGGAATCGCGCTCCCCGGCCGCTGCACGCCGACGAACACCCCGGTGCGGAACTTCACGCCTTCGGCGCGCAACTGCTCGAGACGCCGGTCGATGACTGCCTTCTCAAGCTTGAAGTCCGGGATACCGTAGCGCAGCAGGCCCCCGACGCGGTCGCTCTTCTCGAACACTGTGACCGCGTGCCCAGCGCGCGCGAGCTGCTGCGCGCACGCAAGCCCTGCGCCGCCCGAACCGACGATCGCCACCTTCTTGCCGGTGTTGTGGGCCGGGAGCTGCGGCTGCACCCAGCCTTCTTCCCAGGCCTTGTCGATAATCGCGTGCTCGATCGACTTGATGCCGACCGGGTCGGCGTTGATGCGCAGCACGCACGCCTCCTCGCACGGCGCGGGGCAGATGCGGCCGGTGAACTCGGGGAAGTTGTTGGTGGAGTGCAGGACCTCGATCGCGGCTTTCCAGTCCTGCCGATACACGAGGTCGTTCCAGTCCGGAATGATGTTGTTCACCGGGCAGCCGGACATGCAGAAGGGGATGCCGCAGTCCATGCAGCGCGCGCCCTGCACCGCGGCGGCCTCGTCGGACAGGCGCAGGTAAAACTCCCGGTAGTGCTTCTTTCGCGCTTCGACCGGCTCGTGCGGCTCCTCGAGCCGCTCGTGCTCGAGGAACCCCGTGATCTTGCCCATTACGCGGCGACCTTCTTGTGGGCAAGTTCCGCGAGAGCGCGGCGATATTCCTTCGGGAACACCTTGACGAAGCGCGCGCGGTACTGCGGCCATTTGTCCAGGATCTCGGCAGCCCGCCTGGAGCTTGTGTACTTCAGGTGGTTCTCGATCAGCCGCTTGAGCGTCGCCTCGTCCTCCGGCTCCACCAACGGCTCGAGGTCGACCATCGCGGTGTTGCAGCGCCTGGAGAAATCGGCGTCGACGTCGAAGACATAAGCGAAGCCGCCCGACATGCCGGCGGCGAAATTCCTTCCGGTACCTCCCAACACAACTACGGTGCCACCGGTCATATATTCGCAGCCGTGGTCGCCGACGCCCTCGACCACCGCGCGCGCTCCCGAGTTGCGCACCGCGAAGCGCTCGCCGGCGACCCCGCGGAAGTAGGCTTCGCCGGCGATCGCGCCGTAGAGCACGACGTTGCCGGTGATGATGTTCTCCGTCGGCTCGCCGCGGAACTTCGGCGAGGGCTGCACTGAGATCCGACCGCCGGAGAGCCCCTTGCCACAGTAATCGTTGGTGTCGCCCACCAGGTCGAGCGTCACGCCCTTTGCGAGGAAGGCGCCGAAGCTCTGGCCGGCCGAGCCGGCGAAGCGAATGTGGATCGTGTCGTCGGGCAGCCCCTCGTGGCCGTAGCGCTTCGCGATCTCGTGCGACAGCATCGTGCCGACGGTGCGATTGATGTTCCGTATGGGCGTCTCGATCGCTACTTTCTCGCCGCGCTCGAGCGCCGGCCGCGCCAGCTCGATCAGGCGGTTGTCGAGCGCCTTCTCAAGCCCATGGCTCTGAACTTCATTATGGAAACGGGACACGTCCGCAGGCATCTTCGGCATCGCAAAAATGCGCGAGAAGTCGAGCCCCTTCGCCTTCCAGTGCTCGACCCCCTTCCTCATATCCAGGAATTCCGTACGACCGATCAGCTCATTGAAGGAGCGCACACCGAGCTGCGCCATGAGCTCGCGCGCCTCCTCGGCGACGTGGAAGAAATAATTCACCACGTGCTCGGGCTTGCCTTCGAACTTGCGCCGCAGCACCGGGTCCTGGGTCGCCACCCCCACCGGGCAGGTGTTCAGGTGGCACTTGCGCATCATGATGCAGCCCTCGACGACCAGCGGGGCGGTGGCGAAGCCGAACTCGTCGGCGCCCAGGAGCGCGCCGATCACCACGTCGCGCCCGGTCTTCATCTGGCCGTCGACCTGCACGGCAATGCGGCCTCTCAATCTGTTCAAGACCAGGGTTTGTTGAGTCTCGGCAAGACCCAATTCCCACGGCGTGCCGGCATGCTTGATCGAGGACCACGGAGACGCTCCGGTCCCGCCGTCGTGCCCGGCGATCGTGACATGGTCGGACTTGCCCTTCGATACGCCTGCGGCGACCGTGCCGACGCCCACCTCGGACACAAGCTTCACCGAGATGGCGGCGTTCGGGTTCGAGTTCTTGAGATCGTGGATGAGCTGCGCCAGGTCCTCGATCGAGTAGATGTCGTGGTGCGGCGGCGGCGAGATCAGCTCGACTCCCGGAGTCGAGTAGCGAAGCTCCGCGATGTACTCCGACACCTTGCGGCCTGGAAGCTGGCCGCCTTCGCCTGGCTTGGCGCCCTGCGCAATCTTGATCTGCAGCATCTCGGCGCTCGCCAGGTACTCGGCGGTGACGCCAAAGCGGCCCGAGGCGACTTGCTTGATCTTCGACTTGAGCGAATCGCCCTCGCGCAACGCGATGTCCACCTCAACGCGGCTCTTTCCCAACCTGCTTTGCAGGGATTCGCCCGCCTTCACGGGTGCATAACGCCTGCGGTCCTCGCCGCCCTCTCCGGTGTTCGATTTCCCGCCGATGCGGTTCATGGCGATCGCGAGGGTCGTATGCGCCTCCGTCGAAATCGAGCCGAGCGACATCGCCCCGGTGGAGAAGCGCTTGACGATTTCGGCCGCGGACTCGACTTCCTCGATCGGCACCGGCGCGCGCAGACCGAAGCGGAACTCGAACAGCCCGCGGAAGGTCATATGGCGCCGCGACTGGTCGTTGATGATCGCCGCGTACTCTTTGTACGTGGCGTAGGAGTTGGCGCGGGAGGCGTGCTGCAGCTTGGCAATCGCGTCGGGGGTCCAAGTGTGATCCTCGCCGCGTACGCGCCAGGCGTACTCGCCGCCCGCGTCCAGCATGTGGGCGAGTACGGGATCGCGCTCGTCGAACGCCGCGCGGTGGATCCGGATCGCTTCTTCCGCGAGGTCGAAAAGGTCGATGCCCTCGACGTTGGAAGCGGTGCCGGTGAAGTACTTGTCGACGAGTGACCTCGCCAGTCCGACCGCCTCGAAGATCTGCGAGCCGGTGTAGGACATGTAGGTCGAGATGCCCATCTTGGACATCACTTTCTTCAGTCCCTTGCCGATCGCCTTGACGTAGTTCTTGACCGCCTTGCTCTTGTCCTGCGCCGATGCAAGTACGGTCTCGAGCGCGAGGTACGGGTGTACGGCCTCGGCGCCGTAGCCGCCGAGGAGCGCGAAATGGTGCACCTCGCGCGCGCTGCCCGTCTCGACCACCAGGCCGGTCGAGGTGCGCAACCCCTTGCCGACGAGCTGCTGGTGGATCGCCGACAGGGCGAGAAGGGCCGGAATGGCGACCCGCTCCGTGTCGACCAGGCGGTCGGAGATGATGATGATCGAGTAGCCCGAACGCACCGCGTCCTCGGCCTGCGCAGCGAGCGAGGCGAGGCGCGCCTCGATCGCCTCCTTGCCCCAGGCGACGGGATAGGTGATGTCGAGCTCGCATGCCCTGAACTTGCCGCCGGTGTAGCGCTCGATATGCCGGATCTTCTCCATCTCGAAGAAGTCGAGCACCGGCTGCGTCACTTCCAGACGCAGCGGCGGATTGAGCTCGTCGATGCCGAGCAGGTTCGGCTTCGGGCCGATGAACGAGACGAGCGACATCACGAGCTCCTCGCGGATCGGGTCGATCGCGGGGTTCGTCACCTGTGCGAAGAGCTGCTTGAAGTAGTGGTAGACGGTCTTGTTCTTGTTCGACAGCACCGCGAGCGGCGAGTCGTTGCCCATTGACCCGACCGGCTCTTCGCCCGCGGCGCTCATCGGCTGCAGGATGAACTTGAGGTCCTCCTGGGTATAGGCGAACGCCTGCTGGCGGTCGAGGAGCGGCACCGCCGACTTGAGCGGCCGCGTCTTTTCGCTCTCGACCTCATCGAGCTTGACGCGGATGCGCTCGATCCATTCGGCGTAGGGCTTGGCGTCCGCGAGCGTCTCCTTGAGCTCCTTGTCGTCGACGATGCGGCCCCTCTCCAGGTCGACGAGGAACATCTTGCCTGGCTGCAAGCGCCACCTCTTGACGATTTTCTCCTCTGGAATCGCCAGGCAACCGCACTCCGAGCCCATGATCACGAGGTCGTCGTCGGTGACGATGTAGCGCGAGGGCCGCAGGCCGTTGCGGTCGAGCGTGGCGCCGATCTGCCGCCCGTCGGTGAAGGCAATCGACGCGGGCCCGTCCCAAGGCTCCATCATCGCCGCGTGGTACTCGTAGAACGCGCGGCGCCCCGGATCCATCAGCGTGTGGTTCTCCCACGCCTCCGGGATCATCATCATCATCGCGTGCGCCACCGAGTACCCGCCCATCACGAGCAGCTCGAGCGCGTTGTCGAAAGAGGCCGAGTCGGACTGGCCGTCGTAGATCAGCGGCCAGATCTTGTCGAGGTCCTTGCCCAGGATCGGCGAGGAGATCGCGCCCTGGCGGGCGCGGATCCAGTTCACGTTGCCGCGCAGCGTATTGATCTCGCCGTTGTGGCAGATCATGCGGAACGGGTGCGCGAGATCCCAGGAGGGGAACGTGTTCGTCGAGAAGCGCTGGTGCACGAGCGCGAGCGCGGATTCCACGCGCGCGTCCTTCAGGTCGAGGTAATACTCGCCCACCTGATAAGCGAGCAACATCCCCTTGTAGCAGACCGTGCGCGCCGACATCGAAGGCACGTAGAACTCTTTCCCGTGCTTCAGCTTCAGCGCCTGGATGGCGTGCCCCGAGCTCTTGCGGATGATATAGAGCTTGCGCTCGAGCGCGTCGGTGACGGTGACGCGCCGGCCGCGACCAATGAACACCTGCCGGATGACAGGCTCGAGCTTCTTCGCCGGCTCGGCGAGGTCGGAGTTGTCCACCGGAACGTCGCGCCAGCCAAGCAATACCTGGCCCTCGTCCTTGATCGCGCGTTCGATCTCGTATTCGCAAGCGAGGCGCGAGGCCGGGTCGCGCGGCAGGAACACCATGCCGACGCCGTACTGGCCCGCCGCAGGAAGCTTCACGCCCTGCCGCGCCATCTCCTCGCGATAGAAGCGGTCGGGGATCTGAATCAGGCAGCCCGCGCCGTCCGAGAGCTTGGGGTCGTAGCCGACCGCGCCGCGGTGGCTCAGGTTCTTGAGCACCGAGAGCCCCTGCTCGATGATCGCGTGCGACTTCTTGCCCTTGATGTGCGCGACGAAGCCGACGCCGCAGGCGTCATGCTCGTAGGAGGGGTGATACAACCCTTGCTGCATCTCTGTAATGCGCAAGCTCATGACCCAGACTACCCAATATACATTTACTGCGCTGCAGCGACAATGGCTTGGCGAACCGCGCGCTCCTCGATATCCGCGCGCAAGGCGGCGCGCCCCATCGCCTCGAGCACGACGAAGCGCGTCTTGCCTTTGGCCGCTTTCTTGTCCAGCGCCATCAGCTCGAGCAGGCGCTCGGGATCCAGCGCCGGCCCGTTGACCGGCAAGCCGGCTCGCTCAAGCAAGGCGCGCACGCGGCTGACTTCAGTTTTTTTCACGTAACCCATTAGCGCCGATAATTCTGCCGCGATCACCATGCCGGCGGCGACCGCCTCGCCGTGCAGCCAGGCACCGTAACCGGTCGCCGCCTCGATCGCATGGCCGAAGGTGTGACCGAAGTTGAGTAGCGCCCGCGCGCCCGACTCGCGCTCGTCCTCGGCCACGACACCTGCCTTGAGCTCGCAGCTTCGGCGCACGGCATGCGTCAGCGCTCTTGGGTCCTTCTTAAGGAGTTTCTCTAGGTTGGATTCCAGCCATTCGAAGAAAGCGGCGTCGAGCGCGAGTCCGTGCTTGATCACCTCCGCCAAGCCCGAGCGCAGCTCGCGCTCCGGTAACGTGTCGAGCGTGGCCACGTCCGAGATCACCGCGAGCGGCTGGTGGAACGCGCCGATCATGTTCTTGCCGAGCGCGTGGTTGATCGCGGTCTTGCCGCCGACCGAGGAATCGACCTGGGCAAGAAGCGTCGTCGGCACTTGCAGAAAGGCGACGCCGCGCTGATAGACAGCGGCGGCGAAGCCCGCGAGATCACCGACCACGCCGCCGCCCAGCGCAACGATCAGCGTATCGCGTCCGCAGCGCGCGCTGAGCAGCGCGTCGAAGACCTGGTTGAGCGTGTGCCAGGTCTTGGCTTGCTCGCCGTCGGGAACGATGATCTCCGCGACGCGCGCGCCTTGCAGCGCGAGTTTCACTTTCTGGAGATAGAGCGGTGCAACCACTTCGTTGGTCACGATGGCGGCGCCGCCGGCACCGATATGCTGCGCATAGAGCTCCGGCGACGAGATGAGGCCCCTGCCGATGTGGATCGGATAGGAGCGGCTGCCGAGCGCTACGCGGAGGCTTTCCATCGCTCTCCGAGCTGCTCGAGCAGGCCGCGCGCCAGCACTTGCACGCTCTGCCGGCCGGTGTCCACGATCAAGTCGGCGATACTGCGATACAGCGGATCGCGCTCGCGATAAAGCTCGCGCAGGCGCGCGAGCGGATTGCCGGTCGCAAGCAACGGGCGGTTGCGGTCTTGCCCCGCACGCTCGTAGAGGTGCTCGGGCGTTGCGCGCAGGTACACCACCGTGCCACGCTCGGCGAGAAGCCGCCGGTTCTCGGCCGCGAGCACGACGCCTCCGCCGGTGGCGAGCACTATGCCGTCGAGCTTGACGAGCTCCGCGATCGCCTGCGCCTCGCGCGCGCGGAAACCAGCCTCTCCCTCGATCTCGAAGATCACCGGGATCTTCACGCCGCAGCGTGCCTCGATCTCGTGATCCGAATCGACAAAGCGCAACTTCAGGCGCCGCGCGAGCATTCGCCCGACGGTGGTCTTGCCAGCGCCCATCATGCCGACGAGGTAAAGATTGCCCGCGTGTTGCATTCCCGCATTGTAGAAACAAAAGCGGCCGGGAGGTCCCGGCCGCGCCTGCTCAAGAGAGGAAAGAAGAGCGGACGATGTTAGCGGATAGTGAGCCGCTCGTTGACCACGCGCGGGGTGATGAACACGAGAAGCTCGGTTTTCGAGGTGGTCGAGGTCGTGTTCTTGAACAGGTAGCCCAGGATCGGGATGTCGCCAAGCAGCGGAACCTTGGTGGTGTCGGTGCGGTCGTTCTCCTCGAAGATCCCGCCGATCACCACCGTGCCGCCATTCTCGACCAGCACCTCGGTCTTGACATGCTTGGTGTTGATCGCCGGGCCGGCCGCCGTGTTAAGCGAGCTCGGCTGGTCCTTGTTGACATCCAGGGTCATGATCACGTTGCCGTCAGGTGTGATCTGGGGCTTAACCTTCAGAGCCAGGTTCGCCTTGCGGAACGAGACGGAGGTGGCGCCCGAGGAGGTCGCCTGCTGGTACGGAATCTCGGTCCCCTGCTCGATGAGAGCCTCGACCTGGTCGGCGGTGAGCACGCGCGGGCTGGCGATGATCTTGCCTTTGCCGTCGGCCTCGAGCGCGCTCAGCTCCAGATTAAGGAACCGGGTGGCCGCGCTGTTGAAAAGGACGAATGAGAACTGCCCGGCGTTGAACGCGTTCAGGCCCGCCGCCGGCAGGTTGACGTTGGTGGCGTTGGCGAAGAAATCGGGAATGGTGGCGATCTGGCCGGTGTGGAATCCGGTATCGGCGAGTCCGGCGCCGGCGATGGCGCGCGGGCTGTTCTGACCGAGGATGCGGTGGCCGCTTGCCTGGGTATCGTGGAGGCCGAGCCGCGCGCCCAGGTTGCGGCTAAACGAGTCGTTCGCCTCCACGATGCGCGCTTCGATCATCACCTGGCGCACCGCAATATCGATCTTGGCGATCAAGCGGCGCACATCCTCCAGGCGGCTCGGCGTGTCCTGCACGAACAGGGTATTGGTACGCGCATCCACCACCGCGCTGCCGCGCTTTGACAGGATACGCTGGGTCGGGTCGGAAAGCAGCTTCTGCACGTCGGCCGCCTTCTGGTAGTTCATCTGGAAGGATTCGGTGCGCGTCTGCTCGAGCTCGTTGATCTGCGACTGCGCTTCCAGAGCCAGCTTCTCCCGGGTGGCGAGCTCGTCGCGCGGCGCGATCCAGATCACGTTGCCCGACTTGCGCATG
>DATIGN010000174.1:0-6577 GCA_035454685.1 Burkholderiales bacterium | reverse complement strand
AAAGCGCGGCTTGCTCCGGATAGGGCAACGATTTAACTTTAGCAAAGGAGACGATGACATGAGCTTCGTACTGGCAGTGATGATCCGAATAAAGCCGGAGAACGCGGAGCGCTTTATGGCGCACGCAATCGCGAACGGGCGTGAGGCGCGCAAGGAGCCGGGCTGCCGGCAGTTCGAAGTACTGGTCGATCCCGCGGACCGCACGAAGGTAATGCTGTTCGAGATCTACGACGACGAGAAGGCGTTCGAGGCCCACCAGCAGACGCCGCATTTCAAGAAGTATGTCGCCGAGGCGGTGCCGCTGCTCGAGTCGCGCGAGCGGCACAGGCTGCAGCGGGCCCTTCCCTGACATGGTCTGACCCGATTTGCCATGCGCGACATCAACGAGTTCTCCGTCCTCGTCCTGGCCGGGCTGCACGGCGCGGGCGCGGAGCACTGGATGAGCTTCTGGGAGAAGGCGTTCCCCGCGTTCCGGCGCGTGCAGCAGGACGACTGGGAGAACCCCGACTACGCGGCGTGGGGCCCGCGCCTGTCTGAAGCGGTGACCCAGGCCGAGCGCCCGGTGATTCTGCTCGCGCACAGCCTCGGCACCTCGCTCACCATGCGCTGGTCGTTCGACCAGCCGGCCCTCGCGCGCAAGGTCGCAGGGGCGTTTCTCGTCGCGCCGACCGATCGCGATACATTCGACGCCAAGCCCGGCGGCTCGCCCGTCCGCGGCTTCGGCGGCATGATCCTGAAGCGCCTGCCGTTCCCCTCGGCCGTCGTGGCGAGCCGCAACGACGACCGCGTGTCCTTCGAGCGCGCGCGGGCCTTTGCCGCGGCGTGGGGCTCGACCCTGATCGATGCCGGCAGCGTGGGGCACATCGGGTCCGCCGCGAAGCTCGAATACTGGCCGTTCGGCCTGCTCTGGTTCGGGCAGTTCGTCGCGTCGCTGCCGACGTAGAACTGTGAGTGGTGAGCAGTGAGCGGAACCTTGCGCCTTCGGTAAGCCGTTAGCCGTCAGCTCGTCCGGCCGGGCGTGAGCGAGCTTGAGCTGTCCCCGTTTGACGCATGCGCTTGGGCCGGCGCACGGCGCGCACTTTGCCGGTAGGGCCGCCGCCCGCGTAGAACAGGCCGGCGCCATCGGACTCGAGGCCCGATACAAAGACCCCCTCGGGCATGGTGAGCCGGGACAGGACCTTGCCGTTCTTCGGGTCGACGCGGCGGATCTCGCTCTGGTCGCCTTCCCAGGTGCCATGCCAGAGCTCGCCGTCCACCCACGTCACGCCCGTGACGAAGCGGTCCGACTCGATCGTGCGCATGATCGCGCCCGTCCGGGGGTCGATCTGGTGGATCTTCCGGTCGCGGTACTGCCCGACCCAGAGCGCGCCCTCGGCCCATGTCAGTCCCGAGTCGTTACCCTTGCCGGGCGCGGGAATGGTCGCCAGGACCTCTCCCGTCGCGGGGTCAATCTTTTGAATGCGGGCCTCGGCGAGTTGGTAGAGGTAGCGCCCGTCGAACGCCGTGCCGGCGTCGGATGCGGCTTCGATGGCGCGCACCTCCCGGCCACTCGACGGATCGAACGCGCGCAGCGCTTTGCCCGCGGCGAACCAGACGTGGGTGCCGTCGAACGTCACCCCGGCCACCTGCGGGGCATCCGGAAACGGACCGTATTCGCGGACGATCTCGGCCGCCTGCTCGCCGGTCCTTGCGCCGCTGCCTTTTGCTCGAGCCATGTGTTCTCCTTTCCTCATGTTGCGATCAGCTTAGCCCCATGACGGGCGGCGCCGGGAGTAACAATGTCGTCGCGAATCCGGCGATCGGCGCGGAGAGCCAGCGGCGCGCCCGGCCGCGGCCGAGCGCGCGCACCTTGCCGGTGGCCTCGAGTTCGCCGAGCGCGCGCTGCACCGTGCGCTGGCTCGAGCCGAGCACGAGGGCGAGCGCCGACGCGGACCACGCTTCGCCATCGGCCATGAGCGCGAGCACCTCGCCGCCGGGGCTTTCGACCGGTGGCGCCAGGACCCGAACTTCGCCCGACCGGGGCAGGAGGATGAAGCCACCCGGCGTCGCGCGCACATCGGCCAGCGCGCGCATCTCCCTGCGCAGGCGGCCGAGCTCGACGCGGAGCCGCGCTCGATGCGACTCGTTGATGCGCCGGGCGCGGAACGCGCGCTCGCAGAGCATCTCGCGGGATGCATCGCCGGGCCAGGCTTCGGCCAGCGAGCGCAGGAGGGCAAACAGGACCGGGCGCCGCGCCAGGCGCACTTCACGCCGCTCCCAGCGCGCGGTCCGCCGGCACGCATCCACGATCAGGTGCGGCGAAGCGAGCAGCGTCTCGACTTCCGCCAGCACGAGCGGCCGTTCCTCGCCTTTCGCGACAAGCCGTGCCGCCGGCAGCGCGAGCGTCTGCTCGGCCCGCTCGATTTCGGCGAGGAGCGGGGCGATGCCCGAGCGCTCCGCCGCGGCCCGGGCGCGGGTCAGCGCCGCCCGGGCGGGTGTCGTGCGGCCGCGGCGCAGCGCGATCTCGGACGCGACGAGCTCGCCTCTTGCCATCAGCATGGCCGGGGCCGCGCGCAGGTCCAGCTTTTCGAGCGCGTCGCCCGCTTCGGTCACCCGGCCGAGCAGGAGCAGCCGGCGGATCTGAAGGAGCGCGGCGTGGAGTCCGTTGTCGTGGTCGCCCAGGGCGCCGAACGCGCGCCGCGCCTGGTCGAGCGCCTGGGTCGGCCAGTGGAGGTCGCGCGCCGCGAGTGCCACCTCGGCTTCGGCCGTGGCGCATCGTGCGCGCTCCACGCGCTCTCCCGGGCCGAACGAGCGCGCCGCGCGCCGCAGGAGCACCCCGGCTTTCGCGAGCTCGCCGAGCTGGGCCATGGCGATCCCGCGCAGGGCGAGCGCGGGCGCGTCGTTCCGTAGCGCGATCCGCTTGAGCGCTCCCAGGGGGTCGCCTGCCTGGAGCGCCCTCGCTGCCGCGGTGATGAGCGAATCCATGCCCGCATCCTACGCCGCGAAATCGCGTCACAGTTGTTACTCACGCTCCGCCGCAGCTGAAAGCTAACCTGTCGCCGTTCGATCAACTCAACCAACCCGCAAAGGAGAACGGCAATGGATATTCTGCATCGAGTCGGAATCAAGGCGTCCCCGGATGAAGTCTACAAGGCACTGGCCACGCGTGAAGGCCTGGCCGCCTGGTGGACGAACAACACTCAAGGCGAGAGCAAGGTCGGCGGAGCGCTCAAGTTCCGCTTCAGCGCAAACGGCTCCGAGATCGGCGGCTTCGACATGAAGGTCCTGGAGCTTCAGCCCGCCAGGCGCGTGCTATGGCAAGTGGTCAGCGGGCCCGAGGAGTGGATCGGCACCAGGATCAGCTTTGATCTCAAGCAAGCGGGCGACCATGCCATCGTCCTCTTCAAGCACCAGGATTGGAAGGAGCCGGTCGAATTCATGCACCACTGCAGCACCAAGTGGGCGATTTACCTGATGAGCTTGAAGTCGCTGGTGGAGACCCGGAAAGGCAGTCCCAACCCGAACGACACTCATATCAGCGGCGACGGGCCGGACTGACGTCAATGGGGCCGGGTTCTCTTTCCGGGAAAAGTGAACCCGACCCCCAATTCACCTTGGTCCGACCCGGATTGGGGCGATCAGCGTCGAAGGAACGTCAGCAACTGCGGTATCACCTGGTCCGGCGCCTCGTCGATCAGCCAGTGGCCCGAGCCCTTGACGATGACGCCTTCGACCTTGTCGGCGACCAGACGGCCCTGCACGATCAGGAACTCGCCGGAGGCTTTCTCTCCGGAGAGCACCAGCATCGGCATCTTCAGTTTTGTCTTGGTAAAACCGGCGAAGTCCTTGGCATCTCCCTCGAACGCTCGAAATACCTCGAAGCCCGCGCGCATGGCGCCCGGCTGCGCGTAAGACCTGGCGTAGAACCGGCGGTCCTTCTCGGAAACGGAGCGCTTCGGATCGGCGGCGAAGTCGTTCCAGAAGTGCTCGAAGTAGGTGCGCTCGCGCCCCTTCACCAGCGCCAGTGGCGTCGTGCCGTAGAAGTGAAAGTGCCAGAGGTCCCTCAGCAGCCAGACTTTCGTCCAGTCACCCACCCCCGGCAGGAAGGCATCCATCAGTACGATGCGGTCCACCTCGGACGGATACTGCGCGGCATAGGCGTAGGCGACCATCAACCCGATATCGTGGCCGACGACCGCGACACGCTTGAGCCCGAGCGATTGCGCGAGCGCGTGAATGTCCTGCGCCATCGTTTTCTTGTCGTAGCCGGTCTCGGGCTTGCTCGATTGTCCGAAGCCGCGCAGGTCCGGCGCGATCACGGCGTGCGTCCTCGCCAGCTCGGCAATGAGTGGGCGCCACATATGGCTGTTCTGGGCGTAGCCGTGCAGCAGGATGACCGCATCGCCCTTGCCGGCGGCAAGATAGTGCAGCTTGACGCCGTTGACATCGGCGACCTTGCTCTGAGGGACAGGGGCTTTCGGTTCGGCGGCCGACGCGGAGACCGCCAGTGCGACGAGCATTGTCGCTACCAGGGGGCGGGCCAAATAGGTAATGAAGGCGCTCATTTGATTCTCCTGTTGCGGCGGCCTTGGGACGGAGTCGCGTTGTCGAAGGAAGGCAATATACAGCGAATACGCGAGCTGTTCCCGATCTGACAATCGAGTCTGACCCCATTCGTTTGTCGAGGGCTCGAATCCTGCCGGGCGCTAGAGACGTGGATCGTGAGTGCGTTCCGCTCTCCCGACCTCACGGGTTCTTACCGCCAAGGCCTCAACAGAATAACGAAGGTGATGTAGTGCGTCACCAGGAGCGCGGGCACCCAGAACGCGGGGATCCAGTACGCCGCGCCCATGTAAGGTGGCGCCTCGTGGATTGTCGCCAGTGTTATAGCGGCGATCAGGTCCACTGTTCCCTCCACGTTGAATATCCACACGAGCGGCCGCGCGATGCGCCAGCTGCCGGCGACCGCGGGAATCGCGGCCACGGCGAGCAGGGCGGCCAGGAGGTCGCCGTACGCCGCCGGGTAGGCGAACTGCGAAGGCATACCGGGGTAGGTTGCGCCTGCCGCCAGGAACATCAGCCCAAGGTGCCGGAACGCGTGGAGCAGGAGAATTGGCAGCAGCACGGTCCGGGGCTGCAGCTTCGCCAGGTTCGGCAACAGATAGATCCGCGCCGCGATCCAGAAGATCAGCGTGCTGAACGCGAGGTTGAGGGTGAGGATGCTCATGCGATTCCAGATTACTCCGGGATCTCGGGATCGACCAGGTTTGCCAGCTGCATGAGCGACTCCTGCCAGCCGAGATAGCATTGCTCGGCGGGTATGACGTCGGGGATGCCTTCCTGCACGACCGTCAAATCGGTCCCGCACGAGACTTTCTTCAGGGTCACGGTCACCTTCATCTCGTCCGGCAGGTTCGGGTCGTCGAACTTGTCGGTATAGCGGATCAACTCGTTCGACTTGAGCTCCAGGTACTTCCCGCCAAAGGAATGGCTCTTCCCCGTGGTGAAGTTGGTGAACGAGGCCCTGTGCGAGCCGCCGACCTTGCCATCGGCCTGGTGGACCGTGCAGGTGAAGCCGTACGGCGGCAGCCACTTGCACATGGCGGCGGGGTCCAGGAACGCCCTATAGACCCGCTGGGGCGGCGCTTTGAGAACGCGGTGAAGGCGGATGGTGCTGGGCATAATTCGCTCCTTTCGATGTGGTCATCTCGTAGTCGATCGAGAACCGGCGGAATCGACAGTCAGTAGCCTCGGGAGAGCGGGAAGGCGGGAGATCGACCGGCCACTTGCCTCCTTAGGGGACAGCTCAGTCTGTCCCCAACTTCACTCGAAACCGTCCTGCACCACCGCGTCGATGAGGGAGGGGCCGGAGCGGGCGGTCGCCTCGCGGATGGCGGGCGCGATGTCGGCCGCGTCGGTCACGCGGCGCGCCGGAACGCCCAGCGACTGCGCGAGCCCCACCCATTCGATCGCGGGGTCCCGGATGTCCATGCCGACGTGTTTCTCGGTGCCGCGCATCGAGACCAGGCGCTCCTTCAGGATGCGATAGCTCCGGTTGTTGGCGATCACGAAGGTGACCGGCAGGCGGTAATGCGCGGCGGTCCACAGCGCCTGCACGCTGTACATGGCGCTGCCGTCGCCGATGATCGCGCACACCGGCCGGCCGGGCAGGGCGATCGAGACGCCGTTCGCGGCTGCTATCCCCCAGCCGATGCCGCCGCTCGCCATGCCGAAATGCGCATGCGCGTGCCTCAACGCGCGGAAGGCGTGCAGCGTCGCGGAGGTCGTGACGCCCTCGTCCACGACGACCGCGTCCTCGGGAAGCGCGTCGGCGATGCGCAGCATGAGCACGCGCGGATCGATCGGCTTCGCCCCGTCGATCTTCTCCGCGGCGGCGGCGAGCTTTGCGCGTTGCGCGTTCCAGTTGGAGGCGGCGAGCTTGGCCACCCTGCGGGCCGACTCTTCGGCGCGCGCCGCACCGCCGAGCCGGCGCACCGCGGGCACGAGGACCTTCAGCGTTTCCTTCACGTTGGTGTTCAACGCGATCTCCGCCGGGTAGTTCTTGCCCAGCTCCCAGTCGCGCTCGGCGATCTGGAGC
>DATIGN010000173.1:0-15188 GCA_035454685.1 Burkholderiales bacterium | reverse complement strand
AACCGCGAGCGGCGGCACCAGGTTGATGAACTGCGCGGCGCGCGCTGCGCCGAGCGCCTTCACGCCCTCGTAGAACCAGAGGAACGGAAGCACCGTGCCGAAGACGATGAGATAGCCGAGCGCCGCCCAGCTTTGCCAAGTGGCGCGAGCGAGCGAGTCGTGCTCGAGCCAGGCAGGGATCGCCAGCATGAGCGATCCGGCGGTCATCACGTATGCGGTCAACGCGAGCGCCGGCAGCCCGGACAGCGCGACGCGGCCCAGAAGCGTGTAGGCGCTCCACATGAAGATGCACAGCACGAGAAGCAGCTCTCCGACGCCGAGATCCAGCTCACGCAGGGTAAGGATGTTTCCTTTGGTCAAGACCCATAGCGCGCCGAGCACGCACAGCGCGATGCCGGCGGCGCGCACCGCGCCCAGGCGCTCCTTGAGGAACAGCGTCGCGAATAGCGCTGTGAAAGCCGGGTTGGTCGGCACGATCAACGCCGCACGGCTCGCCTCGACGAGCCCGAGGCCCGCGGTGAAGAGAACGTTGTAGAGGCTGATGCCGAGAATACCGAGCCCGATCACGAGCACTGTCTCCCGCGGCGATGGCCGTGGTAGCCGGTGCGCGCGCAGGCGCAGCATGACGAGCAGGATCACCGCGGCGAACCAGAAGCGCACGAACACTGAGGTCACGAGCCCCATGCTCGACAGCACGATGTTCACCGCAGGGAACACGCCGCTCCAGAAGAGCGCCATCAGTACGAGCTTCGTATAGAGCATTTTTTGCGCTGCATGCTAGCATCGGCGCATGCGCACGATTACTCGAGTGAAGCGCGTCGTGGGCCTCGCGCTGACGGCAGCGGCTTTCAGCGCTTTCGCACAGGAACAGGAGATCCAGCGCGCACTGATCCAGCGCGACCAGCAATCCGCGGAGTTCGCCGCCAGGGTGCGCGGCGCCGACACCACGCGCCTGGAGCAGCTTCATACCGAGCAGTTGCGCGACGCCGGCCGCCCGCTCGACCCCGATCCGCGCGTCGCACGCGAGCTCAGGCCCTACGAGCGCCAGCGCATGGCCGACGAGCGCGTTCTCGTTCTGCCGCCGCCGGTGGTACGTACACCGCCCGCGCCCGAAAACCAGCCGCGGCCGATCACGCCGCCGAGCCGGCCGCGCACGCTGGTCGATCCGATACCGGCGCAAACGCCTTACTAGCCGCTTCGACTCAGCGCGACCAGGGAGGCGGCGCAGCCGGGTCGATGCCGTAGCGGGCGATCGCTTCGCGGGCACGCCGCTCGTCGATTGCCGCGAGCGCGGCGACGGCGATGTGCCGAGCGTCGACCTCGAAGAACGCGCGCAGCGCGGCGCGCGTGTCGCTCCGCCCAAAGCCGTCCGTACCGAGCACCGTATACGGTTTCTTGATGAAACTCCTTATTAACTCTGGCAGGGCGCGCACGTAATCGCTCGCCGCGATCACAGGACCTTCACTTGAACTTAGACATTCCTCGATCCAGCTCGTCTCCTTGCGCCCGAAGCGCCGCGCGCGCTCCGCGCGCACGCCATCGCGGCTGAGCTCGGTGAACGAGGTGACGCTCCACACATTGGAGGCGATGCTCCAGTCCTTCTCGAGCAGCTCCGCCGCCGCGATGACCTCGCGCAGGATGGGGCCGCTTCCCAGCAGTTGTACATTGGGTTTTGAATGTTCTTTGAACAAATAAAGACCACGCAGGATGCCTTCGCGCGCTCCGTCCGGCATCGCCGGGTGCGGGTAGTTTTCGTTCGCGACCGTGAGGTAATAGAAGAGGTCTTCCTGCGCCTCGAGCATGCGGCGCGCGCCGTCCTCGACGATCGCGGCGAGCTCGTAACCGAAGCAAGGGTCGTAAGCGCGGCAGTTCGGGATCGTGGCCGCGACCAGGTGCGATGAGCCGTCCTGGTGCTGCAGTCCTTCGCCGGCGAGCGTGGTGCGCCCGGCGGTGCCGCCGACGAGGAAGCCGCGCGCGCGCGAGTCGGCCGACGCCCAGATGAGGTCTCCGACGCGCTGGAAGCCGAATACCGAGTAATAGATGTAGAACGGCAGCATCGGCTTGCCGTGTGCGGAGTACGCCGTCGCCGCCGCGAGCCACGATGACAGCGCGCCTGCCTCGGTGATGCCCTCCTCCAGTATCTGGCCGTCCTTCGCCTCGCGGTAGTAGAGCAGCTCGTCATGGTCCTCGGGCTCGTAAAGCTGGCCGAGCGCCGAGTAGATGCCGACCTGCCGGAACAGCGTCTGCATGCCGAAGGTCCGCGCCTCGTCGGCGACGATCGGCACCACGCGCGGGCCGAGCTTCTCGTCCTTGAGGAGCTGCGACAGAAGCTGCACGAACACCATGGTCGTCGACTGGTTGCGTTCCGGAGCGGCGAGCGCCGGCACGGAAAGCTTTTCCGCTTTCGTGTTTCTCGCGGGAAGAAAACCGCCGAGCTGTTGCCGTCTCTCCAGCAGGTACTTGATCTCCGGGCTGGCAGGCCCGGGATGGAAAAAGCGAAGCTGCGAAACGTCGTCATCGGAGAGCGGCAGCGCGAAGCGGTCGCGGAATTCGCGCAGCGCCTCGTCGTCGAGCTTCTTCTGCTGGTGGGTGCCCATCTTTCCCTGGCCCCAGTGCCCCATGCCGTAGCCCTTCTTGGTCTTGGCGAGGATGACCGTGGGCTGCCCCTTGTGGTGCGCGGCGGCGTGGTACGCGGCGTAGATCTTCACCGGGTCGTGTCCGCCGCGGCGCAGGTGGTCGATGTCGTCGTCGCTCATGTCGGCGACGAGCTCGCGCAGCTCCGGGTACTTGTTGAAAAAGTGCTCGCGGTTGAAGCGGCCGTCGGTCGCGGCGTAGGTTTGGAATTCGCCATCCACCGTCTCGTGCAAGCGCTTGAGCAGGATGCCGTCCTCATCGCGCGCAAAGAGTGGATCCCAGTCCGAGCCCCAGAGAAGCTTGATGACGTTCCAGCCCGCGCCGGCGAACAGGCCCTCGAGCTCTTGCACGACCGAGCCGTTGCCGCGCACCGGTCCGTCGAGCCGCTGCAAATTGCAGTTGACGACGAAGACCAGGTTGTCGAGCCCCTCGCGCGCGGCGAGCGAAAGCCCGGCGAGCGACTCCGGCTCGTCCATTTCGCCATCGCCGATGAAGCACCAGACTTTACGCAGATTCTTCCCCTTGGACGCCTCTTGGGCCAGCCCCCTGTTCTCGAGGTACCGCATGAACCGGGCCTGGTAAATGGCGTTGATCGGCCCGAGGCCCATCGAGCCTGTCGGAAACTGCCAGAACTCCGGCATCAGGTACGGATGGCAATACGACGAGAGACCCTTGCGTCCCGTCTCTCTTCTGTAGTGATTTAGCTGAGCTTCGCTGAGACGACCCTCCAAGTAAGCCCTCGCGTACACCCCGGGCGCCGAATGCGGCTGGAAGTACACCAGGTCCTCGATACGGAAAAAATGGTTGAAGCCGACCTCGAAGAGATCCGCCGCCGAGGCGTAGCTCGCGATATGGCCGCCGAGCTCCGGGTGCGCCCGGTTCGCGCGCACGACCATGGCGAGCGCGTTCCAGCGCACGATCGCGGAGATGCGGCTTTCGAGCTCGAGGTTTCCCGGGAACTGCGGCTGATGCGCGAGCGCGATCGAGTTCTTGTATGGAGTATTGAGCACCGGCGGCAGCGGCACGCGCCGCGCGCGGGCGTGATCGAGAAGCTTGCGCAGCAGGAAGGTGGCGCGCTCCCGGCCTTCGGTTTCAACGAGCGCGTCGAATGCCTCGAGCCATTCGCGGGTTTCGGTGGGGTCGGCGTCGGGCGGATTGACGCGCCAGAACGCGGAGGAAACGATGTCGGCGAGGTCGGTCATCCGGCCATGGTAATAGCCCGGTCGGCCCGGCCGCTATCCCCGTCCTTCGTCTGGAGAAATAGTGCTAAGATCCCCGGCGCAGGATGTGTTTCAAGCAGCGAATTTGCCGTCCCCTCCTCGTCGCCTCAAGCAGCGCGTCGGTAGTGGCAGTCATTTCCAACTCTTGATTCTTCGTGCCCGGCTTCGTCGCGCCCGGATTCGTCGCGGCAGCTTTTTGTAGAGGTAACACGTAATGCCAACCGGTACCGTCAAGTGGTTCAATGATTCCAAAGGCTTCGGCTTCATCACCCCGAGCGAGGGCGGCGAGGATCTGTTCGCGCATCACACGGCGATCCAGATGTCCGGCTTCAAGACCCTGAAGGAAGGTCAGAAGGTCGAGTTCGAGGTGAAGCGGGGACCCAAGGGACTCCAGGCGCACAACATTAAGCCGCTGTAACAAGCCCACGGCACCCGTCAAGAAAGCCCGCGCAGCGGGCTTTCTTATTTCAGGGCGGCAAGCTCGCGGCTCAGGCGCCGCAGCATCGAGGTCATCCCGCACGCGAGGTTCTGCAACAGCCGGATCTTGATCGCCGGCGCTTCCTCATCGAGTCGGGCAAAAGCCTCCCGCGTCAGCACGCGGCACTCCACCGGGCCGAGCGCGGTCACGTTAGCCGATCGCGGCGAGCGATCGATGAAGGCGACGTCGCCGAAGGTCATCCCGGACGAGAAGGAATCGAGGCGGGTAATGCCGTCGTCGGTCGGAATGCTGACCATCGCGGACCCACGGGTAAGGACGAAGAGCTCGTCCGAGCTTTGACCGGCCGCCACGATGGTCTGCCCGCGCTGGTAACGACGCTTGGCGAGCAAGGGCTCGAGGCGAGCGAGCTCCTCGGCTGCGAAGCCGGCGAACAGCGCGCATTTTTCGAGCGCGGTTTCGGCTCCCCAGGCCGGCTCCCGGAAGCGCTGGGCGAGCAGCAGATTCTCCCCGTACTCGAGCGCGAAATCGTCGTCGGCGAAGATCGCGTCACGCTCGACGCCGGCATCGACGAGGCGCTGCCACCACGCGCCCGCCTCTGAGAAAACCAGCACCTTGCCCAGCCTGGCGAATTCCCTGCGCGTGCCTGCAAGGAGGCGCGTCGCGGCCGGATCCATCGCCTGCACCATCCGCAGATTGATGATGAAGCATTCGGTCTCGACCGCGCGCGCCATCAACTCGCGTACCAGTGGCTCCACCGTCGCGAAGGCAAGCGGGCCCTGCAGGTGGTACAGCCGCAGTCGCTTTCCCGTATTGCGCAGGTGCTCGGCCGCGAGCGGCGGGCGCCGCTGCTTCGAGGCGACTTTCCGACGCGTAGTTGCCAGGCGCACCGCCGGTGCGGCCGGCTGCGCCGCGTCGAAGAGATGGAGGCCAAGATCGGCCGCGAGCGCGCGGCACACGGCGATGCCGCGAGCGCTGTTTCCGTGCGGATCGAGGCGCGGAGAAAAGACGGCGATCCCGATGCGCCCCGGCTGCACCGCCAAAATGCCGCCGCCGACTCCGCTTTTCGCCGGCAAGCCAGTCCGGTACAGCCACTCACCGGAGAAGTCGTACATGCCGCACGTCGCCATCACCGAGAGGACGTTATCCACGTAGTGCTCGGAGAGCGCTCGAATCCCGGATACGGGATTGACGCCGCCGTTGGCGAGCGTCGCGCCCATGACGGCAAGGTCGCGGCAGGTCACCCGAATAGAGCACTGCCGAAAGTACGCTTCGAGCGTAGGACCCGGCTCATCGGCGAGGATCTCGAAATTGCGCAGCATCCAGCCGATTGCCCGATTTCGATGCCCTGTCGCGCTCTCCGAGTCGTAGACGCGCTCGTCGATGTCCAACGCACGGCCCGCATAGCAGGAAAACGCTTCGAGCACGCGAGCGGTTTTCTCCTCGACCGTGTCTCCCGGGACCAGCCCGCACGCAGCGATCGCACCAGCATTGATCAGCGGATTCAACGGCGCACCAGTTTGGGGCCGCAGGCTTATTGCGTTGAACGCATCGCCCGAGGGCTCGACGCCGATCTTGGCAAGGACCCTGTCCTCTCCGCGTTCCTGCAGCACAAGCCCATACGTAAAGGGCTTGGAGATCGACTGGATGGTGAAGGGCTGGCGCGAGTCGCCCACCTCGTAGACGAACCCGTCCCGGGTGGCGATGCAGATGCCGAACCACTCCGGATCGGCGTGGGAGAGCTCGGGGATGTAGTCCGCAACCTGGCCGTCTGTGAGCTCGACAAAGCGAGCGTGCAGCGACTCCAGGTACTCGAGAATCGGCGAGGCAGGCAACGCGGCTCTGCAGTTCATGTTCTTGGCGAAGATGCTGCACAAACCGTGCCTGTCGAGGCTGGTGCCGGTTGTCCGAATCGAACGGACGACCTACCGCTTACAAGGCGGTTGCTCTACCCCTGAGCTAAACCGGCCGAGGCGCGATTATGCGCCGGTTACGCGATGCGGCGGTTACTTGATCCTGCGTAATGTAGGCTTGCCGCCGCCAGAAGGCTTCTTCGGATCGGTCGAGGGCGCGGGCAGCGCGGTGGGCGGCTTGGAGTTGGTAGGAACGGCCTCGGACTCGGCTCTCGCTTGCACGCGGTGCTTGGGGCCCTCGGTGTCGAAGGTCATGCCGTGCCCGGTCTCGCGCGCGTAGAGCGCATAGACGTTGCCGATCGGGAGGGAGATCTGGCGCGCGACGCCGCCGAAGCGCGCCGAGAACTCGACCAGGTCGTTGCCGATCTGGAGCTTGTGCACGGCGTTGGGGCTGATGTTCAGCGTGATCTCGCCGCCCTTCACGTATTCGGCCGGCACCTGGGTTCTCGAGTCGACGCGCACCGCGAGGTGCGGCGTGTAGCCGTTGTCCACGCACCACTCGAAAAGGGCGCGCAGAAGGTACGGCTTGGTCGGGATCTCAGCCATTGATGAGGCGTGTATCTTACTTGCGCATCACCTTCTCGGAAGGCGTGAGCGCTTCGATGAAAGCGGGGCGCGAGAAGATGCGCTCGGCGTACTTCATGAGCGGCGCCGCGGTCTTGCCGAGCTTGATGCCGAAGTGGTCCAGGCGCCACAGGAGCGGCGCGATTGCCACGTCGAGCATGGTGAAGTCGTCGCCCAGCATGTGCTTGGTCTTGGTGAACACCGGCGCGAGCTCGATCAGGCGATCGGTGACCTGCTGGCGCGCGCGCTCGACCTGCTTTTCCTTGCCGGACTCGAGCGGCTCGATCTGCGAGAAGAGCTCCACCTCCATGTTGAAGAGCATAAGACGCGCCCGCGCGCGCATCACCGGGTCGGCGGGCATCAGCTGCGGGTGCGGGAAGCGCTCGTCGATGTACTCGTTGATGATGTTGGACTCGTACAGGATGAGATCCCGCTCGACCAGCACCGGCAGCCGGTTGTACGGGTTCATCACCGCGATGTCCTCGGGCTTGTTGTACAGGTCGACGTCGATGACCTGGAAGTCCATGCCCTTCTCGTAGAGCACGAAGCGGCAGCGGTGGCTGAAAGGGCACGTGGTGCCCGAATAGAGTTGCATCATGAGCTAGGTTCCTGCTTGAGAGAAGCCGCGGCTGGCGCTACTTCACGTCCTTCCAGAATTCCTTCTTCAACCAGTAGGTGAGGGGGAACAGCACACCGAGCAGCACGAAGAGCACCACGATGCCGATCGCCTTGCGGCTTTCGGCGGCGGGCTCGCCGACGTACACCAGGAAGTTCACCAGATCTCTCACGGTGCGGTCGTACTCGACCGGCGAGAGCAAGCCCTGCGAAATCTCGGTCAGCCTGTGCTCCTTCGGGTCCCAGCCGCGCTCGCCCTGCAGCGTCCACAGCGCGTGCGGCATGGCGACGTTGGGGAACACCGCGTTGTTCCAACCGGTCACGGTCTTCGGATCGCGGTAGAAGGTGCGCAGATAGGTGTAGAGCCAGTCGGCGCCGCGCGAGCGCGAGATCACCGAGAGATCCGGCGGTGGCACGCCGAACCAGCCTTTCGCCGTCTTCGGCTCGACGCCGGTGGTCCGGATCGGCTCCCCGATCTTCTCGGCGGTGAAGAGCAGGTGCTCCTTGACCTGCGCTTCGCTGATGCCGAGCTCGGTGAGCCCCTGGTAGCGCATGTACTGCAGGCTGTGACAGCCGAGGCAGTAGTTGACATAGGTGCGCGCGCCCGCCTGCAGGCTCACCACGTCGCGTGGGTCGTGCGGCGAGCGGTCGATCCGGTAGCCGGCGGCGGCTGCAAGAACCATCCCCGGAAAAACGAACAATGAGAGTAGAAGAGTTCTCATGCCGTGACCCGCTCGGGTACGGGATGAACCGTGTCACGCGCGGTATACCAAGGCATCAGGAAGAAGAAGAGGAAGTACACGATCGTGCACACGCGCGCCACCCAAGTCGCCACATCCTTGGTGTCGACGATCGTGCGGCCAAGGAACGAGTCGTCGCTTACCGGAAACTGCCCCCACACCGTGGTGGGCTCGATGCCGAGGTAGCCGAGGACGATGAACACGATGACGAACGCGGCGAGCCAGCTCTTGTAGAGGGGCCCGCGGTAGCGGATCGACTTCACAGGGCTGCGGTCGAGCCACGGCAGGAAGAAGAGAATCACCACCGCGACGCCCATGGCGAGCACGCCCGGGAACTGCGAGTTGAAGAGCGGCGGCACGGCACGCAGGATCGAGTAGTAAGGCGTGAAGTACCACACCGGCGCGATGTGCTCCGGAGTCTTCAGCGGGTCGGCCGGGATGAAGTTGTTGTGCTCGAGGAAGTAGCCGCCCATCTCGGGCACGAAGAACATCACCACGCAGAAGATCGCGAGGAACACCACCGCGCCGACCAGGTCCTTCACCGTGTAGTACGGGTGAAACGGGATGCCGTCGAGCGGCTTGCCGTCGGGCCCCTTGAGCTTCTTGATCTCGACGCCGTCGGGGTTGTTCGAGCCCACGTCGTGCAGCGCGAGGATGTGCGCGACCACCAGCCCGAGCAGCACGAGCGGCAGCGCGATCACGTGGAGCGCGAAGAATCGGTTGAGCGTCGCGTCCGAGATGACATAGTCGCCGCGGATCCAGAGCGCGAGGTCCGGCCCGATGAAGGGCACCGTGCCGAACAGGTTCACGATCACCTGCGCGCCCCAGTACGACATCTGTCCCCACGGCAGCAGGTAGCCGAAGAACGCCTCGCCCATCAGCGTGAGGTAGATCAGCACGCCGAAGATCCACACCAGCTCGCGTGGCTCGCGGTACGAGCCGTACAGCATGGCGCGGAACATGTGCAGGTACACGACGATGAAAAATGCGGAGGCGCCGGTGGAATGGATGTAGCGGATCAACCACCCGCCCGGCACGTCGCGCATGATGTACTCGACCGAGCCGAACGCGAGGCTCGCGTCGGGCTTGTAGTTCATCGTGAGGAAGATGCCCGAGATGATCTGGATCACGAGCACGAGCAGCGCGAGCGAGCCGAAGAAATACCAGAAGTTGAAATTCTTCGGCGCGTAGTACTCGGAAGCGTGGATCTTCCACTGCTCCGCGACCGAAGGCATGCGCGCGTCGAACCAGCCCCAGAGCGCCTGAAGACGCGATGCCATCGCCCTATGCCCCCTTGGTTTCCTGGTCTTCGCCGATCACGAGCGTGTTGTCGCTGACGAAGGTGTACGGCGGCACCTTGAGGTTGGTGGGCGCGGGCGCGCCGCGGAACACGCGGCCGGCGAAGTCGAACTTCGAGCCGTGGCACGGACAGTAGAACCCGCCCACCCAGTCGCCGCCCATCTCGGCTTTGGCCTCCGCGCTCTTGAGTTGCGGCGAGCAGCCGAGATGCGTACAAACCCCTTCCATCACCATGAGCTCGGGCTTGGCCGAGCGGTACTCGTTCTCGGCGTACTTCGGCTGCTCGGAAGACTTCGACGCCGGATCGGTCAGCCGCGGCGCGACGGCCTTCAGCGACTCGACCATTTCCTTGGTGCGGCGGAGGATCCACACCGGCTTGCCGCGCCATTCGACCACCGCCAGCTCACCCGGCGCGATGCGGGAAATGTCCGCTTCTACCGGGGCCCCCGCCGCCTTGGCGCGCTCGGAGGGCCACATGCTCGCGACAAACGGGATTGCGGCGGCCACGCTCGCGGCTCCGCCGACGACCGACGTCGCGACCACCAGATTGCGCCGCGTCTTGTCTAGTTTTGGTTCTTCATTCATGGAGATGGCGGTGTTATGGAGGCGCGCAAAAGCCTGCGATTCTAGCGACCGCCCCTGCAAAAGTCCACGATTTCGCTCCTAAACGATTGGATTTGCTAGGGAAATCTGCTTTACTACGATCCCCCATGTACCGCCTCTGGCTCATTTTTGCGCAGGCCGCCACCGTCGCCGTTGCGGTGCTCTTCGTGGTATCGACCTTCCATCCGGAGTGGTTACCCTCGCGCGCGGTTACTGTCGTGCAGCAAACACCGATAGCGGAAACGACGGGCCCGCTTCCGAGCGCGGTGCGCGCGGGGTCGTTTCATGAAGCGGTGCAGCGCGCGGCGCCCTCGGTCGTCAATATCTCCACTTCCAAGGAGATCCGCTCACCGCGCCACCCGCTCCTCAACGACCCGCTGTTCCGCCGGTTCTTCGGCAGTCAGCTGCCCGATGATGCCGCCGCGCAGCGCGCCTCCAATCTCGGCTCGGGCGTAGTGGTGAACGCCGGTGGCTACGTGCTCACCAACCATCACGTGGTCGAAGGCGCCGACGAGATCGAGGTTGCGCTGCATGACGGCAAGAAGCTGCTGGCCCGCGTAGTCGGCAGCGATCCCGAAACCGATCTCGCAGTGCTGCGCGTAAGCGCCGACAACCTGCCGGCGATCAGTTTCGGCTCCTCCGATGCGCTGCGCGTCGGCGACGTGGTGCTCGCCATCGGTAACCCGTTCAATCTCGGCCACACGGTGACGAGCGGGATCGTGTCCGCGCTCGGGCGTTCAGGGCTCGGAGTGTCGACTTTCGAGAATTTCATCCAGACCGACGCAGCGATCAACCCCGGCAACTCCGGCGGCGCATTGATCGACGCCGGTGGCAACCTCGTCGGCATCAATACGCTGATCATTTCGCAGACGGGCAGCGCGGGCGGGATAGGCTTTGCGATCCCGGTGTCGACCGCGAAGATGGTGCTCGAGCAGATCATCAAGACCGGCGGCGTGACGCGAGGCTGGATCGGCGTCGAGCTGCGCGATGTCACGCCGCTCGACGCCGCCTCGTTGCAGCTCGCCGGCACGCGCGGCGCGCTGATCGCGCTCGTGCAGCGCGGCGGCCCGGCCGACAAGGCGGGTGTGCGGCCAGGCGACGTGGCGGTGGAGGTTCAGGGCAAGCCGGTCGCCGACGCCACGGCCATGCTCAACGTCGTGGCCGCGCTCGCCCCCGGCGAGCCGGCCAAGATGAAGCTCAAGCGCCAGGGCCAGGACGTCGAGACCACAGTCAACGTCGGCCGCCGGCCGCGCCCGCAACCGCGCCCCGCGGACTAAGAAATCGGGGTCAGAGCCCGATTATTTTTCCAAGAAAGCCTTGATGCGGTCGGCGACCTTGCCAATCGAGAAAATGCCGTCGAGGTGGCCGTTGGTGCCGTCGATTTCATAGAGCTCGACATGATTGCCTTGCGCGCGGAGCTTCTCCGCCGCCTTGCGTGAGTAATGGGGCGGAAATAGCAGGTCGGTCGTTGCCGGGAGGAAGAGGACTTTGGCCTTGATCCGGCTGGCATCCTTGTCGACGTTGTAGAGAGCGTTCGCCTTCACCATCCACACGAAGTGGCCCGCGTCATTTGCCGCCGCGCGCGATCTGCCGGATTTCGTCAGTGCGTCCTCGATCGAAAACAGGTTCGCCATGGAGTCTGCGGGGTTCTTCCCCTCCTCTGCCCACTTGTATCCGTGGAGCTTCTCCGCCCACGAGTAATGCACCGTGGTCAGGGTGACGAGCTTGAGCGCCTGCGCGAGCCCCTCCACCGGTTCTGCGCCTCCGTAGTAGTCGCCGCCTTTCCAGCCCGAGTCGAGCTTTATGGGCATGGTCCACGCATCCAGCATGGCGATGGTGTAGGGGTGCACATCCAGGCCAGGGCCGATGACGTGGACCACTCGCTCGACGAGTTGCGGATATTCCACCGCCCACTCCATCGTCTGGATCGCGCCGCCCGACGCGCCTGCCACCGCTTGAAGCCTTTTCACGCCGAGCGAGTCGAGCAAGGCCTTGTGAACGCGCACCGAGTCCTTCATCGATACGACCGGGAAGCTGGAGCCATAGGGCTTGCCGGTGTCCGGGTTGACGGTGGCCGGGCCGACGGTACCGACCATCGGGCTTTTCACATTGAGGTTTACGAGCGTATCGGCACTGACGACGAAATACTTGTCGGTGTCGATCGCCTTGCCCGAGCCGATGATGGCGTCCCAGTAGCCCGCCGCCTTCTCATCGGGCTTGTAGCGTCCGGCGGCATGCGAAGTGCCGGAGAAGAAATGCGGAATGAACACCGCGTTGTCGCCCATGGCGTTCAGCTTGCCGTACGTCTCGTAGCCGACGCGCACGTTCTTGATCGTCTTGCCGCCTGCGGTCGTGTACTGAGGCAGGGTGAAGAATTTCTTCTCCGTGAGGAGCTGCGCGAACGCGTTGCTTGCCGCGAGCAGTGCGGCAAGGGCGGCAGCGGCTGCGATGCGAATCGTCATTTGTCCCCCCTCCTCTTTTGAACGCTACACCCGGTACGCGACCGTAGTCATGACTTTCGAAGCAAGTCGCATCGCCCGTTTGACCGGCTCGGGGAGTTCAGCGGCACCGAGCTCGATCGCGCTCGCGCGATGCCTCGCCTCGTCGGCCTGCATGGCTTCGACCACCGCGCGCGTGCGGTCGTCCTCGGGCGGCAGCTCCTCGAGATGGCCGCCGAGATGCTCCTCGACCTGGCGCTCGGTCTCCGCCAGGAACGCAAGATTCCACCGGTCTCCCAGCGCGCCCGCCACGGCGCCGATCGCGAAAGCGCCCGCGTACCATAACGGATTGAGCAGGCTCAGCCGGCCGCCGAGCTCGCGGATGCGCTCGGCGCTCCAGGCAAGATGATCTTCTTCTTCACGCGCAGCCTGCTCGAGCGCCTGGCGCGCGACGGCGTCGCGCGCGGTGAGCGCCTGACCCTGGTACAGCGCCTGGGCGCACACCTCGCCGACGTGGTTCACGCGCATGAGCGCCGCGGCATGCCGGCGGTCTTCGTCGGTGATTTCCTTTTCCGACACTCCCGCCGCCGGCGAAGGCCGTGTCGCGTGCGCCACGCCGGCGACCGCACGCAACGCGCGGTCGAATTCGCCGATCAAGCGGTCGACGGAGATCATGCGTCGGGGCAGAAATTCATCCAGCCGGTAATTATGTACTTATGCTGGTTCGGCGAGACCACGCCGACGTGCGTATGCGTGAAGTCGGACGGCCAGATGAGCGTGCGACCCTTCTTCGCCTCGAACGTGTGCTTCTGGTACACAAAGTGCGTGCCGCCGCCGTCCGTCACGTCGTTGAGGTAAGTCATCCACACGAGCATGCGCGTCGCAGTGGCATAGCCGCTGCGCTCGAAGTGCGGCATCTTGAAGCCGCCCCCGGGGCGATAGTGCTGGATGGCAGGCGACTCAGTGACCCGGAACTTGCCAAGCTGCTTGAGCATCGGATGCTGCTCCACATAGAGCTGCAGGCAGCGCTGGAGCTCGGCGTAGTAGCGCTCGATCCCGTACTCACTGAGGAGCTCCGCAGGCACGAGGTCCACGCTGACGTCGAAAGAATCCTTCTTCTCCGGATCGACCACCAGGCTGCCGCCCTTTCCCATCCGGCCGCGCTTCACCAGGCCTTTGCGGTCGCATGCGCGATGCAACTCGATCAGCCGGTCGCAAACCGCTCCATCGATCAGAAAATCGCCCACGAACTGCACACGACGATGCTACAGAAAAAAACGGGCGCCCGAAGGCGCCCGTTCAAGGAGTTGCTGTAAAGCTTTTCTTAGAAGCGATGGATTATGCTGACGAAAAAGATTTCCACATCAGAGCCGACCGCCGGGTTGACCGACTGGCCGTTCTGCGAGCTCGACAGACCGCTCCAGGTGAACGCCGCGAAGGCGTCGTTGTCGATCTTGGCGTAGCCGACACCGACCGTGGTGCGCTTCGAGAAGCGGTAGTCGTAGCCGATGTTGTACTGCTTCGCACCGTTGTCGCCCGCTCCCAAGGCGCCGCACGTTCCTGCTCCGTTGAATGTACCCTCGATGTCATCGGCCTGCGAGTAGGAGCCACGAATCGCACCCTGGCCAACAGGGATCGCTACGCCGATACCCATTTGCGTGGCATCGCAATCACCCCCCGGGGTCTTGTATGTCATCTGCTCGTAAGCGAGACCCACGTCGGCGAAGCCGAAGTTCCATCCGCCCGTCACGCGCCAGCCGGTGTCGGTCTCGCCGATCGTAGTGAAGTCGTCGTGCCGGTCGAAGGCCGCGCCGATGCGCAACCTGCCGCCCATGCCTGCCCAAGTTATCGAACCGGACATCAAGGACGGATCTGCTACGACGCCCGTCGATGCTTTGTCTTGGTTTGTCTGATAGGCGATCTTGACTTGCGCGCCGCCGAACACAGGCGATTGGTAGTGGACTGAGTTCGAGATCCGGCGCCAGAAGGGATGTCCGACACCGCCGCCGCCTTCCACCGAATCGCACGAACCACCGGGTACGCCTCCAATACCACTGCCGGTGTTTGCGCAGTTCGGGTTCGGAGCAGCGCCCGTGGTCTCGCGGCGCCCGATGATCGAGGTGATGGGCCCGTAGGTCGCTACGGTGCCTACGCCCCAGAGCGCGTCGAGGTCCGCCCACGGTGTGGTCCACTGGCCGAGGAACACGTTACCCCAGTTGCCTTGCATGCCGACCGCGGAGTTCCGGGAAGCGAAGTTCGAAGTGTGCGCGACGTTGTTCGAGCGCTCCATCGACGCGTTCGTCTCCACTTGCGCCCACGCGCTCAACCCCCCGCCGAGATTTTCCCGCGCGCGGACGCCGATGTTCGAGGCGTGCGACGCAACGTCGAACTTCGATACCGACGGAACTCCGGTAGGGCTATCTCCGAACTTTTCGTGGTTAAAGGACATGTGGATGGTGCCGTACACCTCCACCTGCGCCAGTGCGGCGACGGGCGCGGCCAACGCTCCGGCTACCGCCAGCGATAACAGTTTTTTCTGCATTCGAATGCTCCTCTCCTTTTTGGTTTAAACCGGCGGCGCCCAACCGGCCCCCGCCAACCCCTCCGTTGAGAAGTCTTAAGGAGTGTGCCGAATGCCCCTTTGGCCCAACAAGGAATACGCGCCATGCGTCAGGTGTACGAGGGCGGTTGTTGCGATTCTCCAACAGCCCTGCTGCACTGCAATA
>DATIGN010000172.1:0-11527 GCA_035454685.1 Burkholderiales bacterium | reverse complement strand
GTAGTTCTTCGCCTCGCCCCCGTACTTCTTCGCCAGTATGTGCGTCATCGCCGCCGTCAGCGTGGTCTTGCCATGATCCACGTGTCCAATCGTGCCCACGTTCACGTGGGGCTTCGTACGCTCAAATTTGCTTTTGGCCATCTAACTTTTCCCGATTCCCTGTTCCCGATTCCTTTGTGGTGCCCATGACGCGGATTGAACGCGTGACCTCTCCCTTACCAAGGGAGTGCTCTACCACTGAGCTACATGGGCATGACCCGGACACGATCAGCTGGAGCGGGTGAAGGGAATCGAACCCTCGTCATAAGCTTGGAAGGCTTCTGCTCTACCATTGAGCTACACCCGCCTGTCTTCACCCGAAAAAAATTTCCTACCGCCGCGACGTCCTGCCCCGAGTGCTGGTGGAGGGGGTTGGATTCGAACCAACGTAGGCGCAAGGCCAACAGATTTACAGTCTGCCCCCTTTAGCCGCTCGGGCACCCCTCCGGCGGAACCCGAAATTATGTGAGTTATCCGACGCTTGGTCAAGGTTTTTGCCAGCTAAGTCACGTGCCGTAGCGGGCCTTCGACTGAAATGACTTGAGGGCCGCAAGAGCGCTGTAGCAGGCAAGCCAGGAAGTCTTCGGGTTTTCGGGCGCCGGAACATTCTCCAGCACCACTGTCATGCGCCCGGCCACCCCGGAAACCCGGATCGTATGGGTGTTGAGGGCCAAGCCTGGGTCTGCCACCACCTCGAGACGGGTCCGATCCATCCCGATCCCCCCTAGCGACAGCACCGCCGCGATGTTCACGTTCTGCGGAAAATGCGGCACGCCCTCGCGCGCGGGCCCTTCGAACAACGTGCTCGGAGCGCGCAGCGCGTCCAAATCGACGCCGAGCTTCTCCACATAGGGAATTCCCTTCCATGCCGCGGGCGGCTTCGCCACGCGGATCGAAACCCGGTCCACGCCGGCGAGGCAGGCGGTCTTTAGCGCATCCAGCCCGCCGACGCCACCCGAGGGAACGTAGAGGAGCGCCCCGCTCGCCGCCGCCGCCTGCTCGGCTTTGGCGCGCAACGCATCGTCCGCGAGGGCACCCGCCGAGAGCACAATCACGCTCACGCCCGCTTCGAGCAGGGGCACGAGGTACTCGCGCACGGCTTCATGCGATGCCGCCTCGACCACTACCGCCGGGCGCGCAGCGAGCAGCCGATCGCGACCAACGACGTAGGGGACTGAGAACTCTTTCGCGAGCGCCACGCCGCGCGAATTCGGCCCCCGCCCGGCGAGCGCGACGACCTCGATCCCCGGTGTACGGTGCTGGAGCACGAGCCGCGCGATGGTCCCGCCACCTAGTAACGCGACGCGCATGGTTCTCTCCAGTATGATTGGCCGAACAGGGAGGCTGAAGTGCGTATCGCGATTCTAGAAGACGATCCGGATCAACTGGCGCTGCTCAGGCGCTGGATCTCCGAGGATGGCCACGACGTACACGCGTATCTAAGCGGGCGGGAGGCGATGAAGCAAGCCGGCCGCGAGAGCTTCGACCTCTTCATGCTCGACTGGCAGGTGCCCGACGTGTCGGGAGCCGAGGTCCTGACGTGGATACGGGGCAATGTCTCGAAGAGCGTGCCGGTGCTCTTCGTCACCGTGCGCGACTCAGAGCAGGACATCGTGTTCGCGCTCGAGCACGGCGCCGACGACTACATGGTGAAGCCGGTGCGCCGGCAGGAGCTCCTCGCCCGCGTGCACGCCCTCCTACGCCGCGCCTATCCGAGCGAGGACAAGAAGCAGCTTTCCTTTCCGCCATACGAGATCGACATTCAGCGCAGCGAGGTGCGAAAGGACGGGCAGGTCATCGAGCTCACGCCCAAGGAGTTCGAGCTAACGGTGGCGCTGTTCCGCAATATCGGTCGGCTCCTTTCGCGCGGGCATCTCCAGGAGACGGTCTGGGGCCGGATCGGCGACCTTGCCACCCGTACGGTGGACACACATGTGAGCCAGGTGCGGAAGAAGCTCGACTTGCGCCCCGAGTCGGGCTACCGGGTGGTGCCGATCTACAACTACGGCTACCGCCTGGAAAAGATCATCCCCACCACTTAATCCGACTTCCCCTTAAAAAATAAGGGGCAGGCCTTTGGAGCCTGCCCCTAGAGTCAGCCCGACGGTATTGGAGGAGGAGGAACCAACCGGGCTGTTGCAACGCAGCAATCGTACGGCTTTGCTGCAGAGCTTAGAATACGCTGATTTAGTAAAACACTTTTGCCAAATCAGCAAAGATGCCTAACACCCTGCAGGAGATCACTGTTTTCGCCCGAATCGTCGGCACCGGCAGCCTTTCAGCTGCTGCGCGGGATCTCGGTATGTCCACTGCCGTAGTGAGCCGGCGCCTGGCGGCGCTTGAGGCCAGACTGGGAGTACGCCTGTTGAACCGCACCACCCGGAGCCTCCACCTCACCGATGAGGGCGCCGCCTACTATGAGACATGCAACCGGGTGCTCGCCGACATAGAGGAGGCGGACGCGGCGGTAACGGCCGGGCGGGCCGAGCCGCGCGGGGTACTACGAGTCGCGCTGCCTGCGTCGTTTGGCCATCAGCATGTCGCACCGCTCATACCGAAGTTCGCCGAACGTTATCCGGAAGTGCAGCTCGCCCTCAGCCTCTCCGACCGCGCGGTCAACGTAGTGGAGGAAGGCTTCGACCTCGCTGTGCGGATCGCCGATCTTGCCGATTCCTCGCTCGCCGCACGCAAGCTCGCCCCCAACCGCCGCGTGGTGTGCGCGAGCCCGGCGTACCTCGCGCGCCACGGCGAGCCGAACACGCCGGACGACCTCGCAAGGCACAACTGCCTCGCCACCGACTTCACCATGAACTGGGATTACCGCGGGCCGGACGGAAAGCAGGGCTCGGCGCGCGTCAGCGGTCGCTATGCCTGCGACAACTGGGAAGTGCTGCGCGAATGGGCGCTCGCCGGGCTCGGGATCGCGCTCAAGTCGACTTGGGACGTGCGTCGGCACCTGGAGGACGGGTCGCTTGTTTCCCTTCTTCCGGGCTATACCTTCGCGAGCGACGTGGCGATTTACGCGGTCTATCCTCACCGCCGCCACCTGCCCGCGAAAACGCGTGCATTCATCGAATTTCTGGCCGAGTCGTTTGGTCCTGAGCCATACTGGGACCGGCCCGGGCCGCAGCCGCCCAAGCCGCGAATCAAAGCTCGACCCGCTGTCTAAGCGACATGGATCTTGCTAAAGCGAGTCTCGAAGACAAGTACACCGTAGCGAGCGGGCGGGTCTTCCTCACCGGCATGCAGGCGCTGATCCGCCTGATGATGCTGCAGCGCGAACGCGACGCGCATGCCGGGCTCAATACCGCCGGCTTCATCTCCGGCTACCGCGGCTCGCCGCTTGGCGGATTCGACCAGACGCTTCGGCGCGCGCAACAGCATCTCGAGCGAAGCCACATCCGCTTTCAGCCGGGCCTGAACGAAGACCTCGCCGCCACTGCCATCTGGGGCACGCAGCAGCTCAACCTCTTCCCCGGCGCGAAATACGACGGCGTGTTCTCGATGTGGTATGGCAAGGGCCCGGGCGTCGACCGCTGCGGCGACGTATTCAAGCACGCCAACGCCGCCGGCACTTCGAACCACGGCGGCGTGCTCGTTCTCGCAGGCGACGATCATGGCGCAAAGTCTTCGACGCTTCCACACCAGTCGGAGCACATCTTCAAAGCCTGCCTGATCCCGGTGCTTAACCCGTCGAACGTTCAGGACTATCTCGACCTCGGCTTGCACGGCTTTGCGCTGAGCCGCTACTCGGGCTGTTGGATCGCGTTCAAGTGCGTGACCGACATCGTTGAATCCGGGGCTTCGGTAATTGTCGACTCTTCAAGGGTCGTCTCTCGTCTTCCCACGGATTTCAATCTTCCTCCCGGCGGGCTGAACATCCGCTGGCCCGACGGCATCCTCGAGCAGGAAGCACGCATCCTCGACTGGAAGGTCTACGCAGCCCTTGCCTACACGCGCGCCAATGCGCTCGACAAGATCGTTTTCGATTCTCCGAAGGCAAGGCTCGGCATCGTCACCACCGGCAAATCGTTCGGCGATGTGATGCAGGCGCTCGCCGATCTCGGCATCGACAGGGAACTCGCCAGGCATATCGGCCTTCGGGTCTACAAGGTCGCGATGTCCTGGCCGCTCGAGCCGACGGGCGCCCGCCGCTTCGCCGAGGGTCTGGAAGAGATTCTGGTGGTCGAGGAGAAGCGCCAGCTCATCGAGTACCAGATCAAGGAAGAGCTCTACAACTGGAAGGAAGGCGTGCGCGCGCCGCGCGTGGTCGGCAAGTTCGACGACAGCGGCGAGTGGAGCCGCAGCGGCGGCCAGCCCGCCGGCACCTGGCTCCTGCCCGCGCACTACGAGCATTCGCCGGCGATGGTCGCTCGGGCGATCGCGCAAAGACTTTCAAAACTCGGCATGGCCGAGAAGCTTGGCTCGCAGTTCCGCGAGCGGCTCGCGTTTCTGGACTTCAAAGAAAAAATTCTGGCCAAACCCAGAGTTACGGCCGTGCGGCAGCCTTATTTCTGCTCGGGCTGCCCGCACAACACCTCGACCCGCGTTCCCGAGGGAAGCCGCGCCACGGCCGGCATCGGCTGCCATTTCATGGCGGTGTGGATGAACCGCTCGACCGCGACCTTTACCCACATGGGTGCCGAGGGCGCGCCGTGGATCGGGCAGGCGCCGTTTACCAGCGAGAAGCACATCTTCGCCAACCTGGGCGACGGTACGTACTTCCATTCCGGGATCCTCGCGATCCGCGCGGCCGTGGCGGCGAAAGTCGACATGACCTACAAGATCCTCTACAACGACGCGGTCGCCATGACCGGCGGCCAGCGCCACGACGGGCCGCTCGACCCGCCCATAATCTCGCGACAGCTCGCGGCCGAGGGCGTGAAACCGATCGTGGTCGTGACCGACGAGCCGGAGAAGTATCCGCACGCCACGCAGTGGGCTGCGGGCGTCACGGTCCGTCACCGCGACGAGCTCGATGCGGTGCAGCGTGAGTTGCGCGAGACCAAGGGTGTGTCTGCGCTCATTTACGACCAGACCTGCGCCTCCGAGAAGCGCCGCCGCCGCAAGAGGAACGAATACCCCGATCCGGCGAAGCGCGTCGTGATCAACGAGATGGTGTGCGAGGGCTGCGGGGACTGCAGCGTGAAGTCGAACTGCCTCTCGGTCGAGCCGCTTGAAACGGAATTCGGGCGCAAGCGCACCATCAACCAGTCCTCGTGCAACAAGGACTATTCCTGCCTGAAGGGCTTCTGCCCGAGCTTCGTCACCGTCGAGGGCGGTCGTCTACGTAGAGGAAGATCGGCTTCCAGGCCCGTGGAAGAGGCCTTCCCTTCGCTGCCCGAGCCGGCAATTCCGGCCCTGAAATCTTCCTATGGAATCCTGGTGACCGGCATCGGCGGAACCGGCGTCATCACCATCGGCCAGATCGTCGGTGTGGCGGCGCACCTCGAGGGCAAGGGCGTGAGCGTGCTCGACATGTCCGGACTCGCGCAGAAGTACGGTGCGGTCATGTCGCACGTGCAAGTCGCGGCCAGCCCCGAGCACATGCACGCGACCCGCATCCCCACCGGCGGCGCGGATCTCGTCCTCGGCTGCGACCTGGTCGTCGCCGCGAGCACCGAGGCGATGGAAAAGATGGCGCCGGCGCGCACCCGCGCGCTCGTCAACGCTTCGGTAACGCCGACCGCGGAATTCGTGCGCAACCCGAACTGGCAATTGCCCGGCACCGACCTGCAGAAAGATGTCGCCGATTCCTGCAAGCAAGCGGTATTTGTCCCGGCGGCGGAAGTCGCCAGCGGACTCATGGGCGATGCGATCGCCACCAACATGTTCATGCTCGGCTACGCTTACCAGAAGGGATGGATCCCGATCTCCGCGGCGTCGCTCGAGCGCGCGATCGAGCTGAACGGCGTCGCGGTCGACTTCAACAAGAAGAGCTTCCTCTGGGGCCGGCGCGCAGCGGTGGATCTCGAGCGAGTGAAACGCATCGCGATTCCGGCCGACGTGATCCCGATCGAACAGCACCTCTCGCGCAACCTCGAGGAGCTCGTCGAGCGGCGCGTGAAGTTCCTCGCCGAATACCAGGATGCCGCCTACGCGGCGCGGTATAGAGCGCTCGTGGAAAAAACAGGGAAGCTGGAAAAAGATCGCGTCAATTCCACCAAGCTCACCGAAGCTGTTGCGCGGTACTACGCCAAGCTCCTCGCCTACAAAGACGAGTACGAGGTCGCGCGGCTGCACGCCGACGCCGGCTTCCGCGCGAAGATCGAAGGCATGTTCGAAGGCGACTACCGTGTCGTGTATCACCTCGCTCCGCCGCTGCTTGCGCGCAAGGACCCGACGAGCGGCGAGCCGCGCAAGATCCGCTTCGGCGCGTGGATGCTTCCAGTATTCAAAGCCCTCTCTTCAATGAGGTTCTTGCGGGGAACGGCTTTGGATCCGTTCGGCTACACCGAAGAGCGGCGCACCGAGCGGGCGCTGATCCGCGAATACGAGGCAACGGTCGAACGCCTCCTCGCCCGCCTTACGGCGCAGAACCACGCGCTCGCCGTGCAGATTGCCTCGATTGCCGACGAGATCCGCGGCTTCGGCCATATCAAGGCGCGCAGCATTGACCCCGCGCGCAAGAAGCGCGACGAGCTTCTTGCGCGCTTCGAGTCCGGTCGCGGCGCCGAGCGCGCCGCGGCGTAAAAAAATCGGGGTCAGAGCCCGATTTCTCCTAGCGGTAGCGGAGATACCGGAAATCGGGCTCTGACCCCGATTTTCAGCTCCGCGCTGGCAATCCGTGGGCGTCGGCGGCGGCTGCCATGCCGGCAGAGAGCGCGGCGAGGAGCCGGCGCTGGCGCTTGAGGAACGCCTGCAGCACGTCCTGGGTGATGGCGCCCATCTCGAGCAGCGGGTCGCCGAGCTTGACCCGGGCGCCGCGCTGGCGGCGGATCGCCGCCTCTAGCGTGGTCGAATCGACGATGCCGGCCTCGAGCAGCATCCGGCCGAGCCGGAAGCGCTCGCGCAGCGGACTGGCGAGAGTGCGCTGAAAGCCAAGCGCTGCCTCCTGGACGGCATGGCTGATCACCCCATGGCGGAGCAGGATCTCGCCGAGCGGCTCGCCGCTGCGTTCCTGCTGCAGCAGCGCACGAAGAAGCTGATGCTCGGTGATGGCGGCGGAGCCGAGCAGGATGTGGCCGAAGCGCGCGCGCAGGAAAAGAATGACGTCTTCGGCTTGCGCCTGGTGCAGGCTTCTCTGCAGAGCGAGCACCGCATAGAGCTCGGCCTCGTCGATCAGCCCGAGGTCGACTAGGAGCGCGCCGAGCTTGCCGTTGTGCTTCGCCTGGCGCTCGAGGGCGGCGTCGAGCCGCGCCCGGGGAAGAAGGCCGGCCCGGGCAAGAAGCTCGCCAAGGCGGAGATCAGCGGGAATCATGTCTTCAGGCTGAAGGGAGTGAAGTTGGTGCCGCGATCATAGTAGTCCTCGTGTTCGGCGCGCTTTAGCGCACCCACGATCTTGTAGGTAATGGGAGTGAACACTACCTCGACCGCGACCTTCAGCCCGAACTGCGCCAGCATGATCGCCGGGAGCTTTTCGTTCGGGATAAGGCCGGAGTTGTAGAAGGCGAGGGGGTAGAAGAGCGAGGAGTCGACCGCCTCCCCCACGATGGTCGAGCCGATGGTGCGCGTCCAGAGCCATTTGCCGGCGGTCAGGATCTTCATCTTCGCCAGCACGAAGGAGTTCGCGAACTCGCCGCAGAAGTAGGCGAACATCGAGGCGAGCGCGATGCGCCAGGTGGTGCCGAAGGCGATCTCGTACGCCTTCTGGTTTTCCCAAAAGGGCGCCGGGGGGAGCGCGACCACCACCGAAGCCATCACCGAGGCGAAGAGCAGCCCGCCGAACCCTGCCCAGATCACGCGCCGCGCGCGCGCGTAGCCGTACACCTCGGTCAGGATGTCGCCGAAGATGTAAGAGATCGGGAAGAAAAGCACTCCGGCGCCGAAGACGAACGGCAGCCAGTCGAGCTGCACGATCTTCGCCGGCCCGATCAGATTCGAGCAGATGAGGATCGTGACGAACGCCGCCATCACGAACTCGTAGTAGCGGTAGGTCTTCATGGAATTCTGGGTTCGTAATGGCGCATCTCGGGCTCGAGCTCGACGCCCATCGCCTCGAGCATGCGCCCCACCATGGCGTAGAACGCCGCCACGATCGCGATCTCGACATAGTCGTGGTGGTCGAAGTGCCGCATCGCTTCCGCGTACACCCCCTCGCTCACCTCGCCCACCGTCACCGCCTCGCCGAGCGCGAGCGCGGCTTTCTCCCGCGCATCGAATTCCGAAGATGTTCTCCAGGCAGAGAGGGTTCGAATCTTCGCCTCAGGCACGCCCGCCTTGCGCGCCATCGCGAGGTGCTGCGCCCACTCGTACTCCGAGCGCATGAGCTGGGCGCCGCGCAGGATCACGAGCTCGCGCAGCGCGCGCGGCGTGCGCGTATCGTGGCGCAGCGTCTTCGAGAACTCGGTCCACGCGGCGACGAGGCGCGGATGGTTGGCGAGCGCCTTGTAGAGATTGGGCGGCGTGCCCCAGAGCTCTTCGAGACGCCGCTTCAGCTGCGGCTCGAAGTCCGCCAGCGGCACGCGTGGCATGGGGGCGGATAATAACTTAATGGATATCCGCGGCTTCCGGCTCACCGAAGCGCCGGAGGACTTCATCGACGACCCGTATCCGTACTACGCCGCGTTCCGCGAGCACTCTCCGGTGCACGAGCTGGAAAGCGGAAGCTACTTCATCTCGCGCTACGAGGATGTGGTGGCGACTTACCGCCACGCCGGCGCGAGCTCGGACAAGAAGGTCGAGTTCAAGCCCAAGTTCGGCGACTCGCCGCTCTACGAGCACCACACGACGAGCCTGGTGTTCAACGATCCGCCGCTGCACACGCGCGTGCGCGGCCTCATCATGGGCGCGCTCAACCAGCGCGCGATCGCGCGGATGGAAGCGGGTGTTGTCGAACTGGTGGAAAAGCTCACTCAGGAATTTCCTGCCGGACCCTTTGACTTCATCGAAGCCTTTGCCGCCCGCATCCCGGTCGAGGTGATCGGCAACCTGCTCGACATCCCGCGCGATGAGCGCGCGCCGCTGCGCGCCTGGTCGATCGCGATCCTTTCGGGCCTGGAGCCCCGGCCGACGCTCGGGATGCTCGAGCGCGGCAATCGCGCGGTGGAGGACTTCAAGGACTATCTCTCCCGCCTGGTGGAAGCGCGGCGCAAGCGGCCCGGCGACTGCGAGAGCGATGTCCTCACGCGGCTCATCCAGGGCGAGAAAGACGGCGCGCGGTTGTCTGCGCTCGAGCTCTGCCATAACTGCATCTTCCTCCTGAACGCCGGCCACGAGACCACGACCAACCTCATCGGCAACGGGACCTGGCTTCTTCTCACGAACGAGGATCAATGTTCCCGGCTGAAAAGCGAGCCGGCCCTGATTCCTTTCGCGATCGAGGAGATGCTTCGCTACGAAGGTCCCATCCAGCTCAACAATCGCAGGCTCACCGAGAAGATGGCTCTCTCGGGGAGGGAGCTCGAGGCGGGCTCTTTCATCACCCTGGGTATCGGCGCGGCGAACCGCGACCCGCGCCAATTCCCGCATGCCGAGCGCTTCGACGTCGCGCGCAAGCCCAACCGCCACGTCGCCTTCGGCCACGGCGAGCACGCCTGCGCCGGCATGAACGTCGCGCGCATGGAAGCGCGCATCGCGTTCTCCCGCCTGCTCGCCCGCTTCCCGGACTTGGAGCTTGCGGGAAAACCCGAACGCGACCGCCGCATCCGCTTCCGCGGCTTTCGAAAGCTGCCGGTACGAACCTAAAAATCGGGGTCAGAGCCCGATTAAGTCAACCGCGAGCGAGCGATGCCGTTTCTCTTCCATGCCCAGGCAGCAGCGCTACTTCGTGCCCGGCGTCGCCGCTCACATCGTGCAGCGCGGCCACAACCGTGCGGCGTGCTTTCGCCGCGATAACGACTACCTGCTGTACCTTCTTCACCTGCGCGAGCTGTCCGAGCGACATGGGTGCAAGGTGCACGCCTATTGCCTGATGACGAATCACGTGCACCTCTTCCTCACCCCGTCCACCACGCACGCGTGCATCGCTCTCATGCGCGATCTCGGACAGCGCTATGTTCAGCACTTCAACCGCCATTACGGACGCAGAGGCACACTGTGGGAGGGGCGCTACGGCGCCTTTCTCGCCGAGTCGGCGCGCTACGTGATTGCGTGTTACCGCTACATCGAGCTGAATCCTGTGGCTGCGGGCATGGTGGCTGACCCGGCCGCGTATCCATGGTCGAGCTACGGTGCTAATGCCGGCACGCGTGTGGACCCGTTGATAAAGCCGCATGCCGAGTTTCTCGCCCTCGCGAGCGGCGCTGCAGAGCGGCATTCGAGCTACGCCCGCTTGATCGCCGAAAAACTGGATGCGCAGCTCGTCCGGCAGGTCGAAGAGGCGCTCGATAGCGGCTACCCGCTTGCAAGCGAGGGTTTCAAGGCTGATCTGGCGGCACGGCTTGGCCGAAAGATGGAGCCCGGGCGGCCGGGTCGCCCGGAGAAGAAAAAGCGCGACGAGTGCGCCAGTTTGCCGGAAATCGGGCTCTGACCCCGATTTTCGGGGTCTAAAATCGGTCATGGCTGAGGCGTTTGACATCTCCCTCAATCCGGTACAGACCGACGGCTTCGAGTTCGTCGAGTACGCGGCGCCGAACCCGGCGGCGCTCGGGGCGCTGTTCGAGCGCATGGGCTTCCGGGCGGTGGCGCGCCATCGCCACAAGAACGTGCAGCTCTACAAGCAGGGCGACGTCAACTTCATCGTGAACGCCGAGCCACGCTCGTTCGCGCAGAACTTCGCGCGGCGGCACGGACCGAGCGTGTGCGCAATCGCGTTCCGGGTGCGCGACGCGGCGAGCGCGTACGAGAAGCTGCTTGAGCGAGGCGCCTGGGGCGTCGAGGCGCGCCCCGGCCCGGGCGAGCTCAACATCCCGGCGATCAAGGGCATCGGCGACTCGCTCATCTATCTCGTCGACCGCTATCCCGAAAACGACTACGGCAACACGATCTACGACGTCGACTTCAAGCCGCTCCCCGGCTTCGAGGACTTCTGGCGCGGGCAGGCGCCGGCGCCCGCCGGCGCGGGGCTCGGGTTCGTCGACCACCTCACACACAACGTCCATCGCGGCCGCATGCAGGAGTGGGCCGAGTTCTACGAGCGGCTCTTCAACTTCCGCGAGATCCGCTACTTCGACATCGAAGGCAAGCAGACGGGCCTCAAATCGAAGGCGATGACCAGTCCCTGCGGCAAGATCCGCATCCCGATCAACGAGTCTTCCGACGACCACTCGCAGATCCAGGAGTACCTCGAGCAGTACCAAGGCGAGGGCATCCAGCACATCGCGCTGCACACCGTGGACATCTACAAGACCGTGGATGCGTTGAAAGTCGAGTTCCTCGACACCCCGGA
>DATIGN010000171.1:0-11486 GCA_035454685.1 Burkholderiales bacterium | reverse complement strand
ATCGAACCAGCGGCCCGGATACTCGCCGGCCTTGGCGCCGAAGCGCGCGTGCACTTCCCAGTAGCCGCGAGGCTTGAACTCGCGGATGCGCTCCTCGCGCTCCACCAGGATGGTGAGCGTCGGCGTCTGCACGCGGCCCACGGTCGTCAGGTAGAAGCCACCCTCCTTCGAATTGAAGGCGGTCATGGCGCGCGTGCCGTTGATGCCGACCAGCCAGTCGGCCTCGGAGCGGCATTTTGCCGCGTCAGCGAGCGCCAGCAGTTCGCGATCCGGGCGCAGCCCTTCGAAGCCCTCGCGGATCGCCGCGGGCGTCATCGACTGCAGCCACAGGCGCTGGATCGGCTTCTTCGCTTTGGCGTGCTGCACGATGTAGCGGAAGATGAGCTCACCCTCGCGGCCGGCGTCGCACGCGTTGATGAGCCCGGTGACGTCCTTGCGCTTGATCAGCCGAAGCAGAAGGTTCAGGCGGCTTTCGCTGCGCTCGATCGGCGCGAGATCGAAATGGGGTGGAATCACGGGCAGGTGCGCGAACGACCATTTGCCGCGCTTGACTTCATATCCCGGCGGGACGACGAGCTCGAGCAGGTGCCCGACCGCGGAGGAGAGCACATACTGCCCGTTCTCGAAGTAATCGCCATGGCGCGTGAAGCGTCCGAGCACGCGCGCGATGTCCGCGGCGACCGAAGGTTTCTCAGCGATGATCAGTTGCTTGCTCATCCATGCGCCAGGTACGCGGGCGAGGCAAAAAATAGCGCAAGATGATAAGAACAAAACTTTCTCGACGCAAGCGCGACATGCGTCGTGCTGCGGAAAAAACTAGCGCTGCACGCGCTGGATCAGGCCGCCCGGCAGGGTCGCGACGTGGCCGTCGATCTCGAGTTGCGTGAGCAGCGCGGCGAGTTCCGCCGGATGCAAGCGACAGCGCGCGGCGAGCGTGTCGCGGTCGAGAACCTCGTCCCCGAGCGCCTCGAGAAGGCGGTGCGAGCGCGCGTCGGTTGCAGCGGCGGGCGGCGGCGCAGCGGGGGCGGGCGCCGCAATCTGCAATTCCTCGAGGATGTCGCGTGCGCTCTCCACGAGCTTCGCGCCTTGCTTGATCAGCAGGTGGCACCCCTTCGCAAGCGGCGAGTGGATCGAGCCTGGGATTGCGAATACCTCCCTGCTCTGCTCGGCGGCGAGGCGCGCCGTGATGAGCGAGCCGCTGTCCGCAGCCGCTTCGACCACGAGGCAGCCGAGCGCGAGGCCGCTGATCAAGCGGTTGCGGCGCGGAAAGTTTTGGGTCAGCGGGCGGGTCCCGAGGGCAAACTCCGAGGCAAGGGCGCCGCGTTCGGCGAGCGCGTGCGCGAGCGCGCGGTTGCGCGCGGGATAGACGATGTCCGCGCCGGTGCCGAGGATCGCCACGCTGCTGGACGCGCCGGCAAGACCCCCGCGGTGCGCTGCAGCGTCGGCGCCGAGCGCAAGCCCACTCACGATGGTCAGGCCGGCGTCGGACAGTGCCTTCGCGAAAGCTTCAGCATTTGCCACGCCCTGCGCGGTCGCATTGCGACTGCCGACGATTGCGAGCGACGGGCGCCCCAGCAATTCGGCGCGGCCTTTCACGTAGAGCAACGTCGGCGGGTCGGGGATTTGCAGAAGGCGGGGTGGATATTGGCGATCGGCGAGGGTAACGATGGAGTTCAGCGGATCATCGAGCCAGGCGCCTGCCGCGGCCATGGCCTCGGCGGTATCGCACTCCCGGATGGCGACGGCGATGGCGTCGGGAACGTGCTGGGAGAGAGCGCCGCGGCTTGCGGCGAGCACGCGCTGGGGATCACCGAAGGCGGCAAGCAGGCGGCGCAGAGCTGCGCCGCCCAAGCCGGGCGTGAGGCTCAGCTTGAGCCAGGCGAAGCGTTCGGGGTCGAGCGGCATGCGGCGAAATCAAGGCTGCCGCCCGCCGCCACGGCGCGCAACCGGGCGGGATCAGGGGTTGGTGACGACGTCGTTGACCTCAACCGGGCGCGAGGCGTTCATCACGAGCCCGAATGAGGCGCGGTCGAAAGTTCGAAACACCATTACCAGGCCGTAGCGCTCGTCGGGCAGTTTTCTGGCTTCGTCCACGGTGATGCGCCGGCCGCGCTCGTAGAGCGGAGCGTCGCGCGGGGTGATCCGCTCCTCGTAATAGGATCGCGGCGAGTCACTTCCGCTCAAACCCTGCCGCCCATAGAGGGGGGCCATCCGCGTTGCGTAGCGGAGCGTATTCTGGCTGCGGTAAATCGCGAGGACATGGCCGACCTCGAGGCCATCGTTGGAGCCCTTGGACAGAGCGACAATGCCCAACGGGCCGGTTTCGCCGACATTGTTGGGGTAGATGGACATGATGCGCCCCCGTACCTGTTTCGCAGGCGCACGCGGCACGTAAGAGAAGGTCGGCCTTTCCTTTGCGGCCGGCAACAGGCGGTCTCCGGTGTATATCTCCTGCGCAGACTTGGTGATTTCGAGCGTGGCCGGATTGCCGCGCCGGATCACCCGCGCTTCGCCGAGGTAGGTCGCCTGGTAGCCGAGCGTTTCATCGGTATCAGGGTCGATGAGGGCATCGCCACGTCGGAACAACTGCCAGTCGAGGCCCTTCTCGGAGTCGAGGCCCTCGGCGTATGCGACACTGCCGGCTCCGATGGCCACGCGGTTTTCCTGGGTTGCGAGGACGGAGGGCGCGCTGTCAAGTTCGTCGCGTCCGACGACCAGCGGCCGGGACAGAAAGGGCTCGATCGCCGACGGTGGAATCGCGGGGATGGCCTTGTCCGCGAGCGGCTCAGCGCGCGTTCTGGGAGAGAGTTTTACGGTATCGCGCGGAGCGACGGGCGTGGGGGCCGCGCCGGGGACCGGCACTGCTGCCGCATCCTCCGGCCTGACCAGCCGCAACCGAACCTCAGCGCCCTCACGATCCAGAACGATGACGTCGCCGGGGAAAATGCGGTGGGGATTCCTCAACTGCTCCTGGTTCATCCGCCAGACCTCGGGCCATCTCCAGGCATCCTTGAGAAAGCGTCCGGATATGCCCCAGAGCGTGTCACCGCGGACGACGACGTATTGGTCGGGCGCCCCCTCCTGAAGCGCGCTGGCATCGGCGGCCAAGACCGGCGCCGGCGCGAGCGGAGTCATCAGCAAAATCAGGGATATAATTGCTTTACGCATGTCGCGCCCCCAAATAACAGACTAAGAAGCGCAGCCCCGCCGACGGAACTGCGCCCGAGATATTGGATTAAATTCTGCATGTAGCTGGTTAAATTCGCAAGCTTTTTATGCCTTTACTACCGATCCTGCGCTATCCGGATTCGAGGCTTCACCAGCGCGCTGCGAGGGTGGAGCGGGTCGATGATCGGATTCGCAAATTAATCAAGGACATGGCCGATACGATGTATGCTGCGCCGGGGGTTGGCCTGGCTGCAACACAGGTGGACGTCCATCTTCGAGTCATTGTGATCGATGTCTCGGAATCGCGCGATCAACTCCGTGTCTTCGTCAACCCCGAGCTCGTCGCGGCGAGCGGTGAGGCCGATGTCGAGGAGGGCTGCCTGTCGGTGCCCGGGATCTACGAAAAGGTGCGCCGCCCGGGGCGCGTGACGGTGCGCGCGCTCGATGCCGCCGGTCAGCCATTCACTCTGGATGCGGACGGGCTGCTGGCGGTGTGCATCCAGCATGAGATGGATCACCTCGAAGGCACGGTATTCGTCGAGAAGCTATCGCGTCTCAAGCAAAGCCGGATCCTCGCCCGATTGAGAAAGCAGGATCGGCGAACGGTGGAGCCCGAGGCCCGGCGGCTGGTACTCTGAAGACTTGAAGCTCGTCTTCGCGGGAACGCCGGAGTTCGCTGCGATATCGCTCGAGGCCCTGCTGCGGGCAGGCCACGAAGTCGCGCTGGTATTGACCCGGCCGGACCGGCCGGCCGGCCGCGGCTTGAAGCCCCAACCCTCCGCGGTCAAGAAACTTGCGCTCGAACGCGGCCTCGCGCTTCTGCAGCCGGCCGCGCTGGGCGACGCTGCGACCCTCGCTGCCATCGCCGCGGCACGGCCGGCGGCGATGGTTGTCGCGGCCTACGGGCTGATCCTGCCACCGGCGCTGCTCGCACTACCGCCACGCGGTTGCATAAACGTGCATGCTTCGCTGCTTCCGCGCTGGCGCGGCGCGGCCCCGATTCAGCGAGCGCTGCTTGCCGGTGACATGGTGACCGGCATCACCATTATGAAAATGGACGAAGGCCTCGACACCGGCGCCATCCTGCTCCAGGAAGCGATCGCAATCGCGCGCGACGATACTGCGGGGAGCCTCCACGACAAGCTCGCGGCGCTGGGGGCGCGCCTGCTCGTGCGCGCTCTCGAAGCGTCACCCGCCCCGGTCGCGCAGGACGGGAACGCGGCGACCTATGCCGCTCGCATCGGGCGAGGTGAGGCCGAGATCGACTGGCGCAGGCCGGCGGAGGAGATTGAGCGCCGGATACGCGCATTCAATCCCGCGCCGGGCGCGTGGACCCGGCACGAAGGCGTCGCCCTCAAGATCTGGCGCGCCAGCATCGAGCACGGAGTCCACGCCGCGCCGGGAAGCGTTTGCGCGGCGGACCCCGGCGGCATCGTGGTGGCGTGCGGAGCCGAGGGGCTGCGGATCATCGAATTGCAGCGCGCCGGCGGCAAAAGGCTCACCGCAGGCGCCTTTCTTTCCGGTTTCAGGCTGGCGAGCGGCGCGCGCTTCGGGTCGCTCGATGGTTGAGGTCCAGCGCCTTGCGGCGGCGGTGCTCGGGAGCGTGCTCGCCGGGCGCAGCCTCGATGCCGAGCTCGCGGCGACGTGGCGGGCCCACGCGAGAATCGACGAGCGCCGCCGCGCCGCGGTGCAGGACCTGGCGTACGGTGCGCTTCGTTTTCTGCCCCGGCTCGAGGCCGTGCTCGAGGCGTTGCTGGAGAAGCCGCTCGCGGACGCGCGGCTGCGCGCGCTGTTGCTGGTGGCCCTCTACCAGCTCGAGCACGGCCGCACCGCGCCGCACGCGGTCGTCGATCACGCGGTGAGGGCTTGTCACGCCCTCGGCCTGACATCGGCGAAAGGGCTGGTCAACGCGGTGCTGCGCAATTTTCTGCGCAGGCGCGCGGATCTCGAGGCGCGCGCCGAGCGTACTGATACCGCGCGTTACTGCCATCCCCAGTGGTGGATCGATCGGCTGCGCGTTCAATATCCGGGCGAGTACGCTGCGATACTCGAGGCGGGCAACTCTCGCCCGCCGCTCGCATTGCGCGTGAACCGGCGCCGCATGCGCGTCGCCGATTACCTGGAGCTGCTCGCGCGGCACGGCATGCGCGGTGAGGCGATCGGCGCGGCGGCGGTGCTGCTGCAGAAGGCGCTTCCCGCTGCGCGCGTGCCCGGGCTGGCGGAAGGGCTGGTCTCGGTGCAGGACGCCGCGGCGCAGCTCGCTGCGCCGCTACTCGACCTCTCCGACGGCATGCGCGTGCTCGATGCCTGCGCGGCTCCTGGAGGCAAGTCCGGCCACGTGCTCGAGCTCGCCGACGTCGACCTCACCGCGCTCGACAACGACGCCGCGCGTCTCGAGCGCGTGCGCGCCAATCTGGCGCGGCTGGGTTTCGCGGCGCGCGTGCTGTGCGGCGACGCATGCGAACCGGCCTCGTGGTGGGACGGAGCGCCGTTTGACCGCATCCTGCTCGACGCGCCGTGCAGCGCGTCGGGCATCGCGCGGCGGCGCCCCGACATCAAGTGGCTGCGGCGCGAATCCGATATCGCGCAGTATGCGCAGCTGCAGGGCTGCATGCTGGATGCGCTGTGGCAGGCGCTCGCCAGTGGTGGTAAATTGCTGTACGCAACCTGTTCCGTATTTCAGGAGGAGAACCGCGAGCAGGTTGTGCGGTTTCTGGAGCGCCATCGGGACGCAAGGCGCCTTGCTCTTCCTGCGGTCGGCAACAACATCCACGCGGAATCGGGCCAACTGCTTCCGGACGGACAGCATGACGGTTTTTACTACGCGCTGCTGCAGAAGCCTTAGCTGCCTCGCAGCGCTGTTCGTCCTGGGACTGGGAGCCGGCTTCACCGTCCCGTCCCGCGCCGATGGAATCGAGGTGCGGAAGGCCGCGCTGATCGCGGCTGAGGACGGCTACGTCCTCGAAGCCGATTTCGAGATCACGCTGACGCACACCCTGGAGGACGCGCTCAACAAGGGCGTGCCGCTCCATTTCGCGCTCGAATTCGAGCTCGTCCGCCCGCGCTGGTACTGGTTGAACGAGAAGCTCGCCGACACCACCCAGCAGTATCGCCTGTCGTATAACGCCCTGACGCGCCAGTATCGCGTCGGGGTGCGCAAGCTCTACCGGAATTTCGCCTCGCTGCCCGAGGCGCTGGAATTCATGAGCCGGGTGCGCGTGCGCGAGATCGCCGAGTCCGGCGCGTTGAGCAAGGGCGGAAGCTACCGGGCCGCGCTGCGGCTACGGCTCGATTCTTCGCAGCTGCCGCGGCCCTTCCAGGTGAGCGCAGTGGGCTCCCGCGAGTGGAGCATTTCCTCCGATTGGCACCGCTGGACGGTATCCCCATGAGCGCCGTGCCCCCGCCCCCCAGGCCGGCGCTGTCGAGCGCGGTCGTGCGCTATCTGCTCATCCTGTGCGTGGGAATGGTCGCGGTCGCGCTCTACCTGGTGGCGGCCTCGAGCGCCAACCCGGCCAAGTTTGCGGAACGCTACCCGCTGCTGCTTGCCCTGAATGGCGCGGTGGCAGCCATGCTGATCGCGCTCGTCGTGTTCCAGCTCGTGACGCTCAGGCGCAAGCTCAAGGCCGGCGTATTCGGCGCCCGGCTGACGCTGCGGCTGGTGCTGCTCTTCGCGCTGATGGCGGTGCTGCCGGGGGCGCTGATCTACGGCATGTCCGTGCATTTCCTCGCGCGCTCGATCGAATCATGGTTCGAGGTGCGGCTCGACAAGGCGCTCGAAAGCGGCCTGAACCTTGGCCGCGGCATGCTCGACACCGCGCTCAAGGAACTCTCGGGCAGAGCGGACGCCATGGCGCTTGCGCTGTCGCAGAGCCCGGCCACGGATGAGATCGCGGTGCTGAGCGCCCTGCGCGAGCAGGCGGGCGTGCAGGAAGCGACTCTGTTCAGCGAGCGCGGCAAGGTGGTGGCGTACTCCGGCCCGGGGCGAACGGGATTGCTGCCGGAACCGCCGCCGCCCGCCACGCTGAAGGAGATCCACGCCGGCAAGGGCCATGGCGCCGTCGAGGCAATACCTGACAAGGGGCTCTATCTGCGCGCGCTGGCGGCAGTGCCGGGCCCCGGCTACGAGCGGCGCGTGCTGCAGCTGCTGCAGCCGGTGCCGAAGCAGCCGGGCCAGGACGCAGAAGCGGTGCAGTCGGGCTACCGTGAGTATCAGGAGCTGACACTATCGCGCCGGGGCCTCAAGCGCCTCTACGGGGTGACGCTCACGCTGACCCTGCTGCTTGCCCTGCTTTCCGCGGCGGCGCTAGCGTTCGTGCTTTCCGACCGGCTGTCGGCGCCAATCGGCGCGCTGGTCGAAGGCACGCGCGCAGTGGCGAGCGGGGATTTCAGCCAGCGCGCGGCGGTCGTCTCACGCGACGAAATCGGCACGCTCACGCAGTCCTTCAATCAGATGACCCTGCAGCTTGCCGAAGCACACGCGCAGGCAGAGCGCCATCAGGCGGCGCTGACGCAGGCCAAGGCCTATCTCGAAAGCCTGCTCGCGAACCTGTCCGCGGGCGTGCTTGCGTTCGACGAGGAGTTGAATCTTCGCGCCGCCAATCGCAGCGCCGGCACCCTGCTCGGAGCCGATTTTTCGCTCCTCGTCGGAACCGCACCGCAGCACTGGCCGGAGGCGGCCGGGATGAGCGGGTTCGGACGCGAGATCGCGGCCGGGTTTGCGCGCGCCGGCAGCATGGAATGGGAGCAGCAAGTGGAGCGTCCCCTGCGGGGCAGGACGCAACTCCTGCTGCTGCGCGGCACGCGCCTGCCCTCCGGCTCGGAGGGCGGATGCGTGGTCGTGTTCGACGACATCACCCATCTCGCCGAGGCACAGCGTGCGGCGGCGTGGGCCGAAGTGGCGCGGCGTCTCGCGCACGAGATCCGTAATCCGCTGACGCCGATCCAGCTCTCTGCGGAACGCCTGAAGGCGAAGCTCCAAGGCAAGCTTGCGCCGGCCGACTCGGAAGTCCTGGTGCGCTCGACGCAGACCATCGTCAACCAGGTCGCGGCGCTGAAAAACATGGTGGACGCGTTCAGCCAGTATGCGCGCACGCCCGAGCCCGCCATCCGCGAGCTCGATCTCAACGCACTGACCCGCGAAGTGCTGACGCTTTACGAGCCTTCGCTGGGACGTGCCGTGCGGCTCGAGCTCGCGGCGCGGCTACCCCCGGTCGCGGGCGACGCGGCGCAACTGCGGCAGGTCATACACAACCTCCTGCAGAACTCGCAGGACGCTCTCGTCGAATCGACGGAGCCGCGCGTGACGGTCGCGAGTAGCCACGCGGGCGGCATTGTCCGGCTCACGGTTACCGACAATGGCTGCGGCGTTCCCGAGCACGTGCTGCGGCGCGCGTTCGAGCCCTACGTGACCACCAAGCCGAAGGGCAGCGGTCTGGGGCTCGCGATCGTGAAGAAGATCGTCGAGGAGCACGGCGGCACGGCCGCGATCGCCAATGTCGCGCCGCGCGGGGCGCGCGTGACGATCGAGCTGCCGGCGGCGGCGCAGGACGTGCCGCGCCGCGTGGCAGCGCGGGCGCGGGTGTAGAATCAACGGAGAATTTCCTTTGGATATGCAGCACATCCTGGTCGTAGACGACGAGATCGGCATCCGCGAGTTGCTGTCCGAGATCCTGAGCGACGAAGGCTATCAGGTCCGGCTGGCGCAGAACGCGGCGGACGCGCGCGCGTTCCGCAGCCAGGCGCGGCCCGACCTGGTGCTGCTCGACATCTGGATGCCGGACACCGATGGCATCACGCTGCTCAAGGAGTGGGCTGCCGCGGGGCTGCTCACCATGCCGGTGGTCATGATGTCGGGGCACGGCACGATCGACACGGCGGTGGAAGCGACCCGCATCGGCGCCTACGATTTCCTGGAAAAGCCGATCGCGTTGCAGAAGCTGCTTGCTACCGTAGGGCGCGCGTTGAAGCAGGGCGGCGAGCGGACGCAGACGGCGCTGTCGCTGGCGAGCTTCGGGCGCGCGCCGCTGGTGGTCGAGCTGAAGCAGCGCCTGGAGCGGGTCATGAACCTGCGCGCACCGCTGCTGCTTACCGGCGAGCCTGGATGCGGGATCGAGCTCGCGGCGCGTTTCCTGCATCCGCGCAACGCGCCGTGGGTCGCGCCGGAGAGCCACGCCACGCTGGCCGAGGCGCCGCTCGAGCTTCTCAACCAGGCGCGTGAAGGAACGCTGTTCCTGCGCGAGGTGACCGACCTCTCGCGCATCGAGCAGAAAGGGCTGTTGCTCGCGATGTCCAAGCTCGAGCGCTACAACGTGCGGGTCATCAGCGGCGCCTCGCGCGATGTCGCGGAGCTGGTTGCGCACGGCGCGTTCGACAGCCGCCTCTACGGCCTGCTCGCGGCAGCCACCGTCCGGGTGCCGAGCTTGCGCGAGCACCGCGAGGATATCCCCGACATCGCCAATCTGATGCTCACACGCCTGATGGAGGCGCGCGAAGCGCCGGCGCGCCAGCTCACGACCGCGGCTCTGAACGCGCTGCGCAACTACGATTGGCCGGGCAACCTGGCACAGCTCGAGAGCACGGTGCGCACGCTCGCGCTCACCTCGCCCGCCGAGCAGATCTCGCTCGAGGACGTGAACCACTGCCTGCCGGCGCGGAGCGCCGCGGCGCGGCCGGGCCACGACCTGCCCCTCGACCAGCCGCTGCGCGAGGCCCGCGACGCCTTCGAGCGCGTCTATTTCGAGTACCACATCGCGCGCGAGGGCGGCAACATCTCGCGCGTTGCGGAGACCGTCGGGCTCGAGCGCACGCACCTCTATCGGAAGCTCAAGCAGCTCGGCATCCGTCTCGCCCGCAAGAACGGCAATGGGGAGAGCACACCGTAGGGAGGAAGAGGGGCCCCGAAGTATTTATTCGGGGATCTGACCCGAGGAGGGCGCGTCGGAGCGTTGAGCAGGGGCCCCGCTTGCGGGATGCGACCGCGGAGACGCGCGAGCAGCCGACGCCCGAGATTGATTATTAAGGTAGGCAGGTCGGAGGCTGCTGGGCAAGCGACCGACGCGAGATCCTCGGAAACATGCCACTGACGATTCCGAGGTCGCAGATCGCCGCTCGGAGCCGGCCCGCGCCCTATATAATTGGCGCTCTTTCCGCACCCCGCGCCAGGAATACCTGAATGGATGCCCGTGTCGAGCTGGCCAACGCGATCCGCGCGCTGGCGATGGACGCTGTACAGCAGGCGAATTCCGGGCATCCCGGGATGCCGATGGGCATGGCGGAGATCGCGGAGACGCTGTGGAACCGCCACCTGCGGCACAACCCGGCAAACCCCGCCTGGGCGAACCGCGACCGCTTCCTGCTCTCGAACGGGCACGGCTCGATGCTGCTCTACGCGCTGCTGCACCTCACCGGCTACGATCTTCCGATCGAGGAGCTGAAGCGTTTCCGCCAGTTGCATTCGAAGACGCCGGGCCACCCCGAGTATCGCTGCGCCCCCGGGGTCGAGACCACCACCGGCCCGCTCGGGCAGGGCGTCTCCAACGCCGTGGGCATGGCGCTCGCCGAGAGGCTCCTCGCGGCCGAGTTCAACCGGCCCGGCCTCGATATCGTCGATCACCACACCTACGTCTTTCTCGGCGACGGCTGCATGATGGAAGGCGTCTCGCACGAGGCGTGCGCGCTCGCCGGGACGCTCGGGCTCGGCAAGCTCATCGCCGTCTACGACGACAACGGCATCTCGATCGATTCCGACAAGGGCTCGATCCGACAGTGGTATACCGACGACGTCAAGCGCCGCTTCGAGGCCTACGGCTGGCAGGTGATCGGGCCGATCGACGGCCACGATGCCGCGCAGGTGGACCGGGCTCTGAAGAAGGCGAAGCGGGAGAAGGCGCGGCCGTCCCTGATCGTCGCGAAGACGGTGATCGCAAAGGGCGCGCCCACCAAGGCCAACACCGGCGCCGCGCACGGCGCTGCACTCGGGGAGAAGGAAGTCGCTGCCACCCGCGAGGCGATCGGCTGGAGCCACTCCGCGTTCGAGATCCCGCAATCCGTGTACGACGGATGGGATGCGCGCAAGCGCGGCGCCGCCGCGGAGCGCCGCTGGAAGAAACTCCTCGCTGCCTACGAGAAGCAGTATCCCGCCGAGGCCGCGGAGTTCAGGCGCCGCACGGCGGGCGAGTTGCCGCAGGACTATCGCGCGCGCGCGGAGGCGCTGGTGAAAGAGGCCGACGCCAAGGCCGAGACCCTCGCGACGCGCAAGGCCTCGCAGAACGCGCTCGAAGCGCTCGCGCCCGCGTTACCGGAACTCGTCGGGGGTTCTG
>DATIGN010000170.1:0-20238 GCA_035454685.1 Burkholderiales bacterium | reverse complement strand
GTGGTCGTCAACGAGCAATACCCGGATCGGCTGAGTGGCGAAAATCGACACAATCCCCCCTGGATGATGTGGTAACGAGCCGTCCCTTCTTGTCCTTCTGTCGAGCGACTGGCGAAATGAAGATTACCAGCCGCTCGCGATTTCGCGGCTGCGGCTTGGCAACTTCTTTCAAACGCTGCTCCAAATTAACCAGTCGCTTTGTACCGGCTGACGTAGTTTGAAAAAGGTTGCGAGGTTGGTTGTAACCGCTCATGTGAACTACGCCCCGGCGTCGCTATCGTGTCCCTGCTGAGCGTCACGTCGCCCCGGGGGACACTCCCTCCTCCCCAGAACGTGCCCCCGGGGCGAGCACTTTCAGTACTTGGGGGCTGCTACACGATTTGCGGCATACCTGGGCGCCCTGGCATCAGCAGGCGGGAACGTCGAGCGACGAGCTTAAGGACCTGGGTGGCTGGAAGTCGTCGCAAGTCTGGCGCGATGCACTAAGCCCCGAGCTTGCCGCTCGCTTCCTCGTGCGTCAGGCCTTTCGAGAAGCCCGAATCTGAGCAGCTCCCAGGAGGACTCGAAGCAGCGCTCGCCGTCGCGCAAGCGCCCCCCTTCCTCTGCCAGGGCGTTTGTACTGGCTTGAGGTAGTTGAAATATGCCCTTCAGGTTGGTCCGAACCTCGCATGCGAACCGCGCCCCAACATCGCTATCGTGCTTGGGCAGTAGTAAGCAAACCACCCCGAGTGAAGAAGGGAGTTTTCTGAGATGTCGAAAAGCAAGATGGTTCTGGGCCTCGTTCTCACTTGGCTCATTTGCGTCAGCCCGGCGGCGTTTGCCAATCCGTGGGCGAACGGCGCGGCGCACGCCGCGGCGCAGGCCTGCAATCCTGGCAACGCAGTGTTCTGCGGTTCGCTCGGCGGTGGCGGTGGAGCGGGCGGTGGAGCAGGTGCGGGCGGCGCAGGCGGCGCAGGTGCGGGTGGCGCAGGCGGCGCAGGTGCGGGTGGCGCAGGCGGCGCGGGTGCGGGTGGCGCAGGCGGCGCGGGCGCGGGTGGCGCAGGCGGCGCGGGTGCGGGTGGCGCAGGCGGCGCGGGTGCGGGTGGCGCAGGCGGCGCGGGTGCGGGTGGTGTAGGCGGCGCGGGTGCGGGTGGTGTAGGCGGCGCGGGTGCAGCGGGTGGTGGTTCGGCCGGCACGACTAGCGCAAGCGCGAGCAGCGCCGGTGGTGCGGGTGGTAGTTCGGCCGGCACCTCGCAGACCGGCAGCGGCAACTCCTCGGGTGGCTCGGGGTCGGGTACCAGCGGGCTCGGCACCTTCGTGTTCGTCGCCTTCGCCGGGCTGATGATTTACGTCATGTACATGGACGACAAATGCCGTCGTACTCCGGGCTGCAAGCCGGACCCGAACCTGCCGACAACCAACGCGGTCGACAGCTTCGGCGACAAGATCCTCACGGCCTGGAACACCGGACCGTATTTGCCGTAGGCACCAAAGCAAGCCAAGTAGTTGAATTAGGAAAGCAGCGAAGCGGCTGCTCTCCCGTCTGGACGGCCTGATCGCGCAACCACGGGTCTACTACCCCCGCTCAGCTTCCATCGCTATTTCGGTACTAAGAAATTCTCCCCGTGATGGTTGGGGGTTCAGGTATTTCCTCTTTTAGTCCGCTATGGTCTAGGAGGCCTTTAAACGTTAACGGCGTAGTGCTGGGTGGCTGAGTAACTAGAAGTGTCAAGAGAACCTTGAACGTCTCGCCGCCGTCGTCGGTGGCCAGTGTGCCGCCGGTGATCGTCCCGCCAACCTCTCCCCTTGTGGTTCGAACGACAAAGGAGCCACCAAGCACCGGGGTCTCGCCGGTGAGACTTAGAGGAGACTGATGCATGACCTCGACTTTGAACACACCGCTGGTGCGCTCGCCATTGACTTTCCCGTGCAAGGTACCGAAGAAGGTCGCGCCATTTGGACACAACTGCTCCCACTCCTGCGGACAAACTTCCACGCCGGCGATCACCCCCTCGAGCGGCTTGGGAGCGGGCGGAGCGGCGGCTACCGACGTTGATGCGATTAGGCACACCAATCCCACTAAAAAGCTTACACGCCGGGTCCGCATATGCACCTTCCTTACAGTTCCGTTCGCACAAATGCCCGCGCCGCCATGCTTAGCGCTCGGAAACGAACGCAATCGGCGCTACCTGTTTAGGGTTCCTAGCATTTGATGTGCCCTGCAAGGCAGTCGTCCCGAGCAATCCGCGCGAATCACCTCGTAGTTCGCCCAAACCCAGGCTCGGCATCCCGGCAATGCGGAGCAACGAGCTGTTGCCCGCTAAGCGCTTTCTACGCGTCACTCTTGCACGACATCTTATTTCGATTCGAATACTTGAAGGCGCCCGAAGCGAACCTGATGGGCTGATCCAGAGTAGTATTTGTGGGGAGCCTCTCAGACCTTATCTGCACCCTGGCTGCGCTGCGACCCAGGCAGCGAGCACGTCGAGCGCGCGATCGGCCGCACGCGCCATCGCCGTTGCACCCGACGAAGCCTCGCCCCCTGCATTGGGCTCGATCACGGTCACGCCGCGCGAGGCGATGCGTGACGGGCCGGTCGCGAGGGCAACCCGCATTTCAATGCGCGCCTCGCTGGATTCCTTGGCAGAGAAAACCTGCGTGAACTCCTGAACCTCGATTTCCAGCGTGCACTTGCCGGGGCCTTCACCGGTCGAGCGCAGGAGTTGCTTCCGCAGCAGTTCGGCCGGCGGGGCTGCCCAGAAGCTGTGCGCATAGTCGGCGAGCTCGGACGGATTTCTCCACGCCAGCCGGTAGTGCATCTGCACGCCGTCGAACGGGGCAACCGCGCGCGACGCGACGCGCAACGCGGGAAATTTCACGGCTGGCGGCGTAACTCCGAGATCGAACGTACGCGGCACCGCGTGCGTTGCATTGCCGCCGCAGCCAGCGAGCAGCGCGAGAACCGCGAGCGCCGCCGCGCCTCTCCTCATTGGAACCCGGGCTCGCCGGGCCCCGGGCGTCCTGCCTCTCTTCCCCAAAGCACGCTGTCCGGGTTTCGCGACAGGTCGCCAGCGAGATTGCCGATCTTGCGCGCGCTCCGATCCGCCGATTCGGCGAACGCGCCGACCTGCGGCAGCGTATCGCCCTTGATCTCGGCCGAAAGCTGGCCGATTTCGGCGACGAGCTCGCGCGCCTGCGTTGCCAGCTTTTCGACTTCGGCGGCGAGCGTGCGCAGATCGGCAACCAGCCGCTCGGCATCGCTTGCGATCTGCGGCAGCGCGTTCGCCGTTTCGTTCACCTTCTCGAGCGAGTCGCGCGCGAGGCGCAGGTTCTCCGGTCCGAGCCAGGCGTCCGCTCGCGCGACGGTGCTCGGGAGCTTCGCGCTCGCGGTTTCGAGGTTCGCCGCGGTCTTTTGCAGCGACGCGAGCATCAGGTTGATGTTGTTGCGGTTCTCCGGAGTCAACACTGCGTTGAGCGCCGCGATCAGTTCGCGCGCATCCTTTACGGTGCCTTCTGCGCTGTCGGTCATCGTGTCGAGGAACGAAGGCCTGAGAGGAAGCTGCGCGAGCCCGCTTGCCCCCTGCGGCGGCGGAGCGGTCTCCTGGCTATCGTCAAGCAGGTGCACATAGGCGATCCCGGTGATGCCTTCCATGCCGAGCTGCGCGTACGTTCCGCGCGTCACCGGGATGTCGCCGTTCACCTCGATATCGATCAGGATCTTGTGGCGATCCGTTGGATCGAGCTTGATCGAAGTGACGCGACCGACGCTCATGCCGCGGTAACGCACCTGCGCCTGCGCATTGAGCCCACTGACCGGCGTCGTCGCGATCACGCGATACGCCTTTCGATCCTCCGGCTCCTGCGCCAGCCAGTTCGCCCAGACGACGATCGCCGCGACGAGCGCGACGACGAAGAGCCCCGTGATGAATGCGTATGCGCGGCTTTCCATTGGTCTTATGCGACGGCCTCGTCTGGCGCGAGCGCAAGGCGGCCGCGTTCTCCTCCGAAGAAGCTCTGCACGAACGGATGCGGCAGTTCCCGCACTTCCTCCTGCGTGCCGCAGGCAATTATATGCCGGTCGCCGAGCACGGCGACGCGGTCGGTGAGCGCATAGAGCGTGTCGCGGTCGTGCGTCACCATGAACACCGCAAAGCGGTGGTCGGCGCGCAGCCGCTTGATCAGCCGCACGAAGCGCCCGGAGCGGTCGGGATCGAGCCCCGCGGTCGGCTCGTCGAGGATCAGCAGGTCGGGCGCGAGAGCAAGCGCGCGCGCGAGCGCGACGCGCTTCACCATTCCGCCCGAAAGGTTCGCCGGCAGCAGCGTGCCGTGGTGCGGCGCGAGCTCGACTTCCGCGAGCTTCGCATGCACGATCGCTCGGATCTTCTTCTCCGAAACGCCGCCGCGCTCGCGCAGCGGAAAGGCGATGTTGTCGAACACGGTCAGCGCGGAAAAAAGCGCTCCGTTCTGGAACAGCATTCCCATGCGGCGCCGCGCGTCGCGCACTTTCTTGAAGCTAGGGTCGTACCACGACACGTCGAATACGCGCACCGAGCCCGCGACCGGGTGCTTCAATCCGAGGATCACCCTCAGCAGCTGCGTCTTGCCGCTGCCCGACCCGCCGACGAGCGTCATCACCTCGTCGCGCCGCACCTTGAGGCTCAGGTTCTGGTGCAGGATCTGGCCCGCGCCGACCGCGTTGAGGAGGCCTTCGACCTCGATCGCGTATTCGGCGGGGTCAGCCGACATTGCGCAAGAGGATCGCGAAAATCGCGTCCAGGATGATGACGCAGGTGATGGACGCAACGACCGAGCCGGTGACGCCGGCGGCGAGGCTGTCCGTGTTCGGCAGCACCTTGAGCCCGTAATGGCATGCGACGAACGCGACCGCGAAGCCGAACGCGCCGGACTTGCCGATGCCGATCCAGAAATTGACCGGCTCGACCGCGCGCGGCAGCGCTTCGAGGAACGCCTGCGGCGGAATGCCGAGCGTGAAGCGCGAGACGAGCAGCGCGCCGGCGAGCGCCGCAAGGTCGGTGCAGAAGGCAACGAGCGGCAGCGCGAGCGCGAGCGCGATCACCTTCGGCAGCACCAGCCGCGTGATGATCGAGACGCCCATCACCTGCAGCGCCTCGATCTCCTCGGTCACGCGCATCACGCCGAGCTGCGCGGTCATCGCCGAGCCCGAGCGCCCCGCGGCGATGATCGACGCGAGCATCGGCCCGAGCTCGCGCACTACGCCGACGCCGACGATGTTGATGACCAGCAGATCGGCGCCGTAGCGCTTGAGCTGCAGCGCGGAAAGGTATGTGAGCACGATTCCGACCAGGAATCCGACCAGCGTGGTCACCGGCAGCGCAGCGACGCCCGCGCGATAGAGGCTCGCCGACAGTTCGCGCAACGGCGTGTCGCGCGGCCGCCGCGCGAGCGCGCCCGCGTCGAGCACGACGCGCCCCAGCAGCGCGGTCGCATCGCGCAGATGCGCGCCGAAGTGCAGCGCCGCTTCGCCGATCCCCACGACCGGCGCATACGGATCGATCGGCTGCTCCATTGCGATCCGCACGCGCGAGCCCTGGGCGACGCGATCCAGGATTTCGCGCTGCTGGACGGAGGCTTCCAACTGGACGACGCCGCGCATCGCGCGCGCGAGCCACAGCGCGCCGGTGTCATCGAGATCGGCAATCGGGGTCAGGTCCCAGGCGATGCGGCTCGGCGGGATGCGTCGTAGGTCATCGAGCGTACGCAGGATCTCTTCGCGCCGGGTCTTCAGGCCCGCGAAGGTCCACTCGCCCGACGCGCGAACGCGCGTCGGCACCGGATCGTTCTCGACGGTCTCGACTGCGAGCTCGGCGTCGCGCGCGATCATGGCGCGCGAGTATACTGCGCGCCGCATGACGCCGGTGGACATCGGCGCCGACCTGACGCACTCCTCACCTCCGTCGACAAGAGCGGGCGTGCCGCCGCGCTCGCCGACGCACATCCGGGCCAGCTCTACGACCGCGGCGTGCAGACGCATCGCGCGTCGTAGCAGTTCTTGACGCCTCGTTGAGCTATGCGGACTGCTGAAGGGCGAGATTGCGCAGACACACGTGCGCTACGGATACCGGCGCGTGCACGCGCTAAGAGGCCTGGAGCATGGATTTCGTCGCGGACCGGCTCGTGAGCGGAGCGCGCTTCAGAGCTCTGACGGTGGTGGATGTCTTCACCAAGGGATGCTTGGCATTCGTCGGCCGAGCGCTCGATGTCTGGGCGTACCAAGGTCAGGATTGACTTCGCGCGGCCTGGCAAGCCGACGGACAACGCGTAGTCAAGTCATTCAACGGTCGACTACGCGCATTAGGCAAAGGGCGCCGATTACCTTCCGGCCATCGCCCTGCTGGTCAGCGCGCGCCGTTCACTCTTCCAGCACGTGGGGCGGTATATCGCTGCTTTCTCGTTCTTTGGAGCTCTTTCTCTTCCAGAGGAAATAGGCCCCTGCCAACGCAGCATAGGTCGCCACTATCCCGATCAGCACAAATAGCGCCTTCGGGTTCTCGACGCTTACGTTCAGGTGCGCATCGATGACCGGCGTCATGCCAAATTCGTTGAGCAAGCCAACGACGAGCAAGAGAAGCCCGATCAGCAAGCTCGGAAGCATGAAACTTCGTGGGAGCAGCGCTAGGATGATACCGAGCGCGACGATGGCGACATAAACCAAGGCCTCGATCGGATCCACCATGGCGTGATGCTACTCGGCCTTCCACAAGGCCACAATAATTCTCTGACCGACACCCCCTCGTGCCAATCCCTACACCGTCTGGTACGAATCCCTACGGCGTCCCGTTCCAGAGCCTTGGGATCCGACGAGTTGAAATGAAAAACATCCGGCAACCTGCCGCCAGAGATCAAAGACGTTGCTGCCTCGCCGGAAAAAGCTGGCGTAGGCATGCGCCCGGCACCCTCAATCTTGCCGATGCCGTGGCCCGCTTGCCGGCGATAAACTTTGAAGCGCCTTCTTTTGCCCGCTACAGCCGCCGAGAACAATAGAGAAGTTCATTTCTTCCGGACTGACGGCATCCGTGCGCCACTCAAAGGTCTCTTAAATTTCCGCTTCTCTGAGCGTCCCCCAGCGCTCGGAGATCAAAGCCCCGCAAGACTGGACCCTTGCGGGGCTTTTTTTTGCTCAGGCGCGCTGCGGCTGCGCGAGAGAATGTCTAGCGCGATCAAATACAGACCCCCGCGCGCGTTTTCTTTGCCTTGGATCCACTCCCGCAAGCGATCGGTTCCTACGTCGAGGTGCTGTGCAAGCCTAGCTTCACCGCCTACCGCTTCGGCTGCCCGTCTGAGAATCTCGCAATGGATGCCGTCGCCCGTCATGAAGGACTCAATTTGCCCGAAGGAAAAGTCTGCCGCCAGCGCGCATGTGGTTATCTCGCAACGGATCGGATGATTTGATATAGCTCCTTCCGCGCAGAACGCAGCAACGAACATACCGTTGTGATCGATCGTCGACCGTGAGGGCATATCGCCCGACCTGGTTAGTGCTTGTGGCAGCGACGCCGCCGATTAAGCAGCGCAGCAGATTGGCAGCGCGAAGCGCACAGAGATCACGTCATGCTGCGACCATATCTGCCCTGTAAAGGTATCGCTACAAACCGTGTCGTCGGGCTGGTGATTCAGGCTGTTGAGTCGGGTAGCGCACAGACAGCAGAGTTGCCTTCAGTATGCTTGGCATTCTGGGACCCGAGCGTGGAAGCGCCGCAACCTCCTTCCCCTAAAGCACGGTACACGCCGCATCTGCGCACCGGGTCCCTTTTGATCCGCCCGCGATAGTAGGAGAAGAGAGTCCCGCTTGATTTGCGGGAGACGAATCGCGCTGTACGAGCTGCTCGAGTACGCGCACCGCCAATCTGCGTGCGCCCTGCGCGATTGTGGCAACCGAGACGCTACTGTACGCAGAGGACGGAGCGACTTTCCAGCTGCTGCTCGACACTGGCGACGGCAGGACCCTAGCCATAACTATCAGTCCAGGCTCGCCGCTCGCCGTACGATTCGCTGACTGAAGCGAATTTGGCAGCGAATTCGGTGCAAAACTGAGCAGAACGCCGCGGCGGTCCGTCGCACGTAGCGCGCCGGGGTCGTTTACCGCTTGGTATGTACTTCAGCGCAGAAAGTAGACGACGATAAGAACGGCGGCGACGGCGGCAACTACCTCGGAGAAACTGAGACGGCTAAAACGATTCCCTGCCAGCGCGTGCGGATGTCGGTGCAGCCTATATTCATCCATTGGAGCTATACCTCCCACATTCACCGTACAGAGGAACAGCCGGGCATGCGGTGAGAAGGGTCACGGTCGCTAGTGAATGCCTCAATCAGGTCGCCGCGAAGAGTACATAAATCACGTCATGCTGCACCGCGCCGATTTTGAACCCTTGCTGCGTGCCTTTGCGTTCGTGAGTGGGCGTATGACCATTGCGGCTCGAGAGCCCCAGGCATATACACTCGTTCTCGTTACTGCGTAGTACGAGCCCCGCTTGGGCGGGGTTTTTGTTTCAGCGCGCCAACATCAAGACGTAAATAACATCAAGGCCGCACTCGCGGCGAAGCTCAAACTCCACCTTGATTCCCTGCGGCTGCGACGGTCGCAATTCGCAATGCTTCAGTTCGGAGGGGGCGGCAGCGCCGGCACGCGCTGCCAGCCACTAGGACACCCTTTCACGTAGGGGTAGTAGGTCCTCGAGGCTTCGCAGTAGTACCACCAGCCGGCTGGCTCGGCTGGAGCGGGAGCCGCGCCTTGCTCGACATAGGTGACCGGCTGCGCAGGGTATGGGTAATAGTAACCGGGATAGTAGTAGGGCGGCGGGTAGTACCAGGACCACGGATAGGCAAAGCCGACACCGAAGCCAACAAATGCCGCTCCATGGTGGTGGTGGCCGTTGAAGTGGCCATGGCCGCGGCTGACATGCCCGCCGTGGACCTTGCCGCCGCCACCGCCGCCGCTGAATTTGACAGCGCCGCCGTTGACATGGCCGCCGCCTTTGCGCGCAAGCGCGGAGTCGCTGACGACTACCGCGAGCGGGAGAAGCAGTGCTACGGCCGCTGCACGCACAGCTTCATGCTACACCCGCCCGGGTGCCAAAGGGTAACCCAGTTGGTTACATCGGGCCGCTATTTCGGCTGCTGCCACACGATCCGCCGCCTCGGCTCATGGGCCGACGCCACCCCGATTCCGCCCTGGGAATGGCGAGCAGCGAAGGGCGCGCTTGAACACCGGGCACAGAAGTAACCGACCTACTGTTCGCGCGTCTTCATCACTAGGTAGATAACGTCGAAGATTCCCGAGACCGCAGAACTCGATGCGGCGCAGCTCGAAACTTATTTGTACGTGGCTCACGGCGTAGATCATCCTCTCGTCCCAGATCCCTTGGGCGATTGTTGAAAGGCGCTCATCGATCCCACCGGCTTCCGTATCTCCGCCGAGCCTTCAATTTTCACGGCGTCCTTAATAGACGTGCATGAACTCCCCGAGCGTGGCCTCGGGCATGTGCCGCCCAGAAAGGGGGGCTAAAGGAGGACTTCTCGGTAGGTTGAATCCGTAAACCAACGGCGAGCACAGGGCGTAGGAACCACCACGCCAGCGTTGCTAACAGCTTGTCAACAACCTATTCACAGCTTTTCACTTGCCGGCCGGCGCCTTGCGCGGCGACCCGGTGGCGCGGACATTGGCCCTTGGTTCCCTAGTGATGATGTCGACGAGACGCAGAAAAATGTCTCGCGGCAGGTCATGCTTGCCGACCCAGCTTGCAAACTCCACTTCCGAGACGCCGAGGTAAACCCTAAGCTCGTCGTTACCGCCAGCAATCTCCGCCGCGCGCCGTAATGCGCGCTTGTGAATATCTTGAAGCACCGCTTCCTCCTCCTCCTGCGTTAATGCAGAACTGCTTTGGCTGACAACTCCGTGCAGAAGACTGCGCTACGCGCGGCTCAAAGTGTCAACGCAAAAAAAGTGCCAAGGCATAGCCTCTTGCGGAGCGCTACCGTCTCAAAAGTTGAGCTCGTACCCTGTCTGCGGCGACTTTCACGCTATCGATCTGGTCGGACAGCCTATCTAGCGGCCCTTGTGAGGCCAGCTGCTCAAACCTGCGCACGGCGAACTGAGCCGCTTGAAGCAGTGCTCTTATTTCATCGATCGTCGCTAGAGCCTGGACCACCACATCGGCTTTCATACGGGAGACAAGATAGGCTGTCCGGGGCACACCGGATAGGGAACCACCGTACAGCCCGGAGGTGCGGTATTCACCCCGAGTTGCGCGCGCCCCTGGCGCGTCTCCGGGTCGTTCTCGGGAAAAGCGACCAGCGCGGCAACGGTGGCCTGACGCGCGGCCTGCGCCCCGGCAGGGGCGGGTCACGCACGCGAAGGAATTTCCTATTCTTTGACCAGCTCTCAGCTTGGCACAATGACGCCGATGAAAGAGCGGGGGAAGTGCGTCCCGTCATTGGCGACCCAGGCGTGGGGATTGCTCGCCTGGCTTGCCGTGACCTTCGCCGTCGCGGCGCTTGGCGCGTTCGCTTCGAGCGACGCCGAGTCCTTTTACGCGCAGCTGAGGCGTCCGTCCTGGGCGCCGCCGGGCTCCTGGTTCGGGCCGGTGTGGACCGTGCTCTACCTGCTCATGGCGTTCGCCGCCTGGCTGGTATGGCGGCAGCCCGGTCAATCGCTCAGGTCGACGCCGCCGATCCTGTTCCTCGCGCAGCTGGCCGTCAACGCCCTGTGGTCGTGGCTTTTCTTCGCCTGGCGCCTGGGCGGCGCCGCCTTCGCCGATGTGGTGCTCCTGCTCGCGCTTGTCGCCGCCACGATGATCTCGTTCTGGCCGGTCAGCCGGGTGGCGGCGCTGCTGCTGGCTCCCTATCTCGCGTGGGTGAGCTTCGCCACGGTGCTGACGTGGGCCGTCTGGCAGGCGAATCCAGGGCTGCTATGAACGACGGCGTCGAATGTCGCGATGCGCACTGAGCGCGAAAGATGCTGGCCGGCGAGCTTTGCGACCCGCTCGATCCCGAGCTGGTGGCCGAGCGCGAGAGGGCACGGGAGTCATGCGGGGCGCTCAAGGCCGCAGGCGAATGCGCGCAGACCGAGCGACGCCGCATCCTGCATGATCTCTTCGGCGCGGACGGCGACAGCGTATGGCTGCACCTTTCGATGCCGCGGCGCGCAGGCAACGCGAATTCGGAAAGCCGCTGGAAATCGGGGCGGACGTCTGGGTCGGCGGCGGCGCGCTCATAATATGGCCGGCGTGCGTAGCGGCTCGCGAGCAGTCATTGGCGCCGGAAGCGTTGTCCCGCGCGATATCCCGGCGGGTGTGTTCGCAGCCGGAAATCCGTGTCAATTGATCAGAACTCTCTCCCAGCCGTAGTACCAGCGGCGCCGGCACCGCCGCGCGAAAGCGTCCCGAAATTGATGTAGAGCAAGAGCCCCGAAGCGCACATGAATCACGTCATAGTGAATGCCGCCGATTCTTATGCTTCGCTTTTCGAAATCGACTTCCAGGTCATTGCGGCGCGCCCACTCTCTCGCCAGCGCCTTCAAGGTCATCCATGTTCGGGAGATGCATTATGCGGAATGCTGCACAAGCGCTTCAACGCGGCGGCCAGCAATGACTTCGGCAGCGAGCGCCAGCGGTGACGTTGTCCCTCTTTCCAACAGACGCTGACACACCGCCGCGGCGAATTGCGGCAGCATGGGGCACAACGAGTTTACGACACGAGCCACTTTATGAGTTCCTTCATGGGTTCCTCGAACACACGAACTTCTCCAGCGCTGCGGTCCGATGCCTGCGGGCTCGAGCGCCTGCCGCACGTGATGAACAAGGTGTGCCTGATGTGGGGTCAGCCCGAGTGCGACGACTACATCAACCGACTCATGATGGATTCGCGCGACGGCAATCGGGCGGGACTGCCCTGGGAGGCTGCTCAGGAGCTGCTGTTTCTCGCTGAGCTGAGCGTTGCCAAGCGCGCTCTCGTCGCCTCGGCGGTGACCAATGTGCCGTTCCCGCAGATGATCCAACGCTGCCGTGCACAGGCGCGCGCGGCCGAAACCAACCCGTGGGCCAGTTCGACGAGCACCGAACTTGGGCGGAAGGAGCGGGAGCAGGTTGACCGGCCCCTGAGCGCGGGAAGGCCGAAAGTAGTACTTGCGTGGGGGTTGCCAGTCCGACCGCGGCGATGAACCCCGTGGTGAACGTCAAGATCGTTCAGTCGAAGTAAAACGAGCCCCGCTTCGGCGGGGCTTTTCACTTCGGCCGCGCTCTAGCGCGGCCTCGCGCTTCGATTCGTTCCATAGCTTCATCGCTACAGCCGCGAGCTTCACTGCAACGCTAGTGCGAAAGTCGGACCGCGGCCTGCGGAAACCGCAGAGTTCATATAAGTTATTGATTATCTGGCTCCCCGACCAGGGCTCGAACCTGGGACCTGCGGATTAACAGTCCGTCGCTCTACCAACTGAGCTATCGGGGATCCGGGAGGAGGCGCGATTCTACCGCAGAGGGCCCTGGTTGATGCGGCCGGACTCGCTCTCGCCAAGAGTGCGTTGTCTTCGCGCTTCCTGTGGAGCGCGTTGGTCGGGCGAGGCGGCGGTCTCTTCGTTCTGCATCATCTGCTGGTCGGGCGTTTCGTCCGCGCAAGCGCCGAGTACCAGCGCCAGAAGGGAATGTGGGCTGCATCGTGTGATGCATGGCAGAACCTCTTGCCATGCCGACAGCAAAACGAGGTTGAAATTCCTAGCCGATGACCTTCGCGATCGCGTCGGCCACGTAGTCGACGTTCTTTGTCGTGAGCGCGGCGACGCAGATGCGCCCGGTGTCGATGGTGTAGATCGAGTATTCGTTGCGCAGGCGGGCGACCTGGTCTGTCGTCAGCCCGGAGTAGGAGAACATGCCGCGCTGCTTGAGCACGAAGCTGAAGTTCGAGCCGGGAACGCGCTTGTGGATGCCTTCCACGAGCGCTTTGCGCATGGCTTTGATCCGGTCGCGCATCTCGCCCACTTCGCGCTCCCACAAGGCTCGCAGCTCGGGAGTGCCCAGGATGGTGGCGACGACCTGGCTGCCGTGCGTGGGCGGGTTGGAGTAGTTGGTGCGCACGACGCGCTTGAGGTTCGACAGCACACGCTTTGCTTCGTCGGCGCTTGCGGTCACGACGCTCAGCGCGCCGACGCGCTCGCCGTAGAGCGACACGGACTTGGAGAAGGAGCTCGAGAGGAAGACCGGAGTCATCGCGCCGGCGAAGAGCCGGGCCGCATAGGCGTCTTCCTCGACGCCTTCCGCGAATCCCTGGTAGGCGAGGTCGAGGAAGGCGATGAGGCCCCGCGAGCGCACGATTTCCAGCGCTGTGCCCCACTGGTCCTTGCTAAGGTCCACGCCGGTCGGGTTGTGGCAGCAGGCGTGCAGTACCACGATGGAGCCGGCGGGGATGGCGTTGAGGCCGCGCTCCATGCCGGCGAAGTCGAGGCCGCGAGTCTTCGTCTCGTAATAGGGGTAGCTGTTCACCGTGAACCCGGCCGCTTCGAAAAGCTGGCGGTGGTTCTCCCAGCTCGGCTCGCTGATCCAGACCTGCGCGCCCGGGTTGATCTGCTTGAGGAAGTCGGCGCCGATCTTCAGCCCGCCGGTTCCGCCGAGCGCCTGCACGGTGACGATCTCCTTCGAATCCTTGCTGAAAACCAGCCGTTGCACGGCGATGTCGTACGCCGCCAGGCCGTCGATGGGCAGGTAGCCGCGGTGCGGCGAGGTTCTCATCCGCAGCTCCTCGGCCCGCCTCACGCACTCGAGGAGCGGGATTTTGCCGTTGTCGTCGGTGTACACGCCGACGCCGAGGTTGACCTTCGACGGGTTCTTGTCGGCGACGAAAGCTTCGGTGACGCCGAGGATCGGATCGGCCGGCGCCATCGGCACCGAGGCGAGAGGAGAGGGAGAGTGCGGCGCGTTCATTGGACTAAAATGGTGGGTTTCGCACGCGCATTCTACCTGTGGCATTCAAGCTAGAAGAGCTTTTTCCGCCGTCCGGCGATCAGCCGGAGGCGATCGCGAAGCTCCTCGAGGGTATCGAGGACGGGCTTTCCTTCCAGACGCTCCTCGGGGTCACGGGCTCGGGAAAGACCTACACCATGGCGAACGTGATCGCGCGCCTCGGCCGGCCGGCGCTGGTGCTCGCCCCGAACAAGACGCTCGCCGCGCAGCTTTATGCCGAGTTCCGGGAGTTCTTCCCGGAAAACGCGGTGGAGTACTTCGTTTCGTACTACGACTACTACCAGCCGGAAGCGTATGTCCCGGCGCGCGACCTCTATATCGAGAAGGACTCGTCGATCAACGAGCACATCGAGCAAATGCGGCTGTCGGCGACGAAGTCGCTCCTCGAGCGGCGCGACGTAGTGATCGTGGCGACGGTGTCAGCGATCTACGGCATCGGCGACCCGTCGGAGTACCACGGCATGATCCTTCACCTCCGGCACGGAGAGAGGGTGTCGCAACGCGACGTTCTGGCGCGGCTGGTGGCGATGCAGTACCAGCGGAGCGAGCTCGATTTCCGGCGCGGCACCTTCCGTGTACGCGGCGACGTGATCGACGTATTCCCAGCCGAACACGCCGAGCAGGCGATCAGGATCTCGCTGTTCGACGACGAGATCGAGAAGCTCGAGGTGTTCGATCCGCTCACCGGCCGGGTTCATCACCCGATGGCGCGCTTTACGGTGTACCCGTCAAGCCATTACGTGACGCCGCGCGACACCACGCTGCGAGCGATCGAGGCGATCAAGGAGGAGCTCCGCGACCGCATCGAGTTCTTCCAGAAGGCCGGGCGCCTGGTGGAAGCGCAGCGCATCGAGCAGCGCACGCGATTTGACCTCGAGATGCTGGCCGAGCTCGGGTTCTGCAAGGGAATCGAAAACTACTCGCGTCACCTGTCGGGCCGCCGGCCCGGCGAGCCGCCGCCCACGCTCATCGACTACCTGCCGCAGGACGCGCTCATGATCGTCGATGAGAGCCACGTCACGATCCCGCAGCTCGGCGGGATGTACCGTGGCGACCGCTCGCGCAAGGAAAACCTCGTCGAGTACGGGTTCCGGCTGCCGTCGGCGCTCGACAACCGGCCCCTGCGCTTCGACGAGTTCGAGAACGTGGTGCGCCAGACGATCTTCGTGTCGGCCACGCCGGCGGAATACGAGCGCGAAAAGTCAGGCACCGCGATCGTCGAGCAGGTGGTCCGGCCGACCGGGTTGATCGACCCCGAGGTGATCGTGCGGCCGGCGTCGACGCAGGTCGACGATTTATTGTCCGAAATAGGAGAAAGAACCCAACGATCCGAGCGCGTCCTCGTGACGACTCTGACGAAGCGCATGGCCGAGGAGCTGACCGAATACCTCGCCGAGCACGGGGTGAAGGTGCGCTACCTGCACTCGGAGGTGGAAACGGTGGAGCGGGTGGAAATCATCCGCGACCTGCGCCTGGGCGAGTTCGACGTGCTGGTCGGCATCAACCTGCTGCGCGAGGGCCTCGACCTGCCGGAAGTGTCGCTGGTCGCGATCCTGGATGCCGACAAGGAGGGCTTCCTGCGCTCGGAGCGCTCGCTCATCCAGACCATCGGCCGTGCCGCGCGCCACATCAACGGCACGGCAATCCTGTACGCGGACCGGGTCACCGAGTCGATCCAGAAAGCATTGGCGGAAACCGAGCGGCGCCGGCGCAAGCAGCGCGCGTACAACGAGCGCCACCGCATTACGCCGAAGGGCGTGGTGAAGCGCATCAAGGACCTGATCGACGGCGTATACGACGCGACCGAGGCCCGGGCCGCCCAGGACGAGGCGCGCTACGAGGCCATGTCGGAGAAGCAGATCGCGCGCGAGATCAAGCTGCTCGAGAAGAAGATGCTGCAGCATGCCAAGAACCTCGAGTTCGAGCAGGCTGCCGCAGCGCGGGACCGCCTAGCGGAACTGAAAAAAAGGGTTTTCGGTATCGAGGCCGCGGCAATTTGACCTTCGCCCGCAGGCGCCCTGCGGGCAGAGTGTCGCCATGCTGTGGAAACTGCGCCTGCTGTGGTACCGGACCGACAAGGGCGCGCTCGCCTTTGCGCTGTTCCTGGCGCTCATCGCTGGGTCGCTTGCACTCGCGCTGACCCTGGTGCACGCGGAGCGCGATGCGCAGGGCGCGCGCGTGCGCGACTTCCACGCTCGCAGCGTCGACTGCCTGGCGCGCAACGTGTACTACGAGGCGCGCGGCGAATCCCTCACCGGACAGTACGCAGTGGCCGAAGTCACCATGAACCGGAAGGCGCACCCTCGCTATCCGAGCACGGTCTGCGAGGTCGTGTACCAGAAAGACGCGTTTTCCTGGACCTCGCTCGGCCCGCTTGATCCGCCCGCGGGGGAGCCGTGGCAGCGTGCGCAACGGATCGCCGAGGAGGTGTACTACCAGCGCCGCCCGGCCAAAATGCCCGGTGTGCTGCACTTCCACGCCACTTACGTGAAGCCCGACTGGTCTAAGGAGAGGCAGCGCGTTTCCCGCATTGGGCGGCACGTGTTCTACCGGTAAACCGGATTCCCGGCTTGAGGCCCTCGAAGACGACGCGTGGCTTTAGTACCTCGCGTTCCCGGGCGTCCTCGGGAACGGAATCGCGTCGCGCACGTTTGTGAGGCCGGTGGCGTAGGCGACCGTGCGCTCGAAGCCGAGGCCGAACCCGCAGTGGGGCACGGTGCCGTAACGGCGAAGGTCGCGATACCAGCCCAGGTTGTCCTTGTCTATTCCCACTTCCGCCATGCGCTCGTCGAGCCGGTCGAGCCGCTCCTCGCGCTGGCTGCCGCCGATGATTTCGCCGATCCCCGGCGCGAGCACGTCCATCGCGGCGACGGTCCTGCCGTCGTCGTTCAGGCGCATGTAGAACGCCTTGATGCCTTTCGGGTAGTTCATCACGATGACCGGCTTCTTCGCGTGCTTCTCGGTAAGGAAGCGCTCGTGCTCGGATTGCAGATCCACGCCCCACTTGACCGGGAACTCGAACTTCTCCTTCGATCGCTCGAGGATTGAAATCGCCTCGCCGTAGTCCATGCGGACGAACTCCGACTCCACGATGCCCTGCAGCTTCGCCACGATGCCCTTTTCGACGCGCTCGTCGAAGAAGGTCATATCTTCTTTTCTTTCTGAAAGAAGCGTCCTGAAGACCGATTTCAAAAGAGACTCCGCGAGGTCCGCGTTGTCGGACAGGTCCGCGAACGCGATCTCGGGCTCGATCATCCAGAACTCGGCGAGGTGGCGGCTGGTGTTCGAGTTCTCGGCGCGGAACGTAGGACCGAAGGTGTAGACCTTGGAAAGCGCGAGGCAGTAAGCCTCGACATTTAGCTGGCCGGAGACGGTGAGGAAGGTCTCGCGGCCGAAGAAGTCCTTGGAGAAATCGATCCGGTTTCCTTCGCGGGGAAGGTTCGCAAGGTCGAGCGTTGAAACACGGAACAGCGCGCCGGCGCCTTCGGCATCCGCTGCAGTGATGATCGGCGTATTCACCCAGAAGAAGCCGCGCTCGTGGAAGAAGCGGTGGATCGCCTGAGCGAGCGTGTGGCGCACGCGCGTCACGGCCGCAATGACGTTGGTCCGCGGCCTGAGGTGAGCCACTTCGCGCAGAAACTCGAACGTGTGCGGCTTGGGCTGGATCGGATAGGAGTCCGGGTCGTCCACCCACCCGACCACGCGGATCGCGGAGGCCTGCATCTCGAAGGGCTGGCCCTTGGCGGGCGAGGGTACGATCTTTCCGGTTGCCTCGATCGCGCAGCCGGACGTGAGACGCAGCACGTCGCTCTCGTAGTTCGGCAGGTCTTTGGGCACGACCACTTGCACCGGATGGAAGGAAGAGCCGTCCGAAAGGTGGATGAACGAGAAACCGGCCTTGGAATCGCGACGGGTGCGGACCCAGCCCTTGAGGACCACGGCGTCCTCGGCGTGCGCGCGGCCGGCGAGGACGTCGGCGCAGGAAGTCATAATGTCGATGATATGAAAGAAACGCGCTCGATCCTATTCGTCTGCACCGGCAGGAAGTAGTTTATGCACGCGTACATTTGGTTAGGTCAATGCGGCAATACCAAATGCAACACCAGCTCTAGACCCCCAGCAATTGCTACGGCGAAGGTTGCAGACCGCTCGCTACTATCAGGACACGCGCAGCGGCGAGGAGATGGCAACTATCCCAACTCGCTTGCGTTCAATGGCGGCGCGGAGAACCGCCGGGACCGCAGGACGTGGCGATCTGCCTGCGAAGATGTCGTGTATTTTATCGATCCTGCGGATTCATCGCCTTGAACACCAATGCCGCGGCTCCGGCGCCGAGGAGTTGCGCGACGAGGTAGAGCCACAGTTTTGCCCACGGCAACATTCCCATGATCATGGCGCCAATGGCGACGGCCGGATTGAACGCGCCGCCGGAGACATGTCCGACAGAGAACGCGCCGGCGAGGACGGTGAACCCGATGGCAAGTCCGAAGTAGGAGTTCCCAGCAGTGGCCTTGGCCGTGGCCACGTTGAGCACGACGTAGGCGAGCGCGAAGGTGAAGAGAAATTCTGACGCGAACGCGGCGGGAACGTTGGCGTCGAGCGTGATCGCTTTCGCGGTCTTGAACGCCAAGAGGATGGCCGCCGCCGCAGCCGCGCCCGCGAGCTGCGCGATCCAATAGGGGACAACGTCTGCAGCCGCGCAACGACCGCGAAGAAAAACAGCGACGGTGACCGCCGGATTGTAATGCGCGCCGGAGACGTGCCCACCAGCGTAGATCATCACCATCAAAGCGGATCCGATCGCCAGTGCCGGTATGACATCGGGCCCTGCGGCAATGCCGGTGGAACCAACCGTGAGCACCAGGAAGAACGTTCCGAGGAACTCGGCGGCGTACTTTTTCATCTCCCGCTCCCCCTTCGAGAGCGCCCACCATTATCACGGCCTGATCGTCACAGTCAAGAATATCGCTGGAGCGGCCGGTCTCGGCGGCAGGTGTAGGAGTCCGGCTTTCCTCGAGATGAGGCCGATGCTCAGCACGTCGAGGTCGGTTTTCGATCAGGCCGGCGCCTTTAAGAGTGCCCTGATAGGCGCCGACCTTGCCGGTAGACGGAGAACCTTTCGGTAAGGTGCAAGGATGCGACCGCTACGAGCTCGAGCGCGAAAAACTTGCTGAACTGGAAGCCGCACAGGATCCTCCACGCGGTGTCCTGGTCATCGCACTCGCCGGGTCGTTATTGATCCGTATCAACAAGCCATCGCGGTAATGAAGGAGACCCGCCTTCTTTTGAACGAGACTCGGTTTGCTTATAGCCGATACACGGAGCCATTCATGACATCCAGCCTGCGTTACAGTGCGATGACGGCGATGCTCCTGCTAGTTGCAGCCGCGAGCGGCTGTACCACGACCGCCGACACAAGCATCACGTATTCCTATGACCCGAGCTTCTCTTTCTCGGGCCCGAAAACGTACGCGTGGGTCAAATCAAGGCCCTACGGACACAATGCGCTCGTGGAAGCGAACGTGCGGTTTCTTGCCGATCGTGACTTCCAGGCAAAAGGTCTGAGTCTTACGGCGGACAAGCCTGCTCTGCTTGCATGGGTAGGCTACGAGCCTGACTCCTATTACTACGGTGGTGGTTCCGATCTTCGCGTGCTGACGCTAAACCTCGCGCGCGCCGACGACAAGGAGCTGGTCTGGCAGGGGAGGGCGCGTGGGGCCATCAGAACCGACGCATCCTCCGGGGAGCTGAAAAAGGCGGTCGAGGGAATGCTCGCCAGTTTTCCGCCAAGATAGGTACGGTGGGAGTCGCGAGCAGCACGTTGTTTCCAGACCGACGAATACGCGAGCCAAGAGCGCATCCGCCAGTCGGTGGCCATCTACGAGGCTCTGATCCGCGACCGGGTCACATCTTCCTGATGAGCTTGTCCTGGGTGAGTACGACGCGCGTGCCCTTGGTGAACTCGTTGCTCGCGGTGTCCACGTACTGCACGGTGCCGTTGTCCATCTTGATCTCCAGGCGCTGCATCGGAGCCGTGCCGCCGGCCGCGGCGCTCGTCGGCGACGGCATGACGGCCGTCACAGTGCCCTGGCCTGCGGTGTAGGGATGTACGTTGCTGACCACCTTCGGTGTGGGCTGGCTCGCCCCGCTCTGCTGGGGCGGGGTGCGGGTGCTACAGGCTCCAAGCGCGGCAGCGGCTACCACCGAAAGCGCAATCAGTCTATTCATGGCGATCCTCCATATGATTAGCGCTCTTTGACTAGCAATCCGC
>DATIGN010000169.1:0-4325 GCA_035454685.1 Burkholderiales bacterium | reverse complement strand
GCCTTCAGGCGCTGCGCGAACTGCGGGCTGCAGATGTAGTTGTAGAGGAGCTCCATCTTCTCGCTCCTGCCGGCGTTCGCCTGGCGCTGCTTGTGCAGCTCGACGAGCGCCGAGCGAAGCAGCTCCGCGAGCGGGCGGGCGGCGTCGAAGCGGGCGACCCAGACGTCGGATTCGCGGAGGAAGGGCTCGGCGCAGTTGCCCGAGCGGTCCTTCGGCATGCTTGCTGTGACGATGACCGCGAACTCGGCGCCGAGCTCATGCTGCTCGTCCTTGAGCTTCCGAAGCCACGCCGGCTGCCAGGCCTTGGTCTGCTTCGCTTCCCAGAGGATGGTGCCGCAGACGAGGCCCGAGGGTGAGCGCACGCGCTGGATGAGGTCGGCGCCGTTCATGCCCTTCGGCACGGGCAGGATCTCGTCGAGCGGGAAGGCGTTCTTCAGCAGCGCCTCGAGCGAGAGCTCGAGCGCCTCGCCCTGGAGCTGCTGCGAGCCCTGCTCGAGCTTGCGCTTGAGATCGGCCGCTTCGCGCTGCGCGGACTCGAGCTGCGCCTTCCATTGCGCCTCGCGGCGGGACACTTCCTCGCCCACGGCCGAGCGCGCCTGCTCTTCGATCTTCTTGCGCTCGGCGTCGAGCTTGCGGGCGTACTCGACCTCCTGGTTGCGAATGCTTTCCTGGAAATCCCTGACCTGCTTGCGTAGCGCCAGCTCCTCGGCGCGGAACTTGGCGAGCGTGCCCTCCTTCGCGCTCAAGGCCTCGTTCAGCGCCTTGAGCTGGATATCGAACCGCGCCTTGGCCTCCGCCGCGAGCTGGGCCTCGAGCTTCTTCTTGTGCTCGGCGAGCGAGCGCTCGAGCTCGCCCGCGTGGCGCTCGATCGCCTGGCGCGAGATGCCTTCGGAGAGAGGGAAGCGATGGCTGCACTTCGGACAAAACACCTTTTCTTCGGCGTCGACGATGATGGTGCGGGCCATGCGCGCCTCCAAGAAAATCGGGGTCTGACCCCATGATGCGCCGGGTAGTGGCTCACAGCGTGAGCCTGCGCGGGACTACCTGGGTAAAGGCTAAGGCGAAGTCGCCGGGGCTCGACGGCTGGGCCACGCATTAGCCCGCATTGCAGGCGGCGCTAACTCCAGCATATGGAGCTTGGTGACAATTTGGCACCAGAATGCTAGTATGGAGCTTCAAACCTCCTAACCCAGACGACTTAAAGCCAAGACCTCCAAACTGTCAACCGGCCAAACAAGCCCACGAGCCACTGCCAAACGCTTATGACCCAATCGAACCAGGAACGAGGCCGAATTACGGCCCGGGTGCCGCAGGACGTACAGGACACCCTCGAGCAGGCGGCTGAGCTGCAGGGGGCGACCTTGAATCAGTTTGTCGTGCAGGCTGCGCTGAGCGAAGCACGGCGCGTAATCGAGCGCGACAGGGTGATCCATCTGACCAGCGTCGATGCGGCGTTCTTGCTGAATTTGCTGGAGAAGCCGCCCGCGCCTAACGCAAGGCTCCGCAAGGCGTTCCGGGCATACAAGAAGAGGACGCTGGATGCTGAGCATTCAACCTTTAACTGGACGCCACGAGCGGCGCGCGTTCGAGAGCGGAAGCGCGCAGCTTGATGCCTGGCTGCGCGAGACGGCGCAGCAGCACCAGCGGCGCGGCATCTCCAAGACTTTCGTAGCCACCGCAGAAGAAGCGCCTTCGCGGATACTCGGGTTTTATGCGCTCACGGTGTGCGAGGTCATGGCCGACGAACTGCCCGAGGATCTCGCTAGGAAGCTGCCGCGCAGAGTACCTGGAATCCGGCTTGGCCGGCTGGCCGTGGATCGCTCCGTCCAGGGTCAAGGCCTGGGCGAGCTATTGCTGATGGATGCCATCAAGCGCGCGCAGCTCGTGCTCGAGCATGTCGGCGTGAACGCCCTCTTCGTCGATGCGAAGGACTCTCGGGCGGCGGCGTTCTACCGCAAATACGGCTTCCGGCCGCTGCCAGGCACTCCCTTGACGCTCGTGCTCGCGCTTGCGAGCGTGAGCTGAGCGGTCAGACCCTCCAAACCTGCTGGCGCAAGATTCGGGGTCTGACCTCCTCGGTGGCTGGGGATCGCGAGCGGCAATGGACTCGAGCTTCCTCACGATGCGACGCGCAACCAGAGGATCGAGCTTCGAGAGGGTCTTCTCTCTACTGCCCCGAATCGTCGAGCACGCAGAGTGCGAGCCACACCAGGAGCGGAGCAAGGGCAACGATCAGGTCGAGGGGAAGCATGCCGGCAGGATGCCGCCGGCGGTGGCTCAGGGAGTGAGCCTCAGCCATAGCGCTGCGCCGCTCCCCTCAGCGAATCGGCAACGCGCTTGCGCAGTTGCGGCGGGGCAAGCACTTCGACGTCCGCCCCGTACTTGAGGATCTCCATGACGAGCTCGCGGTCCTCGGAATACGGCAGCTCGAGGATGTAGCTGCCGTCCCTTTCCACGCGCACGCGCTGCTTCGGGTGCCAGTTCTGCGCCGACACCCAGCGCGCCGCTTCGGGGGTGAACTTGAGCGTCGCCCACTCGACATTGCGGCCGGCGAAGATGCCGTAGCCGCTGCCCAGGTATTCATCCAGTTCCGCCTCGCGCACTTCTTTGGCAGGAGTTTCCTTGAGGACGGCATCGAGGATGGCGTCGACTGCGAAGCTGCGCAGGTCGTTCCGCAGGTGGCACCAGGCATCCAGGTACCAGTTGTCGCGGTAGTGCACGAGGCGTTGCGGGGAGACCTCGCGCTCGGTTTCGCGGTCGTCCTTGCGGTTGTAGTGCCGGATCCACAGGCGCGATCGCTTGAGGAGCGCCGCCGCGATGACGCTGAAGTGCGCGGCCTTCCCCTCGCGCCGCTCGGGCAGGAAGATGCGCATGCGCTTCGCCACCTCTTCCCATGAATGGTCGCCCGTGCCGAGGATCGAGCGCAGCCGCTCGAGCACCGGCTTCACCTGGCCGTCGAGCAGCCCCGGCTGAAGATTCGAGAGTAGCTGGAGCGTCGTGAGGAGCGCGTAGATTTCCGTGGCGTTGAACCACAGGCCCGGCAGCTCGTAGCGCGGGCCCGAGCGCGGTCTTCCGAAGCGGTAGCCGTTGAGGTGCCGGTCGTACTCGATCGGCGCGTTAAAGCGGCTCCTCATGTACTCGAGGTCGCGCTTCACGCTCGCGCGCGACATGCCGAGCTTTTCCCTGAAGAGCGCGAACGAGACCACTTTGCGCTCTTTCAGGAGCTGGTCGATCTTGTAGAACCGCTCGAGCCTGTCCATGCGCCCCGTACGCGCGCCGGCGAGGCCGGAATCTTACTGCCTGGTGCTAGTCGCTCTTGACCGGGTTGTTCGTCAGCCGGCGCACGAGCTCGCGCCACTCACCGTCCGGCGGCCAGACTTGCGCAGGAGCTTCGTGCGGACGGGTTTCGCGCAGGCGGTAGAGCTTTCGCTCCTTCGGCACTTCTCCCGCGTGGATCAGGTAAAGCTCGGGGCGCTTGTTCATGGCTGCGCGCCCACTTTGCGCGCGCGCTTCTCCGCCTGCTTGGCGAGGAATTCGGAAATCTGGCGCTCGGCGTCTTCCCTGCTCAGCGAATAGGCTTCCTGCACGCGGCGCAACAGGTACTCGCGGTTGCCGCGCGTGCCGTGGAGCTGCTGCTCGGAGAGCTTGCTCCACTCGCGCTTGGCGGCGACCTTGTATTCGTCCCAGCCGCCTTCGATGGTGCTCCACTCCAATGCTGCCTCCGTTCGCGTTGCTCGAGCTGCGGACCCGCGGCGAGGCGGGCGATGCGGATTGCTGCTGCGTAGCGGGAGGGACTGAAGGATCGCCGGCAAGGCGGCGGCGCCACAGGCTGCTTCCGGAACACGGCCACCATACTGGCCGCTCCCGGGGGCGGTCAAGGCATTTCTGGGAAGCGGTGCGCGTTTGCAATAATTCGGCCCATGCGACCTGGAATCGGCGAGCGCGTACAGCGCATCGAGGACCCTTTGTTGTTGCGCGGCGAAGGCCGCTACACAGACGACCTGAACGAGCCCGGGCAGGCGTACGCCTATATCGTGAGGAGCCCACACGCGCATGGCCTGCTCAGGGGGATTTCTCTGGAAAGGGCCAAGAGAATGCCCGGTGTGCTTGCCATCTACACGGCAGCGGACCTGGCGGCGTACGGCCCGCACAAGTGCAACCTGGACTTCAAGCAGCGCGACGGGTCGGCGATGAGGAAGCCCGTCCGCAAGTCGCTCGCCCAGGACAAGGTGCGCTTCGTGGGCGACCCGGTGGCGTGCGTGGTGGCCGAGACGTACCTGCAGGCGAAGGACGCGGCAGAGGCGGTGGAGCTCGACATCGAGCCG